>NZ_JAXKVR010000030.1:0-882882 GCF_034497725.1 Flavobacterium psychraquaticum
TCTTTGTGATCTATTGCTCGTAGCACATAAGCCCACTCCTATTCAAATTAGTTGTGTCAATTTAAAAATAAAAGCAATTTTGTTGAAAATCGTCGTTTTTGGTTGCTTTTACACAATTCTAGCCGTGCAGCTTTTTAGCATTTTTATTTTAATGCAGATTTAAATTATGGAATTACACTTGAATTTTGGTTGTTTCGAAAAATCAATCCTTATATATAGGTGTGAATTTTACTATTATATTTAAAACACGCTTTTATTGTTTCTTAAATGGGAAGTAATTTAATTCCCAAGATAGGATTTGAAAGAAGCGCTCCTTATATATAGGTGTATATTTTATTATAATATTTAAAGTACGGTTGTATTGTTTCTTAAATGGAAAGTACTTTAGTTCCTAAGATAGGATTTGAAAGAAGCTCTCCTTACATATAGGTGTTGAAATAATGAGATACTGAAACGATTCCCGAAGGATCGGGATTGCAGGATAAGGATTGGCGAAATGGTTGGGGAAATTTATTCCTTATATATTAGGACTAGCAATTGAGACGCTGAAACGAGTCCCGAAATATCGGGATAGCAGGACAAAGTTTGGAAGGAAAGTGAATTGAAAAAATACTAGTGTATTATAGCCCCGATGGAAGTGGCATCCTTTTTAGAAAAACAGCAGGTTCAAAAACCTGGTGGGTTTGTAAAAAGATAGAACGCACAGCGGGACCAAAAGTCTTATGAAATCCTAAATGTGTGCTGCTGGGAAAATTAATCGAAACGTATTGCTTTAACGGGCGAAATTTTTGTAATGATATAAGAAGGAATCATTAAGACAAATACACAAACGAAAATTGTTCCCCCGTTTAATATCAGTATGTGAAACAGGTTTATACTAACTGGCGCTTGGTTGACGTAATAACTTTCGGGATTAAGTTGAATGACTCCAAAAGTTTTTTGAATGAGCAATAAGGTAATAGCAATTAGGTTGCCGTAAAGTAAACCACGAGCTATCAAATAAAAAGCATTGTAAAGAAATATTTTGCGAATATTCCAGTTGTTTGCACCCATTGCCTTGAGAATTCCGATCATTTGTGTACGCTCTAAAATTAAAACTAACAATGCTACAACCATATTTATGGTAGAAACAACAATCATTACAATTAAGATGACAACGATATTAAAATCAAAAAGCTTTAGCCATTCGAAAATACTGTAATATTTTTCTTCAATGGTTATACTGTTATAAGTGGGCGGAATTTCTTTATAAACTTGCTCGCCTTTCTCCTTAATTTTTGAAAAGTCATCGAGAAAAACTTCGAAAGAACCTACTTCACTAGGTTTCCATTTGTTAATTAATTGCACGTGACGGATGTCTCCAATTACATAAGTAGCATCAAATTCTTGAAAACCTGAATTAAAGATTCCGGTGATTAAGAAGTTTCTCTTATTTGGTAATTTTCCTTTTTCTTTCATGAAAAATGTCAGAAACTTATCGCCTACTTTTAAGTGTAAGCGTTTTGCTAAGTATTCTGATATTAAAACTTCAGTATTGAGCTCGGATTTTAAATTGGGAATTTTACCAGAAACTAAATATTCTTGCATATTGGTGAAATCATAGTCTGTTCCAACACCTTTATATATTATACCTTCAAAGGCACTTTCAGTACGAATTATCCCTGCTTTACTTGCTACTGCTTGAATGTGACTAATACCATCTATATTTTTAAACTTCGGATAGAAATTTTGCTCGATGGAAATAGGTTCGGTAGTCACCTCCGATTGATTATCGTCGAAATTAGAGATGATTATGTGTCCATTAAAAGCAGCTACTTTTTCTCTGATTTTATCTTGCAAACCAACTCCTGTCGCAACCGCCATAATCATCATAACTATTCCAATTGAAATAGCAGTAATCGCAATTTTTATAATTGGCGAAGAAATACTACTTTTATAACTTTTAGCAGTAATTAATCTTTTAGCTATGAAAAATTCTAAATCCAAGTTTTATGACGTCTAAATTATTTATCAAAAGTACATTTTTATTTTTTTCTTTACTAATAGTTTGTTGCGGAAGTAGCAAAAAGGAAAATACGGAACCAAAGGCTGAGAAAAAGACGATTGCCCTAAAAACTAATGTTGAATTTCAGGCGTTTAAAACGGGTGCAGAAAATTATGAAATATATTTACCTTTATTGAAGGATAAAAAAGTTGGAGTAGTGACCAATCAGACGGGAATTATAACGGTTCAAGAGTTTTTCGCAATAAAAAACAACACCAGCACAGGAAGTGATAAAGGCGTTAGAGTAGTTCAAAAATCGATTGTTGACTTTTTTATAGAAAAAAATATTAATGTTCAGAAAATTTATGCTCCAGAACACGGTTTTAGAGGAACAGCTGATGCGGGCGAATTAATCGTTGATGGAAAAGACACGAAAACAGGCTTGCCAATTATTTCGCTTTATGGCAACAACAAAAAACCAAAATCGGAACAATTGAAAGGCATTGATGTTATGGTTTTTGACTTGCAAGATGTGGGCGCTCGTTTCTACACCTATATTTCTTCGTTGCATTATGTGATGGAAGCTTGTGCTGAGAACAATATTCAATTGATAGTGCTAGATCGTCCAAATCCAAATGGTGGACTTGTTGATGGTCCGATTTTAGAGGCAGCACATAAAAGTTTTGTAGGAATGCACGAAATTCCAGTGTTGCACGGAATGACCATTGGTGAATATGCAAAAATGATTAATGGTGAAAAATGGTTGAATAATGGAATACAATGCGATTTAACAGTGATTCCTTGCGTGAATTACACTCACGAAATGAAATACAACTTACCCGTCAAGCCTTCGCCAAACTTACCTAACGATCAATCAATTAATTTATACGCGAGTTTGTGCTTTTTTGAAGGGACTAATGTGAGCTTAGGAAGAGGAACAGAAAAGCAGTTTCAAATTTATGGTTCGCCGTTTTTATCGAAGACGGTATTTAATTTTAGTTTTACACCTAAACCTAATTTTGGAGCGAAAGATCCAGTGCATAACGGCAAATTATGTTTTGGTGAAGATTTGATTCAAGCTAAAAAAGTAAACCGTTTGGAATTGAAATGGTTGTTGAAAGCGTATCAAAATACTTCAGATAAAACGGTTTTCTTCAATGATTTCTTTACGAAATTAGCGGGAACAAAAAAATTACGTCAACAAGTTGAAGCAGGATTAACCGAGAATGCAATCAGAAAAACGTGGGAAAATGGTTTAACAAAATTTAAAAGTGTTCGAGCGAAGTATTTGATTTATGAATAAGTGGATAGATTCTGAAACAAGCTCAGAATGCCAAACTAATATTCAACACTTTTTACAAAGGTAACTTCTCCTTCATTTTCTCCACAATATTATAAGCAGCCGGACAAATGGCAACATTTTGCAACGTTAAATCAGTAATTTGATTGAACTTTTTTCTATCGGTATGTGGGAATTCTCTGCAAGCTTTTGGACGCACATCGTAAATAAAACATTTATTGTCGCTGTCTAAAAACGTACACGGAACACTTTTTAAAACGTAATCGTTGTCTTCATCAATACGCAAATATTGCTCAATGAATTGTTGTGGTTTCTGGCGAAAGCTTTTGGAAATTCGTTCAATATCGGCTGATGTAAATAACGGTCCGGTTGTTTTACAGCAATTGGCACAATCTAAACAATCGGTCTTTTTAAATTCGGCATTGTGCAAATCTTGCATTACATAATCCAAATTTTTAGGCGTCTTCTTTTTTAGCTTATCGAAATACTTTTTGGTTTCGATATGCGTATCTTTGGCAAGTTTCCCGAGTTCGTTTAAATTTGGCTTTAGCATTTTATTTAATTTCTGATGCAAAGTTAAACAACTTGAAACTTCAAATCTTACAATTTAAACAAAAAGTAATGAAAGACCTTTTCGGAAAAGCCATTTTAGATTATCAAACCAATAATTCACCTGAAGATTTGCTTACTGAAACTTCAATTTCGGAAGCAGATGAAATGAGTGTTGCCTATTTGTTTCGGGATTTTAATGAAATGCCAAAATTGGAACAAAAAGCATTACAACTTTCGAAAGGAAAAATTTTAGATGTTGGTTGTGGTGCCGGAAGCCACGCATTGTATTTGCAAGAAAAAGGATTTGATGTAACGGCAATTGATATTTCAGAAAATGCAATTAAAGCTTGTGAATTAAGAGGTTTAAAAAATTGCAAAGTAGTTGACATTTTAGAAATGGATCCTTCTGAAAATTTCGACACGATTCTATTGTTGATGAATGGAACGGGAATCTTTGGAAAACTGGATAAAATCTCCACTTATCTTCAAAAACTGAAATCACTTTTAAATGAAGGCGGACAAATTCTAATTGATTCTTCCGACTTAATTTATATGTATGACCAAGACGAAGATGGTGCTTATGAAGTTCCTGCCGATGGTTATTATGGCGAATTAACCTTTACAGTTCAATACAAAAACGAAACTGAAGATACTTTTGATTGGTTGTATTTAGATTACAACACTTTGCAAAACGCCAGCAATCACAATGGTTTAAACTGTGAATTGATTAAAGAAGGAGCACATTTTGATTATTTGGCAAGAATAACCATTATTTAATCTTGCCGTTCTAATTCAGATTGAATTTTCTCTTACGGAATATTCAAATATTTATGCGTTTGCAACGAAACCCTCCATTTTGGATTATTCATTACATAATCAACAATTAAAGGTGTCATTTCTTCTTTTTTACTCCATTCAGGTTGTAAGAAAAGGATTGCGTTTGGGTTTACTTGTGCTGCTTGTTCTTCCGCAAAAATAAAATCGTGTTTGTTATAAATGATAACTTTTAATTCATTTGCGATGTCATAAGCGCTTTGAACCGGTAATTTATTTTTCTTTGGCGACAAACAAAACCAATCCCAAGAACCTGTAACTTCATAAGCTCCCGAAGTTTCGATATGCACTTTTAGATTTTGATTTTTCAATTTTGAAGTCAAAGCTTGCATATCCCACATTAAGGGTTCGCCACCAGTAACTACAACTGTGTCTGCATATTTTTTGGCGTTGGCAACAATTACATCCGTTTCGGTTGGAGGATGCAACGCTGCATTCCAACTTTCCTTGACATCACACCAGTGGCAACCCACATCACAACCACCAATTCGTATAAAATAAGCAGCAGTTCCGGTATGAAAACCTTCTCCTTGAATGGTGTAAAACTCCTCCATTAAAGGCAACATTTCACCTTTTTCAACCGCTAATTGTGTTTCTTTCTTTAACATTTTTCCTCTAAATAGTTTGCAAAGATACGACTTGGATATTAGAATTCAGAAAATAGCTGTCAGAAATTGGACCTTCAAAGAAAAAAGCTTTTCAAATAACTATCTCGAAAAGCACTAAAGTTTATGAAATTTAATAAATCTATGTTGCTTTTTATTATTGCTTTAGGCTTGCACTTGTCATTAATCTTGAAATTCCATACTTTTGAAATTCATAATCCAAAAAAAATGAGCAAAACAGAAGAATTTAGCAAACATATAAATGAAGGATATTCTTGTAAAGGTGATTATATCACGCTTGGTGGCGGAATATTTGAAGGGGAAGCTGTTCCAAATACACACGTAAAGATTCCGTTGAAAACGTTGAATCGTCACGGATTAATTGCTGGCGCTACAGGAACGGGGAAAACGAAAACGATTCAGGTATTATCTGAACAACTTTCACAAAAAGGAATTCCTGTTTTAATGATGGATATTAAAGGTGATTTTTCTGGAATAGCAATGCCTGGTGAAGAAAAATCTTTTATTTCAGAAAGACATCAGAAGATTTCAATTCCGTATGAAGCCAAAGCTTTTCCAGTAGAATTAATGACAATTTCAGAACAAAACGGTGTGCGATTAAGAGCAACTGTTTCTGAATTTGGACCTGTTTTATTCTCTCGAATTTTAGATTTAAATGATACACAAACGGGTATAGTTTCTGTAATTTTCAAATATTGTGATGACAAAAGTTATCCTTTGTTGGATTTGAAAGATTTTAAAAAAATATTACAATACGCTACGGAAGAAGGAAAGGTCGAATTTGAATCGGAATACGGAAGAATTTCAACTAGTTCTACCGGTTCAATTTTAAGAAAAATTATCGAGTTAGAACAGCAAGGAGCTACCGTTTTCTTTGGTGAAAAATCATTTGAGATTAGCGACCTAATGCGAATTGACGAAAATGGAAATGGCTTTGTCAACATCATTCGTTTAACTGACATACAAGATCGCCCAAAACTATTCTCCACTTTTATGTTGAGCTTACTAGCAGAAATTTATAATACTATGCCCGAACAAGGCGATTCAGGTCAGCCAGAATTAGTGATTTTTATTGACGAGGCACACTTAATTTTTCAAGAAGCGAGTAAAACATTACTAAATCAGATTGAAACCATTGTGAAATTAATTCGTTCGAAAGGAATTGGTGTTTATTTCATCACTCAAAATCCGATGGATGTTCCCACAGGAATTTTGGCACAATTGGGATTAAAAATTCAGCACGCTTTACGAGCTTTTACGGCCAATGACAGAAAAGCAATTAAAATAACCGCAGAAAATTATCCGGAAACTACTTTTTACAAAACAGATGAAGTCTTAACTTCTTTAGGAATTGGTGAAGCTTTTGTTACTGCTTTGAGCGAAAAAGGAACACCTATGCCGCTAGTAGCAACAATGCTTCGTGCGCCAATGAGCCGAATGGATATTTTGTCTGAAAGTGAAATTGACTCGGCTATTTCTAAATCGAAATTGGCTAAAAAATATAACGAAGTTATAGACCGAGAAAGTGCTTACGAATTATTAAATAAAAAAATTGCTCAAGCACAAGAAATAGCTGTTGAACGCAAAGAAGTTAAACCAACGCGAAGAGTAAAAGAAGAACCAAGTACTACCGAAGTTTTAGGAAAATCTATTACTAAAGTGGTTACGAGTGCGAGTTTTATTCGTGGAGCTTTTGGCTTACTGACGAAAATGTTTAAGCGATAATGAAAAGAATACATTTTACAGAATTAGGTTTTAAAAAGAATTTCGACACATTTATAATGATTTTAGGTGTCATTTGCTTAATAATTGGTCTTGTTGCAGTATTTGGTTTCCTAAATAGTAGACTTGCTGGATTAGCCGGTTTTTCTGCGGTGTTAACTACATTTCCGCAAATGAGAACTTATTTTTACAAAAATTATTTCCTTTGGAATAAAAGAGGCGGACAAATTAAAGTCAATTCAAAAAGTAAAAGATTAATTTTCAAAGAAATTGCGTCTTTTCAACTGGAAAACAATAATTTAATACTATTGAAGAAAAACAATTCGCATCTTGACTTTCAGTTAAACGATATCAATCAGGACGATATCAAAAAATTAGAACAGATTTTAGAAACGCTAATTAAGAACTAATGAAAAAATATTTTATACAAAACACACCGTTTATCGTTCCTACAACTGATGGAAAAACAATTGAAGAACATCACGGTTTGGCGACAACTAACAATAAAGACATTTCAATTGCCCACATGATTGCACCTCCGGGTTGGAGTGAACCTTTTCAAACGCCAGAATTTGATGAATATACTTATATCATTAAAGGTAAAAAGAAATTTATTATTGAAGAGGATACCGTAATTTTAGAAACAGGTCAATCCATAAAAATTGAGAAAAACACACGAGTTCAATATTCAAATCCCTTTGACGAACCCTGCGAATATCTTGCGATTTGCACTCCCGCATTTAGTATGGATTTAGTTAACCGAGAAGAATAATTACTATTCATAAAAAAAGCTGAAAAATAAATTCAGCTTTTTTTATGTTTTAGTTTTGTAATAATTCTAAGATCTTATTTTCAACTTCTTTGGAATCCCAAATCTGTTCTATATTCTCCATTTGCAATACTTCTTGCATAATTTCATTTTGGAAATCACCAATAGCCAAGGCTTCCGAATAAGGTTGTAAGCTAAAAGTTACTCTACTATATAAAGGCATCCATTTTTCGGGATGTTTGTCGGAGAACCATTTTTCGATTTTCTTTTGTAATATGAAATTTGCATCGGCTGTTAAATCGCTCATTTCGATGAAATTTCTCAGCGATAATTCGGCAATAGCATCTGCGTTTGGTTTTCTTGAAATTTCGTATTCTTTGAAAATCGTCTTCCAATCGTCGCCATATTTTTGCATCATCTCACTTAAAATCGTGATGTCTTCAAATCCAGCGTTCATTCCTTGTCCATAAAACGGAACAATTGCGTGCGAAGAATCGCCAATCAAAGCAACTTTATCCTCATAAGTCCACGGAAAACATTTCATTATTGCCAAGTAACTCGTAGGATTTTTAAAGAAATCTCGAACTAAATCTGGAATAACTTCTTTCGTATCTGGAAAATATTTATCGAAGAAATTGACTAGAGAATTTACATCTTTTATTTTTGCAAAAGAATTCTCGCCTTCAATTGGCATAAACAAAGTGCACGTAAATGAATTATCTAAATTCGCTAATCCCATCAACATAAAATTACCTCTTGGCCAAATGTGTAAGGAATTGCTATCGATTTTAGCCGAACCATCAGCATTAGCAGGAATATACAATTCCTTATAACCGATTTTCATAAATTCTTGCGAATAATCAAACATTGATTGGCGTTGCATTCTGTGTCTAATTCTTGAAAAAGCACCGTCAGCGCCAAAAACCTTATCGTATTTTAACTCGGTCCAAGCTCCTTGTTCGGTTTCGCCTTCAAACAAAGTTGCCGTGACTAAATTTACATCCCAAATTTTATGTTCAAAAAAGAAGTTTACACCTTCTTTTTCGGCCAAATCAACCATTTTACGATTCAAAATTCCTCTAGACAAGGAAAAAATAGCTTCGCCTTCTCTTCCGTATGCTTGATAATTTAGCTTTCCATCTTGTAAATGAATCGCTCTTTTATCTACTGGAATTCCAATTTTTCTGATTTCATCGGCTAAACCTACATCTTCTAAAGCCTTCCAACCTCTATTTGACATCACCAAATTAATAGAACGACCCGAAAATTCGACCGTTCTAATATCGGGACTTCTGTCGTACACATCAACGGTATGTCCAGCTCTTTTTAAATAGATTGCTAATAATGTTCCAACTAATCCGGAACCTACAACAGCAATTTTTTGTGGCGTTTGCATCAAGTTTGTTTAAAAATTTGAAAGGCAAAAGTACTGAAAATATACGCTGTAACGACTTGTTTTAAAGATATTTTCAATTGTAAATGCATTTTTGTTTAATTTATATAGATTTTAGTTAAACAAAATGTATCTTTGAAATAAAAAAATCGATGCGTAAATTTTCAAAAGACGAATTGTCTTCTATGTCAAAAGTGCCTCGCTTAAATTTGTTAAATTGTATTACTGGTTACAAATCGGCAAATTTAATAGGCACATTATCTGAAAATGGTACTTTAAATGTGGCCATCTTTAGTAGTGTTACACATTTAGGTAGCGAACCACCGTTAATTGGTTTTATTCTTAGGCCCACAACTGTTCCTAGAGATACTTATAAAAACATCAAAGAAACAGGCTATTTCACTGTGAATCACATTACAAGTGATATGATTTCCGACGCACACCATTCTTCTGCTAGTTATGAAGAGCCAATTTCTGAATTTGATAAAACCAATTTAGAGCCTGAATATATCGCCAATCATCAGACACCTTTCGTCAAAGGAAGTCCGGTAAAATTATATTGTAAATTTTTAAACGAATATATAATTAAAGAAAATGGATGCCTTCACATTATAGCTTCAGTGGAAGAATTATATGTAGATGAGAATTTATTACACGATGACAATTGGATTCAATTAGATCGGGGAAATGTTGTAACAATTAATGGTTTAGATGGTTATGCTCTTCCGAAAATCAAAGATCGTTTTCATTACGCAAGACCTGATCAACCCACGAAATCGATGTTATAAATGGCTCATAAAAAAGTAAACCTTCCCGAGAAAATTTGCAAAACTTGCAATCGTCCTTTTGCTTGGCGTAAGAAATGGGAGAAAAACTGGGACGAAGTTTTGTATTGCAGTGATAAATGTAGAATGAATAAAACGAAATAAAATGAACGGATTAGTATGGTTTAGAAACGATTTACGCATAACAGACAACCACTCTTTGTATAATGCTTGTGCCGAGAATGAACGTGTAATTGGTGTTTATTGCCTTGATCCAAGACAGTTTGAAAACACCATTTATGGATTTAAGAAGACGGAAAAATACAGAGCCAAATTTTTGTTAGAAACCTTAACGGAATTGCAAGAGAATCTGGGTAAAAAAAACATTACATTTTTAGTATATTACGGTTATCCTGAAAAAATAATTCCGTCGGTTTGTGCGGAATATCAAATAAGTACGATTTATTCCCAAAAAGAATGGACGAGTGAAGAATTAGCGGTTGCAACCGAAATCCGGCAGTTGATTCCCGTTTTAAATTGGAAAACTTATTACGATCAATTTCTATTTCATCCGGATGATGTTCCGTTTGAAAGTTGGGACAAACTTCCGGAAGTTTTTACAGAATTTAGAAAGCTATTGGAAAAGAAAGTTCGTGTGCGACCAACAGTTTTCATCCATCCGAAACCGACAACTAATACGATTGAAGAATTTACGTCTATTCCCACTTTATACGATTTAGGGTTTGAAGCATTTGAACAGCATTCCAAAACTGCGTTCCCGTTTAAAGGTGGCGAAAATCAAGCTAAAGAAAGAATTGACGACTATTTTTGGAAAACTAAGAAACTTTCGGTGTATAAAAAAACAAGAAATGGTTTACTTGGAAAAAATTACAGTTCAAAATTGTCGGCCTGGTTAGCTAACGGAAGTATTTCTGCTAAAACGATTTATTGGGAAGTGCAACAATATGAGAAAAAAGTGATCAAAAACGAAGATACGTATTGGTTAATTTTCGAATTATTATGGCGTGATTATTTCAAATATATTTCCTTAAAACATGATAGTAAACTCTTTCAATTAGGTGGGATTTTACAAAAAGAATACCATTGGAATCAAACTCCAAAAGCATTTCAGCAATGGAAAAACGGGACTACGCCCGAACATTTTGTAAATGCGAATATGATTGAATTGCAAAAAACAGGTTGGATGAGCAATCGCGGTCGTCAAAATGTGGCGAGTTATTGGGCAAAAGAATGGGAACAAGATTGGCGAATTGGTGCTTCGTACTTTGAAAGTATGCTACTTGATTATGATGTGCATAGTAATTATGGCAATTGGATTTACAATGCCGGCGTTGGAAACGATCCTCGCGATAGAAAATTCAACATCAAACGCCAAGCAGATATGTATGATGCAGATAAAAAATTTCAAAAAACATGGTTAATCCCTGAATTATTTTAAGATGAAAACGTTACGATTAATTCTTGGTGATCAATTAAACAGTCAACATTCTTGGTTTGAAAAAGTGGATGAAAATGTAATTTACTTGATGGCCGAAATGCGTCAGGAAACGGATTATGTGAAACATCATATTCAGAAAGTCGCGGCTTTTTTCTTGGCGATGCGAAATTTTTCTAATGCACTTTCAAAGAACGGACATCATATTGTTTATTTTAAAATTTCAGACCAAGACAATCCGCAAGCACTTCAGCAACTTATTCATCAAACTATTGAAAAATATCAAATAGAATGTTTTGAATATCAATTTCCCGATGAGTATCGGTTAGATGAACAGTTGAAAAATATTTGTTCTATCTTAAATATTCCTTCAAAGGTTTATGAATCGGAACATTTTTATACTTCGCGTTATGAATTGAAAGATTTTTTCGAAGGCAAAAAGCAATTGCTGATGGAAAGTTTTTATCGCATGATGCGTAAAAAACACGATGTATTGATGGTTGGATCGCAACCTTTAGACGGAAAATGGAACTTTGATCAAAATAACCGGAGTAAATATAAAAACGAAGTTCCGATTCCGTTTCCATTAGAATTTCATAAAAATGTGGAGGATTTAGTTTCCGAAATTGAAAATCACGGGATTAAAACTATGGGTTCGATTGCTGCTTCGAATTTTAATTGGCCAACTACCAGAAGTGAAAGTTTGCAATTGATTTCTTACTTCTGCGAAAATTTATTGCCTTATTTTGGTACTTATCAAGATTCATTATTCACCGGACATAAATTTCTATTTCATTCCCGTTTGTCTTTTGCGATGAACTCAAAAATGATTAGTCCGAAAGAAGTAATTGATGCGGTAATTGCATATTATTTCGAGAATAATGACGAGATAGAATTGGCACAAGTGGAAGGTTTTGTGAGACAAATTATAGGTTGGCGTGAATATGTGCGCGGAATTTATTGGAAAGAAATGCCAAATTATGCTAAGATGAACGTTCTAGAAAACTACAACAAACTTCCCGACTTTTATTGGACCGGAAAAACGAAGATGAAGTGTATGCAACATTCAATTACACAAAGTTTAACAGAAGCTTATGCGCATCACATTCAACGTTTAATGGTAATTGGTAATTTTTCTTTGTTGGCCCAATTGCATCCTGACGCAGTTGACGAATGGTATTTAGGAGTTTATATTGATGCGATTGAATGGGTAGAATTACCAAATACTCGCGGAATGAGTCAGTATGCAGACGGCGGAATTGTCGCAACAAAACCTTATGTTTCTTCTGGAAGTTACATCAATAAAATGAGTGATTATTGTGGGAATTGCCACTATAATGTAAAAGAAAAACTGGGCGAAAAAGCTTGTCCGTTTAATAGTTTATATTGGCATTTTTTAGATGAGAAAAAACAACATTTTGCAAAAAATCAAAGAATGAGTATGATGCTTGCTTTACTTAACAAAATGAGATCCGAAGAATTAGTTACAATTAAAGAAAAGGCACAGCATATAATAGACAATTTAAATAGTTATTAAAAAAAAGGAGTTGAATATAATATTCAACTCCTTTTCTACTAAATATAATTAATCCTATTATTTATTTTTTTTATCGTCAATTATTGCTCCAGTTCCAGCGCCTACAGCAGCTCCAGCTAATCCACCGATAATTGCACCCGTTCCTTTTTTCTTACTTACTACTGCACCTGTTGCTGCGCCAACACCAGCACCTATTAAAGCTCCTTTAGCGGTATTACTCATTCCTTTACGTTTTTGCACTACAGGTTGAGCATTGTTATTATTTACATAAACAACTTCTTTTTCTACTTTTGTAACTGTAAGAGCTTGCATAGAATCAATTACTCGTTGCTTTTCTTGAACCACTTGAATCGAATCTATAGTGTTTTGTTTAGCTAATTCCATTTCAGCTGCTTGATCTCTACACGATGCCAACGAGACTAATGTTGCAAAAATTAATACCCTTTTCATAATCAAAATATTTAAAAATTTATAGTGCAAATATACGCTAGTACTTAATAGAATGTCTTATATAATTATATGATTTCATTATATAACTACACGTTTTGGTATTTAAACTTCTAATTATCTCAGAATTATTCACTAGACAACGATATGCCCCCAGTTTTCACCCCATTTAATACGATAAATTTGCATGTCGGTTACATTAAATTCTTTGGCAGTTTTACGCACACTGAATTTATCTCCTTGACGCTTCATTTTTAATTTAATACGTATTACTTGGGTTGATGTGAGTTTTAGACCATCGCGTTTGATATTAAACTCTTGTAATTTTTTGAAAGCTTCTTTCACAGCTGGACTTTTATGTCCGTGCGCGCGCATTTCTGTATATGTTGCCCATTTTAAATTATAAAGTTGATTGTTCAATTTATCATAATCTAAATGCAATACATATTCTTGATCTTCTGCATCTTTTGGGATAAAGAGTTCGGCAATCATTTTATGAACAGAAGCGTGATAATTTTTTGCTACGCCATTTGTAAAGCGTTTGTATCGCAAAAACAAAAAACCTTCGGTTAACGCACCCTTTAAGATGCGGCCTGTTTTGATATCTTCATCAAAACTTTTTAAACGTCCGTGATTTGAAACGGCATAGCGAACTTTACCGGGTATTTCAAGCGGATATTCTCTCCATTCTTCTACACTGAAATGAGTCATTCTTATTTGTCTTAAATTGATATTGGGGTTTATGTCAATAGACTACGGGAACTATTAAAGTATAAAGTTACAAAATTATTTTGGAAATACAATTTTTTTTCCCACTTCTAGTTGTTGTGATTTTGCGTAAATTCCGCACATTTGAAATAACATTCTTGCTCCGACGTTTCCGTCCCAATCATCTTCACCTGGCGCAACTTCTACTAAATCAAATCCAATGATTTCTTTGCCAAATTCTGATAATCGGTTTAATAAATACACGGCTTGCTCATAAGTAAATCCACCAGGTACCGGAGTTCCAGTATTTGGACAATACAACGCGTTCATTCCGTCAATATCAAAAGAAATAGCTACTTTTTTAGGCAATGCCATTACGATGTTGTCGCAGATGTGTTGCCAAGTATTTCCTTCAAATAATTGCTTTTTTAAATCTAAATCGGTATGCACCAAAACACGTCCTTTTTGGGCATTCACAACGTCTACTTCTTGCTCACAAAAATCACGAATTCCAACTTGAACAATTTTAGAAATTTGTGGTAATTGCAAGGCATTATACATAATAGAAGCGTGTGAATACGTGAAGCCTTCATAGGCAATTCGTAAATCCATATGCGCATCTAAATGTAAAATCCCAAAGTCTTCGTACTTGGTTGCTAATGCTTGATAATAACCTAACGGTGTAGAATGATCACCACCAAGAAGTGCTACTAATTTGCCTTTATTCATCCAATCCAACACTCTGTTTTTTACTTCTTCGTTTAGATCTTTACAAGCTTTATTAATTTTATCTAAATCAGATTGCAAAGCTGGAAACGTTGAAACATCTTCACCTGCTTCAAGCGCCTCGATAATTGGCTGTGCTAGACCTTTATATTTTTCTGAATTTTTTGCCCAATGTGCTGGAGCTTCGTCCATATAAATACCTCTTTTCCATAACTCTGGAAATTCCTGATGATGCAGATCAACCTGAAACGATGCGTCTAAAATTGCATCTGGCCCTTCAGAAGCACCTGCGCCATAACTTACCGTAACTTCCCACGGCACAGGAACGATAATAATATCACTTTGTTCTGCTGAAAAAGGCAATCCAAAAATTGTTGCATCTGCCAAACCAGGTTGTGATGGATCGAAATTTTCTATGATTTGTTCTTTAGTCATTGTTTAATGGATTTTCGAATGTTCTTAATTAGATTCTCGGATTTTCTGATTTTTAGATTTTCGGACAGTCTGAAAATCCAAAATCTACAAATCTGAATATCTTATTTCGTTATTCCTTGTTTTAAAATTTGTCCAAAATCATACATATCTTCAAAAGAACAGTAGAATGGCGCGGGTGCCAAACGAATTACATTTGGCTCACGCCAATCTGTAATTACTCCGTTTTGCATTAGATAATCGAATAATTCCCTTCCTTGACCGTGTAAATAAACCGATAATTGACAAGCTCTTTCTTCTGGAACAGAAGGTGTGATAATTTCAAATTCGGTTCCGTCAATTGCTTCATCAATATCGTGTAAAATGAATTCTAAATAAGACGTGATCAAGTCTCTTTTAGCAATTAACTTGTCCATTCCTACTTCGGAAAACATTTCTACTGACGCTAAATACGGTGCTAATGATAAAATAGGTAAGTTACTAATTTGCCATCCAACTGCTCCTCTAACAGGATCAAATTTAGGTTCCATTTTAAAACGACGTTCTTTATTGTGTCCCCACCAACCTGCAAATCTTGGCAATTCGGTATCATTGTGGTGCATTTCATGTACGAAACATCCAGATGCATTTCCGGGTCCAGAATTCATATATTTATAACTACACCATGCGGCGAAATCGACTTTCCATTCGTTTAATTGCAATTTAATATTTCCGGCTGCGTGCGCCAAATCCCATCCTACATAAGCACCTTGTTTGTGTCCTGCTTCAGTGATGGTTTTCATATCAAAAACTTGTCCGGTATAATAATTTACGCCACCAATTAACACCAAAGCTAATTCTTCACCTACTTCTTCAATTTTAGCCAAGACATCTTCTAAACGAATATTGTGTTCCCCTTCTCGGCGTTTGATTTCGACTAAAGCTTCTTTTGGGTCAAATCCAACGGTTTTTGAATGGAAGTCCACTTGCGATTGGAACATATATTGATCACTTGGAAAAGCTTTCTCTTCACAGATGATTTTATATTTTTTTGCTGATGGACGATAAAACGAAACCATTAGCAAATGAAGATTTACTGTAAGTGTATTCATGACCGTAACTTCCGCAGGCTTTGCCCCTACAAGGTCACTCAATGGAACTGCAAAACGTTCGTGATAATCCCACCAAGGTTTGTCGGCATAAAAATGTCCTTCTACTGCTAAGTTCGCCCAGTCGTTCATCACTTCATCTACATAAGACTTAGCTCTTTTAGGCTGTAATCCTAGTGAATTTCCTGTGAAATAAATGACTTGTTTGCCGTTTACTTTCGGGAAAATAAATTCATCTCTATATTTGCTCAGTATATCTTGAGCGTCTAAACTTTGTGCGAATTCGCGCGTATTTTCAAATATCATTCGTGTGCTAATTGTTTGAATTGTAAAAGTAAGGAAAAGTTACTGAGTTGCAAAGTGACAAATAAATAAAAAAATCTCACCATTTCTGATGAGACTTAGTATTTATAACTGCTTTTCTTAAATAATTAACATCGCATCACCGTAAGAATAGAAACGGTATTTTTCTTCAATTGCTATTTTATAAGCTTTCATCATTAAATCGTGACCACAAAATGCAGCTCCCATCATTAATAAAGTTGATTTTGGCATGTGGAAATTAGTTACCATAGCATCGGCTAAACTAAAATCATAAGGAGGGAAAATAAATTTATTTGTCCAACCTTCAAATGGATTTAAAGTTCTTTGAGAAGAAACCGAACTTTCCATTGCACGCATCGATGTTGTACCAATACAACACACTTTTTTCTTGTTCGCTCTGGCGTTGTTGATAATATCACATGTTTCTTGCGTAATTTTCATTTCTTCCGAATCCATTTTATGTTTCGATAAATCTTCTACTTCAACCGGATTAAAAGTTCCTAAACCTACGTGCAAAGTTACTTCTGCAAAATCAATTCCTTTAATTTCTAAACGTTTTAATAAATGTTTCGAAAAGTGTAAACCAGCAGTTGGCGCCGCAACAGCACCTTCTTCTTTTGCATAAATTGTTTGATAACGATCAGCATCCTCTGGAGTTACTTCACGGTTTATGAATTTTGGAATTGGTGTTTCTCCTAATTCTAATAATTTTTCTCTAAATTCTTCATACGATCCATCATATAAAAAGCGTAATGTTCTTCCGCGAGAAGTTGTATTATCAATAACCTCAGCCACTAACGAATCGTCATCGCCAAAGTAAAGTTTATTTCCGATACGGATTTTACGAGCCGGATCTACTAAAACATCCCACAAACGTTGTTCTGCATTTAGTTCTCTTAATAAGAAAACTTCAATACGTGCGCCCGTTTTTTCTTTGTTACCATATAAACGAGCAGGAAATACTTTTGTGTTATTCAACACCATTACATCTCCATCATCGAAATAGTCAATAATATCTTTAAACAATTTGTGCTCGATTGTTCCTGTTTTTCTATTTACGACCATCAAACGAGATTCGTCGCGGTTTTCTGTAGGAAACTCAGCCAATAATTCCTCTGGAAGAGTGAATTGAAAATGAGATAATTTCATTTAAAAATGTTTAAGTGATTAAGAATTTTACTAGCTACACATTGTAGTGTGTAACCCACTGAAATTCCGAGTGCAAATATACGACTATGAAATAGGCGTTGTCAAGTAAAAAGCAGTTTATTTTAAATAATACTACTTTTTATTTAACAACGCCATCTAAAAAAACTAAAAAAACTAAAAAAATTTAACTTATCTACAACTTACTCAATAATTGTACTTTTCCATCCATTTCTTTTAAAGCAGTTAATAGTAATGCTCCTTTTTTCCCTTTTTCATAATAGTGAAGTTTGTCACCTTCTTCCATTTTGATAGTTGTTGTTGCGCCTTTCGATAAAGAATAACTACCGCCACTTCCTGTGTTGATAACTTTTACTTCATTGTCTGTGTCATTTTTGATTTTGATGTCGAATTTATCAGAAACCACTTCTTCTCTAATAATAACATTTATTTTCATTGGAGACACTACGTTCATAGAAAGTAATCCCAAAGACAAAACTGCAATAATGCTAATTTTTTTCATATAACTATATTATTTAATTACTACTTTTTTAGTGGCAATGTTATTATCTGTATCTTGAATACGAACCATGTACATTCCAGCAGCTAAATCAGAAACATTGATTTGTTTTTGATTTGAAGACAATACTTTTTGACCTTGAATATTATAAATTTCTACCGATTGTAACTCTAAAGCAGTTTCAATGTTTAATATATCATGAACAGGGTTTGGATACAATGCAACTTCTAGATTGTTTTGAGAGAAATTAGAAGAAGATAGAGTATTGTTAGTATATAAACTAGTAACATCTGCATCAGTTAAAGCATAGTTATATATTTTTAAATCGTCTATTGCTCCATCAAAATAATCTGAAGTAAAAGCATTAAGTAAGCCTAACTTAAAAATGTCAGAATTATTAGAAGTAGGAATGATTGCAACGTTTAAGGTTGACAACAGAACTCCATCTTTATAAATTTTAGAAGTCGTGCCGTCATAAGAGACTACATAATGATTCCAAACATTTAACGCATTTGTTATGCTCAATGGGGTCAAGTCCACATTGTGACGTTGAGCTAAGCTTGAATAAGGGTTCAAATTAAATGAAGTTTCATATATGGCAAGCTCATAAGTATTTGAAGTTGTGCCATAGGAAAATGGACAAGCTGACGCAACAAACCAGTTATAAGTGTAATTCTTAACCCAAATTGAAATTGTTCTTGGACTTAAATCATAAGGCAAATTAGGTATAGTTGCTGTAGTTCCTATTGAAACTAAATTTAAAGCTGCATTAGCATTTCCGTTTCTATCCGTGGTAAAAGAAGTCCCAGAACTTGAAGCAAAAGGGTAGTTGCCTAATATATTATTGTATGAATTGTTAAAATCATAATCAGCTATTAAACTTGAACTATAAAAAGTTGCAGTAGATGATATTATTTCACCTGAGTTACAAGCATCGCCCACTAAAGCAAAAGCTCTAAAATAATAGGTAGTATTTGGTAAAAGACCGGTTAAAGTATGAGTCTTTACCCCGTTAGTATTACCTGTTAAATATATATTATCTACTGCTCCAGGGAAAAAAGATGGGGTAGTTGCATATTGAATATGATATTGTGAACCTGGACAAAGATCGGCATTCCCAAGAGTAACACTTACTGTCACACTATTATGGCTTGCATTTACTAATAATAAATTAGAAAATTGAATTTGTGAAAATGAAAATACACTTAATAAAAGTGAGTTTAGTAAAAGTAATCTTGTTTTCATATTATTATAGTTTTAAAAGTTTGAAACAAAAATACTTTTACCTAATCACCTTACAAGTGATGAGTTTACCAAACCCTATTTTCAGTTTACGAAAGCTATAAAATAAAAAAAGCACTCCTAAGAGTGCTTCCTTATTATTAAAAAAACAAATTAAAAACGAGTGTAAATAGAGAAGTATATAAAACAAACAATAACAACTCTAATTTGTATTCTTCTAATTTTGATTGCTTCATAATTTATTATTTAATTACTATTTTCTTAGTTGCAATGTTATTGTCTGTATCCTGAATACGAACCATGTACATTCCAGCAGCTAAATCAGAAACATTGATTTGTTTTTGATTAGACGATAGTACTTTTTGACCTTGAATATTATAAATTTCTACAGATTGTAACTCTAAAGCGGTTTCAATGTTTAAAAGATCGTTTACAGGATTAGGATATAAAGCAACTTCTAGATTGTTTTGAGAGAAATCTGATGATGATAAAGTGTTGTTAGTATATAAACTTGTAACCTCTGCTTGAGATAAAGCATAGTTATAAATCTGTAAATCATCAACATATCCAATATATGTAGAACCAGTCTCACCAAAAAGAGAGCCTAAATATAGTATACCATTATTTGCAGTATTCATAGAAAAATAAGGTATAGAAGCGACTGAAATACCATTTATGTAAATACTTACAGTACTTGTTGTTTGTTCGTAAGTACAAACAATGTGCTTCCAAACATTTAAAACAGGAGTCTGTGTAAAAAACACATTGGATTCCCAGTTAAAGTTATAAATCTTATTTGCATCAAATGAAATTCCGTAAGCTAAGTTTGTTGTTGGCATACCATACGAGAGAATCCTATTAGCACCATTAAATTGTGTCGGTTTAATCCATAATGAAAAAGTTCTAGAGCTGTTACCAACAGGAAGATTTGCAAGTGATACTGTAGTTCCTGTACCATTAATGAATAATGCTTTATTTGCGATGTTTAATCTATCGGTACCGTATGTCATTCCTGGTTGTGACGCAAAAGCATTGGTACCATTTACATCGTTTAATGTATTGTCAAACGTATAATTTGCTATAAGCTGTGGAGCAGCTAAAGTTTGAAAACTTCCACTGCCAAAGGTAGTACCTTCAGAATTTGTCGCTTCAATACTAAAAAAATATTGCGTATTTGGTAATAAGCCAGTAATTGGAGTACTTCCTGAAACATTTGTACCTCCTGTAGCAGAATGACCTGTTACTTGTAAATTTAAAGCACTTGCATCAATTCCGTATCTTATTATTGAAGTTGTTGCTGCATTATTAGCATTTAAAGTATAATTAAAAATTGCAGAAGATGTAGTTATCGAACTTACAAAAGGTGTGGAAATAGTTGGCACGGCAGCTGCGAGAGCAGCCTGAGTAATAACTACATTATCAACAAGCATACTCGCCGAACCACTCATTACATAAACTCTTATCGTAACATCAACAAGATTGCCTGCAGGAATTGTACCTACAGGAATTGTATAGGTATTGTTTTGCGGCACCGCTGAGGATGCCCGTGTTTGAAAACCTACGGTAACTGGAGTAGAATTATTAATTTTATAAAGTACCTCATAAGTTACAAATGCAGCACCTTCTTCATTAGAGAAAAAGGAAATGTTTATAGCATTACCTGTTGAAGTATAATCTGCTGTCAATAAATCTTTAACTCCAGTGCCACTGCCAGACGCAGCAAAACGAACTGAATGTGTACCTGATATTGGTGTAGTTGAACTTACAACACCACCCCCAAAAGAAAACCATCCTGAAGGTAAAGCTCCAGATTCAAAGCCCTCGTTAACATTAATTTGTGCATTTCCAAAAGAGAAAATCAGCATCATAAATAGAAGTAATATTGTTTTCATAATAAATAAATTTAAAATTTGAGTCAAAAATACTTTGTGCGCTAACTTATATTTTCATTGAGTTTACCAAACCCCTTTTTCAGTTTACGAAATAAAATTTCGTTAATCCATAACTAGGTTTGGTAAACTCATTTGTAATATTAAAAGTGTATTTCATACATTTGTTTAAAATCATTTCCATTTGCGAATTTTATTACTTTCACTATTTTTGTTATTGTCGAATTTAGGCTTTTGCCAAAATCCGTATCACATAACTATTGACAAAACTTCTGGATTGCCTTCAAATAGCGTGTATGATATTTTTCAAGACAGCAAAGGCTTTATGTGGTTTGCTACAGGAAAAGGATTGTGCAGATATGACGGTAATGATTTCAAATTATTTACAGCAGATTTTCAAACTTCTAAATCGGGTTCTTGTATCGCAGAAGATAAATATGGAAGAATATGGTATGCAAATTTTGATGGTTTTTTGTATTATGTAGAAAAAGGTTGTTTAAAAGCATTACCGCAAGAAACTTCTCTTGGTTACTTTAGATTTGGAATTATAAATAATGAACTTTTTTTAATTCAACCTGGAGCTGTTCTAGTATATGATTTAAAATCTTTAAAAGTAAAAGCAAAACATTTAATTAGAGACAAAGAAATTCGTTTTTGTTATGCAACTAAAGATAAATTCTATGTTTTAGGTAATAACTTATATGAATTAGACCATAAAAATGGAATTAAAAAACATAAATTACCTGAAGATTTTTACGCAGAAATCATCACTCCAATTATTAACACTTGGGAAGAAAAAATAATTATTAATTCAAAATCATCCGCTAACTATTACAGTTTTGAAAAAGGAAGATTTCATAAACACAAACTAAGCAATCCAGCTGAATTTACTCAAAACACATCCATAACAGATGATGCTATATGGATTTGCACACCTAACGGGGTTTATAAAAACGATTTGAAATTAAACCACAATAAAACCTATTTTACTGATCAAAACATATCCTTTGTATTCAAAGACAAACATAAAAACTATTGGGTTTCCACGCTAAATAAAGGGGTTTTATATATTCAAGATTTTTCAAACAATTATATCGATTTATATCCCAGACCCAACTCTTTTGCAATGGGTAAAAACAAAATCTTTATCGGTGCAGAAAAAGATTTGGTATACAAACTCGATTGCAACTCTTTAGCAGTTGAAAAAATATTTGAAACAGAAAGCAATCATTCTATAAGTCAAATATTTGCCGATACTATTAACGAAAATATTTTTTTTAATTCATTTAAATTTCACATTTTAAACAAAAACAACAACCTAACAAATGAATTTTCTATTGCAATAAAAGACATAAAAAAATTAGACGACAAATATTTTTCTTTTGCAGCAAGTGGACTTTTAGGAATTTTTTATATTGACAAAAACTTAAAAAGTAGCTGGGATGTAGTCTTCGAAAAAAACAAAGAGAAAGGTTTTTATGGGTTTAATCAAGCTTTGTTGTTAACAAATACAAACGGAAAATCTACGGAATATAATTCTAAAAACAACACCCTATATTATGCTACCAATAATGGCTTAATTGCAATTACTAACGACGGAAAAAACAAAGAAATAAAATACAAAAACGAAACTTTATTTTTAATTCGAATTCAAAAATATAAAGATGATATTATTGGATTATCGACTGCAGAAAAATTATATTCAATAAATTCAAAAAATGAAGTTTCTCTTTTTAAACTTCCAAATTTTCTTGCAAAAGAAAAGTTTAACCGTTTTTTTATAAGAAGTCATTACATCTATTTATTTACGGCAAATAGTATTTATGAATATGATTTGGAGACTAAAAACACACAAAAAGTAATGTCGTTAAGTAATGACATTGAAGTTACAGATGTTGTTTTAAAAAATAATCAGCTTTTATTTGCTACCTCAAAAGGAATTGTAATTAAAAAAAGACAAGAAATTGGGCGTTTTCCAAAACCTAAACTAATTATTAATGAGATTTTAGTTAACGGAAAACGAAAAGAGCTGAACCAATTAAACGAACTAAATCCGGATGAAAATGACGTAGCAATTCATTTTTCTACTTTATCTTTTGTTCCTAATGAAAACTACAGCGTTTCTTATAAAATAAATGATTCCAAATGGAAAACCTTAGATTATACAGACAAAAACTTAAAGCTTTCTTCTTTATCTTCAGGAAATTACAAAATTCAGTTAATTATAAATTACAATAATGCTAAAATTGATTTACAAACGATTCAATTTGAAATCAAAAAACCATTTTGGCTAAAACCCTTATTTTTAATTGGATTTGGGTTACTGTTTCTAGGCTTAATTTACATGTATTACAAATGGCAAATTCGTAAAATAGAATACAAAAACAAGTTGCAATTAGAAAAAATAAATCTGGAAAAAAACCTAAATCAGTCAAAATTAAAAGCCATAAAATCACAAATGAATCCGCATTTTTTCTACAATGCATTAAATACAATTCAGTCTTTTATTTTATCAAACGACAAAAAACAAGCCGTAAATTATTTATCTAAATTTTCAAATTTAACGCGTACCATTTTAGAAATGACGGAAAAAGAATTTATCTCTGTTGCAGACGAAATAACAACTATGAGTTTGTATTTAGATATTGAAAAAGCGCGTTTTGATAAAGATTTTGAATACGAAATTATAACAGTAAATAGTGCTGATTTAGAGCATGAAAAAATTCCAGCAATGCTCTTGCAACCTTATGTAGAAAATGCTGTTAAACATGGTTTGTTGCATAAATCTGGTTTTAAAAAAGTGACCATATTATTCGAAAAAGTGACTGATAAAATAAAAATTGAAATTGAAGATAACGGTATAGGTCGCACAAAAAGTGTCGAATTAAACGATATTAAAAACAAAAAACATAATTCGTTTGCTACAAAAGCAATGCAAAACCGAATTGATTTATTGAACGAAAATAAAACCCATAAAATAACTATTAATTTCATTGACAAAGAAAACCAAAGCAAGCAAGCAATGGGAACAACTGTCATTATTGAAATTCCTATACAATAAAAACATGAAAGCTATTATAATTGATGACGAAAAAAGAGCTCGCATTGCACTTTCACTTCTCTTGCAAGAATATTGTTCTAATGTAGAAATTGTGGCAGATTGCGAAAATTTGCCCGAAGGAGTAAAAGCTATTAGAAAACATAATCCAGATTTGGTGTTGCTAGACATTGAAATGCCCGGCCATAGCGGCTTGGAATTAGTTGATTTTTTTGATGAAAAGGAAATTACATTTTCAATAATTTTTACAACTGCTTATAATGAATATGCCATTCAAGCCTTTAAATTATCAGCATTAGATTATTTATTAAAACCAATTATTCCCGAAGAATTAATCAATGCCGTTTCCAGATTAGAACGTCAAAAAAGCATTCAGTTCAAAGCATTGGCAGAGAACATTCAGAATGAAACTTTTGAAAAAATAGCGGTACCAAGTGGCAATAGCTTAATTTTAATTCAGCTGTCTGATATCATTTATATAAAAGGTGAAGGCGCCTATTCTGAAATTCAAATGCGAGACAAAACCAAGCATCTGGTCAGTCGCAACTTAAAGAATTTTGAAGAAATCTTACTGAAAGACAGACGATTTATTAGAACTCATAAATCTTACTTCGTAAACTTTGATGAAGTTATGTCTTTCAATAAATCTGATGGTGGTTCGTTACAGATGAAAAACGGAAGTTCTATACCCGTTTCTTCTGAAAAAAGTCATTTAATTATGGAACGAATTCAAATTGTAAAACGTTAACTAAAATAATCCATCATAAACCCAACCGATTTCAAATCTTCCCAAAAGGTAGGATAGGATTTAGAAACCACCTCAGCATTTTCAATTGTGAGCGACGTTTTTAAAGCAAGCGGAGCAAAAGCCATTGCCATTCGGTGGTCTTGATAAGTTGCGATGCTAACATTTTCAATAATCTCAGAAGTCGGTTCTAAATGTAATGCGTCATTTGTAACTGAAATTTTTGCTCCTAACTTAGAAAGTTCTGTTTTCAAAGCTTCTAATCGATCGGTTTCTTTAATTTTTAAGGTATGTAAACCTGATAATTCACAGGCAATTCCTAACCCGAAACAAGTAACTGCAATAGTTTGAGCAATGTCTGGACAGTTATTAAGTTTCAGGTTTAACGTTTCAGGTTTAACGTTTTCAACTTTGTGTAGAAATAGCTGGTAATCCTTAAAAATTGTTTCCACTCCAAAATCCTTGTAAATTTCTACTAAAGCTGAATCGCCTTGTAAACTATTTTGTTTGTAGGATGAAAGTATAATTTGTGTTCCAATTTCTGACAAGGCAATGATCGAATACCAATACGAAGCCGAACTCCAATCGGATTCAATAAGCCCCCTAACCCCCGAGGGGGGAATTTGACTTAAGTATTCTATTTTTATACTATTATCAATAAAAGAAGTTTTAACTCCTATTTCATTCAATAAAGCTAGGGTCATTTTTATATACGGAACAGAAGTAACTTCACCTTCCAATGTCAATTCTAAACCATTTTCAAGTTTTGGTGCTATTAACAACAAAGCAGAAATATATTGACTACTAACATTTGCCGGAAGCGCGACTTTATTATTTGTTAACTTTTTACCTTGAATTCTAATCGGTGGAAAACCTTCTTTTTCTTCGTAAGAAATTTCGGCTCCAAGGCAATTCAAAGCATCGACTAAGATTTTGATTGGACGTTCTTTCATTCGATTTGAACCCGTTAAAACAACTTCTTTTCCTTCTTGAATAGCAAAATAAGCTGTTAAAAATCGCATTGCGGTTCCTGCATGATGAACATCGACAAGATTAGTATGCCCTAATTTTGAAAGTGCTTTTTGCATCACATCAGAATCGTCAGAATTTGAAGCGTTTTCTATTTTAATTTGTGGAAACAAGGCTTGCAACAATAACAATCTGTTGGTTTCCGATTTGGAACCCGTGATTTTGATTGACGATTGACGATTTTTGATTTTTGATTTTTGAAGTTTTATATTCATTTAATTGGCAACAAATTTTAATCCTACGATTGATAAAATTAAGGTGGTTAAGAAAAATACACGCCAAAAAGTAGCAGGCTCTTTGAAGATTAGAATCCCGACAATTACACTTCCTACAGCGCCAATTCCGGTCCACACCGCATAAGCTGTTCCTATTGGTAGTTCTTTGGTGACTTTCACTAACAAAACCATACTAATTGTTAAGCAAATTAAAAATCCGGCATACCACCAAAGGACTGCATTGCCCGTAGCTTCTTTAGCTTTTCCTAAACACGTTGCAAAACCTACTTCAAACAATCCTGCGATAATTAATAAAATCCAATTCATTTTTTTGTTGTAAAATGTATCACTATAAAATGTATACCGATCGCATTTTGTAATTCAATATACAGATTACAATATACAATATACTGTTACTTCAGTTTCTCGTTATTTTGATGACGGTCGTGATCGCGATTGGTTTTTAAATCCAATTTTTTATCAAAAGCTTCTTGCAAATTGATTCCGGTTTGATTTGCTAAACACAAAACCACAAAAACTACGTCTGCCAGTTCTTCGCCTAAGTCTTTATTTTTGTCGCTTTCTTTTTCCGATTGTTCGCCATAACGACGGGCAATGATTCGGGCAACTTCACCTACTTCTTCCGTAAGTTGTGCCATATTTGTTAATTCATTGAAATAACGAACGCCGTGTTCTTTTATCCAAGTATCAACTTCTTGTTGTGCGTTTTTTATGTTCATTTTACTCTTTATTTTTTGTGTCAATTACTAGCGTTACCGGACCATCATTAATCAAAGCTACTTTCATATCGGCACCGAATTGACCCGTTTGTACTTTTTTACCTAATTCTACTTCCATTTGTTTCACGAAACTTTCATATAACGGTATAGCGGTTTCGGGCTTTGATGCTTTTATGTAAGAAGGACGATTGCCCTTTTTTGTGGAGGCATGAAGGGTGAATTGACTAACCACGATTATTTCGCCATCAATGTCTTTTATAGATAAATTCATCACCTCATTTGCGTCTGAAAAAATACGAAGATTACCAATTTTTGATGTTAACCAATTGACATCTTCTTGATTATCAGCATCTTCAATACCAATTAAAATAAGTAGACCTGATTGAATTTGAGCTACAATCTCATTTTCGATCGTAACGGAGGCTTGAGAAACTCTTTGAATAACTGCTTTCATAAACTAATTTAATTGGACGCTTTTTTATGAGATTCCTGCGAAATGACAAACTGTGTGCGACTGAATACTGACAACTAAACACTAATTTTTCCTTGTTTCGTCGCTGGCTTTTCTTTCGGCATCATAAATATCCGCGCGATATTGCTCCTCATCTCCTTCAATCATTTGCGTATAACTTTTATATCTTGACCACGCAATTTCATCATTTTCCAATGCCTCTTTAATGGCACACTTAGGCTCATCAATATGCAAACAATTGTTGAATTTACATTGGTCTTTCAAAGCAAAAAATTCAGGAAAATAATCGCCCATTTCTTGTTTTTCCATATCGACAATTCCGAAACCTCTAATTCCGGGTGTATCGATAATTTGGGCACCAAAAGCTAAATCAAACATTTCGGCAAAAGTTGTTGTATGTTTTCCTTGCGAATGTGACGCCGATATTTGCTTTGTTTTTAAGTTTAAGGAAGGTTCTAAAGTGTTCACTAAAGTTGATTTACCAACACCAGAGTGGCCAGAAAACATAGACACACGATCTTTCATCAAGGCTTTTAGCTCTTCCACTCCAGTTCCGTCTTGCGCAGAGACGCGCAAACATTTATAACCAATAGTCTCATAAATGTGTTGCATGTATAATTGTTCGTCTAAAGTAGCTTCGTCAAACGTGTCAATCTTATTAAAAACAATGACTGCTTCAATGCCATAGGCTTCGGCTGTAACTAAAAATCGGTCAATGAAACTTGTGGTTGTTGGTGGATTATTGATTGTCACTAAGAGAAAAACCACATCAATATTCGATGCAATAATATGCATGTGATGCGATAAATTTACGGATTTTCTAACAATATAATTCTTGCGTTCGTGAATATCTGTAATCACACCTGTTGTTACATCGGTAGTATTTTCAAGATTATAAGTAACCAAATCTCCCACTGCAATTGGATTGGTACTTTTAATACCTTGCATTCTAAATTTACCTTTTATACGGCATTCCAAAAACTCACCATCTTCTGTTTTGATGGTGTACCAACTTCCGGTAGATTTATAAACAATTCCTATCATTCAAAAATAGCATTTAGAAGTTTTTCACTTCAATTAGTAATAAAGCAAAGATAGTCTTTCTTGTTAAAAATTGTAAATAAAAAAGGCTGCTTAAAAAGCAGCCTTTGAAACATATTTATACAAATATTAATATTTGTAAGCTATACCTTTTTTAATTGCTTGAGATCCACCTAAACCATTAGAAGATGCACCAACAGTAGACTTATCCGCAGTTTGCAAAATAAAAGGACATCCCATTGCTGCAGCTGCCATTTTAAGTTTTTTCTCTGCTTTTTTATCTCCTGTATTTCCTGTATGGTAATTGATTAATCCGGTTTTTCCTCTTACTTCACCATCTTTTTTTAATCCAGCGATATAAGCTTTGTCTTCTAAAATTACTACTTTTTCCCAATCAGCTTCACCTGTAACAACGATTTTTTCAGTTACTTCTTCCACACGTTTTGTTTTTCCGTATACAATTTTTTCAATTGCATATTTACCAAATGTGTTTTCAGCATCCTCACCATCATATTTAAATACAACAGTATATTCGTCTAATCTGATTACTTTTCCTTCCACAACTTCTCCGTTGTGTTTGTAAATCATATCAACTTGTGCGTTTGCTGCAAAACCTAAAAAAGCTACAGCTAAAAGTAAAAATTTTTTCATTTTATTGTTTATTTGTTAATTAACGATTGCAAAACTATAATTTTTTTTGACTTATTTTAAAAATATTATAAAATTTTTTACTTATTTATCACTTTTTCTTGATGCGTAATACTCTCTTGATGAATCGCTTTAAACAAATGCATTAC
The DNA here is from genome assembly GCF_034497725.1 of Flavobacterium psychraquaticum. NCBI lineage: Bacteria > Pseudomonadati > Bacteroidota > Flavobacteriia > Flavobacteriales > Flavobacteriaceae > Flavobacterium > Flavobacterium psychraquaticum. The sequence continues at coordinate 29,557 of NZ_JAXKVR010000030.1, forward strand.
AAATTCATTGCTTAATCCCTTTTCTTCGCCTTCTAAAATCATTTTTCCTAAAATTTCATTCCAACGTTGGTTTTGTAATATGGCTACATTTTTTTCTTTCTTTAATACACCTATTTTATCGGCTACTTTCATTCGGTTACCCAAAATCTCTAACAGTTTCCCATCAAATTCATCAATTTGTAAACGGAGTTTTGCCATTTTTTGGTTGTACTCACTTTCGTCATCTGATACTTTTCTAACGCGTAAATTAACAAACATTTGTTTCAATGCTGCGGGTGTTACTTGTTGCGCCGCATCACTCCAAGCGTTGTCTGGATCAATGTGAGTTTCTATAATTAATCCGTCATAATTCAAATCTAAAGCTTGTTGCGACACTTCCTGAATCATAGCGCGCTTCCCTGTGATATGAGAAGGATCGCAAATTAGAGGTAAATCTGGAAAACGATTTTGTAAATCAATCGCAATTTGCCATTCCGGATTATTTCTATATTTTGTTTTTTCGTAAGTTGAAAATCCTCTGTGAATAACACCTAATTTTTTAATATCGGCATTGTATAAACGTTCTAAACCACCAATCCACAAAGATAAATCTGGATTTACTGGATTTTTCAACAAAACTATTTTATCAGTTCCTTGCAAAGCATCAGCAATTTCTTGGACTGCAAATGGGTTGGCCGTAGTTCTGGCACCAATCCACAACACATCAATATCGTGCGCTAATGCTAATTTCACGTGAGCGGCTGTGGCTACTTCCGTGGCAATTAATAATCCGGTTTCCGCTTTTGCTTTTTGCAGCCATTTTAATCCAATTTCACCTACTCCTTCAAATCCACCAGGACGCGTTCTTGGTTTCCAAATACCCGCACGAAAAATCGTTGCATCAGAATCCTTTAATTCGTGTGCGATTTTCAAAACTTGCTCTTCCGTTTCAGCACTACAAGGTCCGGCAATAACTAAAGGATGATTTAATTGAAATTCATCTAACCAAGTACGTAATGTTTTATTGTTTTCCATAACTATTCTACTTTATTACTACAAAAAAAGTCCCGAAAAAATTCGGGACTTGATTATAGGTGTGACTATTATAAACAAAGAATTCCCAACATTAGCTCTGTTGAGTATGCCAGCAATTCGTTGTGCTATTTATTTGAATGTTTTTCATTTTAATGATACAAAATTAGTATATTTTGTCGTTAGTAAAAAAGAAAATGAAGTTAAGTTTATTTTTTTTCTACATTTGTTACTTAAATTTATAGATATGTCTATTGAAGTTCAAAATATTTCTAAAAGTTATGGTGATCAAAAAGCACTGGATAGTATCAGTTTTTCTATTAAAAGAGGAGAAATTGTAGGTTTTTTAGGTCCAAATGGTGCTGGAAAATCGACTTTAATGAAAATATTGACGACTTATCTAGCAGCAGATTCTGGAAATGCAATCGTAAACGAACACAATGTCGTTTCCAACCAAAAAGCAGTGCAACAATCTGTTGGCTATTTACCGGAACACAATCCGTTATATTTGGATTTATATGTTCGTGAATATTTAGCTTTTAATGCTGATTTACACAAAGCACCAAAATCTAGAATTGAAGAAGTGATTGTTTTGACAGGTTTAACTCCAGAAAGTCATAAGAAAATTGGTGCACTTTCTAAAGGATATCGCCAACGTGTAGGATTGGCAACAGCTTTATTACACAACCCCGATGTTTTGATTTTGGATGAACCCACTACAGGATTAGATCCAAATCAGTTGGTTGAAATTCGTGATTTGATTAAAAACATCGGAAAAGACAAAACGGTTTTTCTTTCTACTCACATTATGCAAGAAGTTGAAGCTATTTGTGATCGCATCATTATTATCAACAAAGGGAAAATTGTAACCGATAAGAAATTAAACAATTTAGTTGCAGAAGAAACGGAACAAATTATTGAAGTAGAATTTGATAAAAAAGTAACTGAAGCTGATTTTATCACTTTAGTCGATTTGAAAGCTGCGAAAAATACGCACGATTTTGTTTGGGAACTTACTTTCAACACGGCAACTGATATGCGTCCCGTTTTGTTTGATTTTGCACACGATAACGGATTGAAAACCTTACAAATTGCATTAAAAAGTAAAAATTTAGAACAAATTTTCAGAGAGAAAACAGCTAAAAAGTAACGAAATAAAACATAAAAAATCTCCTTACAAACAAAATTATAAGGAGATTTTTATTTTATGATACGCTATTAGTTTAAAGTCGCTAAATATTGTTTTCTTAATGTGAAATATTCATCATAAACCACTGAAAGTGCGTATTTAGACAATCCTTCGTTTAAAGTTGAACTATATATAAATTCATCCTCATTAAATCCATACTTAGTGATAGCTGTTTTAATATGATTTACAGCTTCCGCTTTATTTCCTTGCAAGAAACAAGCATTTGCCAATTCTACATAAACTTCCTTTAAATCTTCACTACCTGAAATTTTAATATAAGTTTCGTATGATTTTATTGCTTCAGTGTAATTTTTTGCTTTTTGATATGCTCTAGCTTTATCAAGTAAATTTCCTGAATCATTTGCGAAATTCAACTGTGTAATGAATAAAATAACGAATGTGTAAATAATTCTTTTCATCTGTTTTTGTTTTTAAATCGGATTAAACGTACAACTTTTTTTTAAATAAAAAATATTGAAAAGGTTGACATACTGTTATATAGCCACATTAAAAACTTCAAATAAAACATTTTTTTAAACTATTCATAATTACGAGTGTAAATACTGTTACGAAATAAAATTATAATTATAAAAAACAATTAAATGCGTAAATATTCGAAAAAAAGCACTTTTTAAAAAATAATTCGTTTTTAATCGCCTTTATCTGTCATTCACCGATTACTTTGGATAAAAAAACAAAAGTCTCTTAAAAAATTAATTCACACCACTTTAAGATTGCAATACGAACTAAAAAATACTTCGAGCGATAGCTTTTACATTTTCTGCTTTTCCCATCGAATAATAATGCAATAATGGAATTCCTGCTTTTACTAATTCTTTACTTTGTTGGGTACACCATTCGATACCGATTTGCTTGACTGAATCATTGTCCTTTGCTTTTACAACTTCCATAATTAAATCATCGGGTAAATCTACTTTGAAACGGTGTGGAATTAAATTCAACTGTTTTTTCGTTGCAATAGGTTTTAATCCTGGAATAATCGGAACTGTAATTCCCGAAGCTCTGCATTTAGCTACGAAATCAAAGTATTTTTGATTATCAAAAAACATTTGCGTAATAATGTAATCGGCTCCATTTTTAATTTTTTGCTTCAAGAAATGAATATCGCTGTCCATACTTGGTGCTTCCATATGTTTTTCAGGATAACCTGCTACGCCAATACAAAAATTAGTTTTATTCGTGTTTTGTAAATCTTCATCTAAATAAATTCCTTTGTTTAAATTACTGATTTGTGTCACCAATTCGGAAGCATAATTGTGACCTTCTTTTTCGGCCTTAAAATAGGTTTCGCTTTTGACTGCATCACCTCGAAGTGCCACAAGATTATCAATTCCTAAAAAATCCAAATCAATTAGTAAATTCTCAGTATCTTCTTTTGAAAATCCACCACATAAAACGTGCGGAATGGCATCGACTTGGTATTTATTTTGAATTCCAGCACAAATACCAACCGTTCCTGGTCGTTTTTTGACGACTTTCTTCTGAAGTAATCCGTTGGCCAATTCTTTATATTCGTATTCTTCACGATGATAAGTAACATCAATAAATGGTGGATTGAATTCCATTAACGGATCGATTCCATCAAAAATAGATTGAATATTTTGTCCTTTTAACGGTGGTAAAATTTCGAAAGAAAACAAAGGCTTTCCATTTGCTTTTTCGATATGTTGGGTTACTTTCATTTATAAAAATTGTATATTGTATTGTTGTATATTGTATAATCTGATTTTATATTGAATTATCTTTAATATTCAGGATACAAAAAAATTATTCTGATATGTTTGGTGCAAGCCATTTTGTAGCTTCTTCCGTGGTGACATTTCTTCTTTTGGCGTAATCGGCCACTTGGTCTGCTTTTATTTTTCCCAATCCGAAATATTTACTTTCAGGATTTGCAAAATAATAACCCGAAACGGATGAAGCGGGCCACATTGCCATACTTTCAGTTAGTTTTACTCCGATTTTTTCCTCTACTTCTAATAATTTCCAAATGGTCGGTTTTTCTAAATGGTCGGGACAAGCCGGATATCCGGGAGCTGGACGAATTCCTTTGTAACTTTCTTGAATTAAATCGGCATTTGAAAGATCTTCATTTGCATCATAACCCCAAATTTCTTTTCTCACTTTTAAGTGCAAATACTCCGCAAAAGCTTCTGCAAAACGATCGACTAATGCTTTTACTAAAATAGAATTATAATCGTCCAATTGCTGAGCATATTCGTTTGCTTTTTCTTCCACTCCAAAACCTGTCGAAACGCAAAAGCATCCCATATAATCTTGAATATTGGCTTCTTTTGGTGCAATAAAATCTGATAAAGCAATATTTGGAGCTCCAGCTGTTTTAGCACTCTGTTGTCTTAAACTCAAGAACTTCTCGACTCCGCTCGAAGTGACAACTTCAATATCATCATCATTTATGGTGTTTGCTGGAAAAATTCCTAGAATTCCTTTTGCTGTGAACCAATTTTCAGCAATAATTTTTTCCAACATTACTTGTGCATCTTTGAACAAATCTGTTGCTTGTTCGCCTACAACCTCATCTGTTAAAATTGCAGGATATTTTCCAAACAACTGCCAAGATTGAAAAAACGGTGTCCAATCGATAAAAGGCACTAATTCTGAAAATGAGACATCAATCGTTTTCGTTCCAATAAAATTTGGTTTAATTGGTGAATAATTTTCCCAATTGATCTTAAATTTATTTTTACGAGCATCGGCAATTGACAGATATTTTTTCTCTCTACTTCTGCTTAAATATTGTTCACGAAGTGCGGTATATTCTTCTTTAATATTTTTCGAATAACTTTCTTTTGTTTCCTCTTTAAGCAAACTACTCGCCACCGTCACAGCTCGTGAAGCATCATTTACGTGTACAATTGTTGCTTCATATTCTGGTGCAATTTTCACAGCGGTGTGAGCTCTCGAAGTTGTAGCACCACCAATCATTAATGGAATTTTGATGTTTAACTTGTCCATTTCCTTCGCTAAATAAACCATTTCATCTAACGACGGGGTAATTAAACCGCTTAATCCGATTATATCTACATTCTCTTTAATAGCAATTTCAATGATTTTTTCAGGCGGAACCATTACTCCTAAATCAATGATTTCGAAATTATTACAAGCCAAAACAACGGCTACAATATTTTTACCAATATCGTGCACATCACCTTTAACTGTTGCCATTAATACTTTTCCAGCCCCCCCCGCCCCCGAAGGGGGAGCTACCAAGTTTGCGGTTATTGTTTTGATGACACTTTCTAGTTCAAACAAAACTTGTTGATTTGTAAACCGAATAACCCTGTAACCTTCCGCTAAAAGCCATTTTGTTCTTTCTGCATCACTTATTTTGTTTTCTGGCAATTGATGAATTGCACCATCGACTTCAATAATTAAATTTTGTTTCAAACAGATAAAATCTGCGATAAAATCTCCTATAATATGTTGTCTTCTGAATTTATGTCCCTCAATTCCCTTATTACTTAAAACATTCCACAGCATTTTTTCAGCATCTGTTGGTTTGTTTCTCATTTCAAAAGCAAATTTTTTCAACAATCCATAATTATATGGATTTGCAGTTTCCCAATGTTTACTGTCCTTAACTCCCCCTTTGGGGGCTGGGGGGCTTATATAAGGTAAAAGATAAGCAACAGCTTTTTTCATTACACGAGCTGATTTTACTACTTGAGGTAAAAACATCTTTCCGCTTCCGAATAAATCACCCACAACATTCATTCCGGCCATCAGATTAATTTCGATGACTTCTATTGGTTTTTCGGCTAATTGACGAGCTTCTTCTACATCAATTTCAATAAATTCATCAATTCCTTTTACTAATGAATGTGTAATTCGTTCTTGAACAGAACCATTTCGCCATTCTTGAATTCGTTTTTCATTGACTTTGACATCACCTTTAAAACTTTCGGCTAAGTCCAAAAGGCGTTCGGTTGCATCATCACGTCGGTTTAACAAAACATCTTCAACGTGTTCTAGTAAATTTTTATCAATTTCATCGTAAATCTCTAGCATTTCTGGATTTACAATTCCCATTGTCATTCCGTTTTGAATCGCGTGATATAAAAAGGCCGAATGCATTGCTTCTCGCACTTTATCGTTTCCACGAAAAGAAAAAGACACATTACTTACTCCGCCCGAAACCCCAGCATAAGGTAAGTTTTCACGAATCCATTTTGTAGCGCTAAAGAAATCCAAAGCATTCAATTTGTGTTCGTCCATTCCCGTTGCTACTGGAAAAATATTGGGATCGAAAATGATATCTTCGGCTGGAAAACCGACTTCATCCACTAAAATATCATAACTTCTTTTACAAATTTCTATTCGTCGTTCGAAAGAATCGGCCTGACCTTTTTCATCAAAAGCCATTACAATTACAGCACAACCATAGCGTTTTATTAATTTTGCGTGATGCTTAAAAGTAGTTTCGCCTTCTTTCAAAGAAATTGAATTTACGATTCCTTTTCCTTGAATTACTTTTAAACCCGCTTCGATAATTTCCCATTTAGAACTATCAATCATTACAGGAACTCTAGCAATATCGGGCTCTGATGCAATTAGATTTAGGAATTTTGTCATTGCGTAAACGCCGTCTAACATCCCTTCGTCCATATTGATGTCGATGATTTGAGCTCCGCCTTCTACTTGTTCTCTGGCTACAGCAAGTGCTTCGCTGTATTTTTCGTCTTTAATGAGTCGAAGAAATTTACGCGAACCGGTTACATTAGTGCGTTCTCCAACATTAATAAAGTTAGATTCTGGGTTTATGATTAAAGGTTCTAGACCTGATAACTTTAGGTACTTACTGGTTGTATAACTCATCGTTTATTCGCTTATAATGCTTGTTGACTTCATTGCAAAACAGTTTAAAATCTGTTTTTAGATTTAGCCATTTATTTTGTACTCCTATTTTTCTATTTTCGATTATATTTTTCATTGCAATCAGACTTCGAGGACGCTACCTATTGGTTTAAATTCGCGTGCTACTTCGGCTATTAATTTGATGTGTTCTGGCGTTGTACCACAACAACCACCTATAATATTTATGAGATTGTCTTGCAAATATTCTCTAATTAAATCTCGCATTTCTTCTGGCGTTTGATCATATTGCCCGAAAGCATTTGGTAAACCCGCATTTGGATGTGCCGAAATATTTAATTGCGTATTGTGTGCCAAACGCTTTAAATATGGCTTCAATTGATCTGCTCCTAAAGCACAATTAAAACCAACGCTCAACAAGGGAATGTGCGTAATTGAAATCAGAAATGCTTCAACGGTTTGACCAGAAAGTGTTCGTCCAGAAGCATCCGTGATTGTTCCGGAAACCATTACAGGAATATCGATATTGCGTTCTTCTTTTACTTCTTCTATAGCGAACAAAGCTGATTTTGCATTTAGTGTATCGAAAATCGTTTCGACTAAAAGTAAATCGCAACCGCCGTCAATTAATGCTTCAATTTGTTGTTTGTAAGCTGTTTTTAAATCGTCAAAAGTTACGGCACGAAAACCAGGATCATTTACATCTGGACTCATTGATGCTGTTCTGTTCGTTGGACCAATGGAACCTGCAACAAAACGAGGTTTATCACTAAATTCATCCGCAACTTCCCTAGCAATTTTGGCTGATTGAAAATTTAATTCGTAAACCAAATTTTCTAAATGATAATCTGCCATTCCGATGGTTGTACTCGAAAACGTATTGGTTTCAATGATATCTGCACCGGCTTCAAAATACGCACGGTGTACCGCTTTTACGGCTTCGGGTTGTGTTAGGGATAATAAATCGTTGTTTCCTTTTAAAGGATGAGCGAAATCTTTGAAACGTTCTCCTCTGAAATCTTGTTCTTCAAATTTATAGCGTTGCAACATCGTTCCCATAGCACCATCAAGGACAAGAATTCTTTCTTTTATAACTTCTTCAATTTTATACATATATACTTACTTATAAAATTGTCATCAAGAAACTGGAAAGAATTTCATTGAGTTATCTTTTTCTAAATACTGATACAATTTCAGCATTAAGAATAGAATGTAGCACCTTTCTTATTAAAGGAATAAGAGGTTGCCAAGCTTTCATTGAGTCTAATCTCTCCAGCTTTCGTGATAACAATCATTATTTTTATGAACAGGTCAAAATTACTATTAATTCCGTAAAAAAGAAATATTTTCTAAATAAACGTTTATTTTTGAATTAATTAGATTTAAAATCTATAATTTGTAGTTTTTACAGAATTATTAAAACGTATTCTTTGGTTTTAAAATTTTATTTTAAGCCAAAATAAGTTCCTTACTTTTTATTTTATCAGCAATTTTCAAAAGATCACTCAAAATACCTCTTGCAGTAACTTCTATTCCTGCGCCTGCGCCTTGAATTACAATAGGAATTTCTCCATATGATTTTGTGTAAATCTCAATTAAATTATCTGCCCCTTTTAACTGTCCTAAAGCAGTATTTTTTGAAACAGAAACCAATTTAACTTCTAATTTTTTAGACTTCACATCAAATTCACCAACATATCGGAGCACATTATCTTCTGCTTGGGCAATTTTCGCGACTTCAAAAGGCTTGTCAAAAAGTAATTTGTTTATTGAATATTCTTGTCTTGAATGCGTTTCGTTTAAATCTGGCAATAACAAAGAAGAAACTTGAACATCTGAAAACTCAAACTCTTGTTCAATTTCTCGTGCTAATATCAATAATTTTCTTGCCACATCATTTCCTGATAAATCCTCACGAGAATCGGGCTCAGTAAAACCATTTTTTTCTGCATCTATTAAAATAGTTGAAAAAGCAGAATTTTCACTTGAAAATCTATTAAAAATATAACTCAGCGACCCTGAAAAAACACCTCTTATTTTGGTTATTTCTTCGCCTGAAAAATGCAAATCTCTAACCGTTTGAACAACCGGTAATCCGGCTCCAACATTAGTTTCATACAAAAACGTTTTATCAAAAATTTCTAAATTATCTCTTAATTCTGTATAAAAACTGTACTCTAACGTGTTCGCTTTTTTATTGGCAGCAACAATATTAAATCCATTTTGAATTAACGGAATATAATGGGAAATAATTTCAGAGCTTGCAGTAGCATCAATTGCAATTAAATTTTCCAATTCATTATTATGAACATACTCAATAATGTCTTCAATTTTAAACGGAATTGCCAATTGCTCAAAGTTTGTTTCCCATTCATTTCTTACTCCTTCCTTTTCGAAAAAAGCTACTGTGGAATTCGTAATAATTGGAAATCGCACCTCAATATTTCTTTTTTCAAGAAAAAATTTCTGACTTTCTAAAACTTGATTAATTAAAGTGCTCCCGACATTTCCAATCCCGAAGAGCACAATATTTATTTTAATTGTTGCCATATTTTTTGTTTTTATTTGTTAAAAATGGGCTTTAAAAAAGCGTTTAACTGTTCATATTCTATCAGAAAAGCATCGTGTCCGTGAATGGATTTAATTTCGTGATACAACACATTATTCTTCTGTTTTTTGATTTCCTGAAAGGCCGTTTTTATTTCGTTAGCCGTAAAAAAATAATCGCTATCAACACTAACGAGATAAATGTTTGAAGCGATACTTTGTAAAACTTCAGACGGATTTGATGGGTTGAAACAATTCGTAGTTTTCAATAAATGATTCATCAATTTGTAGGCTGAAAGTTGAAAGCGATTTTGCAATTTTTCGCCGTGATGCAACAACCAACTTTCGACTTGAAACATTCCGTTTTCATTTTGTAATTTCGAATTGAATTTTTCTTGAAAAGATTCGGGCGTTCGGTATAAAAGCATTGCGTGAATTCGGGCATCGTGAATTGGGTTTTTGGAATTATTAAGTATTAAATCTTGGATTAAAACATTTCCAATCAACCAATCGGAAGCTTTCCAACTTGTAGTAACCGGAATTAAATTCGCAATTGCTTTTGGTCGAATGAATGCCATTTCCCAAGCGATTGCTCCGCCTAAACTTCCGCCAATAACTGCAAAAACGGCATCAATTTTTAACGAATCGATTCCTTTCCAAAATAAATTTGCGATATCATACGTCGTGAAATCTCCATAATTTTCAATTTGATTTTCTTCGTCTTGATACCCGTTTCCCGGAATATTAAAAGCTAAAATGGTGTATTTATTCGTGTCGATCGTTTTATTTTCTCCGATTAATGATTTCCACCAACCGTTTTCACCTGTTACTTGAGAGTTCCCCGTTAAAGCGTGATTTACCACAACCAAAGGAGCAGTTCCAATCGGTTGACCAAACAACTGATAAGACAACACAATTTTGGATTGAATTACTCCATTTCTTAATGGAAAATCTTCGAGTATTATTTTTTGAATCGCGCTCATACTACTTTTTTAAAAAAGAATGCCTTTAGAAAAATCCAACGACAGTCTTCACAACAAACTAAAATTTAAACTTTATTAGGAACTGAAATTTTCTCAAAAACTGCTTTTAAATCGGCTTTTAAATCTTCAACATCCTCCAAACCAACTGATAAACGAATTAAATCTTTAGAAACACCAGTTGAAATTTGTTGGGCTTCCGATAATTGTTGGTGCGTTGTGCTAGCCGGGTGAATTATTAAAGATTTGGTATCACCAATATTTGCTACAAGAGCGAATAATTTTGTTCCATCGGCTACTTTTTTAGCACCTTCAAAACCACTTTTTAAACCAAATGTTACTACACCACTTTGTCCTTCTGGTAAATAGTGTTGAGCTAAATCATAATATTTCGAAGAAGTTAACCCTGGATAATTTACCCAAGCGACTTCACTTTGCTTCTGCAACCATTTTGCTAATTCCAACGCATTTTCACTGTGTTTTTTAATTCGAATGGCTAAAGTTTCTAACCCTTGGATAATTTGGAAGGCATTAAAAGGACTTAATGACGCACCTAAATCGCGTAAACCTTCGATTCTAACTTTTGCAATAAAGGAAGAAGCTCCTAAAACTTCGTAATATTTTAAACCGTGATATCCTGCTGATGGCTCTGTAAATTCAGGAAATTTTCCGTTACTCCAATCGAAATTTCCAGCATCGATAATGGCACCACCTAATGAAGTTCCATTTCCGCTAATATATTTCGTTAAGGAATGAATCACGATATCTGCTCCGTGTTCAATTGGGTTTAATAAATAAGGCGTTGCGACCGTATTATCTACGATAAAAGGAACTTTGTAGGATTTTGCTATTTTTGAAATTGCTTTTAAATCCAACACATCTAATTTTGGATTTCCTAAACTTTCAGCAAAGAAGACTCTGGTGTTTTCCTGCGATGCTTTTAGGAAATTTTCTGCATCTGACGGATCTACAAATGTTGTTGTAATTCCTAATCTTGGTAAAGTAACGTTTAGTAAATTGTAGGTTCCGCCGTATAAACTATTCGAAGCGACAATGTGATCTCCTGCTTTTAAAAGAGTCAATAAAGTTGTTGCAATTGCTGAAGCTCCTGATGCGGTTACTACTGCTCCGATTCCTCCTTCTAACTTGGCTAATCGTTGTTCAAGAACATCATTTGTTGGGTTATTTAATCGGGTATAAATGTAACCAGCTTCTGCAAGGCTAAAAAGATTTGAAGCGTGATCTGAATTATTAAAAACATACGATGACGTTTGATAGATTGGAACGGCTCTTGTTCCACCATTATTAGTAACATCGTGTCCTGCGTGTAATGCGTTTGTTGCAAATTTATTTGTGCTCATTTTATTTAAATTTTAAGGTTTTTTTTGTTTTTTGTTTTTTTCGAATGTATTCTTACTGGCTACACATTCGACAACATCGTCTTGGATAATAAATTACTGTTTTCATATTTTACATTTTTAGAAATAAAAAACCCCTGCTTTTGGCAGAGGTTAAAGTGTATGTTTATAATTAGAAATTACACAATAGTTTTCCTCTGCGGTTGCTTCCACATCATCATACACATATTGCACATTGTAAATTTCATAATCTCTTTGTTTTTATTTGATGGGACAAAATTAGATTTATTTTCTGCAATAAAAAAATTAATAGATTTATTTTCCGAATTTTGTTATTAAAAATACGATAATAAGATTTAAAAACTATCACATCGTAATTCACATTTAAAATAAACAAGCATTTACGAAAATAGTAGGCAAAAAAAATAAGGACCTGAAGTCCTTATCTTTTTAATCTTAATAAAAGGTATTATTTATTTTTTGATAAACTTAGAAGTTCCTGTTCCTTCATTCGTTTCGATAGTAACAAAATAAACACCTGAAGTTAAATCAGACACATTAACAGCAGTATTGTTCATACCGGCATCGTTAGTGTTTTTAACTGTTCTACCATTCATATCTACAATGTTAATCGCATTAATTGTATTGTTATTTTTCGCAACAATATTTAATTCGTTAGCCACCGGATTTGGATACATTGAAAAATTGTTAGAGAAGAACGAATCTGCACTTGCAACAGCAGTGGTTGTTACTTTAAAATCATCAACCATAAACATGTAATGATCTACAGAATTACACAAAATTCCTACACGTATTGATTGATTTGCATAGGCATCTAAACTGAATGTTTTTTCTTGCCAAGTATTATATGGAGCTATTAAATCTGATGCTCCTGAGATTATCGTAAAGTCACTAGCTCCCGTTGGAACACCAGCACCAACATAGATACCAACTTTATACGTTTCTAATCCATAACTCGATGAAAGAGATTTTACCCAAAACTTAACTTCGTTTTGAGAAGCTCCTAAAGCCACAACCGGACTAACTAGCCAATCATTATTAGGACCCGCTCCTCCTGCTCCAGCACCCGGCATAACTGCCGCCCAACTTGCCATATATTTTTGACCTCCAGGACGAGCATCAAAATTTCTTAATTCTGTTCCAGAATCAGCGTTTGTGGCACCCGCAGCTGTTGGATTAAAAACAATATAGGCCTGTGGTAAAAATGAATTAGTCCATGGATCTGCACCATCTGGAAGCCCTCCAGCATATGTTGTAGAACCATCTATATCAATTGTTAACCAGTTTCCCACACCACTAATTGCAAAATCAGCATACGTTTCAAAAGAATCTTGAAACAATACAGTTTGTGCATAATTGTTTGCAGTAACACTGAAAAAAGCAACAGCTAAAAGTAAAATTTTTCTCATATTATGTAATTAATAAGTTAATAAAGTATGAATTTATGAAATATCAAACAATAAACCAAAAATATTGTGTTAAAAAAGTCTTTTTATAAATAAAAGTTAACAACCAATTGAAATTCAAATTCATTTCATACATTTGCAAAGAATTTAGAGGAAAAATTTGAACTGATTGCAACCTCGTTAAAAAAATGCTAAAGCAGGAACACTTCCTTTTAGTACTTTTTCGCGACTTTTTCTTTTTTTATTTTTCCATATATATAATATTTTAATTTTATACTATGGCATATTTATTTACGTCTGAATCTGTAAGTGAAGGACATCCAGACAAAATAGCGGATCAAATTAGTGACGCTTTAATTGATAACTTTTTAGCATTCGACCCTGAATCAAAAGTAGCTTGTGAAACATTAGTTACAACAGGACAAGTGATTTTAGCAGGAGAAGTAAAATCAAAAACCTATTTAGATGTACAAACCATTGCTCGTGATGTAATCAAGAAAATTGGTTATACTAAGAGTGAATATATGTTTGAAGCGAATTCGTGTGGTGTTTTATCGGCAATTCACGAACAATCTGCAGACATTAACCAAGGTGTTGACAAAGTAAACAAAGAAGATCAAGGAGCGGGTGACCAAGGAATGATGTTTGGTTACGCTACGAATGAAACGGCAGAATTTATGCCGTTGGCTTTGAAACTTTCGCACCAATTATTACAAGATTTAGCAGATTTAAGAAGAGAAAATAAGGAAATCACTTATTTACGTCCGGATGCTAAATCACAAGTTACTTTAGAATACTCTGATGATAACAAACCGGTTCGTATTGATGCTATTGTAGTTTCAACTCAACACGATGATTTCGCTGACGAACCAACGATGTTAGCAAAAATTAAAAAGGATATAATTGAGATTTTAATTCCAAGAGTAATAGCTAAGAATCCTCAATATGCTCATTTATTTAATGATTCTATTAAATATCACATCAATCCAACAGGGAAATTTGTAATTGGAGGACCTCACGGAGATACTGGTTTAACAGGAAGAAAAATTATCGTAGATACTTATGGTGGAAAAGGAGCTCACGGTGGTGGCGCTTTTTCAGGAAAAGACCCATCAAAAGTGGATCGTTCCGCTGCTTATGCAACACGCCATATTGCTAAAAATCTTGTAGCTGCTGGTGTAGCTGAAGAAATTTTAGTACAAGTTTCGTATGCAATTGGAGTTGCTGAACCAACATCAATCAACGTAAACACTTATGGAACTTCAAAAGTAATTATGACCGATGGTGAAATCAGTAAAATTGTACAAAGCATTTTTGATATGCGTCCTTACTTTATTGAACAACGTTTAAAATTAAGAAATCCAATTTATAGCGAAACGGCTGCTTACGGACATATGGGAAGAACTCCTGAAACCGTAACTAAAACGTTTACGGCTCCAGGTGGTTTAACAAAAACTGTTTCTGTTGAATTATTTACTTGGGAAAAATTAGATTTCGTAGATCAAGTAAAAGCTGCTTTTAAAATCTAAATTAATAAAATAAAAAAGGCCTGATTAGTATTTTAATCAGGCCTTTTTTATTTATAAGCTATATTTCAAACCTAGAATTAAATATCGTGGCTGCACTCTATAACTTGAAAAATTACTAGTTCCTCCTAATTGACTGAAACTATTGGTGTCTAAAGATTTGGTGTCTAATAAATTTGTTCCTGATAATTTCCATTCCCATTTACTTCCTTTCTTTTGATACATTAAGTTTGCCGTTAAGAAATCATATTCACTATCAATCGTTTTTGATTTGTTGTAATTGTGAAAAAAATTATATTCCGAAGTAAATGAAAATGCTTCTAGGAAATAATATTCCAAAGTCAACGATGGACTATCGGTATAAATTGTGTCTGAAAAATTATCACTTATCGAATATGTATAAGATAAACCTAAATTTGGTATTGTTTTGTAATTGGTAGAAAATCCAATGGTATAACTTTGGTTAAAAGATTCCGTAGTTTGTATTTGTGTCGGATTATTATTTGGATCTGAATCTCCGTCAGGATAAACACGAATATTGTTGAATTTACTCCAGTTGAAACTTGCTCTTGCATTCGCTTTGTAATATTTTGCAAAAGAACGACCATAATTTCCACTTGCAGAAAACGTTTCATCTGCAAAATTAGAATTCATATTAACGGCTGTCGAAACTTGATTTACACCTGTTAACAAAGATTTATTTTTAATTCCATCCACTTGTTTCGAATACGATATATTTGCGAAAATATTTTCGAAATTAAACATATTATATTTGAAAAAACGCAAGGAATGTACTTGTGAAGTTGAATTTTCTAAATATCGATTTCCACTAAATAAACTATTGTAATTTGAAAACACATAACCTTCCGCTAATTTATTAATATCTGTAAAATTATTAGTAAATGAATAATTATAGGTCAACGTTTGTGATTTTTTAATTTGCCATAACGCATAAACATCGGGCAAAATTCTTGTGAACGATTCTTTGTTTGAACTTCCTAATTGGTTGTCAATCATATTATACTGATGCACACTAAAACCTGGATTGAAGGTGAATTTTCCTTTCAAAAACTTATAATGAACACCAAGAAAAACATCATTAAAAGCGTAATCTACGTTGTTTGAATTTTCAACTGCAGTTAAATCATTTTGTGTTCCGTTATCTAAAATTTGAAAAATAGAAGAATCAAAATTTTGGTACGAATAGGTGTTTCCTAAAGTCAAATTGATGTTGCTTTTTGGAGTTACCATATAATAGTAATCTATTTTTGCGTCTAATTTATTCGTTTTCACGAAACGTTTTTGATTGACATCATCACGCAATTGAGCACCATTATATCCCGACAAAACAAATGGTTGTGTTTCTAAATTAGCATTATAAAACGGATCTTCTTCTTGAAATACGTGTTGAAATTCTGCTGCAAAAACATGCTTATCACTTAAAGTGTAATAGTAATTTAAGTTTTGATTTATCGCAAATGGATTTTGTTTTTTATTTGTATAAATATCAGCCAACAACGTAGAAAAAATGCTTGAGTTTTCTTTTTGATCTGACAACTTTACTAAAGCATCGTAATCAAAATGCATCTTTGCAGAAGGAACATAACTTGAACTCAATTTTAGCAACGCCAATTTGCTGTCTTGTCTAGTGAAATCTTCTCTTTTTTCTGTAATAGTTTGAGAGGTTCCGTCTGGTAAATTATCGGTACGATTGGAGATATTAGTTGTTTCAATCTCGGTTTTATTTCCTAAAACAATTCCAAAACCACTCAAGGTCCAAGCTTTTGACGGATTGAAACTGAAATTTGCCGCTCCAAAATCAGATTCAATATTTGCGGCTTGATTGTTACGAAGACCTAAAATCCCTAAATCATTGGAAGCTACATTAAAAGAGGAACCTCCTTTTTTCATCATATTTTTAAAACCGCCTGTAAATTTGAAATAATCTTGAGCCGTTAAAGGCAATTCGCCAATATTATTTTTATTTGCTATGATATTCAAACTGTATTTCGGACTATAAAAGAATAATTTCGGATTAATAATATAACGTTCTTCTTCGTGTCCAACACCAATTCCTGCTGTAATATCGCCAAACCAAAAGTTCTTTTTACCTTCTTTTAATTTGATGTTGATGGCAATATTTTCCTCGTTATTGTCTAATCCTTTTAAATTCGAAACTTCATTATAATTTCGTAAAATCTGAATTTTATCTAAAGCATCTGCTGGAATATTTTTAGTAGCTAATTTAGTGTCGCCATCAAAAAAGTCTTTCCCTTCAATCATCACTTTTTGAACTCTTTTCCCTTCGATTTCAATTTCACCGTCCTTATTTACCTCGACACCAGGTAGTTTTTTCAGAACGTCTTCTAATTTCCGTTCCGTTCCGTTAGTAAAAGAGTCCGAATTATAAATTATGGTATCTCCTGAAATCGTAACTGGCATTTCGTAAACCACTTCCACATTTTTCAATTGCGTTCCTTCCTTTAAAGTAATCGGAAAGTTCATATTGGAAGCTGTTGTAGTAACCGATTTTTCATACGATTGAAATCCGATGTAACTCGCTTTAATTGTATAAGCTGTATTTGCTTTTAAATTCAGTATAAATTTTCCTGCTTCATTGGTAATCGCATAAGCGTCCATCGCTTTTGTTTGCTGATTCACCGCCATCACGTTTGCCATATCCAATCCAACACCAGTTGAATCTTTAATTGCACCTTCGAAACGAATATTTTGAGAAAAGGCACTCGATGAAAGTGCCATTATCAGTAGTAAAAGTATTTTCTTCATCATCTTGAAACCGATTATCTTGAAATTCTAATGCTTCGTTGTCCATTTGGACCCGAATTCATCTCCATCATCTCTTCCATTTTCTTTTTCACAATTTCATCGTATTCTTTTTGTGTCACTTGTTTTCCTTTTCCAACTGCTTTAATCGCAACTTTTTCTTTTGAATTCATTACGATTTTTGTACACAACATTACCGTTTTACCATCATTAACCTCTAAAATTAAACCCGGTAAACCCCAGTAATTTTCTGGTCCTTGATTAATTGGAATTTCAGGACAATACCAAGCGGTGATTGTATTCTCTTTAGGCATTTCCCAATCGTCAGTAAAATTAGTTTTTGCTGTTTTTGTAGAATCTTTTACTGTTTCTGGTTTTTTATCAGCCTCTTTTTTATCGCGATTTTTTGGTCTAAAATTTCTAAAATCAGATGTACTTACCTTAACTACAGCCGTAGCTTTAAAACAAGTATAACTTCCGATTTGTTTGGATTCTCCTTCTAGTTTCCAGTCATATTTTGGCAAAGAATCTTTAATTACAAATTCTTTTCCGAAAAATTCTTTATCTACTGAAAACTGCTTTTCTTTTACATTTTTATAGTGTGTTCCGCCACCGCCCATCATAGACGACATCATTCTTCCGCCACCTTGTTGGCCCGGAGCATCTAACTTTTCTTCTTCTTTATATATGGAAGCTGTTTTATCAAAATTAAGAATGAACGTTTTTTCAAACATTTTTCTCATTCGTTCTTCGATTTGCTTTTGCATTTCGGGTGTAATATCACGATTACCACTAAAACTTTTCGTAATATCGGCTGTACTGGTTTTTGATTCATAAACCGCCATTCCTTGAAACTCCTGAGCTTGAATAAGTCCAGCAAGCATCAAAATCGAAGCTAAAATTATTTTTTTCATTATCTGTGAATAAATTAGTTACTTATATAGACTCTCAAATGCATTATTTGTTACACAATTTATAACCTAATTTTCTGTTATTGTAGTATATTAGACACTTGATAATCAAAAAGGTTTAAATAATGTTTAGGAAAAGTATTACATTCGTGTTTTTCGTTTTTTTTATGGGGAAAGTCGCCTTTTCACAACAACCTATATTGGCAGAAAAATCCAATAGTATCATTTTACTAAGCGAAACGTTCTTGGGGTTTGACAACCAGCAAAATTATTACAGTTTGAAAGAAAATGTACTTTCGAAAAGCAATTCCAAGCAAAATTTCGAATACAAAAATGTAAGTTTGGGAAAAATTACGAAAGTAGACTTTCAAAATCCATTGCAAATTGTCGTTTTTTATAAGAACTTTAATACAATTGTTTTATTAGACAATCAATTGAATGAAATTAAAAAAATTGATTTCAATTTACAAACAAACACTATAAATCTCGAAGCCGTTGCGTTGTCATCTCAAAATCAATTGTGGTTTTATGACGGAATTACTTCAAAAATTGGACTTTATTCTTTGATAAATGGTTCCACTAAATGGATTTCGACGGCTTTAGAACGTCCGATAAAAAAATATCACTCGACTTATACGCACTTTTATTGGTTGGATAGTTTGAATAATTTTTATTCCATTTCTATTTACGGTACGATTGAAAGCTTAGGCAATTTTCCAAATTTTGAAACGATTCAGTTAATTAATGAGCAAGTCGCTCTCTACAGTTTTGAGAATCAATTGTATTACTACGAAATAAAAACAAAGCACGCTCATAAAATTAAAATTGCTGAAAATTTGGGTGCTAATTTTTTCTTTGCCGATGGAATTTTAGCTATTTTTACACAAAATGAAATCACTAATTACAAAATAATTTTACCATAATGCACATAGCAGTAGCAGGAAATATCGGAGCAGGAAAAACAACATTAACTAAACTATTAGCTAAACATTTTAAATGGGAACCGCATTATGAAGATGTAGTTGACAATCCGTATTTGGATGATTTTTACCATCAAATGGAACGTTGGAGTTTTAATCTTCAGATTTATTTCTTGAACAGTCGTTTTCGTCAAGTTTTGCAAATTCGCGAAAGCGGAAAAAACATCATTCAAGATCGTACGATTTATGAAGATGCCCATATTTTTGCTCCCAATTTACACGCTATGGGATTGATGGCAAATAGAGATTACAACAACTACACTTCATTGTTTGAATTGATGGAAAGTTTAGTTGGTGCTCCAGATCTATTGATTTATTTGAGAAGTTCTATTCCGAATTTAGTAAGTCAAATTCACAAAAGAGGACGCGATTATGAAAACTCGATTTCAATTGATTATTTAAGCCGATTAAATGAACGTTATGAAGCGTGGGTTTCTACTTATGACAAAGGAAATTTATTAATCATTGATGTTGACAATATCGATTTTGTAAACAACCCAGAAGATTTAGGAGATATCATCAACCGAATTGATGCCGAAATAAACGGTTTATTCTAGAATATACAACGTCTCAATTGAGGCGTTTTTTTTTGTATTTAAAATTTGTCCTTCTGTTCCCAAGTTTCGGGATTTTTTAGTTTTTTATTATTTCGTCGTATCAAATAATGATTTTACTTTTATATTCTTAATCGATTTTGATAATTTAATAATTCGTTTTTGATTCGGTAATAAATCAAAATAATTTTCTTCAAAAAATACTTCATTTTCGGAAGTTAGAAAAACATTTTTCGCTAAAACATTTGTAGAAATTTCCAATGTAAATTCATCTATCGTTTTAATTTTAATTTCTGGTTTAGTTAGTTTTAAGTCTTTCGGTTTTACGAAGAAATAGTTTGATGATTCATTTTTAAAATGAACATTTAAAACTGCTTGATGCAAATCGAATTTTGAGAAATCAGTTTTAGGAATTTCAAAAACTATTGAGCTCGAATTTTCTGCAACATCAATATTTCCTGCACTATTCCAAAGTAATTTTCCATCAAAAGAAAGCAATTCTAAAGTCAGCTTATCCGAATACTTTTCGAAATTATCATTTACCAAATACACTTTATAGCTTTCATTTTCTTCATTTACCGAAAGTAAAATATTCTCAAAACTCCGTTTCGCTTGGTAATGAAAAGCCTTCCAATTCCCGAAATAATCCACTGAACTCCACGAAGTCACTGGCCAACAATCATTAAATTGCCAATATAATGTTCCCATATTATAAGGCTTTGCAAGTCGATGTGCTTCCATTGCGGTTTTCATTCCTTCTGCTTGCAACAGTTGAGAAACATAAACATAATCCTTAAATTTATTAGGAATTTGGAAATCGCGTTCCATATATTCTCTAATCGTTTCATTTCCAATTGGGTGCTTTTGATGATTTTTTAGTGCTTCCGAATTGAAGTTTAAGTCGGTTTCATCAACTACTTTTTTCAAAGTTTCGATGTTTGGCATTCCTTGAAAACCGTATTCACTCATAAATCGTGGCACTTTGGTTTTATAAATTTCAAAAGGTTCTTTTCCCCACCAAACGCCCCAATAATGCGAATCGCCTTGCGTCATACTTTCCTTTCTTCCCCAGCCAATTGACGGCGATGAAGACCAATACATATTCTTTTCTTTGGAAACTAAACTATCCAACGTATTCGGAATTACTTCGTGAAATACTTTTTTATAATCCGACCAAATTTGGGTGGAATCGGCTTTTTTATAATTATATTGTTTCTGCCAACCCCAATTGTGCCAACCTTCATCATTTTCATTATTGCCACACCAAATTGCTAAACTTGGATGGTTTTGTAGCCGATTTACTTGATAAATTACTTCTTGTTTTACGTTTTCTACAAATTCCTTATCGCCTGGATACATCGCACAAGCGAACATAAAATCCTGCCAAACTAATATTCCTGCAGAATCACAAGCATCATAAAATGCCTCATCTGGATATACACCGCCGCCCCAAACGCGAAGCATATTCATATTTGCTTTCCTAGCATTTTCGATTAATAAATTGTAAATTGAATCTTTAACTCTTGGTAAAAAACTATTAGGTGGAATATAATTCGCACCTTTCATATAAACCATTTTGCCATTTAATTTGAAAGCAAAACCGGTTCCTTTATCATCTTTCTGCTGAATTAATTCAATCGTGCGTAATCCAATTTTTAATTCTCTTTGCTCCAGCTTTATGTCATTATTTCGCAATTCAAATTGGAAAACATATTGATGCGGAACACCTAAACCATTACTCCACCAAAAAATCGGATTTTTAAATACAACAGGTATTTTAACGGTATTTATTCCTTTTTTTAAGTTGAAATTGTAAGCTTTTTCACCAAAATCAATTTGATATTTATCTGCTTTCTGAACGTCTATCGTGACAATAATATCCAGTAAAGCTTTCTTTTTATTCAACAATTTTTGATCATAACGAACATTATCAATCTTTGCAGCATTCCAAAATTTCAATTGCACGTTCTGCCAAATACCAGCGGTTACGAATCGTGGTCCCCAATCCCAACCAAATTGATATTGTGCTTTTCGAACAAAAACACGTTCTTTTTCGGGTAAAGTATAGGATATTTTTTTCGCTTCATCTTTTCCTTTTTGAACGGCCGAATGAAAAACTATTTTCAAATGATTATTCTCTTTTTTTAAGTTCGATTTGACAGATACTGTCCATTTTCGAAACATATTATTGGCTTCCAAAATTATATTTCCGTTCAAATAAACGGTTGCATAAGTATCCAAACCATCAAATTCTAAATAGATGTTTTGGTTTTTAAATTCGGATGGTGTTAATGAAAAATTCGTTTCATATTCCCAATTTTCGTTTTCAATCCATTGCAATTCTTTTTCATTTGCTCCAAAAAAAGGATCGGGAATTACTTTGTTTTGAAATAAATCGGTATGAACGGTTCCTGGAATTGTGGCTTTGTATTTTTGCGAATCGTTTTGTTTGTTGAACGTCCAATTTTCAGTTGACAAGTTGCGATGGGAAGTCTGAGCTGTTACTAAACAACTGAATAAAAAAGAGCAAATTAAAACTAAATTTCTAAACATATTAATCTATTAAGTATAAGAAAGTCTTTTCTTAAGTTCAATGATTTCTTGTGGATTTGCAATTTCACTTCCATCTGTAATTGCGGAAGAATGGTAGAACTTCGCATTCACTAATTCATCTAATTCTAAAATATTTGTCGAACGTAAACCGCCTCCAGGCATAATAACAATTCTGTTTTCAGCTTGAAGTACTAACGCTTTCAAAACTTCTTTTCCTTCCATTACATTTGAAAAAGTTCCTGATGTTAAAATCGTCGAAAATCCACAAGAAACGACTTCTTCTAAAGCTATTTTATAATTTATTACCTCATCAAAAGCACGATGAAACGTACAAAGAATTGGCTTTGCCAAATTTACTAATTCTGTATTTTGATTGCTATTAATTGTATGGTCTTCATTTAAAATTCCGAAAACAAAACCATTAATTGCTAAAGTTTTTAGTTTTAAAATTGCATCTTTCATCTGCTGAAATTCGGTATCAAAATAAACGAAATTCCCACCTCTTGGCCGAATCATTATATAAATAGGAATAATTAAATTGGCTTTGGCTTTTTGAATAATGTCGATACTTGGCGTAGTGCCACCAAGATGAATATCGGCACAAAGTTCCACTCTGTCCGCTCCATTTTCTTGAGCAATTAAAGCTGATTCCAAATTAAAGCAAGCGATTTCGAGTTTCTTCATTATTTCAGATGATAATTTGCGTCAATTAGTCGGTTTCCAGTGGCATCGTGCACGGCAAAATTAAATCCGCCTTGGACGCAATATGAACCATATTCGCCATTTTTATTCAATGCGATGAAACCCACTTGGATATCTTTTAATTCTTTTCCTCTATTTTTGATTTGCTTTACAATTCGAGTTACAGCTTCTTCACACGCTTTTTGCGGTGATTTTCCTTGACGCATTAATTCCACCACCAAATGACAACCCACAACTCGAATTACTTCTTCGCCGTGACCCGTGGCTGTTGCCGCACCAATTTCATTATCTACAAATAATCCAGCCCCAATAATTGGCGAATCGCCCACTCTTCCGTGCATTTTAAAAGCCATTCCGCTCGTTGTGCAAGCTCCTGATAAATTCCCTTGTGCATCCAATGCAATCATTCCGATGGTATCGTGATTCTCGATGTTAGCTTTTGGTAAATATTCACTGGTTTTCAACCATTCTTTCCATTCTTTTTCGGATTCTTCGGTCAATAAATTTTCTTTTTTGAATCCTTTTTCTAAGGCAAATTGTAAAGCTCCTTCACCCACTAACATCACGTGAGGCGATTTTTCCATTACTAATCTCGCGACAGAAATTGGATGTTTGATGTATTCCAAACAAGCGACCGAACCAATATTCGAAAATTCGTCCATAATGCAAGCGTCTAATGTTACGCGACCATCTCTATCGGGACGACCTCCATAACCAACACTTCTTTCATCTGGATTTCCTTCCGGAATTTTCACTCCTGCTTCTACTGCATCTAAAGCTCTTCCGTTATTTTTCAAAACTTCCCAAGCGGCTTCGTTGGCTTCAATTCCAAATCGCCAAGTGGAAAGCACAATTGGTTTATTTATTTTTTTTGAAATCGATTGCACTTCGCTATTTTCTGATTTACTAGAAAACGCCTGTAAAGCCAAACCCGCCGAAGCTAAAGCTGTTGTTTTTAAAAAATTTCTTCTGTTTGCCATTATTCTACACTTATTTCATCTACAAATAACCAACTTTGTGAACCAGCACCTGGCATTCCTTCCGGAATAATTCCATTTTTGATAGCGATTACTTTTACATATTTTGCATTTGTTTTTGGAAAATTCACTTCAATTTTTCCACCTTTAGCAGCAACTTCTTTTTGACTAACGGTTTGAATTGTTTTAAAGTTTTCACCATCTGAAGAAACTAAAAATTGAATTTCTTTTGGAAAATAAATCCAACTGCCTTCGCCTAATAAAGTGTTGATTTGGATTTTAGAAATCGTCTCAGTTGTTCCTAAATCAATGGTTGCATTCATATCTTTTCCCCAAAAACCCAACCAATCTCTTCCATATTTTGAAGGATTTCCTCTCATCCCGTCTACCAACGTAAAACTTCCGCCAATTGAGTAATTTTCGTGTGGTGGATTTACTAATTTAATATTTTTCCCTGTTGATTTATTGATGAAAAATTCTTGCTCAATAGTTGCACTCTTCGCTTTTCCTTCTTCAAAATAGTTGGCTTTTACCGTTTTATTTTCAGTAATCACAATCGGATTTGTATAAGATGAAGAACTTAAAATAGGTTCAGAACCATCCGTTGTATATCGAATTCCACTAGGGTTTGGTGATTTTAATTCGAAAGCTACGCCTTTATCATTCGGATGAACTGCAGAAGTTACTTCGAAAATTGATTTACTATAATTGATCCCTTTTTTATCGTAAAATTCAAAATGTTTGATGATTCGCTTTTCAAATTCTTTATAATTTTCAGGATTTGAAGTTCCCCATAAGACTTCGGAAAGCGCAGCCATTCTTGGCATAATCATATATTCAACTTGTTGCGTAGTTGGAAGGTATTCCGTCCAAACATTGGCTTGAGCTCCTAAAATATAGTTGGCTTCTTCCCTTGTTAATTCGTCTGGAATTGGATTGAAAGCATATACTTTTTCCAATGGCGTATAACCACCAATTGCGATGGGTTCATTTTTGGGTTCCCCTTGGTAATGATCAAAATAGACGTGAGAACCTGGAGTCATTACTGCAAAATGCTTTTCTTTCGCGGCAGTTATTCCGCCTTCGGTTCCTCTCCAACTCATTACCGCGGCGTTTGGTGCTAATCCACCTTCTAAGATTTCATCCCAACCAATGATTTTTCTGCCTTTTGAATTTAAGAATTTTTCTATTCTTTGGATGAAATAACTTTGCAATTCGTGTTCGTCTTTTAAACCTTTCACTTTCATTAATTTTTGGCAATGGCTGCAGTTTTTCCAACGGGTTTTCGGACATTCATCACCACCAATATGAATGTATTCTGATGGAAAAAGTGCTAGAACTTCGGTTAAAACATCTTCTAAAAAGGCAAATGTTTCCTCTTTCGGACAATATACATCTTCCAAAACACCCCAGATTTTCGCTACTTCAAATGGTCCACCTGTACAAGAAAATTCAGGATAAGCCGCTAATGCTGCTTGAGAATGACCTGGCATTTCTATTTCGGGAACAATAGTTATGTGTCTTTTTTGAGCATAAGCAACGATTTCTTTTACATCTTCCTGCGTATAAAAACCACCGTGACGAATGGTATCGTACTTTTGATCGTTATAATGTTCAATCATTGAACCCGTTCGCCAAGCACCAACTTCTGTTAATTTCGGATATTTTTTAATTTCAATTCGCCAACCTTGATCTTCGGTTAAATGCCAATGAAACGTATTCATTTTATACATTGCGATGTAATCAATATATTTTTTGATGAACTCTTTTGGAAAGAAATGACGGCCCACATCGAGATGCATTCCACGCCATTTGAATTTTGGTTCATCAGTAATTTTTAATGTTGGGATTTTGGCGCTTTTAGCATTTTCGTATGGGATATTTTGCAATAAAGTTTGCACGCCATAAAATAACCCTTGATTTGCGAAGGCAGCAATATTGATTTTATTTGCATCAATTGACAAAGCGTAACGTTCTTTGTTTACCTCTTGCGAATTAGCAGCTTGAATTTCTAATTGGATTGCATTTTTCGATGTCGCTTTAGAAGTTATTTTCAACTCTAATCCCGTTTGTGCTTTGATGTTTTCTTTCAAAAATAAAGCTTCAAAAGAACTTACATCAGCAATCTGAATAACTGTTTTTGAATTCAATATAAAAAATTCAGTTTGATACTCAATGTTTTTTGGCATCGGAATTAAAGGCAGCTTTTGTTGTGCGAATCCTAAGATAGAAAAAGCCAACAATAAAGACAAAATTCTAAATTTCATTGTAGTTGTGTTTGTTTGTTTAAATTTAAATAAAAAAACCGCACATTGCTGTACGGTTTTGAATTATTTGTTTTAAAATGGTTTATTTACCAAGTTCCGCAATTTTAGCTTCCACTTCTAAATCATTCCCTTCAAAAGTTTTTTCTTCTTTTGTCTCTTTACCATTTACTACTGTTGTCAAAGTCACTTTTGCCTTAACGTTCCCGTTAGCATCTTTCACTTTATCTACTCTAAAATCGATGATTTCTGCTTTATCGTGGTTGCAGTTTGGTCCGTGAACGTGCCCTGTTTCTTCACCGATATATTTTCCACTTTCATCGTATTGTGCCATACATATTTCTTTGCACGCATCTGAACATCCGT
Organism: Flavobacterium psychraquaticum; assembly: GCF_034497725.1. Lineage (NCBI taxonomy): Bacteria > Pseudomonadati > Bacteroidota > Flavobacteriia > Flavobacteriales > Flavobacteriaceae > Flavobacterium > Flavobacterium psychraquaticum. The sequence goes on from NZ_JAXKVR010000030.1 coordinate 56,540, forward strand.
TTGCTTCACACATTTTCGCACATTCGTCTTTTGTCATTGTTGCACATTTAGACAAATCGCATTTTCCTTCTTTACAAACCATTTCTGTTTTGTTAGCACCTAAATAAGCTGAAGTTTTATCTGTAGCACCGTGACCTCCTAAAATTGGAGCAATCACTAAACCAATTAAACAAGTCAACTTAATTAAGATATTCATTGATGGACCCGAAGTATCTTTGAACGGATCTCCAACGGTATCACCAGTTACCGCTGCTTTATGGGCATCTGAACCTTTGAATGTCATTTCGCCATTGATCATTACACCAGCTTCAAATGATTTTTTTGCATTATCCCAAGCTCCACCTGCATTGTTTTGGAACACAGCCCAAAGCACACCTGAAACGGTAACTCCAGCCATATAACCCCCTAACATTTCGGCTACTAATTGGTTGTTATCTCCATAAACCAATTTACCTAAAAGTACAATTGCTATTGGAAAACCAATCGTTAAAATACCTGGCAACATCATTTCGCGTAAAGCTGCGTTTGTGGAAATTTCAACACATTTACCGTATTCTGGTTTTGCAGTTCCTTCCATAATTCCTGGTATTTCTTTGAACTGACGACGCACTTCATATACCATATCCATTGCGGCTTTTCCAACAGAATTCATTGCTAATGCAGAAAATACTACTGGAATCATTCCACCCACGAATAACATTGCTAATACTGGAGCTTTGAAAATATTAATTCCGTCAATTCCTGTAAATGTTACATAAGCTGCAAATAATGCCAAAGAAGTCAATGCTGCTGACGCGATTGCAAAACCTTTTCCTGTTGCTGCCGTTGTGTTACCTACTGAATCTAAAATATCTGTTCTTGTACGAACTTCTTTTGGTAATTCACTCATTTCAGCTATTCCTCCTGCGTTATCTGCGATAGGTCCGAACGCGTCAATTGCTAATTGCATTGCTGTGGTTGCCATCATTGCAGAAGCCGCAAGTGCAACTCCGTAAAACCCAGCTAAAGCATAAGTTGACCAAATTGCCGCTGCGAATAAAAGAACTGTTGGGAAAGTCGAAATCATTCCAGTTGCTAAACCTGCGATTACATTCGTTCCTGCTCCAGTTGCCGATTTTTGTACGATTGCCAAAACGGGTTTTGTACCTAATCCTGTATAATATTCCGTTACTGATGAAATAGCTCCACCCACAAATAATCCGATTAATGAAGCATAGAAAACTCTTAATGAAGAAATTTCTTGTAATCCTTCTCCGAAGAAGGTCATTTTCATTGTTTCTGGCAACATCCATTTGATTAGAATATAACACGCGATTGCTGTAAGGGCGATTGATACCCAGTTTCCGATATTTAATGCTTTTTGAACTTGTGGTTCTTTTGCATCGTCTGACGAAATTTTAACGATCATAGTTCCAATGATAGAGAATAAAATTCCGAAACCAGCGATTGTCATAGGTAATAAGATTGGACCAATTCCTCCGAAAGCGTCACTGATGTTTCCACCCATATCTTTAATTACATAATTTCCTAAAACCATTGCTGCTAAAACGGTTGCCACGTACGATCCGAATAAATCGGCCCCCATTCCAGCAACGTCTCCAACATTATCTCCAACATTATCTGCAATTGTAGCTGGATTTCTCGGATCATCTTCCGGAATTCCTGCTTCAACTTTACCTACTAAATCGGCACCAACATCTGCTGCTTTTGTGTAAATTCCGCCACCAACTCTCGCGAATAACGCAATTGATTCAGCTCCTAGAGAGAATCCTGCTAAAGTTTCAAGAACGATAGTCATTTGGTCTGTTGAAGTCCAAACGCCGCCCATAAAATAGTGATAAAAGAAAATAAAGAAAGCGGTTAAACCTAGAACGGCTAAACCGGCAACACCTAATCCCATAACTGTTCCACCGCCAAAAGAAACTTTTAATGCTTGTGGTAAACTTGTACGAGCTGCTTGCGTAGTTCTTACGTTTGTTTTTGTTGCAATTTTCATTCCCATATTTCCAGCTAATGCTGAAAAGAAAGCTCCGAAAATAAAGGCAACTACAATTAATATACTTGTTGTTTCTACAAACTGAGAAACGATTGCTAAAACGATACTTGCACCGATAACGAAGAAGGTTAGCAATCTGTATTCTGCTTTTAGGAAAGCTAACGCACCTTCATAGATGTAATCAGAAATTTCTTTCATTTTTCCGTCTCCGGGATCTTGTTTTAAGACCCAAGATCTTTTGGCATACATAAAAAGCAAACCGATAACGGCCATTACAATTGGCACATAAATTATCATTGATTCCATAAATAGTTTATTTAGTTTTGTTTAATAATTTTAATATTCTATTAACAAAAATAAACAAAAAAGGCAATATTCGTATAAAATATTGCCTTTTTTAAATATAAATCAAGAAATTATCTAATGCTAAATAATCCTTCTGGTTTGTTTTCAATTTCGTTGAAGCGATTGGTACATTTTACTAAAATGTCTTTCGCTTCGTTTACATCTCCCCAACCTCCTACATCAACTTTTTTATTTTCTAAATCTTTGTATACTTGGAAAAAGTGTTCAATTTCTTTTACTAAGTGCGGATTTAAATCGCTTAAATCGTTTAACGTATTCCAAATTGGATCTGAAACGGGCACACAAATAATTTTCTCATCTGGACCTTTTTCGTCTGCCATATGGAAAACACCGATAGGCTTCACTTCCATTACACAACCTGGAAAAGTTGGCTCATTTACCAAAACCAAAACATCTAACGGATCACCATCTAATGCTAATGTTTCTGGAATGAATCCATAATCTGCTGGATACATCATTGACGAAAATAACATTCTATCAAAACGCATTCTTTTTAAATCAAAATCGTATTCGTATTTATTTCTGCTTCCTCTTGGAATCTCAATTAACACATCAAATGTAGTAACTTTATCTGCTGTCATTTTTTTCTATTATTTTAAATAAAGGGTTGCAAAGGTACTATTATAAATCACTAGAACAAAAGACTTTTGCGAAAAAAACATCTTATTAAAAATAGAATCCGAATGAAGCTTTTACGGTAAATTTATTAGCCTCTGGAATGTCTAAATAACTTCCGCGCCAAGCGAAATCGATACGCAATACTTTGAAGATATTTCCAATACCTGCATTATATTCCCAATAAACGTCTTCCGGTGCACGATATACTAATCCCGAAGCATTGATTAAGCGATTTTCATCGGAAACCGTTCCGTAAACTCCTTTTATACCGATGATTTCTCTCCAATTTAATTTTCTTAAAAGCGGAATTCTTGAAAATAATCTACCATTAAAATGGTGTTCAAAATGCAACGAAGCATATTCATCAGCTACAAAATCGTAGTAATCTAGCAAATTATAGGTATTATCTATGATGAAATACGATTGGTTTCCGGGAATTACTCCCATCAACCCTAAAGGCACTTGACCGAATGTTTTTCCTAATTCTACCGTTGTAAATAATCTACCGAAACCACCAATTAAAACAGGTTGACGATAATAAAATTGTAATTTTTGATAATCAAAATCACTGTCTAAAACTCCTTTTAATCCTTGACTATAGCTTAAGAACAATCTTGCGTAATTATTATCCACTTCTGTGCGCTCTACGCCATAACCAACTGTTCTTCGATTTGGTGTAAATTCAGCTACTAGGTTAATTTCCGATTGCTTTATCTCACTGTTTGTAGTTGTGTAAGTATTATCTGTGTAATAATCCAAACTAAATTCGTTTGATGCTGATTTCAGCGTTCGATACGATAAATTGGTTTGAAAGGTGAAGTTTTTAACGGGTTCAATTTCGAATCCAAGTGTTGAAAAATTAACAGATGTTAGTTTATTGTTTTTACCACTTGAAAAGAAAGATGATGATGCGAAACTTCTTCCTAAAACATCATTTGAAGACGTTAAACTAACTCCTATTTGTTCCACATCGCGACGATTTCCTGCTGAGAGAATAATTCGATTTTTCTTTTCGACCATCCATTTTCCAGAAAGACCGTATTTAAATTTATTATCTTTAAATCCATAAGCTGTATAGCCTTGAATTCGCCAAGTATCGTTCGGACCGAAGTAAGTTCTACCGCCAATTCGAAGTCGTTGCCCTTCTACATCATTATAGCCAAAACTTGAAAATATGGGACCAAAATCCATTTTTAGTTTCGGAATTTCAATATAACCGCTTCCTAAAATAGAGGCTAAATTATAAATTCGTTTAAAACGAGGCACTACTTTTAAAGTGTCTAACATTTTATAAATTCCTTGTTCGTTTTTGTTGAGCGCTTCAAACCGATTTTCGGCCCAATAATCATTGGATCGATTGAACACCTCGTTGTCATAAAAATTAACTTCTTCTTTATAGAATTTGTCGTCTTTTTTGATGTCGAATTTATGATTTTTAGCTAATGTTGTACGCTTTCCATACATTCCTTTTGATTCTTCTTTTTTCGAAAAACTAAAATCAGACATCATATAATCACGCTTCAACAAGAAAACAGAATCGTTTAAAACCTCATATTCTTGTTCGATATAAATTTCTTTTACCCAGTTGATGTTAGCGCTTTTACTAGCCTCTAAGTTAATTTTCTTTATAGCAAAAGTGGTATCATTTACCCAAAAATCCCCTTTAAAAGTCAGTTCATTTTTACGTCTTGGATAATAAACAATATTATAACACCATTTATTATCGATAAACATACTGTCATTTAAAACATAATTATAGACATTAATTCCGGTGCGCGATAACGGACTTACGAAATCCTTATCAAAGAATTTTAGGTAATTATTATAAATATCATAATCCGCATACAAATCTTTAATGAACGCATTCACACCATCACCAGAGCCAAAACCTGAGTTTTTGTTAGCTTTAGTAATTTCTTTAGTTTTTTTAGTTTCATTATCGCCATACATTTCGCTTAGCGTTTCATTAATGAAGATCGGTAAAAAGGTTTTTCCGGAAATTTTGGAGGTATCAATTTGGTCAAAAACGAACTCCATTCCTTTAAAAACTTTGCTATTCATAAAAGCAGAATCGATTGTATTTAAATCAAATTCGACCTTTTCATATTTATCATATTGATATTGCTTGAACATTTTGAGTCCATTTTTTCTGCGGCGTTCCCATATTTTTCTTAGAATATCAATGGCTGGATTGTTTTTCTTTGAGGTTTTTCCGGTGTAAACGATTACCTCTTTTAGCTCGGTACCATAAACTAATTCAATTCTTAAACCTTTATTTAGGCCTGGCTTTAGTTTGACTTCTTTAGTTTGATAACCCACGAAAGAAATCATAAGAATTGGATAATTTTCTTTCGATTCAAAATAGAAGTTTCCATTTTCATCGGTGATTACACCTTCTTTTGAATTTTTAAAAACCACATTTGCAAAAGCTACAGGATCACCAAAGTCATCCACCACTTTTCCTCCTACTTTAGTTTGACCTATAATAGTTGCCGAAAGGAATAAAAAGAATAATAAAATTTTTGTCTTCATATTGGAAAAAAAAGCTTCATCAGCGAATTACTAATGAAGCTCCAAATATAATAAGTTATTTCTTATTTGTATGTAACTTTCTTTACAGCTTTAATTACATCTTGCGCATTAGGCAACCATTCTTTTAATAAAGTTGGTGAATATGGCGCTGGAGTATCTGCTGTAGTGATTCTTTGAATTGGAGCATCTAAGAAATCAAAAGCTCTTTCTTGAACCATATAAGTAATCTCTGAAGCAACTGACGCAAAAGGCCAAGCTTCTTCCAAAACTACTAAACGATTTGTTTTTTTAACTGAATTGATAATCGCATCATAATCCATCGGGCGAACCGTTCTTAAGTCGATAATTTCACAAGAAATTCCTTCTTTAGCTAATTCGTCTGCTGCAATAAATGCTTCTTTTATTATTTTACCAAAAGAAACGATTGTTACGTCTGTTCCTTCTCTTTTAATATCAGCTACACCTAAAGGAATAATATAATCTCCTTCTGGCACTTCACCTTTATCGCCATACATTTGTTCCGACTCCATAAAAATAACTGGATCGTTGTCACGAATAGCCGCTTTTAATAAACCTTTGGCATCATAAACTGTTGATGGAACTACAACTTTTAGACCTGGAGTATTTGCAAACCAGTTTTCAAAAGCTTGTGAATGTGTTGCTCCTAATTGCCCAGCAGAAGCAGTTGGCCCACGGAAAACCATTGGCATTGGAAACTGACCCGCAGACATTTGACGCATCTTTGCAGCGTTATTGATAATTTGATCAATCCCAACTAATGAAAAGTTGAATGTCATAAATTCTACGATAGGACGACAACCATTCATCGCTGAACCAACAGCAATTCCTGCAAAACCTAACTCTGCAATTGGCGTATCGATAACACGTTTTGGACCGAATTCATCTAGCATTCCCTTTGAAGCCTTATAAGCTCCATTGTATTCTGCTACTTCTTCACCCATTAAATATATTGTTTCATCACGACGCATTTCTTCGCTCATCGCTTCACAAATAGCTTCTCTAAACTGTATAGTTCTCATAAAATTAATTTCTATTGAATTATGATTCGCAAAAATAGTAAAAATAAAATTATTGATCTCTGTAATCGAAAAAAATCATTTTTATTTCCAAACAAGCGAATTAGTTGTAAAACTACTCAAAAAAAGGGAGTTCAACCACCTTAAATTACATTATCATCAAAAAAAAGCTATTTTACGTAGAAATTTCATATTTATTATGCGTGCATAGTTTTTTATTTCATTTTATTTTGTAATTTCGTAGCTGTAAAATACAATTTTAAATACATACAAAATGAAAATATTAGTTTGCATCAGTCACGTACCTGATACTACTTCAAAGATTAATTTCACCAACGGTGATAGTGAATTTGACACTAATGGTGTACAATTTGTAATCAACCCAAATGATGAATTTGGTTTAACTAGAGCGGTTTGGTTTAAAGAGCAACAAGGCGCAAGTGTAACGGTTGTTAATGTAGGCGGCCCAGATGCTGAAGCTACTTTGAGAAAAGCCTTAGCCATTGGTGCTGATGAAGCAATTAGAATCAACGCAAATCCAACAGACGGAATGTTTGTTGCAAAACAGTTAGTTGAAGTTATTAAAAACGGTGGATATGACTTAGTAATTGCCGGAAAAGAATCTTTAGACTATAACGGAGGAATGGTTCCGGGAATGGTTGCTGGTTTATTAGGCTACAACTTTGTAAACGCTTGCGTTGGTATCGACGTAAACGGAAATGAAGCAAAAGTAACAAGAGAAATCGACGGTGGTAAAGAAATCCTTTCAGCAAGTTTACCTTTAATTATTGGAGGACAAAAAGGACTTGTAGAAGAAAAAGATTTACGTATTCCAAATATGAGAGGAATTATGATGGCGCGTTCTAAAGTTTTAACAATAGTAGAACCTACTGGAGACGCTGCTGCTACAAAAGCAGTTAAGTATGAAAAACCAGCTGCAAAATCTGCTGTTAAATTAATTAGTCCTGATAATATTGACGAATTAATCAATTTATTACACAACGAAGCTAAAGTGATTTAAGATTGAAGAACGTAAATTTGAGATTGCAGCTAGCACTCCAAACTTAAACTTCTAAAATCTAAAATCGTTAATCATAAATCTAAAATAATTATGTCAATATTAATATACGCGGAATCCGCAGAAGGAAAAATAAAAAAAGTAGCCTTAGAATTAGCTTCTTATGCAAAAAAAGTAGCCGCTTCAATGGGAACAACTGTTACTGCTGTTACAATTAATAATGCAGACAATAGTGCTTTAGCAGCTTACGGAGTTGATAAAGTATTAACAGTAACTAACGACAAATTAAATAATTTCAGTGCAAAAGCTTATGCCGATGTTATTGTACAAGCAGCTAAAAAAGAAGGAACTCAAATTGTTTTAGTTTCAACTTCTACAAATAGTTTATACTTAGCACCACTTGTGGCTGTAGCTTTAGAAGCTGGTTACGTTTCAAACGTCGTAGCTTTACCAGAAAGTACATCGCCTTTCCAAGTAAAAAGAACAGTATTTTCAAACAAAGCTTTCAATGTTACCGAAATTGCCACTCCAATAAAAGTTTTGGGAATTGCAAAAAACTCTTTCGGATTAAAAGAATCTGCTTCAACTTTAGCGGAAGAAAGTTTTGCGCCCTCATTAAATGATGCCGATTTTGGTATTAAAGTGGAAAGTGTAGAAAAAGTTTCAGGAAAAGTAACTATTGCTGATGCTGAAATCGTTGTTTCTGCAGGTCGTGGAATGAAAGGTCCAGAAAATTGGGGAATGATCGAAGAATTAGCATCCGTTTTAGGAGCAGCAACAGCTTGTTCAAAACCAGTTTCAGATATTGGATGGAGACCTCACAGCGAACACGTTGGGCAAACAGGAAAACCAGTTGCCGCTAACTTATATATTGCTATCGGAATTTCGGGAGCAATCCAACATATTGCAGGAATTAACTCTTCAAAAGTAAAAGTTGTAATCAATACCGATCCAGAAGCACCTTTCTTTAAAGTAGCAGATTATGGAATTGTAGGCGATGCATTTACCGTAGTTCCGCAATTAATTGAAAAATTAAAAGCATTTAAAGCTAGTAACGCTTAGTTATTTAGCGGTTCAAAAAATAAATTATATTAAAATTAGAGTTATCTTTGTTTAGATAGCTCTTTTTTTATTTGTAGGAGCGAAAGGTTTGCGTATTTTTGCCATCCATATTCCTGCTTTTCGCTAAATCTTTTAAAAAAAGTATAACGCTTTAAGCAGCCCCGAAATTTCGGGGTAAGAAATAGTCTTTGGGAATCCTTGGACTATCAAAACAAAACGAACACCTATTACTGAACATTAGAAAAATGAGTCTTGTAAAATTAACCATAAAAGGAATATCATATAGCCAAACACAAAATGGCGCTTATGCCTTGATTTTAAACGAAGTAGATGGCGACAGGAAATTACCTATTGTAATTGGCGCTTTTGAAGCACAATCAATTGCAATAGCACTTGAGAAGGAAATCAAACCGCCTCGCCCTTTAACACACGATTTGTTTAAAAACTTTGCTGACCGGTTTGATATCGTTGTCAAACAAGTTATTATTCATAAATTAGTTGATGGTGTGTTTTACTCCAGCATAATCTGTGAAAGAGACAAAATCGAAGAAATAATTGACGCCAGAACATCCGATGCTATTGCCTTAGCACTTCGTTTTAGTGCACCTATTTTCACATACAAAAACATACTAGACAAAGCCGGAATTTACTTAAACATCAATCCATCAGACTTAGAAAAATCGGATGAGGAATCTGAAGATATTCTTTCTACTCCAGAAACTTTCGGATTGGAAGACGATGATGCTATTATAATTCCAGCCGATAGTTATTCGGGATATTCCCTAAAAGAATTATATGAAAAGCTTGAAGGAGCCGTTCAAAACGAAGATTACGAAAAAGCAGCAAAAATTAGAGACGAAATTTCAAAAAAAGAATCCTAGAAAAATATAATAACTTATTTATGCATAAATATATATTTTACGTAATCGCTATACTTTTTAGCTTTACTATGTCCGCTCAAGAAATTGAAAAAAAATGGCAGCTTTCTTCTTCAGAGAAAGATTATTTAGAATTAAAAGGCGGAAGTTATGAATTACAACTTTCAACAGACAGTTTAAATCAAAAAGGCGATTATTTAGTTCAAGATAAGTATATTTTTCTTTTCGAAAACGGATCGGATTCTCCTACAAAGCGTTTTGCTATTGAGACAAAAACGGATTCTACTTTAACTTTAAAAAATAAAGGAAAGGCATATTCTTTTTTTGCATCAAACAAAAAAATTCAGAAAACGACAGACGTTAAACTAATAAAAAGCCAAGGAATTTCTTTTACCAGTGTTTGGAGAGGACTTTTAGGAATGATATCGCTTTTAGCTATCGCCTATTTATTCAGCAGCAACAGAAAAGCCATCAATTGGAAAACTGTTGGAATCGGAATCGCTGCTCAATTACTTTTAGCGATTGGCGTTTTAAAAGTTCCATTTGTAAAAGCTGGATTTGAATTTGTTGGGAATTTATTCGTCTTAGTTCTTGATTTTACTAGAGCAGGAAGTGAATTCCTTTTAGGCGGAATGATGAACATAGAAAGTTTTGGATTTATTTTCTTATTTCAAGTATTACCAACTATTATATTTTTCTCAGCATTAACTTCATTATTATTCTATTTAGGCGTAATTCAAGTAGTTGTAAAAGGCTTAGCAACAGTTTTAACCAAATTACTATCGATTTCAGGAGCAGAAAGTTTATCTGTTGCCGGAAATATATTTTTAGGTCAAACCGAAGCGCCCTTAATGATTAAAGCTTATTTAGAAAAAATGAATAAGTCTGAAATGTTATTGGTTATGGTTGGTGGAATGGCAACTGTTGCCGGTGGAGTTTTAGCAGCTTATATTGGTTTCCTTGGTGGAAATGATCCGGTTCTACGTTTAGAATTCGCTAAACATTTATTAGCAGCATCAGTAATGGCGGCTCCAGGAGCAATCGTCGTGTCAAAAATGTTATATCCTCAAACAGAATCAATTGTTACTGACGTGGAAGTGTCAAAAGAAAAAATTGGTTCAAATATCTTAGATGCTATATCAACCGGTACAACGGAAGGTTTAAAATTAGCTGCAAATGTAGCAGCAATGTTATTAGTTTTCATCGCTTTTATCGCAATGATTAATTACACTTTAGGTTGGATTGGTGGCTGGACAGGCTTAAATGATGTCATCGCACGCAACACACCTTACAAAGCATTCTCATTAGAAACTATTTTAGGAATCGTCTTTTCGCCATTAATGTGGTTAATTGGTGTAGCCAAAGAAGATATGATGTTAATGGGGCAATTATTAGGTGTAAAATTAGCAGCATCAGAATTTGTAGGATATATTCAATTAGCTGAATTGAAAAATATGGCAAGCAATATCCATTTCACTTATGACAAATCTGTAATTATGGCCACTTATATGTTATGTGGTTTTGCTAACTTTGCTTCTATCGGAATTCAAATTGGTGGCATTGGTTCATTAGCACCAAATCAAAGAAAAACATTATCAGAATTTGGATTAAAAGCCGTAATTGGTGGAAGTTTAGCCTCACTATTATCCGCAACGATTGCCGGAATGATGATTGGCTAATTTCAAAATTCTAAATTCTAAATTCTAAATTTTTGTAATGAAACAATACCACGACTTAGTAAAACACGTTCTAGAAAACGGAACTCAAAAAGGCGACCGTACAGGAACCGGAACTATTAGTGTTTTTGGACATCAAATGCGTTTTAATTTAAGTGAAGGTTTTCCAATGGTAACTACCAAAAAGCTTCATTTAAAATCAATCATTTATGAGCTGTTATGGTTTTTAAATGGCGATACGAATATCAAATACTTACAAGAAAACGGTGTTAAAATTTGGGATGAATGGGCCGATGAAAATGGCGATTTAGGCCCGGTTTATGGCTACCAATGGCGCAATTGGAATGGCGAAGAAATCGATCAAATTACAGAATTAATCGAGACGCTGAAAACCAATCCAAACAGCCGAAGAATGTTAGTTTCCGCTTGGAATCCTAGTGTTTTACCAGATACTTCTGTTTCATTCTCAGAAAATGTAGCGAACGGAAAAGCCGCTTTACCTCCGTGTCACGCCTTTTTTCAGTTTTATGTTGCTGATGGAAAATTAAGTTGTCAATTGTATCAAAGAAGTGCCGATATTTTCTTAGGAGTTCCTTTTAATATTGCTTCATACGCTTTGTTCACTATGATGGTTGCGCAAGTTTGCAATTTAGAAGTGGGTGAATTTATTCATACTTTTGGAGATGCGCATATTTACAACAACCACATCGAACAACTAGAATTACAACTTTCGCGAGACTGTCGTCCTTTACCAAAAATGATCTTAAATCCACAAATAAAGAATATTTTTGATTTTAAATTCGAAGATTTCACTTTGGAAGGTTACGATCCACATCCGCATATTAAAGGAATTGTTGCTATTTAAAATCTAATAAAATGCTAACCATAATTGCTGCCACTTCAGAAAACAATGCTTTAGGAAAAGACAACCAATTGGTTTGGCATTTACCTGATGATTTCAAGCGTTTCAAAGCCTTGACTTCGGGTCATTTTATTATTATGGGACGAAAAACTTTTGAAAGTTTTCCAAAACCATTGCCTAATAGAACCCATATTATTATTACAAGACAAAAAGATTATAAAGCGCCAGAAGGCTGTTTTGTTGTTAATAACCTAACGAATGCTATTGCGCTTTGTCCTAAAAATGAAGAGGTTTTTGTGATTGGCGGTGGCGAAATTTATAAGCAATCCATCAATATCGTTCAAAAGATTGAAATTACTAAAGTACATACTACTGTAGAAGCCGATACTTTCTTTCCAAAAATAGATTTAGAACTCTGGAAATTGGTTTTTGAGGAATTTCATTCTAAAGACGAAAAACACGCTTTTGACTTCACGTTTTTAACGTATGTTAAACGTTGAAATTTTTAGGTTATTGATTATTAATTGTACTTTTGTGATTCAAATTTAAGAAAATGTCTAAGAATATAAAGCCATACAAGGATTCTGAATTAGGTAAAAAAGAGCAAGTCGCTCAAATGTTTGATGCTATTTCAGGGAATTATGACGGATTAAACCGTGTAATTTCTTTTGGAACCGATGCAAAATGGAAGCAAAAGATCTTAAAAATGGTAGCATCAAAAAAACCATCCTCTATTTTAGATATTGCAACTGGAACGGGAGATTTGGCTATTTTATTTGCTACTACTTCGGCAACTGAGATCATTGGTTTAGATATTTCGCAAGGTATGTTAGATATTGGTAAGAAAAAAATTGAAGCTCAAAAGTTGTCTTCAAAAATACAAATGGTTTTAGGTGATGGAGAGAACATTCCCTATGCAGACAATTATTTCGATGTAATTACGGTGGCTTATGGCGTGCGTAATTTTGAAAATCTTGAAAAAGGACTGTCGGAAATTTTAAGAACTTTGAAACCAGACGGACAATTTATTATATTAGAAACTTCGGTTCCTACAAAATTTCCTTTCAAACAAGGTTATGCGTTTCATTCAAAAGTAATTCTTCCCTTAGTTGGAAGACTATTCTCAAAAGACCAATCAGCCTATAAATATTTATCAGATTCCGCAAACGAATTTCCTTTTGGCGAAGTTTTGAACAATATTTTAAGAAAAGTTGGGTTTATAGATGTACAGCATTTACCTCAAACTTTTGGAGTGGCAACCATTTATCAAGCATCTAAAAAATAAAATGAAGAAAATATTCGCGTTTTTACTTTTCTCCCAAATCATTTTCGCTCAAGGCGGTATATTTGACAAAAACCCAATAATCAATCAAGAAAATTGGAACAAACAACGTATACATTGGGGTTATTACCTAGGTTTTAACAACTTAGACTTTAAATTTGATTATTTATCAGTTACAGAAGATATTCAAGTGGGAACGACGACTGGATTTAACGTAGGTTTAATTGGAAATTTAAGACTTGGCGAATACTTCGACTTTCGTTTTGAACCGGGTTTATATATTACTCAAAGAAATTTAACCTATCCAAACATTGTTGACACAAGCGATAGATTAAGAGAAGTAAAATCGACTTATATCTTTTTCCCCTTCCTTATAAAATATTCAGCTTTACGTGCAGGAAATGTAAGGCCATTCTTAATTGGTGGTGTTTCTACTGCCTTAAACTTAGGAAGTAATTCAGACGCACCAGATGATAATTACAACGACCGATTCAGAACAACAAAGTGGACTAATTTCTACGAAGCAGGTTTCGGAATAGACATTTATACGGAATATTTTATTTTCTCGCCATCAATTCGAGGCGTTTTTAGTATGAATGACGAATTAATAAGAGACAACACACCCGGAAGTCCGTGGACAGGGAATGTCGATGCAATGAAAACGAGAGGTTTTTTCGTAAACTTTGCTTTCCATTAAGTTCCTCTTTTAAATTCACTCAAAATTATTGCTGTTGCCGTCGCTACATTTAAACTTTCGGTCGCTTGTAAATCACCAAATCTTGGAATAGCAAGGCGATCTGAAACTAATTTTTCGATGGTTTTGGAAATTCCATTGGCCTCATTACCCATAACAATTATACCTTCATTTGGTAAATTCGCTTTATAAATGTTTTTCCCATCCATAAAGGTTCCGAAAATTGGTAATTTAGTTTCAGCTAATAATTTATCCAAATCGCCATAAACCACATTGACTCTACCAATAGAACCCATCGTTGCTTGCACTACTTTTGGATTATAAATATCTACCGTTTCTTCGGTGCAAAACAAGGTTTTAATTCCAAACCAATCACATAATCGAATGATTGTTCCTAAATTTCCAGGATCACGAATATTGTCTAAAGCAATTAACAAACCTTTCTGCTCAAATGAGACGACGGTTGGAATTTTGAAAATTGCCAAACAACTATTCGGTGTTGTTAGCGCACTAATTTTTTTCAATTCGTCATCCGTTACAGCATTCACTTTGCTTCTATCAATTGATAGAAAATCCTTTTTTGTTGTAAATAATTCATACAGTTCAAAATTAGAATCAAGTAATTCTTGAACACCTTTAACACCTTCCACGAAAAAAAGTTGTTCTTGTTTTCTATATTTTTTTTGCTGTAAACTCGTTATTAGTTTAATTTGGTTTTTACTAACCATAAAAATTGTATTTTTGACTAACTTTTTAAAAAGGACTTTGAAAAATATTTTACCAAAAATAACATTATTATTTGTAATCGGAACATTATTTTATTCGTGTTCACTAGTGAAGCGCGTTCCTGAAAACAAACAATTGCTCGTAAAAAATGAAATATTCGCCAATAATGAGCGAATTAAAGAAGAGCGCGTCAATAATTTACTAACGCAACAACCAAACAATAAGTTCATTGCCTATCCTTTGCGATTGAGTTTATATAATTTAGCGCGAAAAAATCCAGATTCTTCCTATCGTGCTTGGTTAGATAAAAAACCAAATCGAAGAGAAAACCTCACCGCAATTTTATCGAAAAAACAAGTCGAGCGCTTGGCTGAATCATTTTTTGTGTCTGGATTTAATAATTTTTTAAAAAAAACAGGAGAACCGCCGGTAATTATTGACCCCAAGCGAGTTGAAAAATCAGAAAAACGTTTGTCTGGCTTTTACTATGACAAAGGGTTCTTGAAAAATACGGTGGTATCAAAAATTGATTCTATCGGTAATAAAAAAGGTAAAATTACCTACAATATAACCACAGGAGCCGTTTACACAATAGATTCGTTAAGTCGTGAAATTGAAACGCCTAAAATTGATAGTTTATATCTCTCACAAGAACAGAAATCATTCATTAAACCAAATGAACCGTATTCATACAGCAATTTTGACAATGAAAAAAAACGGATCACAAAACAATTTAGAAACAGTGGTGTTTACCATTTTCAAGAAAATTACGTAAAATTTGATGCTATTCAAAACGATAAAGATCATAAATTAGGAGTTGTTCTTAAAATCGAAGACAGAACCGTAAAAATTGAAGATCAATTGGTTAAAACTCCTTTTACGATTTATAAAATTAGTGAAGTCAACATTTTTACCAACAGCAATTCCCGAAAAATAAGAAATCAGGTAAACGATAGCATTAAATATAAAGGTTATAATTTTTACAGTACTGGCAAATTACAATACAAACCAAAAGCACTGCTGAATTCTATTTTTATAGCGAAAGGAAGTTTATTTAGCGATACCGACCGAACTTTAACTTCAAAATCTTTAAACAATCTTAGTGTTTTCAACTATCCAAATATTGAATACATCGAAGATGCCAGTGACTCTACCAAAACTTCTTTGATTACTAATATCTATTTGGTAAACAAAAAAAGATTCCTTTGGCAACCATCAATTGATATCACTACTTCTGATATTCAACAATTTGGAATTAGTGGTAGAATGTCCTTTACTTGGCGAAATGTTTTTAGAAGAGCCGAAAATCTAGAAATTTCAACACGTGGAAACATTGGTTCTTCAAAAGATTTTGCAAACCCAAATAATGTATTTTTTAATATTTTTGAATTTGGAGGTGATATAAAACTGAACATTCCACGGATTTTCTTCCCTCTGAATACGAAAAATATTATTAAGAAAGAAATGTTTCCTTCAACTCAAATTAGTACGGGTCTAACCAATCAAAAAAATATTGGATTAGACAAGTCAAGTCTCTCAGGAGGAATTAATTATAACTGGTCTACGACTGATGGCAAAAATAACTTTCGATTTGATCTTTTAAATATCAATTACGTTAGAAACTTAAATGCTGGAAATTATTTTAATGTCTACAGAACTTCTTACAATCGTTTAAATGAATTGGCTGCTCTATATAATGTTGATGCAACCAATTTAGATTCAGATGATAACTTAACATTAGAAGGTACACTAAAATTTATATCCGATGTCCTTTCTGGAGCCACAAGTTTAACTTTAGGAGATCAAGATTATAAAACCATATTAAGCATTTCCGAGAGGTATGTTCGTTTGGCAGAAGACAACTTAATTGTTTCATCTAGTTTTTCTTTTAGCAGAAGTACAAAAGCTAATATGTATGATAGAGATTTTTACAACTTCAAAGCAAAAATAGAGTCTGCGGGTAATTTATTGTCGCTAGTAGGAAATGGATTCAACCTTACAAAAGAAGAAAGTGCTGCTGGAAACACAAAGCTTTTCGGAATTGAATATGCACAATACATAAAAACAGAGGTTGATTATGTGAAGCAATGGGACTTTGGTAAGAAAAACACCTTAGCGATGCACACATTTGCAGGGATCGCTATTCCGTATGGAAATGCTAAAACAATTCCGTTTTCACGAAGTTATTTTGCTGGCGGATCAAACGACAATAGAGGCTGGCAAGCCTATAGCTTAGGACCAGGAAGAAGTGGGGGAATTAATGATTTCAACGAGGCAAATTTCAAATTAACCTTTAGTACAGAATATCGTTTTAGAGTGAGTGGTAATTTCCATAGTGCGTTTTTTGTAGATGTCGGAAATATATGGAATTTCTTAGACAACGTTGAAGATGAGCGTTATACCTTTAATGGAATTAAGTCGTTAAAAGATTTAGCAGTTGGTTCTGGAGTTGGTTTTAGATATGATTTTGACTTCTTCGTTTTCAGAATTGATTTAGGTTATAAAACATACGATCCTGGACGAGAAACGGAAGATAGATGGTTTAAAGGAATCAACTTTAGTAAAACAGTGCTAAATTTTGGAATTAATTATCCATTCTAATTTTATAAATTCTTATTTTTGCTTACTTATTATTAAAACATACAACCATGAGTCACAATATTAAGCCAGGTGTTGCTACCGGAGATCAAGTACAAGAAATCTTTAACTATGCCAAACAAAAAGGGTTTGCTTTACCAGCTGTAAATGTTACGGGTTCTAGCACTGTTAATGGTGTTTTAGAAACTGCGGCTAAATTAAATGCGCCGGTAATTATTCAATTTTCACATGGTGGTGCTCAATATAATGCAGGTAAAGGATTGTCTAACGAAAATCACCAATCGGCTATTTTAGGAGCAGTTGCTGGTGCGAAACATATTCATACTTTAGCTGAAGCTTATGGTGCAACGGTAATTTTGCACACGGATCATTGCGCAAAAAACTTATTGCCTTGGATAGATGGTTTACTAGATGCTTCTGAAAAACATTTTGCTGAAACAGGAAAACCACTATATAGTTCTCACATGATAGATTTATCAGAAGAACCTATTGAAGAAAACCTTGAAATTTCTAAACGTTATTTAGAAAGAATGAGTAAAATGGGAATGACTTTAGAAATTGAATTAGGAATTACAGGTGGTGAAGAAGATGGTGTAGATAATTCAGATGTAGATAGTTCAAAATTATACACACAACCAGAAGAAGTAGCATATGCGTATGAAGAATTAATGAAAATTAGTCCAAGATTTACCATCGCAGCATCTTTTGGAAACGTTCACGGAGTTTACAAACCTGGAAACGTAAAACTAACTCCTAAAATCCTTAAAAATTCGCAAGAATTCGTGAAAAATAAATTCAATACCGGAGACAATCCAGTTGATTTTGTTTTCCATGGTGGTTCTGGTTCTTCATTAGAAGAAATTAGAGAAGCAATTGGATATGGTGTAATCAAAATGAATATTGATACTGATTTGCAATTTGCTTTCACAGAAGGTGTTCGTGATTATGTAATAGCAAATGTCGATTATTTGAAAACACAAATTGGAAACCCTGAAGGTTCTGAATTGCCAAATAAAAAATATTACGATCCTAGAAAATGGATGCGTGAAGGTGAAGTTACGTTCAACACAAGATTAGAACAAGCTTTTTCCGATTTGAATAACATTAACACTTTGTAAAAACGCGAAGTTTAAAAAGTTAAAACTAGAAAATTAATATAAATAGACTTTAGAACAGGAAGTTACTTCCAACTTCTAACTTCAAACTTCCAACTTAATTATGGCTTGGTTTAAAAGAAAAGAAAAAGGTATTACTACCGCAACTGAAGATAAAAAAGATGTACCAAAAGGTTTATGGTATAAATCGCCAACAGGAAAAGTTATTGACCAAGATGAACTGGCAAGAAACTTATGGGTAAGTCCAGAAGACGATTATCACGTAAGAATTGGTAGTAAAGAATACTTTGAAATTTTGTTTGATGATAATGAATTTACAGAATTAGATGCCAAATTAACTTCAAAAGATCCTTTGAAATTTGAAGACACCAAAAAGTATGCAGAGCGCTTGAAAGATGTTATGGATAAAACCAAACTAAAAGATGCGATTAGAACTGGTGTTGGAAAATCTAAAGGAAAAGAAATAGTTGTTTCTTGTATGGATTTCGCGTTTATTGGTGGTTCAATGGGTGCAGTTGTAGGAGAAAAAATTGCTAGAGGAATTGATTATTCTATCAAACATAAAATTCCATTTGTAATGATTTCAAAATCAGGTGGCGCACGTATGATGGAAGCAGCCTATTCTTTAATGCAAATGGCAAAAACAGCAGCAAAATTAGCACAATTAGCAGAAGAACAAATTCCATACATTTCACTATGTACAGATCCAACAACTGGAGGAACTACAGCTTCTTATGCAATGCTAGGTGATATCAATATCGGAGAACCTGGCGCGTTAATTGCCTTTGCTGGTCCGCGAATTGTTAGAGACACGACTGGAAAAGATTTACCTGAAGGATTTCAAACTTCAGAATTTTTATTGGAGCACGGTTTCTTAGATTTCATTGTGCACAGAAAAGAATTGAAAAACAAAATCAACTTGTATATTGATTTAATTTTAAATCAAGAAATTAGATAAAAATAAAAAATCCCGATAGCACTATCGGGATTTTTTTAAGTTTAAAACTTAGCTCTTAAAGCTAAAATGAAATTTCTTCCCGGTGACACAATTCCAGAACTATAAGGTCTGTAACGCTGATCTGTGATATTTTCTAAACCAGCAGTAATTGTAAAGTTATTAGTTAATTGATACAATGTTTTAAAGTTCAAAGTGTACCAACTTGGCGAATAAGGATTACCGTCTTTATCTTTAGCGTAAATTTCGGTCTTCCCTTTCTCTTCTTCTGCTAAATCGCTAAAATTTACAGCATCACTAAATTGTACATTGACTTGAAAATCGAAGTTTGATGTTTCATAACCAATTCTAGAAATTCCAAAGAAAGGAGCTGCGTGACGCGAGGGACTTTTGTCGCCATTATCCAATTCTTCCTCTCCTTTTTGGAAATTTAAATCAGTTGAAAAATTAAAACCTGATGGGGATTTTACTTCGATACCCGCTTGAAATCCATAAACATTTGCTTTAGCTGCATTTTGAATCGCTTGTACTTGACTCAATTCGCCATCATATATAATTTCAGATGAACCATTAAGTGTGAAATCTCTTCTCACCATAGCATTTTGTAATAATGTATAATAAGCCGAAACATCTACTTTTATATTTTTACCAAATTTTCTAGCTACATTCACATCCAAATTACTTGCATATTCTGCATTTAAATTAGGATTTGGAACGACGACCGAACCGGGTTCAGAATCGAAAATCTTACCAATATCATCTACGTTTGGTGCCCGAAATGCCGATCCCAAATTAGAACTTAGTATCCAATTTTTCGTTGGACTATATACAATACCAGCACTCGCTGTTAAAGAACCTTTGTTAATGTTCGCTTCTGTAAAAGGAAAAGGATAAAAAGTAGTATCGAAATCAGCTTTCAAAATAAATTGATTATACCTTAAACCAGCTTGAAAAACTGTCTTTTCAGAAACTTTAAACTCATTATTTAGATAAATACCAATCGATTGCCAGGTAGCTTGTGGATATCTTGCTGGTCCAACTGAATTAACTCCGGTAATAATATTCGTATCAATTCCCTCAGAATCTACATCATTTAAAATATATTCCAAACCATAAAAAACGATATTCTTTTTGTTGATGGCTTTTGTAAAATCAGCATTAAAGGAATAAGCATTTACTTTTTCAATTCTAGTTTGGCGTTTAGATTTGTTGATGCTTCTGCTAATTCTACTTTCTTCAAAGAACTGATGTGCAAGTCGAATTTCAAGTGCATCATATAAAGTTGTTGCTTTTTTATGAGAAATCATAAAATTGTTCATGATCCATTTTTGTGGACCATAATTAAATTCCCCATAACGAGGCAATCCATCATTGTCGTAGAGAATATGTCGGTCATATCTTGAATAACTTGAAGTTTCCGAAAAATGTAAACCATACTGAATATCCCAATTTTCATTAGGTGCAAATCTAACTTTTTGCATCACATTAATTTGCGAATAAGCGGTTGGTTTTTGAACTAAAGGATCTTCATTAGTTACAACCACATCAACTCCATTTTGACGTTGTACATAAAACGGACGCAAATATTCTTCCGGACCGTGACTTCCCATTCGTAAATCGCCAAAGTTATTGGAAGAAATACTCGTTACCAAAGCCCATTTTTTCCAACCAACATTTACATCAAAATGTGCCGTTTTTTCTTCATTAGCGGAAGAAATTCTAGAAACTGCACTTCCTGAAACACGCGTTTTATCTTCTAAAGAAAATCGAGGTGTTAAAGTTTGAAAACTCATTACGCCGCCGATTGCATCACTTCCATACATCACCGAACCAGGACCAAAAACAATTTCTGTTTTATCTATAGCGAAGCCATCCAATGATATTACATTTTGAATGTTTCCACCACGAAAAATAGCTGTATTCATTCGAACACCATCAATGGAATAAAGTAATCTGTTGGTCGCAAAGCCTCGAATCATAGGACTCCCTCCGCCCTGCTGGCTTTTTTGCATAAACACTTTACCAGAAATCGTTAATAAATCGGCAGCAGTTTGTGGGTTTTGAAGCGCCACTGCAGATGAATTAATAACTGTAACTTTTTGTGGCACTTCATTTGCAGTTTGTTTCCATCGATTTGGTGTCAACACCACTTCTTTTAATACAGTGACACTAGAATCTTTTGGCGTTTGTGACAGACCTAAAAAAGGCAATAACAAAACCAATGAAAAAAAAAATTTTTTCATTTTATATAACAGATTTATTTTTTGAAATAAGAATTTTCCAAAGATAAAGAAATTGAATTACATACCGCTACGAATTGCTTCCACCGGATCTAATTTTGAAGCAGTAATCGCAGGAATTATTCCAGAAATCAAGCCAATTAAAGCTGCTAAGCCTGAACCTAAAAGCATATTTTTAGCACTTAATACAAATTCAAAATCTAGAGCAGCTGAAAGTCCGAAAGCAATTATCCAAACTAAAAACATTCCGAAAATTCCTCCAATTAAAGATAAAATTACGGCTTCAAATAAGAATTGAAACAATATAAATCTATTTTTAGCACCAAGCGCTTTTTGAATTCCAATCAAATTGGTACGTTCTTTCACCGAAACGAACATAATATTAGCGATTCCAAATCCACCTACCAAAAGCGAGAACCCACTAATAATCCAACCAATCATATTCATTTGACCAATAATATTATCAATAAAATCTGTAAAACCTGACAATACATTCAAAAAGAAATTATCTATTTCACCTGTTTTCACACCTCTATAGTTTCTTAATTTTTGTGATAACTCAGCTTTAAATTCATCCATATCGATTCCTTTTTCAGGTTTAATCAAAATGGCTGGACGTAAAGTTTTATTGTTATCTCCGTATAGTCTTCTCAAAAAGTTAACAGGAAAAAACACAGCAACATCACTACTGTCGCCAAACATTCCTTGTCCTTGTTTTTTCAAGACACCAATTACTGTGAATTTTTGTCCGTATAACCGTATTTTTTTTCCAATGGGATCGCTTCCTTCAAATAAACCCGAAGCTACTTCACTACCGATTACAATTACTGGAGTGCCAGAATTTGATTCGGCTGCATTGAATAATCTTCCTGTTTCAACTTTTACTGGAGTGATATCAAAAAGTTCTTCTGTTGCTGGTTTAACACGAATAGAATTTACAGTTTTAGATTCGTATTTAATATTTTCGCTTCTTGCAAATAGGTTGAAAGTCGCTTTATCTACGCCATTTACACTTTTTTTAATGAATTCATATTCATCATAAGTAACAGGTGGAAATTGATCTCGTTTCCAGCGCGGAATTTCAGAAGGACCGAATGAGAAATTCATCAAATAAACGGTATTCATATCCATATCACTAAGATCGGCCTTGATTTTTTTATCCATAGAATCTACTGCTGCTAAAACCGCAATAATGGAAAATATCCCAATGGTGACACCTAATAACGACAAAAGTGTTCGCAATTTATTGTTGCGCAGCGCGTTAATGGCAAAGCTGAAACTTTCTGAAAGTAATCGTAAATATAAAAGCATAGTACTTGTTGTATACTAAATAAGTAGACGAAAGAGGCATAATGTTACAAAAAAATCAACAAAACGCATCTTAACCCAATAACATTTTAATTATTTTTTGCTTCCACTCGGTATAAGGCGAATATTTGAAATCGAATTCTAACCACGTAGGTTTATTTAAAATGCTTTTAAAATGAGAAAATGTATCAAAACCAAATTTCCCATGGTAGTGACCCATTCCACTAGCGCCAACACCACCAAATGGCATTTTATCATTTGAAATATGCATAATTGCATCGTTAATTGCACCACCACCAAAAGAAAGTTCGCTTTCTATTTTATTTTGAATTACCTTAGAACTAGTAAATACATAACAAGATAAAGGTTTTTCTCTTTGCTTCACTTGTGCAATTGCTTCTTCAAGATTTGTATAAGATATAATTGGTAATATAGGTCCGAAAATTTCTTGTTGCATTACTAAATCATCAAAAGTGCAATTATCCAAAATGGTTGGCTCAATAATACGTTCCGACTTATCGTATTTCCCGCCGTAATAAATTTTATCACGATTGATTAATTTCGCTAAACGATTGAAGTTTTTGTCGTTAATAATTTGAACATAATTTTCATTGGCAATAGAATAACTCGTTTTTTCAATTTCTTGAACTACTTCTTTCAAAAAAGCATCTTTAATTGAATCTGCCACCAAAACATAATCTGGCGCTATGCAAGTTTGTCCAGCATTTAAAAATTTTGCCCAAACCATTCGTTTTGCAGCCATTTTTAAATTGGCATCTTTGCATACAAATGTTGGACTTTTCCCACCCAACTCTAAAGTAACTGGCGTAAGATTCTTAGCAGCAGCCTGATATACTATTTTTCCAACTTGCGTACTTCCGGTAAAGAAAATTTTATCAAAAGGTAATTCTAACAGCGCTGTAGTTTCTGAAACGCCACCTTCCTGCACGTAAAAAACAGATGCATCAAAAGATTCGTTTATAATTTTAGCCATAATTTCACTAGAATGGAGTGCAATTTCACTAGGTTTTAGAATTACTGTATTTCCCGCAGTTAAAGCTGCAATCGCGGGAGCAAGCGCTAATTGGTACGGATAATTCCAAGCGCCAATAATCAAAACAGTTCCTAAAGGTTCTGGAATAATATATGATTTTGCGGGAAAGTTTGCAAAATTAGTACTAACTATTTTCTTTTTTGACCAAGAATTCAAATTTGAAAGTGCTGTAGCGATTTCACCATACAATAAACTCAATTCTGTGGTATAGGTTTCGAATTTTGCCTTTTTGAAATCGAGGTAAATTGCATCAAACAGTAAAGGTTCATTTTCTTTTAAAATCTTTTTTAATTTTCGCAACTGCTGTTTTCTAAAGTCTATTGACTTCGTTTCGTTTGAATTAAAAAAAGCCTTTTGATTTTGGAAAACAGTATTCATAGTGTAAAGGTTTAGAATTTTAAAATTAAACAATAAATTAAAGATATATCGAAATCTGACTGATAAAACTTTACTAAAATTTAAAAATCATTACTTCCTATTATTGAAATAATTATACTTGAAAAGATAAAATGACTTCCTATTAAAAATCACTTCCTATTATGTTTGAATGTTTTAAGAAGTATAACTACTTTTGCCCCACAAAACAACACAACATAATGAACTCAACAAAAAAAATTGCTTCGGCATTAATTTCTGTATTTGACAAAACAGGCTTAGAGCCAATAGTTAAAGCACTTCATCAAAATAACGTAACTATTTATTCGACGGGAGGAACTGAAACCTTTATCAAAGATTTAGGTATTCCAGTTGTGGCTGTTGAAGACATTACTTCTTTTCCCGAAATATTAGGTGGAAGAGTAAAAACTTTGCATCCAATGATTTTTGGTGGTATTTTAAACCGTCAAGACAACGAAGGTGATGTAAAACAAATGCAAGAATTTAAAATTCCGCAAATCGATTTAGTAATTGTTGACTTATATCCTTTTGAAAAAACGGTTGCATCTGGTGCTAGTGAAGCTGATATTATCGAGAAAATCGACATTGGTGGTATTTCATTAATTAGAGCTGCAGCTAAAAACTTCAAAGACACAGCAATTGTGCCTTCAGTAGATCAATATGCTCCATTTTTGAATTTTTATACAGAAAACAATGGTGCTACAACTTTAGCAAATAGAAAATTATTAGCAGCGCGAGCATTCAATGTGTCTTCACATTATGACGGAGCTATTTTTAACTATTTCAATCAAGAACAAGAAGAACCAGTATTAAAAATTAGCGAACAAAACGGACAAGTTTTACGCTATGGAGAAAATCCACATCAAAAAGGATTTTTCTATGGCGATTTTGATAAAATATTTACAAAGTTACACGGTAAAGAACTATCATATAACAACCTACTAGACGTTGATGCGGCGGTGAATTTAATGAACGAATTTAAAGGAGAAAATCCTACTTTTGCTATTTTAAAACACAATAATGCTTGCGGTTTAGCAACAAGAAGCACAATGGTTGCCGCCTATTTAGATGCTTTGGCAGGAGATCCAACTTCAGCTTTTGGAGGAGTTTTAATTGCTAATGGAAAAATTGATGTTGCTACGGCAAAGGAAATTAATAATTTATTTTGTGAAGTGGTAATCGCGCCTTCATACGAACCTGAAGCTATTGCTATTTTAGAAGAAAAGAAAAATAGAATTATTTTAGTTTTAAACGATATTGCTTTACCACAAACTACTGTTCGGACTTGTTTAAATGGCGTTTTGGTTCAAGACAAAGACGGTGTAACTGATTCAAAAGCACATTTAACTACAGTAACAAAAACAGCTCCAACAGCGGAAGAAATTGAAGATTTATTGTTTGCTTCAAAGATTTGCAAACACACCAAATCAAATACTATTGTTTTTGCTAAAAACAGACAACTTTTTGCTTCAGGAACAGGACAAACCTCAAGAGTTGACGCTTTGCAACACGCCATTGAAAAAGCAACTTCATTCCAATTTGATTTAAAAGGCGCAGTTATGGCAAGTGATGCGTTTTTCCCATTTCCAGACTGCGTTGAAATTGCAGATAATGCAGGAATAACAGCAGTAATTCAACCCGGTGGATCTATTAAAGATGATTTAAGCATTACCTATTGCGACGCCCATAAGATGGCTATGGTTTTTACTGGAATACGTCATTTTAAGCATTAATATTTAGTTGAAAAAATAAAAATTTTAAGCGCATTAAAATAAATTATTTTAATGCGCTTTTATTTGGAGTTATTCCAGATAATTTTTATAATTTTGTAGTTGAAAACTTTTTTCACAAAACCCTAAACCATTCTTTAACTTATGGGATTTTTTGATTTCATGACCGAGGACATTGCAATTGACCTTGGCACCGCAAATACCTTAATTATTCACAATGATAAAGTTGTGATTGACGCTCCGTCTATTGTCGCTAGAGACCGAATAACGGGAAAAATTATCGCTGTAGGTCAGGAAGCAAATTTGATGCAAGGGAAAACGCATGAAAACATAAAAACAATTCGTCCGTTAAAAGATGGAGTAATTGCTGATTTCGATGCTTCGGAACAGATGATTAAAATGTTTATTAAAAGCATTCCCGCTTTAAAGAAAAAATTATTTACGCCGGCACTTCGTATGATTATTTGTATTCCTTCCGGAATTACGGAGGTAGAAATGCGTGCGGTAAAAGAATCTGCTGAGCGTGTAAACGGTAAGGAAGTGTATTTAATTCACGAACCTATGGCAGCAGCTATCGGTATCGGAGTAGACATTATGCAACCAAAAGGGAATATGATTGTTGATATTGGTGGTGGTACAACAGAAATTGCTGTAATTGCACTTGGTGGAATTGTGTGTGATAAATCCGTTAAAATAGCAGGTGACGTTTTCACCAACGATATTGTATATTACATGCGAACACAACATAATTTATTTGTTGGAGAAACAACCGCAGAGAAAGTTAAAATTCAAATTGGCGCTGCTACAGAAGATTTAGACAATGCGCCGGAAGATATGTCAGTGCAAGGACGAGACTTACTTACAGGAAAACCAAAACAAGTAGATGTATCTTATCGTGAAATTGCAAAAGCGTTAGACAAATCTATCCAAAGAATTGAAGATGCTGTAATGGAAACCTTATCGCAGACTCCGCCAGAATTAGCTGCTGATATTTATAATACAGGGATTTATTTAGCAGGTGGTGGTTCTATGTTGCGTGGATTAGACAAACGAATTTCATTAAAAACAGATTTACCTGTTTATATCGCAGAAGATCCTTTAAGAGCTGTAGTACGAGGAACCGGAATGGCCCTAAAGAACATCAACAAATACAAAGGAATACTGAATAAATAAAAAATAATTCATGCAGCAAATAATTAGTTTTATCATAAAAAACAGCAATCGATTGCTGTTTTTGCTGCTTTTAATTATATCGCTAACGCTAACGATTAAGTCACATTCTTATCACCGAAGTGAATATGTAAATTCTGCAAATGCAGTCACAGGAACTGTATACGAGAAAATTAATGAAGCTAATGAATACTTAAGTTTAAAAGAAAAAAACAAGGAATTAGCTTCAGAAAATGCTTTACTTAAAGAATTACTTTTCAATAAAAAAGATACTTTACTAACTTCAAAAACTGTTTTTAGAAGCGACTTAAACAATTTTAATGTTGTAGTAGCAAAAACCGTTAAGAATTCATTTAACAAAAGGGAAAACTATATTACAATTAATGCTGGAATTAAAGCTGGAATTAAAACAGATATGGGCGTTGTAAATGATAAAGGTATTGTCGGTTTAATTGAAAAAACATCAGACAACTTCTCTACTATCCAGAGTATTTTGAATATTAAGTCAAAAATCAATGCTAAAATTAAACATTCAGAGCATTTTGGTTCTTTGGTTTGGGATGGGAAAAATGTTGGGTTCGCTCAATTAATTGATGTTCCTAGATTAGCTTCCTTAAAAAAAGGCGACTCTATTGTAACTGGAGGAAATTCCGATATTTTTCCGGAAAATGTTCCGATTGGAAAAGTTGATAAAATTTTCATCGATAAGAAAACCAATTACTACACAATCAATGTTCGACTATTCAATGACATGACTTCCATTGGCTACGTTTATATCATCGAAAATAAAAAGAAACAAGAGAAAGAAGCTTTAGAAATTAAAACAGCAGCACCAAAGAAATAAGTGAATAATAATATTTTAAATAGCATCCGATTTATAGTGTTTTTGGCACTACAAATTTTACTATTCAACAATATCAATTTGTTTGGATATTTAAATCCGTATCCTTACATTTTATTCATTTTGTTATATCCTGTCAATAGTAATAAAGCAGTTTTGCTTTTAAGCAGTTTTGCAATGGGAATTTTACTAGATATGTTCGCAAATTCTGGCGGCATTCATACTATGGCATCTATTACTTTAGCTTATTTTAGACCTGCATTATTTAAATTTGCTTTCGGTTTGAGTTATGAATATCAAACCGTGAAAATTGCGGATAAAATTACTCCTGAAAGAATTACGTTACTTGTGCTAGCTATATTTATACATCATTTCATATTGTTCTTTTTTGAATTTTTGAGATTAGACTTAATTTTTGATATATTGATGAGAACCTTATTGAGTACCTTGTTCACTTTCATCATTTCATTACTTATCATCTTCTTAATTAAGCCAAACAAACGATGAGAAAAATTGTTTTACCAACGGTAATCATTATTACTTCTATTATCTTAATTGCTCGTATTTTTTATTTACAAGTGATTGATGAAACCTTGAAATTAAAATCGGAAAATAATGCCATCAAAAAGGTTTTTGATTTTCCAGAGCGCGGTTATATCTATGATAGAAACGGAAAACTACTTGTGGCTAACCAACCTTCCTATGATATTATGGTTGTCCCTAGAGAAATTAAAGAAATTGACACCACTGAATTTTGTAATTTATTGCACATCACCAAAGTTGATTTTGTCCGAAAATTAGAAAAAGCAAAAATATATAGTCCAATATTGCCATCCGTTTTTTTATCGCAATTAAACAAGGCAGAATATGCGGCTTTTCAAGAAAAAGAAAGAAAATTTGAAGGTTTTTATACCCAAAAAAGAGCTTTAAGAGATTACCAAGTTAAAGATGGTGCTAATATTTTTGGTTTTATTACACAAGTAAATGAAGCTATAATAGACCAAAACCCGTATTATAATCCAGGAGATTTAATAGGCAAACAAGGAGTTGAACAAGAATATGAAGAAATACTTCGAGGCGTAAAAGGGATAAAATATCTTCTTCGAGATAAACACAACAAAATAATTGGACCATATAAAAATGGTGAATTTGATACAATTTCTCAACAAGGAAAAGACTTAACGTTAACAATTGACCATGAATTACAAAAATATGGTACAGAATTAATGATTAATAAAAGAGGCGGAATTGTTGCCATAGAACCAAAAACAGGTGAAATATTAGCTTTGGTTTCAGCCCCAACATTTGATCCAGCTATGCTTGTTGGTCGTCAGCGATCAAAAAATTACACAGCACTCTATAATGATTCCATTGCAAAACCACTATATGATAGAGGACTTCAAGCGACATATCCACCAGGTTCACCCTTTAAAATTATTACCGGGTTAATTGGTTTGCAAGAAGAAGTAATTGATGAGAACACCGTTTTTTACTGTAATGGAGGCGCCAACTTTGGTCGCTTTATGAAATGTCACTGTGGTTTACATACGCTTCAACTAAATAATGGAACTTACAAATCTTGTAACAGTTATTTTGGAAACACTTATAAAAGAACAATCGAAAAATACAAAGATTCATATTATAGTGTAGATAATTGGGCCAATCATGTTAGAAGTTTTGGATTAGGACAATACTTAGGAACTGATATGCCTATTGGTGCTAAAGGTTTGGTTCCGACTTCCAAAATGTATAAAAAAATGTACAATGGCGCACCGATTAGAAGTTCTTATATCATTTCCAATTCTATTGGGCAAGGCGAAATATTAACATCACCTATTCAACTAGCAAATATGATGGCAGTTGTCGCTAATCAAGGTTATTTTTACACACCGCACATCGTTAAAAAAATTAAAGGACAAGCGCTAGATAAAAAATTCACAACAAAACATTATTCTACAATTGACAAACAATTTTTCCCCGCAATGATTCAGGGATTAGCAGATGTTTATAATGTTGGTACTGCTTCTAGTTTAAGAGTTGAAGGTTTAGAAATATGTGGTAAAACAGGAACAGCAGAAAACAAAATTAGAGTTGCTGGCAAAACCTATCAATTAAAAGACCACTCCATTTTTGTGGCATTTGCACCAAAAGAAAATCCCACTATTGCAATAGCTGTATTTATTGAGAACGGTTATTGGGGAAGTAGATGGGCAGGACCAATTGCTACCTTAATGGTGGAAAAATATGTAAATGGAAAAATTACCCGTACAGATCTGGAAGAAAAAATGCTAAATGGAAGCTTAGCTTCTGAATATGAAAAAATTGAAAACATCATCCGCCAGCGCATACCAGAACAAACGAAAGAAGAGGAAACAGCTACAGTTATTAAAAAAACAATAGACGAAGCTATAAAAGAAGAGCAAGAGTAATTCAAATGAGAAATCAAAGTGTAAGAAATAGAATCGACTGGATTACCATCTTGCTTTATGTTATTTTAGTAGGATTAGGTTGGATGACTATCTATTCAGCATCGCTTCCTGTGGAAGAAACTCCCATTTTTGATTTATCTCAAACTTATGGTCGTCAAATGCTATTTATTGGCCTTGCGATTCCTCTAATTTTAGTAATATTATTTACAGATGCCAAGATATTCGAACGCCTGTCATTTGTTTTTTATGCAATTGGGATTTTGCTATTACTCGGTCTATTCGTCTTCGGAGTAACCAAAAAAGGACAAACCAACTGGTACCAATTTGGCGGATTTGGGTTTCAACCATCAGAATTTGTTAAGATCGCAACTGCTCTACTATTAGCAAAATTTATCAGTTATTCGCAGATTAACTTCAAATTCACCAAGCATCAAATCATTGGGTTAGCAATTATTTTTGTGCCTATTTTTCTAATCTTGCTACAGCCCGATGCCGGTAGTGCCATGATTTTTCTCTCCTTAATATTTGTTTTAAACAGAGAAGGATTGCCCAGTTGGTATTTTATTTCAGGGATTACAGCCGTTGTGCTTTTTTTCGCATCGCTTGTAATTGAACCAACTTATATCATAGGTGCATTGGCCGTTTTGATGATTATTCACTATATTTTTAATAGAAAAATCACTAGAAATCCTATTGTATATGGGCTGCTTTATATTGCTATGGCTGCTTTTACCTATTCTGTTGACTATGTATATGACTCTGTTTTAGAACCTCATCAGAAAGATCGTATTAATGTATTAATTGGCGATGATGTAGACATGAAACGAGAAGGTTATAATTTAAATCAATCGATGATTGCAATCGGTTCTGGCGGACTAACAGGCAAAGGATATCTAGAAGGAACCCAAACGAAAGGTGGTTTTGTACCTGAACAACATACCGACTATATATTCACAACAGTAGGCGAAGAATGGGGATTTTTAGGAAGTATAACTGTAATCATTTTATTTGTTGCGCTTTTTTTAAGAATAATTTATCTAGCAGAACATCAGAAAACTAAATTTAGTAGAGTTTATGGCTATTGTGTAGCAACTTACTTGTTTACACACTTTTTCGTAAATATCGCAATGTTAATCAAACTTTTCCCCACTATTGGAGTTCCTCTACCTTTTTTCTCCTATGGAGGTTCTAGTTTATGGTCCTTTACTATACTCTTATTTATTTTCATTAAATTGGATGCTAATAAAGTAAATGAATGGTAATTTAAAAACTCCAATTTTTGTATTCAGCATTTTTTTCTAATACCGATTCATTAGAATCGCTTAAATTCGGAAAGAAATCAATTCCAGTCATTTTTTCTATTGCGTCTACAGAAATCACAAATTCATATAATGGTTTGTTTGAGTTTTTGTGAGGTACTAAAAAACCAATCATTCTCTTGCAGTCTTGAGTTAACAATACTTTATAAAAATAATTTGGCACCGCTACTTCTTCTTTACCAATAGTTTTTAAATTATCACTTAAAATACCACCCGTAATTACATAAATTCCATTGTATTTTTCTGCCCAATATCTCGTTTTCTCTTCTAATCGATTCCAAACACCTGAATTAAAATCATGTCGTTGCGGCGAAATGTTAGAAGTGAAAAAAGTTTCTTTGTAGGAAGTAAAACTTGCTTTTCGATCACCAGCAGGGCATAAATGGCCTTTGTCATAGCCTGAATTTTTATAATTTCTCCAATCTGCAGAATTTGTTTTTACTAAGAGGTCTTGCTCAAAAAAGGGTCTTTCATAATTAGCATATTTGAAATCAGAAGACTGTAAAGAATAAGCAACCCATTCGCTTTGTTCAAAATCTTCAGCATAGGAAAAACTATAACCCTCTCTTTTTACAACAGCATTTGTAGTAGATGTAGGCATAAAATCAAATTTTGACGCGATACTTTCCCCTTTGGTAATAGAGTTGCTCACATCCATTTCTACCGCTCTTGAAGGGTTTAAATCATTGCAAGAAACAAATATTAGTAAAATTAGTATTAGGCTTTTTCTTTTCATTATTGGCGTAGTTTTTGTTACCTTTATAAAGATAATTATTAAAATTGAAATCATGAAAATAAAAATTTTTATTCTAATCGGCTTGTTTAGCCTACAAGGTGTTTTAGCTCAAGAAATTATTGTGGACACATTAAAAGTGAAGCAAGAAAAGCTAATGCTAGAACAAAAAGCGGAAAAAGAACGGATGAACGCTGAACAAAAACTCACAAAAGCCAATGAAAAAGCAGAAAATGAGCGGATAAAAGCTGAAAAAGAAAGCATCAAGAGAGAAGAAAAAGCAATCAAAGATCGAGAAAAGGCGGAGAAAGAACAAAAGAAAGCGATTAAAGATGCAGAGAAAGCGCAGAAAAAAGCAGAAAAAGAATTAAAAAAAGCGCAAAAGGAAATTGACCAAAGAGCTAAAGTTCAGAAAAATATTTATAAAGCAAAAGACAAAGTTGCTAAACAGAAAAAGTCTTTAGAAAAGGATCAAGAAAAGTATGGTAATCTAAAGAGAAAAGGCAAACTTTCAGAAAAAGATGATTTGAAATGGAGAGAGAAACTTCTAAAGCATGAAAGTAAATCATTAGAGTTACAAAAAGATTTAGATAAAGCAGAAACTAAACTTAAAAAATTAGATTAAAAAAATCCCGATTCATAATGAATCGGGATTTTTTTGTATTAATTCAAACTTATTTTCTTTACTAAAACCTTTGCATTTCCTATTGGCTTCATTTCGGAAATTACATTTAAAGTTTCTTCGACATAAATATCCTTCTGCAAATCTTCGTGCCAGCGATCGCGCTTCTGCTTCAACAAAGTATCTTTTTCAAACAACACAACTTCATTAGGTAATGATTTAAATTTCAAATTGTTGTTATATTCAGATATAGCTTTGTACTTCTTAATTTTGGCATCAACAATATCATTTTGCTTTTTAAATTCGTTGATATTTAAGCTGTAATTGTTTTCATCTTTACGTTCAAATATCCATTTTGCATTGTCATTAATTAAACCAAAATTAGGGTTAGTTTCAATTCTTCTTTTTGAATTGGCAATAATACTTTCATAATTAACTGCTATTGCATTATACTTTACGGGTGCAATTTTATCCCA
The DNA here is from genome assembly GCF_034497725.1 of Flavobacterium psychraquaticum. Lineage (NCBI taxonomy): Bacteria > Pseudomonadati > Bacteroidota > Flavobacteriia > Flavobacteriales > Flavobacteriaceae > Flavobacterium > Flavobacterium psychraquaticum. The sequence goes on from NZ_JAXKVR010000030.1 coordinate 90,273, forward strand.
AGGTAAAGCACTTTCTTCATCACGCTCACCCATATCTAAATAAGCAAAACGATCTGGAAAAACGATATCGCTTTTTACTCCTTCTCTTTGTGTTGAACCACCATTTATTCTATAAAACTTTTGAATCGTAGTTTTTAAAGCCCCTAAATCGCCATAAGAATTTCCTCTAACAAACTGATTCAAATCAATTACGTTTTGCACCGTTCCTTTTCCGTAAGAGTGTTTACTACCTACAACAATTCCTCTATTATAATCCTGAATAGCAGCAGCAAAAATTTCAGAAGCCGAGGCCGAAAAATTATTAATCATAACTACTAACGGCCCATCATATTGCATTTTAGAGTCTGTTTGTATTTGTTTATCTGGATTAGGCAAAACATCTGCATCTCTTCCTGGTGCTTTTACTTGAACAACTGGTCCTTCTTTGATGAATAAACCAACCATTTGAACGACCGTTTCTAGTGAACCTCCTCCATTATCGCGTAAATCCATTACAATTCCGTCAACATTTTGCTCTTTTAAACGTTCAATTTCAATCGCTACGTCTTTATAAGCATCTCTTTTTAGTTTATTTTCAAAACTAATATAGAATTTTGGCAAATAAATAATTCCAAATTTCTTTCCGTCTTTTTCGACAACGGATGATTTTGCAAACGTTTCTTCCGTTTCAACCTCATCTCTAATAATTGAAATCACTTTTATGGTACCATCTACTTTTTTAACTGTTAATCGAACTTCTGTTCCTTTTGCTCCTTTAATTTTTTTCACCACATCATCTAATCGCATTCCTGCAACATCCATTGGCTCTTCTTTTCCTTGACCTACTTTCATAATCAAGTCGCCCGCTTCTAATTGTTTACCTCTCCAAGCGGGTCCGCCAGAGATTAATTCAGAAACTTCAACACCTGATTCTTTCTTCTGTAATTTTGCACCAATTCCTTGAAAAGTGCCGCTCATACTTACATCAAATTTTTCTTTGTTTTCTGGTGAAAAATAGAATGTGTGTGGATCAAAACGTTCAACAATAGCATTTAGAAAAATAGAAAACCAATCATTTCTATCTAATTCCGTTTGAACAAAATCAAAATATTCATTTAACGATTTCAAAGAATTTTCACGCACTTCTTTTTCGATTAATTCAAAAGATTTCATTTCATAAGACGCATCTTTTTCCTTTTTATCTTGTTCTAGTTTTTGCTTATCTACAATTGAAGAAAGTGCTTGCAATTTCAATTGTTTTCTCCAACGCTCATTTAATTCCTTTTTGTTTTTGGAAAAGGCCATCTTTTCATAATCTACACTGATAGTCTCATTTGCGTTAAAATCAAATGGATTTTTCAAAATAGCACTATAAATATCCCGAGATTCTTCCATTCTTTGCAAGAAACGACTATTTGTTAACTCAAAGAAAGTCAAATCTTTATTTTTGATTAAGTCATCAATTCCTTTTTTGTATTTACTAAATTCATCAAGATCACCTTGCAAAAAGAAACGCTTGGTAGGGTCCATTCCGTCAATATATTTATCATACACTTTGACAGAAAAATCATCATCAATTGCAACCGGACTATAATGACCACGTTCTAACACCATCGTTAGTAGTTCCAAAATAGTTCTATCCTTTTCAGGATCTTGCTTCTTTTCGTTTGGCATAAAGCTCCACAAAACGGCTGAAAGAGCAACTATCAACAAAATAACCTTATAATTTCTTTTCATAAATTCCACAATTCTTTTCATTAAAAAATTTTCAACTAAATTACATAAAAAACCATGCCACAAGTATATAATTTACTATAATTTTTTGTTAAACACATAATTTTCTTCCCAGACGAAAAGGTTTCATATAAATTATTTAATTTAGCCAAAAAGAATAAAATGGCAAAACCACTCATCCTTATTACAAATGACGATAGCATTGTAGCACCAGGAATTAGAGCTTTGATTGAAGTAATGAAAGAAATTGGTGATGTGGTGGTTGTCGCACCAGACAGTCCACAGAGTGCGATGGGTCACGCAATCACCATAAACAACACGCTTAAACTCGAAAAAACTACACTAAATGACTCAGATACTGAAGAATATAGCTGTAGCGGAACACCGGTGGATTGTGTAAAAATTGCTGTAAACCAACTACTAAAAAGAAAACCAGATTTATGTGTTTCGGGAATTAATCACGGATCAAATTCTTCTATAAACGTAATATATTCTGGTACGATGAGTGCCGCGGTCGAAGCCGGAATTGAAGGAATTCCTGCCATCGGCTTTTCATTATTAGATTACAACTGGGATGCCGATTTTGAACCTGTAAAAAATTACGTAAGAAAAATTGCTTTAGGTGTCTTAGAAAAAGGATTGCCTGAGGGAGTAATTTTAAACGTAAATTTTCCTAAATTAAGCGAAGAAGAGATAAAAGGAGTGAAAATTTGCCGTCAAGCAAAAGCGATGTGGCAAGAAGAGTTTGACAAACGTACAAATCCACAAGGAAAAGATTATTATTGGTTAACTGGGAAATTTGTTAACCAAGATAAAGGAACTGATACCGATGAGTGGGCTTTAGAAAACGGCTACATTTCAATTGTTCCGGTTCAATTTGATTTAACGGCACATCACGCAATTCAGCAATTGAATGCTTGGGAATTATAAAATAGTTGTATATTTATTCAAGAATAAAGTTTAAATGAAATATTACATCATAGCTGGAGAAGCTTCAGGCGATTTACACGGCGCCAATTTAATGAAAGCGCTGTATGAAAAAGAACCAAACGCAGAAATTCGTTTTTGGGGTGGCGATTTGATGCAAAACGTTGGCGGAACGATGGTAAAGCATTATCGTGAATTAGCATTTATGGGCTTTTTGGAAGTTATTCTAAATTTAAAAACGATTCTTAGTAACATCAAAATTTGCAAAAGAGATATTGAAACTTTTCAACCTGATGTGCTAATATTTATTGACTATCCAGGATTTAATATGCGAATTGCCACTTGGGCGAAAGCCCGAAATATTCCAACACATTATTATATTTCACCTCAAATTTGGGCGTGGAAAGAAAATCGTATCAAAGCCATTAAACGTGATGTCGATTTTATGTACGTAATTCTTCCGTTTGAAAAAGATTTTTATGAGAAAAAACATCATTTTTCTGTTCATTTTGTAGGTCATCCATTAATTGACGCTATTGCTGATCGAACAGAAATTTCAGATGCTCAATTTAGAAAAGATAACGCTCTGAACGAAAAATCAATCATCGCATTATTGCCGGGAAGTCGTAAGCAAGAAATTGCAAAAATGCTTTCGATTATGCTTTCTGTTGTAAATGATTTTCCTGACTATCAGTTTGTAATTGCCGGTGCACCGAGTCAAGAATATGAATTCTATGAGAACTTTTTAAATAATGAAAATGTAAAATTTATTGCGAATAAAACTTACGATTTATTAAGTCATTCGCACGCAGCATTAGTTACATCAGGAACAGCAACCTTGGAAACGGCTTTGTTTAATGTACCCGAAGTGGTCTGCTACAAAGGTAGTTGGGTTTCTTACCAAATTGCTAAACGTATTCTGACCTTAAAATACATTTCATTAGTCAATTTAATTATGGACAAAGAAGTAGTAAAAGAGCTGATTCAGGAAGAATTGACTACCAAAAATTTAAAAATAGAATTAAATAAAATTTTAAATACTGATGGTCGTGCGAAGCTTTTAAAGGAATATGCACAGCTAAAACAGAATTTAGGAGGTGAAGGCGCAAGTAAAAAAACAGCAGCATTAATTATAAATTCTTTAATGAAATAAAGCTTATTGAAGCCATTAAAATTTCCGTTAATCACAATTGCCAGTAGTTTTTCAATTGGAATAATTGCGGCCTATCATTTGGAATTTTCACTTGCAGCATTACTGATTATCCTTTCGGTTTTGTTGCTACTTCTTTGTGTTTTGTTTTGGAAAAGCAAGAAGGAATTGATTCCAGATACTACTTTTGGATCGGTGACTTATTTACTTTCTTTTACGCTGGGAATGCTCACGTTTTTCGTTCACTCCGATGTAAACAAAGAACTTCATTACACCAAATTAAAAATTAACACTTCGAATTCGATTCGGGGAATTGTGTCAACTTCTATAAAGCCGAATGCCAAATATTATAAATATTTCGTTGAAATCAAGGAGTTTAATGAAGTTGAAGCTTCTGGCAAATTATTACTTTATGTGCCAAAAACCAATCTCAAAAAACTCAAATCGGGTGATGAAATTTGGCTAAAGAATTCGATTTATCCCATTCCAAAAGCTTTTAATCCGTATCAATTTGATTATGCTAACTATTTGAAAAAGCAAAATGTATTTCACCAGATTTATGCCTCAGAAAATCAAATTAAAATCATTCAAACGCATAAAAATTTCAATTACCACATAGAACAACTTCGAAATAAATTGAGCAGTAGTTTCGATATACATCATTTCGACCCAAAAACAAAGGCGATAATTGATGCACTTTTACTAGGTCAGCGCGTAGATTTAGACAAAGATACAGTGGCTGATTATTCAAATTCGGGTGTTATTCATATTTTAGCAATTTCAGGTTTACATATTTCAATCATCTACTTTTTTATTGTGTTTCTTCTAAAACCATTAAAAAGAATCCGTTTTGGAAAGGAATTGCAATTACTAATCGTTTTAATATTGTTATGGATATTCGCATTTTTAACCGGTTTACCAGCTTCGGTGACAAGAGCAGTGACTTTATTTAGTTTCGTTAGTATTGGTGCTTATTTCAATCGACCAAAAGCGACTTTCAATGCCATTGCAATTTCAGCCTTATTGATTTTACTAGTTAAACCAAATGCCATTTTTGATATTGGTTTTCAATTGAGTTATGCAGCCGTAATCTCAATTGTTTTGTTTCAACCTTTTTACAAAAAATTATATTTTACAAAAAATAAAATCGGAAGATACTTTACAGATATTGTGTTAGTTTCTTTAGCAGCACAAATTAGCGTTTTGCCTTTGAGTTTGTATTATTTCAATCAATTGCCTTTATTATTTTTAATGGCGAATTTGGTCATTATTCCGATTGCAACTGCCGTTTTAATTGGTGGAATTGTAATCTTAATTTTAAATTTCACTATTCCAACTTTAGCAATCTTTATTGGCAAAATTCTAGCATTCTTAATTAATTGTATGAATCAGTACATTCATTGGATTGCACAGTTTAAAAGCGGAATCATTACAAATATTTCTTTTTCGGGAATATTAACTTTACTAATGTACTTGGTAATTATCAGTTGTATTTACTGGCTGTATCATACGAAAATGAAAAACTTCAAATACATATTAACTTCAATTTTAATTTTCCAATTGAGTTATTTCGGAATAAAATTGAGTGAATACAAGAATACGGAAGCTTTGGTTTTAAATGCAAAAACAACAACCATTGCTGTAAAACAAAACAATACTATTTTGGCTTATACAGATGAACCTCAGATAAATACGGAAGTTTTAAATCATTACAAAAGAGGTACATTTTCTGATTCATTGCGAATTTTTTCACTTCAAAATACTTTGTCTTTTAACGGAAAAAGAATATTAGTGATTGATAGTTCGGCAGTTTATAAAACATCAATAAAACCCGAAATCATCATCTTGACAAAAAATCCGAAAGTAAATTTATCCCGATTAATACAAGAAATAAAACCACAATTAATCATTGCTGATAAAAATAATTATAAAAACCTTACAAAATTTTGGTCGGAAACTTGTGAAAAAGAAAAAATCCCTTTTCACGCCGTAGCTGAAAAGGGATTTTATATATTGAAGTAAACTATTACTTCTTGACGATCTGATTGGCGGCCGCTAACCATTTTTCTGGTCCGCCCGCTACATAACCAGTGCTTCCTAAAGCATTAAGATTAACTTTAGCATCAGTAGTTTTTGCTGCACTTACAAACCAAACCGTTGGATAACCTCTAACTTGCAATTGTTGTTGCAATTGAGCGTTTTGCATTTTTACTGCATCCGTTTGTTCATTTTTTCGTGGAAAATCTAACTCTACTAAAACTACACTTTCTTTTGCCCATTTAATAAATTCGGGCGTATTGAAAACTTCTTTTTGCAAACGAATACACCATCCGCACCAATCTGAACCTGTAAAAAACAAGAACATTGGTTTGTTTTCTTTAATTGAAATATCAGTTGCTTTTGACATATCAGTATGCCAAGTTAAACCTTCCTGTGCTTGTGTAGAAAAACTAAATAAAGCTATAAAAGCTATAAAGATTATTTTTTTCATTGTATATTTTTTTTCTAATAAATCAAAAGGAGTGCCAAACTAGTTTTATCTGACACCGTGCATTAATTTTTTGATTACTGGTGACATTACAAATGAAATAACAGCGACAATTAAAGAAACTATTGCAAGCATCCAGAAGAAATAGCTCAATCCTTTTTCGTCGGCAATTTTATCAATATTTTCACCAAATTTAGCGGCACCTTTCATCCCTATTGCAACAGCTAAATACCAAATTCCAAACATCATTGCAATCATTCGTGCAGGCACTAATTTACTTACGTAAGATAATCCCACAGGAGAAATACAAAGTTCAGCCATTGTTACAAAAAGATACACCAAAATTAAGTAAATCATACTAACAGAAGCTGTTTTCGCTCCCGGTTCAATTCCTTCGGCACCGATGGCTACAGTAATCATTCCAATTGCTAAAAAAACCATTCCTAATGCATATTTCATATTTGCAGAAGGATTGTATTTACTTTCCCACCATTTTGAAAAAAGTGGTGCTAAAGCGATAATATAAAGTGAATTTAAAGACGAAAACCAGGAAGCCGGAACCTCTAAAGAATCTTCTGCAAATTGATTATATAACATCCAAAATGCAATTCCCCAAATAATTACAAAACTCGAGGCTAATACTAAATTTGCAACGGCATATTTAGAAAAAGTTTGTTTAAATAACAATAATAAAACCCAAGTAATTATACCAAGAGGTACTATTACGATTGCTGCATTTACAAATTTAAAAATCAAACCCGCACTTCCATCTAAGATTCTATTGGTATAATCATCTGCAAAAATAGTTAATGTTCCTGGAGATTGTTCGAAAATGGCCCAAAAGAAAATAGTTAGAAAAGCGAAGAAAGAAACAGCAATCATTTTTTCTTTTGTAATCTGAGAATAACTTGTTATTCTATAAACCAAAAGGAATAAAAAAAGAATGATTGCTAATAGAATTGTAAAATTATTACCTGACAAACCAAAGACCTCAAAATTAAAAATATCTAGTTCACCATTTGTAATAATTTTAGCGGGTTCAAACACAATCCAAACTAAACCTAAAACGGTCATTAATCCAATAAGAGCTATTTGCCAAACTGGAAATGGATTTAATTTATCGTTATTTTCATCTGTAAGCGCTACTTCTTTTTTTACAGGTTTTAAACCAATATCTCCAAAAATATTTTGAGACAACCAGAACTGAATAAGACCGAAAAGCATAAAAATTCCAGCCAAACCGAATCCCCAGTTCCATCCTACTTGCTCACCTAAATAACCACAAAGCACAATTCCAAAGAAAGCACCCGAGTTTACACCCATGTAAAATATAGTGTAAGCTCCGTCTTTTTTCTCAGGTCTATCTTTATACATTTCAGACACTATTGAAGTCATATTTGGTTTAAAGAAACCATTTCCGAACACCAATAGAATTAATCCCGTATAAATGAAGAAGGGTGTTTCTAAAGCCATTGCACCATGGCCAAGCGTCATTAACAAAGCACCAATCAGAACAGCCCAGCGATAGCCTATTTTTTTATCTGCGAAATAGCCCCCCATCATTGTAGAAAGATAAACAAGCCCTACATAAGAACCAAAAAGCGCCATAGCTTGTTCACGTGTCCAATCCCATCCACCATTTAAGGCTGTTGATGTAAAAAACATTACTAAAAGAGCACGCATTCCATAGAAAGAAAAGCGTTCCCACATTTCTGTGAAAAATAACACAAACAAACCACTTGGGTGACCTAAAACGGTACTTTTAAAAAACTGATCAGTTGATTTTTGATTCATAACGCTAGTTGATTTTTATTTGATTCCGTGCATCATTTTTACTAATTTCTTGTTGAATAACAACAACATCACCGCTGCAAACAAGGGAACACCTGCGATGAAAATAAAGAAATATGAAAGTGAATAAGCTGCTGAAATTTTATCGATATAAGCTCCCATATAACTTCCGATAAAGTTAGCGATGGCAGAAGCAGTAAACCATAATCCAAATAATAAACCTACGAATTTCTTAGGCGATAATTTACTTACGTAAGATAATCCTACTGGTGATAAACACAATTCTCCCATTGTATGGAAAAAGTAAGCTAAAATCAACCAAATCATACTAACCGCAGCTGTTTTTGCTCCTGTAGGAATACTTAAACTTCCATAAGATAAAGCGAAGAAACCAACAGCGACAAAGATAAGTCCTAATGCAAATTTAACGGGTCCTGATGGATTCCATACTTTTTCCCACATTTTACTAAATGAAGAGGCTAATGTGATAATGAAGAATGAATTCAAAATTTGAAACCAAGAAACCGTAACTTCTGTAGCTTCTAATGAAAATTCACGATTTACTTTCCAGATTCCTAATCCCCAAATAATAACAAAAGAAATGGCTGTAAATATAATAGTTAATGGATATTTTGCATAAATTTTCTTCGACAAACCAATTAACACATAGGTTACAATCGCAATAGGGAAAATGGTTAAAATAGCATCAATCCATTTAAAGAATGTTGCCGAACTTCCCGTTAAGGCTCTTTGTGTATAGTCTTTTGCAAATAAAGTCATCGAACCTCCTGCTTGTTCAAAAGCAAAAAAGAAAAAGATACTTGCCATCATAAATACACCAACAACAATTAATCGATCTCTGATGATATGTGGCTCAGTTGCTACTTCTTCACTTTCTTCAGCTGTCAATTCTGATTTTTTTACGATGTCCACATCTTGTCCAATCACACCAAATATTTTTTGTGCGAAAAAGAACTGCAACATTCCAAAAAACATAAAAACTCCGGCTAAACCGAAACCATAATGCCAACCGATTTTTTCTCCGATATAACCACACAATAACATTCCTAAGAATGCACCTGCGTTAATTCCCATATAGAAAATTGTATAACCTGCATCTTTTTTAGCACTTGTATCAGGATATAATTGTCCTACCATTGATGAAATATTCGGTTTAAACATACCGTTTCCTAAAATCATAAATAATAATCCAACATAAAAAAAGTTTTGACTAAAACCTTCTAGTGCCATTGAGGCGTGACCTAAGGTCATAATTAAAGCACCAATTAAAATTGCTTTTCTATAACCGGTAAATCGGTCGGCAATCATTCCACCTAATAAAGGAGTCAAATAAACCAATCCTGTATATAAACCATAAAGTTTCAAAGCTTCTTCGTTTGTCCAAGCCCATCCGCCTTTAGAAAGTTCGCTAACCAAAAACACAGTTAACAAAGCACGCATTCCGTAATAAGAGAAACGTTCCCACATTTCTGTAAAAAACAAAACAAACAACGAAGCCGGATGATCCATAACCATCGCACCATCGATACCTCTATTTTGTAAATGTTTTACTAATAATTCATCTTGCTGTTCTATCATCGTTCAATTGGTTTAAATTATAATTTTTCCTTAATAAAGTTGGTCATTTTTGTATATAACTGCAGGCGTGTTTTTCCGCCGTAAATTCCGTGATTTTTATCGGGATAAATTGCCCAATCAAATTGTTTGTTCGCTTGCACTAAAGCTTCCACCATTTTCATAGTGTTTTGAACGTGCACATTATCATCCGCTGTTCCGTGAATTAATAAAAAGTTACCTTTCAATTTACTTACGTGATTGATTGGTGAATTGTTATCATAACCACTTGCGTTTTCTTGAGGCGTTTGCATATAACGTTCGGTATAAATACTATCATAATATCTCCAAGAAGTAACGGGTGCAACTGCGATAGCGGTTTTAAAAACATCAGCTCCTTGAAACAAACAGTTCGAAGCCATAAATCCGCCATAACTCCAGCCAAAAACACCAATTCTTGAAGCATCTACATAATTGTATTTTCCAAATACTTTTGCTGCGTCAATTTGATCTTCTACTTCGTATTTTCCTAATTCTTTTTGAGTACATTTTTTGAAAGCAGCACCTTTAAATCCGGTTCCTCTTCCATCAACACAAGCTATAATATAACCTTGTTGTGCCAGCATCATAAACCAATAATCATTGGCAGAATTCCATTTGTTAGCAACTTCCTGAGAGCCTGGACCCGAATATTGATACATAAAAACAGGATATTTTTTAGTAGCATCAAAATCTTTTGGTTTGATCATCCAAGCGTTTAATTTGTGCCCTTTTTCTGTCGTCAGTTCGAAAAATTCTTTTGGATTTACATCGTATTTGGCTAATTTTTGTTCTACTACTTCATTAGAAACAATTGTTTTTACAACTGTTCCAGTTTTAGACTGATTTAAAGTATAAGTTGGAGCAATTGTAGCACTTGAATATGTATTGATGAAATACTGAAAATTCGGACTGAAAGTTGCCGAGTTTGTTCCTGTTTTTGAAGACAATCTAACTTTTGATTTTCCGTCTATTTTAATAGAATAGACATCACGGTTTATTGAACCGTTTTCAACTGATTGATAATAAATTGTTCCTGAATTTTCATCAAAACCGTAATAATTAGTTACTTCCCATTTTCCTGAAGTAATTTGTTTTTTTAGTTTACCTGATTTATCGTAATGATAAATATGATTAAATCCATCTTTTTCTGACGTCCAAATGAAACTTTTGTCTTTCAAAAAGGTTAAATTGTCCGTTACATCGACATAGGCCTTATCTTTTTCGTTCAAAACAATTTTTGAAACGCCTGAATTGGCATCCACAAAATGAAGATCTAAATTATCTTGATGGCGATTCATCACTTGAACACTTAATATTGTCGCATCATTCGTCCATTTAATCCTCGGAATGTAGAAATCTTTATAGTTTCCTAAATTAATTTTTTTTGTACTTCCCGATTTCAAATCGAAAATATATAACGAAACAATTGCATTCTTCTCACCTGCTTTTGGATATTTAAAAACCTCTTGCGTAGGATATAAACCCTGGTTGTACATATCCATCGAAAACTCGGGAACTTCTGTTTCATCAAATTTGATGTAAGCAATTTTGTTACCAGCACTGTTCCAATCATAAGCTTTTACGAAAGCAAATTCTTCTTCATAAACCCAATCCGTGATACCATTTATAATATGATTTTTCTTTCCGTCTTGTGTAATTTGGATTGATGCTTCCGAGATTTGGTCATATACATATAAATTGTTTTCGAAAACATAAGAAATTTTAGTTCCATCAGCGGAAAATGCGGGTTCTTGAATGGCATTAATCGTAAAACGACTCACTTTTTTTGAAGCAATATCATAAACAAAATAATCAGCTGTAAACGAACGACGGAAGATTGAATTTGTGTTAGTAGCAATTAATATTTGCTTTTCATTTTTATCGAAAGAATAACTGTCAATTGAGGTTACTTCGGGATGGTTTTTAGTATCAAAAAGAGTACTTATTTTTTCTAAAGTAGCAAAATCATATAAGTCGATTTGTGCGCTTTTTGAGCTCCTGTTAAAATTTAGCACTGTATATTGATTGGTGTTTTTCATTGCCATCAATTCGTCCATTCCCTGTGTTCTAAAGGCTCCGCTCCAAATCTCTTCCAAACTTATTTTTTGCTGCGCCACCACTGATAGTGAGGAAACTACAAAAAATAATACTGCTAAACATATTCTTTTCATACTGAGTTATTCTTAAAAACAGTTCAATTTTAGTGAAAAAATATGAAATAACCATAATTTTAACTTCATTTAATAAAGTTTTTGATATCTAGAAAAAAAAATAGTACATTTATAAATGTATTTCTAATGCCATTTTATGATAAAATTGCTACAAATTGAATTTGATTTCTTATTAAATAGTTTTACTGTTTCCAATGGCTATGTTTTTATCTACCTTCTCCTACTACTTGCCACCTTTTTTCTAATTTTTTTCTATCAGATAAAATCCTCGGGCATTCGTTTTTCTACGTTTAAAATTACATCGAATTTTCACTCGAATGTGCAATCTCGTTTTTACTTTCTTTATATTGGACTAATAGCTGTTGTGACTGGAATTTTTTATGCTATTTTAAACAATCTAACTCCAGTTCCAAGTAAACTCGATGCGCTTATAATTTTCGCATGTCTCTTTTTATTTATCATTACCTCAATAAAAAAAATATCAAAACACAGTTACAGCATTTTTGTAGCCTTTTTTTATCTGTTCTTAGGAACAATTTATTTCAGTTTGTGGACGCAAGAAATAACTTTTAAGATTTTTTCTGAATACATATTGCTAATATTATTTGGTTTATCGGTAATAAAAAAGATAAATTATTATTTCACTTTTATCTTCGTTAATTTTGTAGTGCTACTTCTATTATTTAATTTCAAAACCGAGGAAAATCAGGGCGTTATCCGGTTGATGAATTCACTGTTTATAGTAGTTATAATTCATATTGGGCAATTAATTAGAAACGTAAAATTTAATGAAAAATTACTGTTCACACAGAACATTGTAGACAACACCAATTCATTAATTATTGCAACCGATAAATACGGAAATGTAAAATATTGCAACGCCTCTATTACCCAAATTCTTGGTTACACTCCCGAAGAAGTTTTAGGAAATGCTTTTTGGACTTTAACAGAAGATAGCGAGTTTGATCCACAGGATTACACCTATAAATTTGTGCCTAATTCAGTATATCAAAGAAAATTGAAATGTAAAAACGGCGACTATAAATTCATACAATGGACTGATTACAAAGATACTGATGAAACATATATCGCTACAGGACAAGACATTACATCAAAAATTAACTTAGAGATAAAATATGCTAACCTAATTCACAACGCGACAGACATTATCTACGAAAGTGACAAATATGGCAACATACTTTATGTAAATAAGTTCACGCTAAAAGTGTTAGGTTATACGAATGAAGAGCTAAACGGAAAACATTTCAGCGAATTCATTAGATCAGATCATAAAGAACGGATTGTAAGTTATTATAACATTCCGAAATCAAACAATGACGAATTTGAAGTATTAGAATTTCCAATTCACAACAAAAAGGGAGAGGAAATTTGGGTTTCCCAAAAAGTTTCTGTTAAAAAAGACGAAAATAATAAAATTACTGGATACTCTAGTATTTTACGAGATATCACTTTTGCTAAAAGAATTGAACAAGAAAAACAAAAGGCAAGGGCAGAAACTGCGCGTTTAAATGCTATTTCGTATAAACTTTCAACATTAAATCTTTTAAGTTTCGCTTCCCATCATAGTCTCGTTCAATTTATTTGCGAAGAAGCCACTATAGGTTTAAAAATTGATCGTGTTAGTGTCTGGGAATATGAAAACAAGACCATAACATTAAAACATATTTACATTAAAAATGACCAGTCAAATCTGGCTGATTTAAATATAGAAAAAAAGGCAATTGCGTTATACATAAGTGCTCTCGAGCGCAACTCAATTATTATTGCTAATGATGTTTACCAAAACGATTCTTTGATAGAGTTTAGAGATAATTATTTACCAAAACACAATATTAAATCATCATTAGATATTCCGATTTATACGGATGGGGTTTTAGAAGCAATACTCTGTTTAGAAGCAACATTGGAGCAGAAAATTTGGTCAAGTGAAGATATTAATTTCTCAAAAATGATTGCCGAGATTCTAGCCTTGGCGTTTGAAACACATAAACGAAAAATAGCTGAAAATGAGATTATTTATAAAAATAAAATTTTAACTTCTCTTTCCAAAATTACCAGTAATCTGCTGATTCAAAAAGATAAGAATAAAATTTTCGACAGTAATATTGGAAAAATTGGAGAAATCCTAAAGGTCGATCGAATTTATTATTTTGAAAACGAATTGGCTACCAACCTTCTAAGCCAACGTTTTGAATGGACTTCTCAAGAGGACTTAAAAGAAATTGATAATCCGTTAATGCAAAATCTTTCAATGGATTTATTTCCTGAATTTATGGAATGGTTACGCAAGAAAAAATCCTTTAACAAAGTTGTCCGATTATTAGAATCTAGCGAATTAAAAAAAGGTCTAGAAATTCAAAATATACAATCTGTTTTAATTATACCGCTGTATGATAACGATGTTTTTTTAGGCTTTTTAGGTTTTGATGATTGCCACTCTGAACGCATTTGGAATAAAGAAGAGTTTAATATTTTACAAACGCTTGCCGATAATATTTCGTCGGCAATTATTAGAATCAATAACGAAGAAGCTATTGCAGAAAGCGAAGAAAAATTTAGATTATTGGCCAATAACATTCCAGCAGCAGTTTTTTTAGTGAAATACAACGAAGCTAGAACAAAAGTATACCTGAATGACGAAATAGAAAAACTCACAGGTTATAGCAAGGAAGAATTTATGCAAAATAAAATTTCTTTAACAGACTTATATCATCCAGAAGAACAAAAATTAAATATAAAAATAGTAGAAGCTGCAGTAGCAAACAAAAAAGCTTATAAAATTACTTGTAGACTTTTGAACAAGAACGGAAACTACGTTTGGGTCGAAGAATTCGGTGAAGCCGTAATAATTAACAATAAAACTGAATATATCGAAGGTGTTTTAATTGATATTACCGAGCGAAAAATAGCAGAAGAAGCTGTTATCGCTAAGGATTTTGCAGAATCATCAAACAAAGCTAAATCAGAATTTTTGGCAAATATGAGCCACGAAATTCGCACGCCTTTGAATGGAATTATTGGTTTTAGCAATTTGCTGTTAGATTCTGAATTAACCGAAATTCAAAAACAACAGTTAGACACTGTAAATCAATCTGCAGCAACTTTGTTAGATGTTGTGAATGATATCCTAGATATTTCAAAAATTGAAGCAGGTAAATTAATCATAAACAAAGAAAAAACAAGTTTACACGCCATAGTCAATCAATCTGTTGATATGATGAAGTTTATGGCACATCATAAAAATCTGGAACTGATTATCAACATTCATAAAAACGTACATTGTGCTATTTGGACAGACGAAATTCGACTTAAGCAAATCTTACAAAATCTATTAAGTAATGCTATTAAATTCACATTGGAAGGTCAAATTGAATTAGAAGTTTCTTCCATAACGATTAATAAACGCGAATCGAAAATAAAATTCAGCATCAAAGATACCGGAATTGGAATTAAAAAAGAAAACAAGGAAAAAATTCTGGAAGCATTCACACAAGAAGACAATTCCACCACAAGAAATTATGGCGGCACAGGTTTGGGCTTGACTATAACGAACAGTCTTCTTAAATTAATGAATAGCCGCTTAGAAATTGAAAGCAAGCCTGATGTTGGTTCTACTTTTAGTTTTGAATTAGAATTAAAATCAGAACATTGTACGGAACATTCAAAAATAAGTTTTAAAAACTTTAAAAAAGCATTAATTATTGAAGATAACCCATTGGCGGCTTCCGTGCTACAAAATATCCTTGAAACTTTTGAAATTGAATCGGAAGTTTACAAAAACGACATTGAAACCTTTGTAAATTATGCAAAAGAAAATAATTTCAATTTACTTCTTTTAGATTTAGAATACTTAACAGAAACGCACACAAATAAAATAATAAAAGAACTCAATGACACGAAAAGTATTTCGATTTTGGTAATGCAAAATTCAAATTCTAAATATAATATAGTAGAAAGTAAAAAAAATATTCAAAACATAATTAAGCCTGTAAAAAGTCAAACGATTCAAAAATTCATCAATACACTTAATTCTGATATTGAAAAAACGAAACACGTAAAAAAAGAAAGTTTAACTCACGCCATTAGAATCTTAATTGTCGATGACAATAAGATAAATATGTTCCTAACACGTACTTTGCTTTTAAAAAGATTTCCACAAACACTTCTTTTTGAAGCGAAAAATGGTGTGGAAGCAATCGAAATTTGCAACAAAGAACGACCTGAAATCATTTTTATGGACATTCAAATGCCCGTGATGAATGGTTATGAAGCTACAATAGAAATAAGAAAAAACCATCCAAATATCATAATCATCGCATTAACAGCGGGCGTAATCACAGGTGAAAAAGAAAAATGCATCGCTATTGGAATGAATGATTTCATCATAAAACCAATCGATAAAAATTTATTTGAAGAAATAACAATAAAATGGATAAACAGCATTCATAAGTAATTCAATTAGTATCTTTGCAGATTATATGATTATTTAAATTGCTATGAATCAAAACGTAAAAGGATTTTCAAAACTTTCTAAAGAAGAAAAAATAAATTGGATTACAAGTACTTACTTTGCAAATCCGGTCGAAGCTAAAGAAAGTTTATTAAAATACTGGAATTCAGATGAAAATTTACAAAAATTACACGATGAATTTATCGAAAACACTTTAACCAATTTTTATTTGCCTTACGGTGTTGCTCCTAATTTCGTAATCAACGGGAAAAGCTATACTATTCCTATGGCAATCGAAGAAAGTTCAGTAGTTGCAGCAGCCTCAAAAGCTGCTAAATTCTGGGGCGAACGTGGCGGTTTCAAAACAACCATCATCGGAACGGAAAAAATCGGACAAGTACATTTTCTTTTCGAAGGAACTACTGAAAAACTAACTGCATTTTTCAATAAAATTAAATCAGCGTTCTTTGCAGATACGCAACAAATTACCAAAAACATGCAAAAACGTGGTGGCGGAATTTTAGATATCGTATTAAAAGACAAAACTTCTAAACTAGCAAATTATTACCAACTCCACGCTACTTTCAACACGAAAGACAGTATGGGAGCCAATTTCATCAACACCTGTTTGGAGCAATTTGCGAAAACATTAAAAGACCAAGCACAAGAATATTCGGATTTTTCTGAAAACGAAAAAAACCTTCAAGTAATCATGAGTATTTTGAGTAATTTCGTGCCCAATTGTGTCGTAAGAGCCGAAGTATCTTGCCCAGTCGATCAACTTTCAGAAGATAAAAATATAGACCCGAACGAATTTGCACAGAAATTTGCAACCGCCGTTAAAATCGCAGAAATTGAACCTTACAGAGCCGTAACGCACAACAAAGGAATCATGAACGGAATCGACGCAGTAATTCTAGCCACTGGAAATGATTTCAGAGCCGTTGAAGCCGGAATTCACGCTTACGCAAGCAGATCTGGGCAATATTCAAGTTTATCACACGTTAAAATTGAAAACGGAATTTTCACCTTTTGGATGGATATTCCACTCGCAATTGGAACCATAGGTGGTCTTACAAATCTTCATCCTTTAGTAAAATTCTCAATGGAATTATTAGGAAAACCAAATGCCGAAGAACTAATGCAAATCGTAGCAAGTGCCGGTTTAGCCCAAAATTTCGCTGCTTTACGTTCGCTAACAACCACAGGAATTCAACAAGGACACATGAAAATGCACCTAATGAACATCCTAAACCAACATCAGGCTACTAAAGAAGAAAAACAAATCGTGCTGAATTATTTTAAAAACACCACCGTTTCTCACAGTTTAGTAATCGATTATTTAGAAAAAATTAGAAAATAAATTTGGAGCTATTTCCTGCTTTCCATTGCAATCTTTTTTTGCCATTTGTTAAAGCAAAAAAAGGATTTCCATTACAATCAGGGCTAGGCGATTCCATTTCATAAGACATTTATGCAAACTCAAACATTTTACAGCAACGGAAAATTATTGCTAACAGGCGAATATGTAGTGCTTGATGGTGCAAAAGCATTAGCCGTTCCTACTCGTTTTGGCCAAAATTTAATCGTTAGTTCAGGGAATAATCAAGAAATAAAATGGACCAGTTTTGATGCTGATAAAAGCGTTTGGTTTCAAGACACTATTACATTTCAAGAAGTTAAAAACAAAACCTTAAACGAAAACAACAACAAAGTAAAAAACACTTTAATTGAGATTTTACACCAAGCTTTTGTTCAAAATCCAACTTTTTTAGATGCAAACGGATATTCAGTCGAAACCGAATTGACATTCCCAAGAGTTTGGGGATTAGGGACTTCGTCAACATTAATCAACAACATCGGACAATGGTTACAAATTGATGCTTTTGAATTGTTGCAAAAAAGTTTTGGCGGAAGTGGTTATGATATTGCCTGTGCACAAAATTGCTCGCCTATTATTTACCAATTAGAAAACGATATTCCGAACATCACGCCGGTTCATTTTGATCCAGAATTCAAAGAAAATATTCATTTCGTATATTTAAACAAGAAACAAAGTAGCAAATCGGCTATTTCAAACTACTTGTCACATCAGTCAAAAGCGGAAAAAGTGATTCAGAAAATCAGTAATATTACCTACGATGCTATTGAATGTAAAGAAGGAAAAGCCTTTGCGGTATTAATGGAACGTCACGAAATAATTATGAGCGATGTTTTAGAAGCACAAACCGTAAAAGAAATACACTTCGAAGATTTCAGCGGTGTCGTTAAAAGTTTAGGCGCTTGGGGAGGCGATTTTGCAATGGTAATTTCAAGAAACAACCCAAAAGATTATTTCGCTTCAAAAGGATTTGACACAGTTTTGTCTTATGATGAAATGATTTTATAATTCAAATGAGCTTTAATAAAGTTATTTAATTAGTGAATCTTCATCAGACTTCTCTTTATTTAAAATATTACCTTCTTCCTTAGCTAATTTATTTTTAGTAGGAATTTTGTAATTTAATGAAAAACCTATTCTTCTAGAATCGCTTTTAGTTTCAAAAATAACATCCGTTCCAATAGCTCCTAATTCTTGTCTATTTGTGTTAAACAAATCGTTTACATACAAAGAAATGGATAAATTATCAGAAAGGAATTTCTTTGCAAAAGAAACGTCAAATTGCTGACCAAAAGGTTCGCGCATTTCATAATATTGATAATTTCCGCCAGTTGTTGATGTGTTGTAAGTTGCTGTAAACTTAATATTACTTGGCAATTGCACTTGCGACATCAAGTTGAAATTCCAAAAACCTTTATAGTCAACATCATCTAAAATGTGTTTTTGATTGCTTACATAAATGTATAAAAAGTTTATTTCATCCGGATTAAAATTAAAGCTCAAAGTTTCTTTTAAGCCTTTTGTGAACAACATATACGGAACTGGAATACCAAAATTAAAATTATGAACCGTTAATTTTGGGATGTTTAGCGAAATACTAGAAACACCATTTGGCGCATCTACTACTCTACTAACTACTTTATTATTGGCATCACTTTTGGAATAGCCTATAAAAAAGTAATCAAACGCACTGATTTTTACTTCATAGTTATCAAAAATCGTAGGTTCTAAATTCGGATTTCCTTCATAAGAAACATTTGGATTTTGATAATTGGTGTTGTTAGGATTTAAGGCTGACGTATTGGGCAAGCTAATTTTCTTGTTGTAATTCACATTAAAAAACACTTGTGGCATTATATTATATTGAATTGAAGCATTTGGAAAAAAACGCGTTAAATCGAATGGAATTAAAGCAGCACTTTCCGTTTTCCCTTCTATTGTGTAAGATTCGAATCGTCCTCCTACAATAAAATCAAATTTTTTGTACGATGTATTGAATTCGGTATAACCTGAAAAAGTGGTGCGCCAATAGTCTAAATTTCTAACTGAAAAGCTACTTGTTTCAAAATCTAACTTATCGGCCAAAACTCCTACACTAAACTTAGCATCGTCTAAAAATTTAAAATCTTGTGAATAATCCGTTTTAAATTGGTAGAAACTTTGATTGAAATCACTTTGCAATCCAGTTAATCCTGAAGGTATTGCCGTTAAATTAAAGTCGTTTACATTATTGTTGTAGTTCACTCTAAAATCTAATTTCTTTCTGCTGTTATTAAAACGCTTTTGATAGGTTAGCATCAAATTATTGCGATTCGTTTGGGTTTTACTCTTATCAGCACTTACAAATCCCAACCCATTTGCATCAACATATGCCGTATTGCTATTTGTACTAAAATCATAATTCAACAATAAACGATCTTGCTTAAAATCAAAAGTAACTCCAGATTTTATAAAATAGAAGCGATTCTTTCGATCCGAAACACTTTGAGAAAGCAACAGATTTGGCTTATAAAAATTACTTCTTAAATAGCCTTCGTTATAATTTTGACCCGCTTGAATTTGCCAGCCAAACAAATTATTTTTTGCACTAACTAAAATACTATTATTGAAGCGATGACGTGAATTATCGTATTTGGTATAACTATATCCGTTCGAATAAGTCGCTGAAAGATAATTTTTAGCATTTCTTGAGGAAACAATATTAATAATCGCTCCGCCAGAAGTTGCCGGATATTCGGCTCCTGGCTGTGTTATGATTTCAATTTTTTCTACTGCATTCGCTGGTAAACTTTCTAGATAGGAATTCAACTCGTTAGAATAGATATTTAAAGGTCGTCCGTCCATATAAACTTCTAATTGTTTTCCTTGATAAAGCATTCCGGCTACATCAGAAATAATTAAGCCTGGTAATTTTTTCAAACCTTCTAATAACGAACCCGAATTTAAATGCGGTTGATCAGTAAAATCAAAAATAGTACGATCTGCTTTTTGCTCAATTGCTTTTTTCTTAACGCCTACAACAACTTCTTTTAACTCGGTCGTTTTAATAGAATCTTTAGATGAAGTTTCTTGAGCCTTTACACTAATGAAGAGAAGCAAAAATGTTACAAGATAGATAGTAGAAGATTTCATAATTTTAATGGGATTCATTGCTGGTTTTAACTAGATTCTATTGTGCTAATTAAATAAACGTTTCGCGCTAAAAACAAAAAAATCCCTAAAAACTTATAAAGTCGTTAGGGATATTTTTTGTGGTACCTCCAGGGATCGAACCAGGGACACATGGATTTTCAGTCCATTGCTCTACCATCTGAGCTAAGGTACCATTGCGTTAAGAGTATAATTACTTGCTCAATGCGGGTGCAAATATAGAACCATTTTTATATTATCCAAAACATTTTTTAAAAAAAATCAATTTGTATATTTGCTTTTTTAAAATGAAATTATGTTGTTAACAATAGATGTTGGAAATTCGAGAGTCAAAGTAGCTGTTTTTGAACACAATAACCCAATTGAATTTTTTGTGTTTGATTCAGAAAATACAAAAAAAAAATTTGAAAATATTTTTAAAAAATATCCAAAAGCACAAAAAGCCATACTTTCATCGGTAGGCAAGTTGGACGATGCAACCCAAAAAGTGATTCAAACAAATCTGAAAACAGAAATACTGTCTCACAAAACCACTTTCCCGTTTACTAATAGTTATGCAACACCCGCAACTTTAGGCATTGATCGATTGGTTCTAGCAGCAGGGGCCGTTTTAACTTATCCAAACCAAAATAGGTTGGTGATTGACGCTGGTACGTGTATCACATATGATTTTATAGACGCAAATGACAATTATTTAGGAGGTGCCATATCTCCTGGACTTCAAATTAGATATAAAAGCCTAAACAATTTTACAGAAAAACTTCCGTTATTAGAGAAAAAAGAGATCAGCAACTTTATTGGCAATTCCACCGAAAATTCAATACATAGCGGAATTATAAACGGTATCTGCTTTGAAATTGACGGCTTTATTTCTCAATATTTGGGTGAATTTCAAGATTTAACAATAATTTTAACAGGTGGAGACACAGATTTTTTGGCTAAAAGATTAAAAAACACCATATTTGCCAATTCAAATTTTCTACTAGAAAGTTTGAACCTTTTATCAATATATTCAAATGAAAATGATTAAAAAATTTATAGTTGTAGTTACTTTGTTGATTACCGCTTTTTCTTGGGCTCAAGACAATACTTCATCTCCTTACTCCTATTATGGATCTGGAGAAATTAAGTTCAGAGGAACGCAAGACACTAAATCGATGGGCGATTTAAATATTGTAGGCGATAGTATTCACTTAAACCTAATGAATCCAGCTTCCTATTCACGCTTAAAAATCACAACTTTTGCAATTGGCGGAACGGGTAATTTCAACCAATTAGACACTGAAACAGGCACTGAAAAAGCACAAAGAACCACCTTAGATTACTTAGCAATGGGAATCCCTCTAGGGAAATTTGGCGTTTCTTTTGGAATTACTCCCTATTCTGCGGTTGGATACAAAATCCAAAACTACTCAACTACTGCTAACATTGCAAGAGCTAATTTTTATTCGGGTGAAGGAAATGTAAATAGAGTGTTTTTTGGCGCAGGTTATAACTTAACTAAGAAATTAAGTGCAGGATTAAATTTTTCCTATCACTTTGGTCAAATTGAGACGGAAGCAGTTGAATTCATTGTAGATCCTGCAGTTCAATTAGGATCAAGAGAGCGAAACACTTCAAACATCAAAGGAATTTCTACGAGTTTAGGTTTACTTTACAACACCAAAATAAATACGAAATTAGATTTGTTTACTAGTTTCAATTACCGACCTGAATCAAAATTAAATACTGAAAATGATAGAAATATCGCAACAATTCAATATAATATTAATGGTAATGAAATAGTTGGCGACGAAGAAGACATCGCAGTAGCCGATACTAAAATGGTAATTCCATCTCAATTTAGCTTTGGAGCAGGAATTGGAAGAGATAAAAAATGGCTAATTGGAACCGAATTAACATTTACAGAAAACAGCAATCTTACCAATAGATTTGCAGATATTGTAGGATCAACATTTGAAAATTCCACAAAGTTGTCCGTAGGAGGTTTTTTTATTCCAAAGTATGATTCTTTCTCAAGCTACTTAAGCAGAGTGGTTTATAGAGCTGGTTTTAGATATGAAAACACAGGTTTAGTACTAAAAAATAAAAGCATAAACGATTATGGCATGAATTTTGGATTAGGTTTACCAGTTGGGGTGTCTCAAATTAATTTAGGCTTTGAATTTGGTAAAAGAGGAACCATTTATAGCGGATTAATAGAAGAGAATTATTTCAACCTAAGCGTAGGATTATCATTAAATGATATCTGGTTTAAAAAGAGAAAAATTGATTAATAATTATAATAAAAGAAAAATGAAAACGAAATTATCATTATTACTTATTGCAACAGCTAGTCTATTTGTTCAAGCGCAAAGCACTGATGCTTGTACTGAAAACCTAAGTTTTATGGGTCAATTAGTAAAAGAGAAAAACGCGGAAGCTTATGACTACTTAACTTTATTAAGAAAAGATTGTCCATCATATAATAAAGCAATTTATTCTTATGGCGAATTTGCTATAAAACTAAAAATTGACAAAGCAACAACTCCAGCAGAAAAAGAAAAATATGCCCGTGATTTAATTAAACTTTATGACGAACATAATTTAAATTTCCCTAACAATGGCGCTGGAAATAAAATGAAAAAAGGTTTAGTTCTTTTTGATAACAAAATTGGGACTGATAAAGAAATATATGACTTATTAGATGTAGCTTTCAAAACAGATTATGCTAATTTCAAATATGCAAAAGCAATGTATGTATATTTTGAAATTATAGTAAAAGATTACAAAGCTAAAAAAGGAATAGAATTGCAACAAGTTTTTGATAAGTATGATGATCTGTCTCAAAAATTAGATGAAGAACAGGACGAATTAACTACTGAAAAAGATGGCTTATTAAGCAAAGAAGAAGCAGGAGAAGCTTTAAGCGATAGAGAAATTAAGAGAAAAGAAAAAATTGAAAACAATTTAGAGATTTTCGCTGGTGTAAAAAATGATATGGATAACATCATCTTAGAACTTTCAACTTGTGATAAATTAATTCCATTCTATAAAAATGCATTTGAAGCCAACAAAGGAAATGAAGAATGGTTAAAAAGAGCAGCAGATCGTTTAGAAGCGAAAGGTTGCGATACAGATCCTTTATTCTCTAAGTTGTCTGAAGCACTATACAAATTAAACCCAAGTGCAAGTGCAGCAGAAAAATTAGGAATTGTAGAATACCAAAGAAAAAACATCAGCAAAGCAATGGATTATTTCAACCAAGCGGCTGATTTGTATAAAGACAATACCAAAAAAGCGAATGTTTACTTCAAAATGGCAGTTATTTATAGTAAATCTAACAAGATACAAGCGCGTGCATATGCTAGAAAAACTTTAGCAGCTAAGCCTTCTTACGGAAAAGCTTATTTATTAATTGCGCAATTATATGGAAGCAGCATTAATGAATGTGGAACAACACAGTTTGAAAAAAGATCGGTTTACTGGTTAGCAGCTCAATATTGTGACAAAGCTGCAGCAGCAGATTCGTCAATAAAAGCTTCAGCAAGTAAAACCGCCGCACAGTACAGAGCATCAGCTCCTTCTACCGCAGAAATTTTCAGTGAAGGTAAATCTGGTCAAAGAATCGCCTTTAACTGTTGGATTGGTGAAAGTGTAGTTGTACCAAGCATTGGCAAATAATGATTAAATTAAAAAATAATATTTTAAGCATAGTCACGATATTTATCGTGACTATGCTTTTTTCTTGTGAAAGCGACATTCAAAAGGTAAACAAATTAAGTAAAACTTCTTTTGTTCCAACTGGTGAAGCTGATTCGCTGAATTTGAAATATACCGACTCTGGTAAGATTAAATCAATTTTAGTTAGTCCAAAAATGCTTGATTATAGTAGTATAAAAAGCCCGTTTACCGAATTTCCAAAAGGCATTCATCTCACTCTCTATGATGCAAATGGCAAAACAACTACAATTGAATCGAATTACGCTATTTCTTACAAAAAAACGAATATAATTGATTTACAAGGTGATGTAACTATCACTTCGCAAGATGGTAAAAAATTAGAAACATCTCAATTATATTTTGATCAAAAAAACGAATGGTTTTTTACTGAGAATCAATTTAAACTTACCGACACAAACGGTGGTTTTTTTGAAGGCCCTGGTGTAGATTTCAGTAAAGACTTCAAAATCTTTAATATGCAAAAAAGTAGTGGTCTAGTAAATTCTATTGAAAATTAGTCTTCTAAATTTCAATAAATAGTATTACTTTTGATAAAAATATTATAATTATGACCTATTTGAAGTTAATTCAGTATATGTATTTAATTTTTGCTGCATTTTTTTTCTATAATGCTGCAACGCAATACACAAATAATGAATCTTATTGGCTTAGCTTGCTAATTGGAGCAGTTGCGATAGGTATGTTCTTTTTCAGAAGACATTTCTATAACAAATACCAAAATAAGAACTAGCTCTAAATGGAAATTGCCATAATTGTAATTTGCTTACTACTCTCTGCTTTTTTTTCGGGAATGGAAATTGCCTATGTTTCTTCAAACAAAGTGTTTCTTTCTATTGAAAAAAGACAACAAACTTTCTCCGCTTCAATTTTAAATAAACTTACTGAAAAACCATCCCAATTCATCACAGCGATGTTGGTGGGAAATAACATTGTCTTAGTGATTTATGGTATTTATTCTGGCGATTTGATAATGAAGTGGCTAGAGAATTATTTTGTTTTATCTGCATTTGTAAATTTATTATTGCAAACCTTATTGTCAACAGCAATAATCGTTTTAACAGCAGAATTTCTCCCGAAAGTATTCTTTCAGATTTACGCTAATTCAGCCATCAAACTATTTGCACTACCTGCTTACATTTTTCAACAATTACTATTTTGGCCAACCAAATTCATCATTTGGATTTCGGATATCATCTTAAAAAAATTCTTTAAAACAGAGGGCGATCAAGTACAAGAATACTTCAGCAAAATTGAACTTGGCAACTATATTACGGAACAAATGAATAATGTTTCTAATGATAATGAAATCGACACTGAAATTCAGTTTTTTCAAAACGCATTAGAATTTTCAGACTTGAAAGCAAGAGACATTATGACCCCGCGAACGGAACTAAGTGGTGTTGAAATTTCAGATAGCGTAACAGAATTAAAAGAGCTTTTTATTAAAACCGGGTATTCAAAGTTAATGGTTTACCAAGATTCAATTGATGATGTTTTAGGATATGTTCATTCCTTCGAATTATTTAAAAAACCACAAGACGTTAAAAGCATAATGATTCAGGTCGAATATATTCCTGAAACCATTTACATTAAAGATGCATTAGATTTATTAACAAAAAAGAGAAAAAGCATTGCTGTTGTATTGGATGAATATGGTGGAACTTCAGGAATTATAACAATTGAAGATATTATTGAGGAACTTTTTGGCGAAATCGAAGACGAACACGATTTAGGAGAAAAATTAATCGATGAAAAAATTGATGAAAACAGTTATTTATTTTCTGGTAGATTAGATGTGGAGTTTTTAAATGAAAAGTATAATTTCCAAATTCCCGAATCCGATTCTTATTCTACATTGGGTGGCTATATCGTAAATCACACCAAAGAAATTCCGCATAATGACGAGAAAATAAGTATTGATAATTTCGAAATAAAGGTGCATTCTGCTAGTAATAAAAAGGTAGAATTGGTCCGTTTCTCAATAAATGAAGAAAAAAGATAAATTTCTTTCAAAATTACTCTAAAATAATACCCTTACTGTTTTATTATTAAATAGATAATTGTATTTTCGCCTTCTGAATAAAAAAATTAAAAACAAATAAAATGGCAGTTTTATCTAAAATTAGACAACGCACTGGATTACTTATAGTTGTTATCGGGTTTTGTTTATTAGCATTCCTAGTTGGAGACGCTTTTCAAAGTGGGACATTTGATTCTGGATCAAATGATATTGGATCTGTAAAT
Organism: Flavobacterium psychraquaticum; assembly: GCF_034497725.1. Taxonomy (NCBI): domain Bacteria; kingdom Pseudomonadati; phylum Bacteroidota; class Flavobacteriia; order Flavobacteriales; family Flavobacteriaceae; genus Flavobacterium; species Flavobacterium psychraquaticum. The sequence goes on from NZ_JAXKVR010000030.1 coordinate 117,099, forward strand.
GGAACTGATATTCAAACGCAGGAATTTCTTCAAAAAGTTTCAATGTCTGAAAAACAAGGACAAGGAATTAGCAATACACAAGCAATTAACAACACTTGGGAACAAGAAGTTAGAAGCATTATTCTTTCTGAAGAGTTTAAAAAATTAGGTTTACAAATTGGCGATGAGCAATTCATTAACATTGTAAAACAAAACCCTAACCTAGCTCAAAATCCACAATTTTTAAATGCAGCGGGTCAGTTTGACGAAAACAAATTCAAAGAATCTTTGAAATCAATAAAAAATGCACCAAACCAAGAACAGTGGATGCAATGGAAAGCTTTTGAAAAGAGTTTAGAAACATATACTTTAGAACAAATGTATAACACTATGATTAAAGCAGGTGTTTATACAACAAAAGCTGAAGGGAAAACTGCTTACAAACTTGAAAATGATAAAGTAGATTTTGACTATGTAATGGTTCCTTTTTCTTCTATTAACGACGATTTAGTTAAAGTAACAGACGCTGAAATGATTGATTTCATGAAGAAAAGTCCAAAAAAATACAAATCAGAAAACACTACATCTGTGGACTTTGTAATTTTTGAAAACAAGCCTTCAAAAGAGGATGAAGCAGCAATGTCTTCAAAAATAAATGAACTTAGAACCAAAATTGATTCAGTTTCTAATGCATCAATTGCAAAATTTGTGAACGATAATTCGGACATCAAATTTGATTCAATTTATTTAGCTAAAAAAGATCTTCCTTTAGAATTCCAAGAACAATTATTCAATCTTCCTACAGGAGGTGTTTTTGGACCTTACGTTTCTAATGGATCACAAAATATTTCTAAAATGATGGGCAGAAAAGCAAATGCAAGTGCAAAAGCAAGTCACATATTAATTGCCTATGCCGGCGCACCTCAATCTGCTGCTACAAGAACTAAAGAAGAAGCGCAAGCTTTAGCAAATACATTATTAGCACAAGCAAAAGCTAATCCGGAAGGATTCCCAATGTTAGCAATGGCCAATTCTGATGATCCAGGTTCTAAAAGTAATGGCGGCGAATATGACAACATTACACCAGGTCAAATGGTACCAACATTTAATGACTTCGTATTCAACAACGGAGTTGGATCTATTGGCGTAGTTGAAACAGATTTTGGTTTCCACGTAATTAAAGTGACTGGTAAATATGATGCAGTGCTTTTAGGTACAGTAGTACAAAAAATTCAACCATCAGACGTAACTGTAGATGCTACTTATAGCAAAGCAAGTCAATTTGAATCAAATGCTTTAGAAAATAAAGACTTTGATGCTTTGGCTAAAAAAGAAGGCTTAGAAGTTGCTAATGCACCAAGTTTAAAAGCAACTGATGAATTTGTTCCTGGTATTGGCGCTCAACGAGAAATAGTGAGATGGGCATTCAGTAAAGGCACAGATGTAAATGCAATTAAACGTTTTGAAACTTCTCAAGGCTTTATTATTGCTAAATTAAAAAGCAGAAACGAAACAGGTTTGTTGCCAATTGAAGCTGCAAAACAAGCTGTTGAACCTATCTTAAAAAACAAAAAGAAAGCTGAATTAATTAAGAAGAAAATGAGTGGCACTACTTTAGAAGCAGTTGCAAAAGCTTCAGGTGCTTCGGTGATTCCTGCAATAGGCATATCTTTAAAAGCTCCATTAATTGCAAACGTAGGTAATGAACCGAAAGTAGTAGGAAAAGCATTTAATTTAGCAGCTGGAAAATCTTCTGATATTATTGAAGGAAATTCTGGAATGTTTGTTATCAAACCTAAATCAGTAACTAAAGCAATAGACTTACCGAGTTACGCAACTTACGTTGGGCAAGAAACCGCTCAAAATCAAGGATATTCAGTTTCTAAAGCATACAGCGCATTGAAAGACAAAGCAGAAATTAAAGATAATAGAGGAAGTTTCTAATATCATTTATATAATTCGCAAAAAAAGGGATAGCTAACGCTATCCCTTTTTTTTGTGAACTTTAGATTATGTATAATTTAATATATCATATAATTAAGTCAAATTTTGGTTGGTTTTATTTAAATCAAAAACCTTAAAGGGAATTTTTAAAGTAATCAATGAAAAGTAGTATAAATTTTCGATGTTTAAAAGCGTCAATGAAATTCCAATCTCTTAACCGAAGTAAGAAACTTAACATTACGAAATTAACCTTGCATCCAAAACAATATTGCTATTAGCGCAACACAGCGCTTTTAATAACGATTAAAAAAATTATTTAACATCAGCGCTGTGTGTGCAAAAACACAGCTTTAGATCAATAAAAAAAGCCTCTCAAATCATGAAAGGCTTTTAGTATAAAGATAAACGGATGTATTAAGCCTCGAAAGGAACTATAGATACATACGATTTGTTCTCAGATTTTTTCTGGAATTTTACAACTCCGTCAACTTTAGCATGTAAAGTATGATCTTTCCCCATGTAAACATTTTCACCTGGGTTGTGCTTTGAACCTCTTTGTCTAACAATGATGTTTCCAGCAATAGCAGCTTGACCACCATAAATCTTAACGCCTAAACGTTTCGATTCTGATTCTCTACCATTCTTCGAACTACCGACACCTTTTTTGTGAGCCATGATGTTTTGGTTTTTATAAGTTAATAATTAATTAAACAGCTTTTCCACCGTTTAATTCATCTTGTAATTTTTTTAATTCATCCATTTTACCATCAGCAGCTAATTGAGCTTGTTGTGCCCAAGTACCTGGATCTAAATGTTGTACTTTTGAAGCAGATGCATCTAAAATAGCTTTTACTTCGTCCGCAGATGATGCAGCCAATTTTGCATAAGTATCAATACCTGCAGCTACTAATGCTTCAGCAGCTTTTGGTCCAATACCTTCTACAATTGTCAAATCATCAGCTTTTTTTGAAGCTTTTACTTTAGGAGCTGCTTCCTTTTTAGGAGCTGCTTCTTTTTTAGTTGTTCCACTAGCCAAAATTCCCTCAATTAAAATTTGAGTAAATGATTGTCTGTGACCATTTTTCTTTTTGTAACCTTTTCTTCTTTTCTTTTTGAAGACAATTACTTTATCACCTTTTAAGTGCTTTAACACTTTGGCTTCTACAGAAGCTCCTTCTACAGCTGGGGCGCCTAAAGTTATGCTTCCGTTATCATCTAATAAAAGAACTTTGTCGAATGAAACATTCGATCCTTCTTCAGAATCTAAACGGTGAACATAAACCTTTTGGTCTTTGCTTACTTTGAATTGTTGCCCTGCTATCACTACGATTGCGTACATAACAATGAATTTAGTTAAAATTTTTAAGGTTGCAAATATACAATAATTTATTAATCAAACAACTATAGCTCAAATAAATATCTACTAAAAAGAAAAAAGAACATAAAACCTCTACTATATGTAACATTTTTCCGAAATTGCGTCAAACACTATAAATATCAACAAATTAATAACGTATGAAAAAATCTTTAATGGCTTTAGGAATAGTACTAATGCTAGGCGGAACTGCTTCAGCTCAGAAAGTAACATTCGAAGAATTTGATTTAGACAACGGACTTCACGTTGTACTTCATCAAGATAATTCAGCTCCAGTTGTAATTACATCAGTTATGTATCACGTAGGAGCAAAAAACGAAAACCCGGAAAGAACAGGTTTTGCTCACTTTTTCGAACACCTTTTATTTGAGGGAACAAAAAATATTGAGCGTGGTGAATGGTTTAAATTGGTAACTGCAAATGGCGGAAACAACAATGCAAATACTAGTGACGATAGAACCTATTATTACGAAGTTTTCCCTTCAAATAATTTAGAATTGGCAATTTGGATGGAATCGGAGCGTTTAATGCACCCGGTAATTAACCAAATTGGTGTGGACACACAGAATGAAGTTGTTAAAGAAGAAAAAAGACTTCGTGTAGATAATCAACCTTATGGCAACTTAATTCAAGCAGTTAAAGAAAACATGTTTAAGGTGCATCCTTATCGTTGGTCTCCAATTGGATCGATGGACCACTTAGACGCTGCAACTTTAGAGGAATTTCAAGCTTTCAACAAAAAATTCTATGTGCCTAACAACGCAGTTTTAGTAATTGCTGGACAATTTGATAACGCGCAAGCAAAAGAATGGGTTAAAAAATATTTTAGCGCAATTCCAAAAGGAGCCCCGATAAATCGTCAAAAATTTGAAGAAGCTCCTATCACAAAAGAATTCAGAGCTTCTTATCAAGACCCGAATATCCAAATTCCAATGGTTGTTTCTGCTTATAGAACACCTTCAATGAAATCTCGTGACGCTAGAGTTTTAGATATGATTTCTTCTTACTTATCGGATGGGAAAAGTTCAAAATTATACAAAAAATTAGTTGACGACAAAAAAATGGCATTGCAAATTGGTGCTTTCAACTTTAGTCAAGAGGATTACGGAATGTACTTAATTTTTGGTTTACCAATGGGAGAAAATTCTACTGAATCTATAACAAAAGAAATTGATGAAGAGATTGTAAAAATGCAAAGTGAATTAATTTCTGAAAATGATTATCAAAAATTACAAAATAAATTTGAAAACAACTATGTAAGCGGAAATGCTTCTGTAGAAGGAATTGCTGAAAATTTAGCTTCTTATTATATGTTGTATGGTGACATCAATTTGATTAACACAGAAATCGAAATTTATCGCTCTATTACCAGAGAAGAAATTAGAGACGTTGCAAAAAAATATCTAAACTCTAACCAAAGAATGATTTTAGATTATGTTCCTGCTAAAGACAAAGTTCAAAACTAAGATCGAAAGAATATGAAAAAATTTATATATATCGCAGCCAGTTTATTTTTAACAATAACTATGCAAGCTCAAGACAGACCGCAGCCAAAAGCAGGCCCATCTCCTACCATCAACATTAACAAACCACAAACTTTTACACTTAAAAATGGTTTGAAAGTTTTAGTGGTAGAAAATCACAAATTACCTAGAGTATCATTCACTTTAACATTAGACAATCCGCCCTATGCTGAAGGTGCAAAAAAAGGAGTGGCTAACATTTTAAGTTCTATGATTGGGAATGGAACAAAAAAAACCACAAAAGATGCTTTCAACGAAGAAATTGATTTCTTAGGAGCTAACATTAATTTTTGGGATTCAGGAGCTTCAGCAAATGGATTATCTAGATATTCTAAACGATTATTAGAATTAATGGCCGAAGGAAGTTTAGACCCAATATTCGTTCAAGAAGAATTTGAAAAAGAAAAAGCAAAATTAATTGAAGGCTTAAAGTCGGAAGAAAAAAGCGTTTCAGCTATCGCACGAAGAGTTGAGAACGCATTAACTTACGGAAAAGAACACTATAAAGGAGAATTCACAACGGAGGAAACTTTAAACAACGTAACTTTAAATGACGTAATTGTAAATTATAACACTTATTTCGCTCCTTCTAACGCTTATTTGGTAATTGTTGGAGACGTTAAATTTAAAGAAATTAAAAAAGAAGTTGAAAAACTTTTTGGAGGTTGGAGAAAAGCAACTGCGCCACAATTAACGTATTCTGACCCGAAAGACGTTCAATACAGCCAAATTAACTTTATTGATGCTTCAAACGCAGTACAATCTGAAATTGCTCTAGTAAACTTGTCAAACTTAAAAATGACTGATAAAGAGTACTTTGCAGCAATTTTAGCAAACCAAATTTTAGGTGGTGGTGGTGAAGGACGATTATTTTTAAACCTACGTGAAAAAAATGCTTGGACTTATGGTGCTTATTCATCAATTGGATCAGGAAAATACATTAACAAATTCCGTTCAGGCGCTTCTGTAAGAAATGCAGTTACTGATAGCGCTGTTGTTGAAGTATTCAATGAGTTGAAAAAAATGAGAAATGAATTAGTTTCTCCTGAAGACTTAAAAAATGCTAAAGCAAAATATGTAGGTAACTTTGTGATGCAAATTGAAAAACCATCTACAATTGCTGGTTATGCATTAAGCAAACAAACACAAGGATTACCAGATGATTTTTATGAAAATTACATTAAAAACATCAACGCAGTAACAGCTGAAGATATAAAAAATGCAGCTAATAAATTTTTCTTAGCAGACAAAACTAGAGTAGTAATTGTAGGAAAAGCAGCTGATGTTTTACCTGGATTAGAGGCGATGAGTAAAAAAGAAAAAATGCCTATTTTCTATTTTGATAAATATGGCAATCCTACTGAGAAACCAGAAGTTAAGAAACCAATTCCTGCAGGAGTTACAGCTCAAACCGTTTTAAACAATTATATCCAAGCAATTGGTGGCGAAAAAGCAGTTAAAAATGTAAAAACTTTAGCAGTTTATTCAACAGGAACAGTTCAAGGAACACAATTAGAATTGGTTATGAAATCTGCTCCTAAGAAATTAGGTGTTGAAATGAAAGCTATGGGAATGGTAATGTCTAAGCAAGTAGTTAATGAAAAAGAAGCTTACGCTATGCAACAAGGTCAAAGAAAAGACTTTACTGGTGAAGAACTTGAAGATATGAAAGCAGAAGCTACTACTTTTAAAGAACTTGCTTTGTTAAACAATAAAGGATTAACTTTAACAGGTATTGAAAGCATTAATGGTGCCGATGCTTATGTTATTAAAAACGGTAAATCTACTTTATACTATGATGTAAAAACAGGTTTTAAAGTCGCTGAAGCAAAAGAATTAGAACAAGGAGGTCAAAAAATGACACAAACTACTTATTATCAAGATTACAAAGATGTAAAAGGATTGAAATTCCCATACAAAACCATTATGAATGTTGGTATTGAAATTGAATTAACGACTACTGAAGTTAAAATTAACGAAGGTGTTACCGATGCAGATTTTAAATAATCGATTCTAACAATAAGTATAAGCGCTCAAGAAATTGGGCGCTTTTTTTATTTCTTACTGGAGAAATAAACCCCGACTAAAACTATTAAAGCACCAACTCCTTGTATAATTGATAAGGATTCATTCATAAAAAGATATCCCAACATAATAGCAACAACAGGAATTATGTAAGTGACTGACGAGGCAAAAACCGGTGAAGAAACTTGAATTAATTTAAAAAACAAAATATTCGAAAATCCAGTCCCCACAATCCCAAGAACAACAATATAACTTAAAGATGTTTGCACTTTTTGCTCGTGAATAATGTCAAAAAAACCTGTCAAATATAAGATCACTAAAGCTGGAATAAACATTACTATGAAATTCCCAGTACTGATAGTCAAAGGTTTCAAATCAGAGAGATACTTCTTGATAAGATTGACGTTGACTCCATAAAAAATTGAAGCAATAACGATTAGAATTGCGTAGTAATAATTTTCTGTGGTATTCTCTCCTCCACCAAACAAAACTAAAAGCGCACAACCGATAAAACCAATAAAAACACCAAAAAATTGTCTTCGCTGAACATCCATTCCAAAGAATAACAATCCCGCTAACAAGGTATTTAAAGGTGTGAGTGAATTTAAAATCGCACTAACAGATCCATCAATTTTTGACAAAGCGGTTGCAAATAAATAAACAGGAATAAATGTACCACAAACAGAAGTCAATGCAATATATTTCCATTTATGCATTGGAATTTTAGGAATTTGCTTAAACCCTACAACAATCAAAAATAGACCAGCAAATAAGATGCGTAAACTTCCCAGTTGAATTGAACTCACTCCTTGCAAACCAAATTGCATTAGAATGAAAGAACTCCCCCAAACACAACCTAAAAAGCCTAATAAATACCATTTTGTAGCATTGTTTTCCATAGCAATAATTTTCAGCTACAAAATTCAAGCTTTATTTTCATAAAAGCACTAAGATTATTCGTAATTTTGTAAGTCTTTAAAAACGAGATAATTTAAAATTTATTAATAGTATGAAAAACATCAAAAACTTAGCTTTTGTTGCTCTAATTACAATTTTAGCAGTAAGCTGCAAAGAGGAAGCAAATACAGAAGTTAAAGACGTTCCAACAGTGAAAACAGAAATTTTAGCTGAAAATCTAGAAACAGTAAATATGTCAATCGAGGGAATGACCTGCGAAGTGGGCTGTGCAAAATTAATTGAAGGTAAATTAATTGGAGCAACCGGCGTGACTGAGGCAAAAGTAGATTTTGAAACTAAAGTTGCAACCGTAACCTTTGACAAAACCCAACAAAACATAGCATCATTAACTAAAGTAGTTGAAAAAACAGGTGGTGGTGAATTGTATAAAGTAGTTGATCCAAACTAATAAAGTAACAACAAACAAAAAGCTCTGATAACTCAGAGCTTTTTTCGTTAGAAAAAGTCACCTTCTTCCTATATTTTATAAAATAACAGTTAGTTTTTATTCACTTGAATTGTGTTAAACAACTCAACTGCCTTACCGTCAGTTAACAAAGAAATGAAATGACAAATATGCAATAGCCTTTCATACAAATTCTTTTTCTGAACTTGAAAACGTTCTGGTAAAAGTTTTAACAAAAGCTCATCGTAATTCGTTGCAATTCCATTTTCTTTTCGATTTGTTGCCGAACAAAAATTATCTAACAAACTATTTAGCACTTTGTAACCCATTACTTCTTTGTGAAGCACTTCCTTACTTTGATATACGTTTTTAATGCTGATTTGGATGATATCATTCATTTGAGCATTAAATTGGCTTTTATCCATCAATGAAAATGGAAATTCTCCAGCTAAAATAGCTTTTTCATTTTCCATAAAAACAGTAACGGCATCATTGATTAAACTTCCAATCGCTAAAGCTCGTAAATAACTGATCCGATCTTCTTTTGTAGTTAATTCATTATATTTTTTAACATCAATACCATTTTTCACTAATTTAATTAGATATTCTAAAGCGTGCTCTTCTGCGATCCAACCTAAATTAATTCCGTCTTCGAAATCAATTATGGTGTAGCAAATATCATCTGCAGCTTCTACTAAAAAAGTTAGGGGATGACGCTCAAAACCAATATCGTTACCCGATTTATTTGGAATTAAACCCAATTCATTGGCAACTTCAACAAAAGCAGCTTTATCTTGTTGAAAGAAGCCGTATTTTTTATCGCAAATTTTAGACGTCGGTTTTTTAGGCAAACTCTCTTTTGGATATTTCATAAAAGCACCTAAAGTAGCGTATGAAATTCTCAAGCCGCCTTCAATTCCAGTTCGTGAAGTTGATAAAACTGAAAAACCATTGGCATTTCCTTCAAAATCGATTAAATCTTGCCATTCTTTATCGGTTAACTGGTCTTTGTATTGGAGACCGTTTCCGGTTTTAAAATATTCACCGATCGCTTTCTCACCCGAATGTCCGAAGGGCGGATTTCCGATGTCGTGTGATAAAGCAGCCGCAGCCACAATAGCACCAAAATCATTCGCTTGATAACCGTGAACCTCTTTTAAATGCGGATATTTCTCAATAATTTGTTTTCCTACCAAACGACCGAGAGAACGACCAACAACAGAAACTTCCAAACTATGCGTTAAACGATTGTGTACAAAATCAGTTTTTGAAAGTGGAATTACCTGCGTTTTATCTTGCAAACTTCTAAAAGCCGAAGAAAATATAATGCGGTCATAATCGACTTCAAAACCCAGTCGGGTGTCGTCTTGTTCTTTTCGTAAACGTTTACTTGTATCACCTTGTCTTTTTAACGACAAAAGTTGTTCCCATTGCATCATTAGATTTCAGATTGAAGATTGCGGATATTAGATTTTAGAAAAATAATTTCTCAATTTATTCTTTTTCGTTCGCCAAGAAGAAATTTCGCGATTTTTGTGGGTATTTATTATAACTTCTATCGCTTGGATTAGCGATAACTGTTTTGATATTAATTTCATCACCAATTTTGAAACTTCTTTCTGTATATTGGAAATCTAACAAGTATTGGCCACAGAAATAATTTCCATCGGCATCTTTTTCAATAAGTCCTGTATAGACTCCTTTTTGTTCTTTTGACATAATCTTTGTAATTTTCTTCAAATGTACGAAATGGAACGCAATTTTTAAATAAAAGAAAACAGCCATCTGGTGATGGCTGTTTTAAAAAATTATGATTTCCCATTCTTACATCATAAAATGCAAGTAGTGTAATATCTTCGTCTATAAATTTATAGTATAAAATTGTTTTTTTTATTTATTACAGCTTTTCTGGTTTCATTACTTTTTTGAAAAACAGGAAACAATTCTGGATTTATTTCTATGTTATGAACTGTCTCCAGAACTTTAAAGTACTATTTTTCAGCGACTAATCTACCGAAATCATTCTCAATATAATTGACAATATCGAGTAATGAAATTTCAGAAAATCCTGTCCAAACAACCTTCATTATTTAGCAAACTTTTCTGTAAATCGTTTTTTTACTTGTTCGTGCGAATTAACATTCCCTTTCAAAGCATCATCTAATCCTTTTTTAATTAATTGATTTTCAAAATCCAAAATTTCGCTTTTTGCTTTTAAATCAAGAATTTTTTCGTCATTCAAGCTTTTAATCCATTGAAGAATATTTTGTTTTTCTAATGCAATAGCCATAAGGACAATCTTTTAAGTGAATAATAAATTTACGAAAAATATTTAAAACAAAAACAGCCACCGTGATGATGACTGTTTTAATAATTTAATCTATTTTAAAATTATGACCCACACATATCACAATCATCATCCGGAGATGCATTTCGTGCTGTTTCGATCATTAATCTATATTCTTCTGATGACATTTCAGCTACTTCTTCTAAAACTGCAATAGCTTCGGGTTGTTTCGCTTCTACCTGTTGTTTAATTTCGGTAATTGGTTCCGCTATTTTATCATTGTTTAGCGTGAACTTAATAGCATCAACGGCAGACTTCGTTCTTAAATAATACATTCCCGTTTTCAAACCTGATTTCCAAGCATAGAAATGCATCGACGTTAATTTTGCAAAGTTAGCATCTTGCATAAACAAATTCAACGATTGCGATTGGTCAATAAAATAACCTCTTTGACGTGACATATCGATAATATCTTTCATCGACATTTCCCAAACTGTTTTGTATAATTCTTTTAAATCTTGCGGAATTCTTTCGATATTTTGCACCGAACCGTTATGACGCATAATTTCTTGCTTCAACGTTTCATTCCACAAGCCTCTGTCTACTAAATCGTGTAATAAATGTTTGTTTACTACAATGAATTCACCTGATAATACTCTTCTGGTATAAATATTAGAAGTATAAGGTTCGAAAGCTTCGTTATTTCCTAAAATTTGAGAGGTTGAAGCGGTTGGCATTGGTGCAACTAACAACGAGTTTCTCACTCCATTTGCCATTACTTCTTTTCTTAAACTTGCCCAATCCCAACGACCCGAAAGTTCTTCATCTTTTATATTCCAAAGATTGTGTTGAAATTCTCCTTTAGAAATTGGCGAACCTTCAAATGTTGAATAAGGTCCTTCTTCTTTAGCTAATTCCATTGAAGCAGTAACGGCTGCAAAATAAAGGGTTTCAAAAATTTCTTGATTCGCTTTCTTCGCTTCGTCACTTGTAAAAGGCAAACGCATCATAATAAAGGCATCGGCTAAACCTTGCACACCTAATCCTACCGGACGATGACGCATATTTGAATTTTCTGCTTCAATTACTGGATAGTAATTTCTATCGATAACTTTGTTTAAGTTACGCGTTACACGTTTCGTTACGTCATATAACAATTGGTGGTTGAATGTTCCGTTTTCAATAAACATTGGTAAAGAAATAGACGCTAAGTTACATACCGCCACTTCATCTGGAGAAGTATACTCCATAATTTCCGTACACAAGTTAGACGAACGAATTGTTCCTAAATTCTTTTGATTTGATTTACGATTTGCTGCATCTTTATACAACATATAAGGAGTTCCCGTTTCAATTTGAGATTCTAATATTTTTTCCCAAAGCTCTCTTGCACGGATGGTTTTTCTTCCTTTTCCTTGTGCTTCGTAGGAGGTATAAAGTGCTTCGAATTCGTCTCCATAAATTTCATCTAAACCAGGACACTCGTTTGGACACATTAAAGTCCAAGTCGTATCTGCTTCCACACGTTTCATAAATAAATCAGAAGTCCACATAGCGAAGAATAAATCTCTCGCACGCATTTCTTCTTTTCCCGTATTCTTTTTCAAATCTAAAAATTCAAAAATATCAGCATGCCAAGTTTCTAGGTAAATAGCAAAACTTCCTTTGCGTTTTCCTCCACCTTGATCTACATAACGAGCTGTATCGTTAAAAACACGTAACATTGGTACAATTCCGTTTGAAGTTCCGTTGGTTCCACGAATATAAGAACCCGTGGCACGCACATTGTGAATAGCTAAACCTACTCCACCAGCCGATTGGGAAATTTTTGCTGTTTGTTTTAACGTATCATAAATTCCGTCAATACTATCATCTTTCATTGTTAACAAGAAACAAGAAGACATTTGTGGTTTTGGTGTTCCAGCATTAAACAAAGTTGGTGTAGCGTGTGTAAAAAACTTTTTAGACATTAAGTCATACGTTTCAATTACAGAATCTAAATCATTTAAGTGAATTCCGACAGAAACACGCATTAACATGTGTTGTGGACGCTCTACGATTTTACCATTGATTTTTAATAAATAAGAACGTTCTAATGTTTTAAATCCGAAATAATCGTAGTTAAAATCGCGTGTATATATAATGTGAGAATCTAAAAATTCAGCATTTTGTTGAATTACCTGATGTACTTCTTCAGACAACAACGGAGCTTCTTGATTGGTTCTTGGGTTTACATAGTGATACATTTCATTCATCGTTTCCGAGAATGATTTGTTGGTGTTTTTATGCAAGTTAGAAATTGCAATACGAGCGGCAAGCTGAGCATAATCAGGATGAGAAATTGTCATAGACGCTGCGGTTTCAGCTGCTAAATTATCTAATTCAGAAGTGGTTACTCCGTCGTATAATCCTTCAATTACACGCATTGCCACTTTTACAGCATCGACCATGTCATTTAATCCATAACATAGTTTTTTAATTCTATCTGTGATTTTGTCGAACATTACTGGCTCCTTATGGCCATCTCTTTTTACTACGTACATAGGTTTTTTGGTTTTTTGAAATAGAAAATCCCTTTTCTAATTTCAGGTTATTTGTAATATGTTCCATCGGAAGTGATAAAACACGAATTTAGTCGGCTTAAAGAAGGACTAGTTCTTACTTAATAATTTTATATTCTAGAAATCAGCGTCGAAAGTAATTTTACCAGCATCGCCCTCAGAATTCAAAACTCCTGCTTTTTGGTATTCTGCCACACGTTTTTCGAAGAAGTTCGTTTTTCCTTGCAACGAAATCATGTCCATAAAATCAAATGGATTTGAAGAATTATAAACTCTTTCGCATCCTAATTCTACTAACAATCTATCCGTAACAAATTCTAAATATTCCGTCATTAATTTCGAATTCATTCCAATTAAACTTACTGGAAGTGATTCCGTAATAAATCTTCTTTCAATATCTAATGCATCCACAAGAATTTCTTTTATTCTTTCTTTTGGCACTTTATTAATGATGTGATGTTCATGTAAATGAACTGCGAAATCACAATGCATTCCTTCATCACGAGAAATTAATTCGTTTGAAAACGTTAATCCAGGCATTAATCCACGTTTTTTTAACCAGAAAATCGAACAAAATGAACCTGAGAAGAATATTCCTTCCACAGCTGCAAAAGCAATTAAACGTTCTGCAAAAGAATCTGATTCAATCCATTTTAATGCCCAATCAGCTTTTTCTTTGATAGCAGGAAAAACTTCAATCGCATGAAATAATTGATCTTTTTCAGTTTCATCTTTCACATACGTATCAATTAACAACGAATACGTTTCGCTGTGAATGTTTTCCATCATAATTTGGAATCCGTAGAAAAACTTAGCTTCAGGATATTGCACTTCGTTTACAAAATTCTCTGCTAAATTCTCATTTACAATACCATCTGATGCTGCAAAAAATGCTAAAATATGCTTAATGAAATATTTTTCATCTTCGCTTAATTTATTGTTCCAATCATTTAAATCGGTATGTAAATCTATTTCTTCAGCTGTCCAAATACAAGCTTCCTGCTTTTTATACCATTCCCAAATATCTTGGTGTTTGATAGGGAAAATTACGAATCGATCTTTATTAGGCTGTAAAATTGGTTCCACTAATGACATAGTTATCTGATTTTAATTGTGTTATTGATTGGTTAATCTTGCTGATTTGAGGTTTACAAAGTTTGTCATTTGAAACGACAAATGAAAGCCAAACTTATTCACAATTGATGCAAGTTTTTAACAATGATGATTTTGTGCGTAAATTAATATAGGTTTTTAACGCACTGATTATTAAGTTGTTGAAAAACCAACAACCTTGTAAAATTTGTCGCGAACAAGCGAAAAGTCAACTGCTCACAAAGTATTTTTGAATACTGAAAAAAGGATTATTTTTTCATTTCTTGAGCCACTTTATCCAACTCATCAAACCATTGTTGTCCGAATTTTCTAACTAGTGCTTCTTTTACGAATTGATAAACAGGAACTCCTAATTCTGCACCTAAAGCACAAGCATCAGAACAAATATGCCATTTATGATAATTAACGGCCGAGAAATCTGAGTATTCTTTAACGCGAATAGGGTATAAATGACAAGAGACTGGTTTTTTCCAAGTTACAATTCCTTCGTTGTAAGCTTGTTCAATTCCGCAAAGTGCAGTTTTTCCATCGAAAATCACATAAGCACAGTCTTTGCCTTCGATAAGTGGCGTTTCTAATTCACCAAACTCAGAAACTATATGAGTTCCTTGTTCCTCAATCGCTTTAATACCTTCAGGACGAAGATAAGACTTGATTTTCGGATAAATTTCAGCTAAAATCTTAGTTTCTTCTTCATCTAAAGGCGCACCTGCATCGCCATCTACGCAACAAGCACCAAGGCAAGCCGAAAGATTGCAAACAAATTCCTTTTCTAAAATTTCTTCCGAAACTATGGTTTTATTTAACTGAAACATGGCGTATTTATTTTAAAATGCAAAGATAGGCTTTAGATATTAGAAGTAATACTTTAGCAATTGTTAAATTTTGATTTCAACCTAAAAATGCTTTTCAGAAGAAAGAATGCTATTTGAAGTCGCAATTGAAAAAGTAAGTCATCTAAGTTTTAAAATTGATATTGTAATTGATATTGTAATTGATATTGTAATTGATATTGTAATTGATATTGTAATTGATATTGTAATTGATATTGTAATTGATATTGTAATTGATATTGTAATTGATTTGATAAGGTATCGTTAAATTACAAGCGCAAATAAAACAATATGATTATATTTGCAGCATATTTAAAATAACTATGGATTTTGTAGTCAACTGGAAAGACGTTTTTACAATAGGAATGATACTTTTTGCCGTAATCGATATTGTTGGAAGCATTCCAATTATTGTCGATTTACGCAGTAAAATTGGCCATATTCAGTCAGAAAAAGCTACAATAGTTGCTGCTATTATTATGGTTGCGTTTCTGTTTGTAGGTGAAGAAATCCTAAAACTGATTGGAATTGACGCCAATTCATTTGCTGTCGCTGGAGCTTTTGTATTATTCTTTTTAGCTTTAGAAATGATTTTAGGCATTCGATTATACAAAGAAGACAATCCAAGCACGGCTTCAATTGTTCCTATTGCGTTCCCCCTAATTGCTGGAGCAGGAACAATGACTACGATTTTATCTTTGCGAGCCGCGTATAATAAAATTGATATTATTATTGCCATCATAATTAATGTTATTGTTGTTTATGGCGTATTAAAATCGTCAGGTAAAATTGAACGTTTATTAGGGAATAACGGATTAGGTGTAATTCGTAAAATATTTGGTGTGATTTTATTAGCGATCGCAGTAAAATTATTTGCTGCGAATGTTAAGGGGTTGTTTTAATAGTTTCTATCAATAAGTTTTAAAATAAATTAAAAATGAAAATATTCACTTATGTGGCGATTGCCATTGCTTTAGCTTTAATTGTTTTTAACATTTTTCAAGTTAATCCTTCTAGTCCATTTGAAGGACAAAGCACTATTGCTTTAATTGGAATTGTAGCTGGTTTATGTGCTATCTTATTACTTGTTTTGTTGATGATGTCTAAAAAAATGGTCGATAAAACACACGAATAATTATGTTTGACGTTTTAATAATTGGCGCTGGTGTATCAGGAGTATCTTGTGCATTAGTTTTGGGTTCTGCTCACAACAAACCTTATGCTGCCGATAAGAACATTGCAATTATAGCACACCAAAAAGCATCTTCTCTGCAAAATGCTGTTTTTAACAACGCCTATGGAATCCCCGCAGGAAAATTAGGGAGTGAAATATTAGCTGAAAGTTTAGCGCAATTATATGCTTTGTATCCGCACGTTTCCCAGATTGAAGGTGAAAAAGTACTTTCTATTACCGGTGAAGCTGGAAATTTTACTGTTGTCACCAATAAATCAAACTATCAATCCAAAACGATAGTAATTACAATTGGTCCTAACAATCCATTTTTAATTGAAGGTTTAGAAACTTTTGTGGAACCTCATCAGAAAACGCCTCCTGCAAAAAACAGAATTCAACTAAAAAATAATGATCATTTGGTTGCTGAAGGAATTTATGTTGCAGGAGTTTTGGCCGGACATAGAAGTCAATTAGCAATTGCTGCTGGAAGTGGAGCTGCAGTCGCCACTGATATTTTAAGTTTATGGAATGATGGAAATCACACAATGGTGCACGATTCTATTAAAAAATAATTTTATTTCTTTAGTGCTTTCTTAATCATTTCATCTTCTTTTAAAACCAATTTAAAATAAGACGTTTCGTCAAACAATTGCCTAACGAACTCAGCGTAAATATAATAGCTAATCATTTCCTTTTGACTTCCTAAGTTGAAAAACAAGCCACTTTTAGAAAGATAATTTTTAAAATTCGTATAATATCGATCGCTTGATTTTATTTCTTTTTCTAAATTTTCCAATGAAATGTTTTCAAACTTTTTACGGTTTTGATCCAATTGTTCAAAGACAAAATAATTAACTAAGCCCGATTGCATTAACAAAGTCGTTCCTTCTTCGCCATGTTTCCCTTCAAAAGGCACAAAAACATCAGGAATAATTCCGCCACCGCCATATACAATTCGCCCGTTTTTAGTTTTAAATTTCAAACTATCAGCAATTTTCGCTTTATCTTTTTCGTATAATTCACCGCTCTCAAAACGTTTTTCGAATTCGTTGAAATAATTCTGACCTTTATCCTCATAAGGTTTTTGAATCGAACGTCCGGAAGGCGTGTAATATCTTGCAACGGTTAACCGAATTGCAGAGCCATCACCCAAAGGCATTTCTCTTTGAACCAATCCTTTTCCAAATGAACGCCTTCCTATAATTGTTCCACGATCGTTATCTTGAATTGCTCCCGCTAATATTTCACTTGCCGAAGCCGAATTTTCATTAATTAGAATCGTTACTTTTCCATTTTCAAAAATTCCTTTATCGGTGGCTAAAGTGTTTTGGATTGTCTCTTTTTTATTTTTCGTCTTTACGATTAACTCATTTTTCTTCAAGAATTCATCAGCAATTGCCACAGCTGATTCTAAATAACCACCACCATTATCGCGTAAATCTAGAATTACTTCTTTTGCTCCTTCTGCTTTCAATTGGGTTAACCCTTTTAAAAATTCATCATAAGTAGTTTCTGCAAAACGATTAATTTTGATATAACCAACAGTTGCATCAACCATAATTGCAATGTCAACACTTTTGATTGGAATAATATCGCGTTTTAGATTCACTGCAAATTTTCTGTTTTCCGATTTTCTATAAATAGTTAGTTTCACATTAGAACCTTCTTCACCTTTAAGAATTGAAAACAGGCTATCCGTTTCTAATTTTTTATTGTAAAGTTGTAATTTATCTGCAAATAAAATTCTATCGCCTGCTTTAATTCCTGCTTTTTCGGAAGGTCCGAAAGGAATTGGTTTAATTACCGCTAAAGAATCGTTATACATATAAAAATTAATCCCAATTCCTACGAAATCACCACGCATACTTTGTTCAATTCCAGCGATCTCTTTCTTTGGAATATAAACTGAATGTGGATCTAGTTGACTTAAAATTCCGTTGACCGTTAAATCTACAATGGAATCCGTATTAATTGTATCTACGTAATCTTTCTCGATTAAATCAATCAGTTTATTGAGTTTATTTTTGTTAGTGTTTTTAGAAGAAAATACACCGTCTGAAGGAGCATTCAACTTACTTCCCAAAAGAATTCCTATCGCAACAGCAACAGCAAGAACCACCGGAAAATATACTTTATTCATTTTCATTTTATCCCAAATCTTCAATTAATTCTACCTCAACACCTGCTTTTCTTAGAAAATCAACGCCCGAAGTGTCTTTATATTCTTGATGATAAACTACTCTTTTTATACCTGATTGATGAATTAATTTACTGCAATCTTTGCAAGGCGAAAGCGTAATGTATAATGTGGCTTCTTCGCAAGATTGTGTCGATCGAGCTACTTTTAAAATCGCATTCGCTTCGGCGTGAAGCACATACCATTTTGTGATATTTTCTTCATCTTCGCAACAATTTTCAAATCCAGATGGCGTTCCATTGTATCCATCGGAAATAATCATTTTATTTTTAACAATAATTGCACCGACTTTTTTTCTGTGACAATAAGACAAATTACCCCATTCTTTGGCAATTCGCAAATAGGCTTTGTCGTATTTTTCTTTTTTTTCTGGCTTCATTATCTGCTCCATATTTCACTTTCAATTAGCATTGGCAAAACTACACCAATTGTAAAAGCCGACAATACCAATGCCCAATCTCTTTTTGAAAATCTAAAAAAAGTTTGAACAATATAGGATAAAATCAGAACTACAAACACAACAATTAGCTGAGCCGCTTCAATTCCGAGTGCAAATTCTAGCAGTGGTATTAATTTATCCGAAGCATTTCCGGGTAAAATTGTCTTGAAATAATTAGAAAATCCAAGTCCGTGAATAATTCCAAAAAACAGTGTAATAACCGCTACAAAAGTGATACTTTCATTCTTTGAGGATTTTCCAGCCGTAAATAAATAAAAAACGGCAGTGATCAAAATCGTAATTGGAATTAGAAACTCAACCAAAACGGCATCAATTCGAACTACTCCATAAACAGACAAGATTAAAGCTATTGTATGACCAAGTGTAAACAAAGACACTAAAATTAAAACCTTTTTCCAATCTTTAAAAGCGAAAGGAATTACCAAAGCCATTAAAAACAGGACATGGTCGTAGGCATTTATGTCTAAAACGTGCTTAAGACCGATATTAAAATACAATAAAAACTCTGACATAGTAATACATTAATTAGGGATTCAAACTTACAATTTATTTTTTGAAGTTGGTAATCACTTTAAGAAAAGCTTATTGAAATATTTCTTAAAAATGGATTTTTTATGTAGTTTTGTAGAAACAAAAACA
This sequence comes from Flavobacterium psychraquaticum, assembly GCF_034497725.1. NCBI lineage: Bacteria > Pseudomonadati > Bacteroidota > Flavobacteriia > Flavobacteriales > Flavobacteriaceae > Flavobacterium > Flavobacterium psychraquaticum. The sequence goes on from NZ_JAXKVR010000030.1 coordinate 136,572, forward strand.
AACAACATGTCATTTTCAGATTTATTCGATAGCGGCTTTAGAAATAGAAACAAAGGCCATTTTTCAGCAATTGTAAGAGTTGCCTTATCCGACGGAATTATTACTCCTGAAGAACAAGAGTTCTTAGACAAATTAGCTATTAAATTAGAAATTTCTCAGGCTGAATATGAGGAAATTTTAGAAAACCCTTTAAAATATCCAATTAATCCTCCATTAATGCACACGCAGCGTATTGAGCGTTTGTATGATTTAGCGAGAATGGTTTATGCGGATCACATTTTAGGCACAAAACAACACGCATTACTTTCAAGATTCGCTTTAGCGTTAGGCTTTACAGCCGGAAACGTTACTTATATTGTTGACAAAGCTTTAAAATTAGTAGAATTGAATGCAGATTTAGACACGTTTACTTACGAAATGCAACATATGAACAGATAATTTTATCTGTTTTTAAAAACAAAAAAATCCCAAATTCTAAATGATTTTGGGATTTTTTGTTGCTTTGGATTTAGCCTATTTTGACTTCTCCATAAACTCTTCTGCTTTTTCTACCATATTTTTACTTCCTGTGAAAAAAGGAACTCTTTGGTGCAATTCTGTGGGTTGAATTTCCATAATTCTATTAAATCCATCAGAAGCCTTTCCTCCTGCTTGTTCTGCAATAAAAGCTAAAGGATTGCATTCATACAATAAACGTAATTTTCCGTTTGGCGCTTTTGCACTTGTTGGATAAATATAAATGCCGCCTTTGATCATATTTCGGTGGAAATCGGAAACTAAACTTCCAATATACCTTGAAGTATAGGGTCTGTCACCTTCATCTGCCTGACAATATTTTAAATAATTTTTTACACCTTGTGGAAAGTGGGTATAGTTTCCTTCGTTAATCGAATAGATATTTCCATCTTCCGAATATTTCATATCTGGATGTGATAAATAGAAGGTTCCAATCGCTGGATTCAGTGTAAATCCGTTTACTCCGTGACCTGTTGTATAAACTAACATCGTCGAAGTGCCATAAATCACATAACCAGCCGCTACTTGATTCACTCCCGGCTGTAAGAAATCTTCACTTGTTACAGGAGTTCCTACTGGTGAAACTCTTCTAAAAACAGAAAAAATAGTACCTACAGAAACATTTACATCAATATTTGAAGAACCGTCTAAAGGATCCATTAAAACCACATATTTATTATTGTGTGCATTATCTGAACCTGCCACCGTAATAAAATCATCGTTTTCTTCTGAACCAATTCCGCAAACAATTTCGCGATTAATTAAGGTTTGAATAAAAACTTCATTGGCAAAAACGTCTAATTTTTGTTGGTCTTCTCCTTGAATATTTTGAATTCCAGCGGCACCAACGATATCTACTAATCCGGCTTTATTCACTTTATAACTAACTACTTTTGCAGCCAATCGAATGGAGTTGATAATGCGTGATAATTCTCCTGTTGAATACTGAAACGAATTTTGATGTTCAATAATAAATTCGCCTAGTGTGGTATTTCTTTGTTCCATTACGAAAATGATGTAGTTGTGTTTAAGTTACAAATATCGGCAATTTTGTGAAATACTAACGAAAAAACAAAATCCTTTTAGAAAAATGACATTTATTTATGACCTTTGAACAAATTAAAAAAATAAAGAAGTAGCATAAAAATTGAAACAACTGTTTTAAGATAGCACTACTTTTGTAAAAACATACGTTATGATTATCAGAAATGCGACAAAAAACGACATGCCTTCAGTTTTAGAATTGATTAAGGAATTGGCTGTTTTCGAAAAAGAGCCGGAAGCTGTAGTAGTTACTGCGGAAGATTTAGTGCGAGATGGTTTTTCTGAAAATCCGTTGTTTGAATGTTTCGTTGCGGAAGAAAACAATGAAATTATAGGAATGGCTTTATATTATTATCGATTTTCGACCTGGAAAGGAAAAACCATCCATTTAGAAGACTTAATTGTTAAGGAAGACAAACGCGGCACCGGAGCTGGTTTCGCTTTATACTCCGAAATCATCAAGAAAGGAAAAGCCGAAAACGTGCGAAGAATTGAGTGGAATGTTTTAGATTGGAACACGCCAGCAATAGATTTCTACGAAAAATCGGGAGCCAATGTTTTAAAAGATTGGTGTGTGGTTCAAATGGATGAAAATGGGATAAATAAATTTTTAGCACTATAATAATTTATTAGAAACACAGCTTTGTAAAGGTTTTATAATGTGTGTTGAAAACAATTAATTTAAAATGAAAATATTCAAATTTGGAGGTGCGTCAGTCAAAGATGCTGATGGCGTAAAAAATGTATTACACGTTTTAAACACCGTGGGTTATGATGATGTTTTGATTGTGATTTCGGCAATGGGAAAAACCACGAATGCTTTAGAAGTAGTGATTAAAAATTATTTTGAGAAATCTAAAGAATTGCAATCGTCGCTTCAGGAAGTTCGAAAATACCACAACCAAATTCTATTGGATTTGTTTGAAGAGGAAGAGCATCAAGCCTTTTTTGATGTGAATAAGCATTTTGATGATTTAGAAAACTTCATTCGCACTAATAAATCACCCAATTATAGCTTTGTGTATGACCAAATTGTGAGTATTGGCGAACTGGCTTCTACAACGATTGTGAGTCATTATTTTAATTATAAAGGTTTACAAAACAATTGGGTCGATGTTCGCCCTTTAATTAAAACGGACAATAATTATCGTGATGCTCAAGTGGATTGGGAAACTACACAAAAATTAATCTCGAAAAGCATCAAAAAGAAAACCTTAAATATTACACAAGGATTCCTAGGTTCGGATGAAAATAATTTCACTACGACTTTAGGACGCGAAGGATCTGATTATAGTGCGGCGATTTTTGCTTATTCCTTAGGTGCACAAAGCGTTACGATTTGGAAAGATGTTCCCGGTGTTTTAAATGCTGATCCAAGATATTTTGAAAATGCGATTTTATTGAACCAAATTTCCTATCGCGAAGCAATCGAGCTGGCTTTTTATGGTGCTTCGGTAATTCATCCGAAAACGTTGCAACCGTTACAAAAAAAGGAAATTCCGTTGTATGTGAAATCATTCTTGAATCCGACTTTAGCTGGAACGAGTGTTTCAAAAGGAGCTGATTTAGAGCCGAAAACTCCTTGTTTCATCGTGAAGAAAAACCAACTATTATTGTCGTTATCATCGATTGATTTCGATTTTATAATGGAAAATCACATTAGTGAAATCTTTGCTTTGTTTGCAAAACACAAAATAAAAGTGAATTTGATTCAAAATACTGCCATTAGTTTTTCGGTATGTATTGAAGATAAATATGGCAATTTTGAAGAGTTGACCAAAATATTAGCTAAGAAATTCAAAGTAACTTTCAACGAGAATGTTTCTTTATATACAATTAGACATTTCGACGAAAATGCTTCTAAAGTAGTAGAAACGAATAAAACAATTTTGTTGCGTCAGATTTCGAGAGAAACGATGCAAGTGATTACAAAAGAGTAATTTTTTACCACGAATTCACATTTTGAAAAATCGGTGAATCCGTGGCAATAAGAAATAACTTAATTTTTCCCAACAATAAATACTACTTTTGAAGATTGTGAGTTATAGTATTTATGCATAAAATTGTTTTTTTAGCGGGTTTTCTAGTTTGTTTTTTGGGCAGTTTTGCTCAGGAAACTTCGCAATCCTATCCGACTAAGAAAATTGCGTTTTCAAAAGACACGATTTCAATTGAAAAATTCAGTTTAAATGATTCTTTTTTCGAAATTAAAGATGCGAGAGGAATTATAATTGATTCGAGTTTTTATAAAATTGATTTCCAAAAAGGAACATTAGTTTTCTTAAAAAATGTCGACACTTCAGATTCGTTAGTCGTTCGTTATTCGAAATTTCCTGATTTTCTGACCAAAACCTATTCCATTTATGATGATGATAAAGTCGTGGCGAATGAAGCTGGAAAATTAATTGTTTTCAGAAAAGACAAGAACACTAAATTCAAACCTTTTGACGGATTGAATACTTCCGGAAGTATTACAAGAGGAATTACGGTGGGAAATAATCAAAATACGGTTGTAAATTCCAATTTAGATCTTCAAATTACGGGTAAAATTTCGGACAAAGTTAGTTTGCGTGCTTCGATTCAGGATAGTAATATTCCACTACAAGAAGGTGGCTATTCCCAGAAGTTAGATGAATTTGATCAGATATTTATCGAATTATTTTCGGACAATTGGAATATTCGTGCCGGAGATTTATTTTTAGAAAATAGGAAATCGGCATTCTTAAATTTTAATAAAAAAGTACAAGGACTTTCGACCCGTTTTAGTTTTGGAACTCCCGATAAAAAAACAGAAGTCGTTGCGGCTGGAGCTTTAGTTCGAGGACAATATGCAAAAAGTAGTTTCGTGGGCCAAGAAGGAAATCAAGGTCCGTATAAATTACGAGGGAATAATGGCGAATTATATGTTTTAGTGATTTCCGGTTCGGAACGCGTTTATGTCAACGGAATTTTGAAAACTCGCGGTGAAAACAGCGATTATGTCATCGATTATAATGCGGGAGAAATTATTTTCACTTCGTTATTTCCGATTACTTCCGAAATGCGAATCAACATCGAATACCAATATTCCGATAGAAATTTCACCCGATTTATCACGTATGGCGGGATTTCGCACGAGCGAGAAAAGTGGCAAATTGGCGGTTATGTATATTCAGAAAGTGATGTGAAAAATCAGCCTTTGCAACAAAATTTATCTTCGGACCAAATTGCTATTTTGCAAAATGCTGGTGACGATTTATCGCAAATGAATGGACCTTCCGCTTATTTAGATGGTTATTCGGAAAATAAAATTCTGTATAAAAAAGTCATCATTGGAACTGCCGAAGTGTTTGAATATTCGAACAATCCGACAGATGAATTATACAATGTGCGATTTTCATTAGTCGGGAATAATCTCGGAAATTATATTTTAGCGAACAATCAAGCTGTTGGAAAAATTTATGAATATGTGGCACCGATTTCGGGAATTCCACAAGGAAATTATGAACCGATTGTACGATTAATTGCACCAACGAAAATTCAAATGGCAACTATTTTAGGAAAATACAATCCGAGTGAAAAAACAATTGTAGATTTTGAATTGGCTTTGAGCAATAACGATCAGAACTTATATTCGAATTTAGACGACAATAACAATAAAGGTTTTGCTGGAAAATTTAATGGGAAACAACGTCTTTTTACTGGAAAAACTAAGATTGATGCTTTTGCGTATTATCAACTCGTACAAGAAAATTTCAAGACGATTGAGCGATTATATAACATTGAATTTAATAGAGATTGGAACATTACTTCGCTTTTAGAAGGCAATCAGAGCTTTTTAACTTCGGGATTGGATTTTAATTTCGACAATAAAGGAAAAGCGGTTTATCAATTGGAAAATTTGAGTTTTGGCAATTCATTTTCGGGAAATAAACACACTTTATCCGGAAGATATGCAACTAAAAACTGGATGATTTGGAGCAATTCAAGTGTGATGAAAAGCGATTCGGAACTCGCAAATTCCTCCTTTGCACGAAGTCAAAACCGTTCTTCTTATAAATTTGATAAAAATTGGGTTGGAGCGACAATCAACTTAGAAGATAATGCTGAAAAACTGAAATCCACCAATACTTTTTCGGCTTTAAGCCAACGTTTTATTGAATATGGAGCTTTTATAGGTCGAGGCGATTCTACGAAAGTTTATGTAGAATTGGGTTTTTTACAACGCCAAAACGATAGTTTACAATTTAATAAAATTGAACGCGTTAATCATTCGAATTCCTATTATTTGAAATCCCAATTGATTAAATCCGAAAAAAGAAATTTGAGCGTTTATCTGAATTATCGCACCTTGAAATATGAAGATAATTCTAAAAAAGACGAACCTTCGTTGAATTCGAGAATTTTATATTCGGACCAATTTTTTGATCAATTACTTCAAACTACGACGGCTTACGAAACGAGTTCGGGAACAATTGCCCAACAAGAATTTACGTATTTGCAAGTCGAACCAGGCCAAGGTGTTTATATGTGGAATGATTATAATGCCAATGGAATTCAGGAATTGCAAGAATTTGAAGTGGCACCTTATTCTGATTTAGCGATTTATGTTCGCGTATTTTTACCCAATCAGGTTTTCATTCGGACGCATCAAAATAAATTCTCGCAATCGCTAAATTTAAACTTCAATCAATGGCAAAATGAGAGCGGATTGAAGCAATTTGCATCGCACTTTTATAATCAAACTTCCTTTTTAATTGATCGAAAAATTTTGAGAAATGCGGATAACTTCAACCTGAATCCGTTTTCAAAAGAGGAAGAAGAATTGGCAGGATTAAATATGAATTTCAGAAACAGTTTCTTCTATAATCGAGGCAAGCAAAAACATTCGACAACTTATTCGTATTTATTAAATGAAAGTCAAAATTTACTTTCTGTGGGAAGTCTTTCGGCAAAAAACAAATCGTATCAATTGCAATACCAACATTTGGTGCAGAAAAGTTGGTTGTTTACTTTTTCGGGAAATCGTTCCATTAGTGAATCGGTATCGGAAAATTACCCAAGTCGAAATTTTGAAATTAACACTTATCGTGTAGAACCAAAAGTCGGTTATCTTTTTTCTAGAAATGCGAGTTGGGACATTTTTTATGAATACCAACAAAAAGAAAATAAAATTGGAGCATTTGAAACTTTAAATCAAACCCGATTGGGAACTTCATTTACTTTTAATAGTGAAAAAGGTTTTAGTATGAATGGTGAATTTTCTTTGTACAACAATTCCTTCAATGGCGACACTTTATCAGCAGTTGCTTTTCAAATGTTAGAAGGTCTACAACCGGGCAAAAATCAGACTTGGCGTTTACTATTACAGAAAAACTTAACCCAGTTTTTAGACGTCAACATCAACTACCAAGGTCGCAATAGCGAAACCAGTAAAACTATTCATACTGGTAATGTGCAATTAAGAGCATATTTTTAGTAAATATTTAGATTAATTATATATTTCTATATATTTTTACAATCTTATATAAAAATCCCAAGATGCCGAATAGAATTTTATTATTTACGCTTTGTATATTTTCAAGTTTTGCCTTTTCACAATTGAGTAATAAACACTGGTTACCACCTTTGCACTCAAGAAGTAGTGCTGATATTGAAGATCAATATATTTATCTATCTACCGCAGAAACAACACCTTTCAATGTTACTGTCACTGATGGTAGTGGTCAAATAATTGCTGGTTCACCTTTTTCACTTTCTGCTACAACTCCAGTTGTTATATACATCGGCGATGGAGAAAATACAAAAATGTTTTTAAACATCAATGACGTTAATACCAAATTATCTGACAAAGGACTTATACTAGAAGGCAACAAGGATTTTTATGCTAGTTTTAGAATGAGATCTCGAAATCATTCAGAAACATTAATTTCTAAAGGAAGACCAGGCATAGGAACTAGTTTTAGATTAGGTTGTATGTTAAATGAAACTCAAGACTATAGAAAATCGTTTGTTGCAAGTGTGATGGCTACCGAAAATAACACGGTTTTTACACTTTCAGATTATAATCCTGATGTAGTCTTTGTTTCGGGCTCGGGAGATTTCTCTACACCAAATCAAACTTTTTCGTTAGACAAAGGTGAAAGTGTTATTTTTAGCGGTTACAGCGATAATCCGACTAATATTGATGGAATTATCGGCGCTCTAATTACATCCAATAAGCCAGTTGCTGTAAATTCAGGAAATGCGTTGGGTGGAATTGATAATAACAGAGCTGATTTTGCTTTAGATCAAATTGTATCGGCCTCTCAAATTGGAACTGAGTATATTTTTATTGAAGGAAATGGATTAAGTTCAATGGAATTACCATTAATAGTTGCAAATGAAAATGGGACAGAAATATTTATCAATGGCAGTACTGTTCCAATAATAACCTTGAATGCTGGTGGATATTTTTTACTAGACAACGCAAATTATCAGGGATCCATTAATAGAAATATGTATGTTAAAACTAATAAACCAGTTTTCGCCTATCAGTTATTAGGCGGCGGAAATGATACGGCAACAGCAGGATTAAACTTTATTCCGCCCTTAAGTTGCTTTTTTCAAAATTCTGTTAATATTCCTGCTGTTAATAGAATCGGAGCTACAACTTATATTGCGGATCTTATGGTTTTAACTTATACAAGCGCCACATTAACCGTAAATGGAAATGCAATTCCAACAACCCAAGCACAAACTGTTTTAGGAAATACTGACTGGGTAACCTACAGAGTTTCTAATATATCTGGAAATGCTAACATTACATCAACCGGTCCTTTGGCCGTGGGTGTATTTGGTTATGGTCAAGGGAGTGGCACAGGTATAGCGTCTGGTTACGCAGGTTATTATTCAGGGTTTGGAAGCACACCACAAGACACTGACATTATAGTTTGTACAAACACTAGCTTAAATTTATTTGACAATATAAATGGAAATCCAGAACCTGGAGGAACTTGGACTGTTCCGGCCGGTGGAGCGCCTTTGAATGGAAATACTTTTGATCCTAGTATTAATTTAGTTGGTGAGTATGAATACTCTTTTACTAAAGATTGCAATAGTTCACCAACACCAATTAAAGTAAAAGTAACTGTTTCCACTCAACAAGTTGGAAATCCAGGAACTAGCAATACTACAAATATTTGTATTAATTCAGCACCAATTGATTTATTTACTCTATTAGGTTCAAATGCCGAAGTAGGAGGAACATGGTCTCCAGCATTAGCCTCAGGAAGCGGATTATTCAATCCTGCTGTTGATATCGCAGGAGTTTACACCTACACAATTCCTGAAATTGATGTATGTCAATCTATAGCTGCTTCGATAACAGTAATTGTCAATCCTGAGCCAACAATTATAAACATATCAGATTTTAAACTTTGTGATGACAACAGTGACGGAGACGATACAAATGGCATCGTAACTTTCAATTTGACCACAAAAACGATTGAGATTTTAAATGGGCAAACAGGAATAAATGTTACTTATCATACTTCTCCTACAGATGCTACAAACGGTGTGGGAAGTATTACTTCTATTACAACAAGTGATAGAACAATTTATGTACGCTTACAAAATAATATTACCAACTGTTTCGCTACTACTTCTTTTGAATTAAAAGTACTTGCACTTCCTGTTGTTAACACTTCAATCACACTAAAACAGTGTGACACCGATACTGATGCAATAACCGATTTCAATTTGACGGAAGCAAATAGTATCATTTCATCTGAAACAACAAATACTTATACTTATCACACAACACAAGTAGGTGCGCAAAACAACACAAGTATAATAACCAACGAATTAAGCTACACAGCGCCAAATGGTTCTCAAGTTTGGGCAAGAATAGTCAACACAGAAGGATGTTCAAGAACGGCTCTTGTAAATTTAGTTGTATCTACTACTACCATTCCTTCTAACTATAAATTTACTATCGAAGCTTGTGACGATTATTTAAGTATTTCAGATCCTGCAAATGATGGATTTGCCTATTTTAATTTAGATAATCCAGTTGTCGTTCAAAATGCTGTTCAAAACTTACTTTCGTTCTTCTCAGCTACACAACCTTTAATTGTAACATTTTACGAAAATGAAAGCGATGCTTTAGCAGAATTAAATGCAATTATAGATATTACAAACTATAGAAATACAACCCCTAATTCTCAAATTATTTGGGCTCGAATTGATAGTGATTTAAATAATGAATGTTTTGGAGTTGGTCCCTTTATTCAACTAACCGTAAACCCGCTTCCAACTGTTAGTCTAGGCCCAGATTTTGTAATATGCGTTGATCCTATCACCGGTTTAGGCTCACAAGTTGTAGATGCAACACCAACTGCTACAGGAAATTATTCTTATGAATGGACACCAACAAATCCAGCAGGTAACGTCCCTACATTTGAGATAACAACTGGCGGAACTTTCTCTGTTATTGTAACTAATTTAACTACCAACTGTTCCGTTGCCGAAAGCATAACAACAACTTTTTCATCTGAACCAGCAACTTTTGAGGCTAATTTGATAACTCCCGCTTTTGCAGCTGGCTTATCTACTATTGAAGCGATAGCTACCGGTGGTTTTGGAACTTATGAATATAGTGTCAATACGATTGATTGGCAATCTAGCCCGTTGTTTACAAATTTAGAGAACGGAAGTTATATCGTCTATGTGAGAGACATTCAAGGTTGTGGAATATTGTTCTCAGAAGAAATACAAACGATTACTTATCCGAATTATTTCACGCCAAATGGTGATGGATATAACGATTATTGGAATATAACTTTACCGATAACGTACGAAGGGAAAATAAAAATTTATGATCGATACGGTAAATTTTTGAAACAATTAAGTTCGGAAGAACAGGGTTGGGATGGAACATATCGAGGAAATATGCTACCTTCGACCGATTATTGGTTCATCGTTGAATATATCGAAAACGACCAACAAAAAGAATTTAAGTCGCATTTTAGTTTAAAGAGATAATGACAACATTAGGTTTCATAGATACAGAAATTAGAGAATCCGTTGCTACAATAACGTTTTCACATCCAGCTAGTAATTCATTTCCTAGCACATTATTACAGAATTTGACAGATGAATTTACTGCAGTAGATAAGAATAATGCAATTTCACTAATTATCTTAAAAAGTGAAGGAACAAGCGCATTTTGCGCTGGTGCTTCTTTTGACGAATTATTGTCAATAGCTAATTTAGAAGAAGGAAGGAAGTTTTTTTCTGGTTTTGCCAATGTAATCAATGCGATGCGTAAGTGTTCAAAACCAATTATTGGTCGAATTCACGGAAAAGCGGTAGGTGGAGGCGTTGGCTTGGCAGCTGCTTGTGATTATACTTTTGCAACTTCAAATAGCGCTATCAAATTATCTGAAATTGCTATAGGAATTGGTCCATTTGTCATAGAACCAGCAGTAAGCAGAAAAATGGGGAAGCCGGCATTTACTGAAATGACTTTGACGCCTGCCGAATGGAAAACACCTCAGTGGGCAAAAGAAAATCATCTTTTTTCAGAAGTTTTTGATTCTATTGAAGAATTAGATAACCATTTGGAAAAATTTATTATCTCACTAGCAAGCTACAATCCGGAAGCTTTGATGGAGATGAAAAAGGTGTTCTGGGAAGGAACAACACATTGGGATACTTTACTTTACGAAAGAGCGGCTATTTCAGGAAGATTAGTCTTATCGGACTTTACAAAAGAAGCATTACAAAAATTTAAAAAATGAGAAGTTTAATCGTAACTTTACAGGCAGTAAATATTGAAGAAAAGATAAAAAATGATCCGGACGGAACTTATCAAATAGGTGTGCTAATTGGATCTTTTATCCCTTTTTTGGCGTTGGCTGGACTGGCCTATTTTCTATATTACAGAGCAAAGAAAAACGGGAGTTTCGATAAATAAAATTAAAATTATGTCAAAAATTAGAATTACAAAGCAATTTAACTTCGAAACAGGCCATGCTCTTTACGGTTATGACGGAAAGTGTAAGAATGTTCATGGACATAGTTACAAGTTATCGGTAACCGTAATTGGCGCTCCAATAACCGACAGTACCAATGTTAAATTTGGAATGGTAATTGACTTTACTGATTTAAAGAAAATTGTAAAAGAGCAAATTGTAGACGTTTTCGATCATGCGACGGTTTTTAACAAAAATACTCCTCACGTTGAATTGGCCCATGAACTTGATAAAAGAGGTCATCATGTAATATTAGTGGATTATCAACCAACTAGCGAAAATATGGTTATTGATTTTTCAAATAAAATTAAGAATTTATTACCCGCAGATATCAAATTGCATTCATTGCGACTTCAAGAAACAGAAACTTCGTTTGCCGAGTGGTTCGCAATTGATAACGAATAACAAGCTATTAAAAAAAATAAAAAACTCCCATTTTTTTAAATGGGAGTTTTTTATTTTACTCTTCTTGAGCCTCTTTCATTACGAAAGATTCCATAAATTTTGTAGTATAATTACCCGCTACATAATCTGGTTCTTCCATTAATTGTCTGTGAAACGGAATCGTTGTTTTAATTCCTTCAATTACGAATTCATCTAAAGCACGTTTCATTTTGCTAATCGCTTCTTCTCTCGTTTGAGCAGTCGTGATTAACTTAGCAATCATAGAATCATAATTAGGTGGAATTGTATAACCCGCATAAACATGCGTATCTAGTCGAACTCCATGTCCACCAGGCGCGTGTAAAACAGTAATTTTACCCGGCGAAGGTCTGAAGTCGTTATAAGGATCTTCGGCATTAATACGGCATTCAATAGAGTGTAATTGTGGATAATAGTTTTTTCCTGAAATTGGAACTCCAGCAGCTACCAATATTTGTTCGCGAATTAAATCGTGATCGACTACTTGTTCTGTGATTGGATGCTCTACTTGGATACGTGTGTTCATCTCCATAAAGTAGAAATTTCTGTGTTTATCTACCAAAAACTCAACAGTTCCCGCCCCTTCATATTTGATATATTCTGCTGCTTTTACGGCTGCATTACCCATTGCTTCACGCAATTCATCAGTCATAAATGGCGAAGGTGTTTCTTCCGTTAATTTTTGATGACGGCGTTGCACCGAACAATCTCTTTCAGACAAATGACAAGCTTTTCCATAGGAATCCCCTACTACTTGAATTTCAATATGACGAGGTTCTTCAATCAATTTTTCTAAATACATACCATCATTACCAAATGCTGCTGCGGACTCTTGACGAGCTCCTTCCCAAGCTTTTAGTAAATCTTCTTTTTTCCAAACGGCACGCATTCCTTTTCCGCCACCGCCAGCAGTTGCTTTAAGCATTACTGGATAGCCAAATTCCTCAGATAATTGTTCCGCTTGTTCGTACGATTCTAAAATTCCAACAGAACCCGGAACACACGGAACGCCTGCTTCAATCATCGTCGATTTTGCTGATGCCTTGTCTCCCATTCTATCAATCATTTCTGGAGAAGCTCCAATAAATTTGATTCCGTGTTCTTGACAAATTTTCGAAAACTTAGCATTTTCAGATAAAAATCCGTAACCTGGATGAATTGCATCTGCATTTGTAATTTCTGCAGCAGCAATAATATTAGACATTTTCAAGTAAGATAAATTACTTGGTGGTGGCCCAATACAAACTGCTTCATCTGCAAACTTAACATGTAAGCTATCTGCATCTGCTGTTGAATATACCGCCACGGTTTTGATGCCCATTTCTTTACAAGTTCTAATTACACGTAGTGCAATTTCCCCTCTATTGGCAATTAATATTTTTTTAAACATGTTTCTTTAATTAGATAATTAGACAATCTGTCAATTAGACCATTAGGAAGATAGAAAAAAGCTAGCTTCTAACCTCTAATTTCTAACTTATTAAGACGGATCAACTAAGAATAATGGTTGATCAAATTCAACTGGTGAAGAGTCATCAACTAATATTTTAACAATTTTACCTGAAACTTCAGATTCAATTTCGTTGAATAATTTCATTGCTTCGATTACGCACAAAACGTCGCCTTTACCAATAGTTGTTCCTACTTCTACAAACATAGGTTTGTCTGGAGCGGGTTTTCTATAGAAAGTACCAATAATTGGTGATTTTACAGTGATATATTTAGCATTCTCGTCTGATGCTGGTGCAATTACAGCGTCTGAAACCGCAAGTGCTTGTTGTGCTTGCATTTGAGGTGCTTGCATAGGCATTTGTTGAACATAAGTAGTTGTACTTTCAGTTCCTTCTGCAGTTGTCTTTATGGTGATTTTAAAATCGTCCATTTCCAATTTTACTTCTGTAGCTCCTGATTTTGCTACAAATTTGATTAGGTTTTGAATCTCTCTAATATCCATAATATAAAATTTATTTAGTTTGTTTATTTTATTTAGTATAGGCCCATTTCAAATAGATTGAACCCCACGTGAATCCTCCTCCGAAAGCAGCAAAAATAATATTATCACCTTTTTTCAATTGATCTTCAAAATCAGCTAATAATAATGGTAGTGTCGCAGAGGTAGTATTACCGTATTTTTGAATATTGATTAAGACTTTTGAATCATCTAATCCCATTCTATTAGACGTTGCGTCTATAATTCTTTTGTTGGCTTGGTGTGCAACTAACCAGTTCACATCATCGTGTGAAAGGTTATTGCGTTGCATAATTTTTTCACTTACATCTGCCATTCCTGAAACAGCATATTTAAATACACTTTTTCCGTCTTGGAATACATAATGTTGTTTGTTTCTAACGGTTTCTTCCGATGCAGGCAAAATAGAGCCACCGGCATCAATCTTTAGAAAATCTCGTCCAATTCCGTCACTTTTTAAAATTTCATCTTGCAGTCCTAATCCTTCAGTATTAGGCTCAAAAAGGACAGCTCCTGCACCATCTCCAAAGATAATACAAGTTGCTCTGTCCGTATAATCTATAATTGAAGACATTTTGTCTGCGCCGATTAATAATATTTTTTTATATTTCCCTGATGTAATATAAGCTGATGCCATCGACATTCCATATAAGAAGCCAGAACAAGCCGCTTGTATGTCAAATGCGAAAGCATTAGTAGCCCCTATTTCTGTGGCAACATAAACACCTGTCGAAGCAACAGGCATATCTGGTGTTGTCGAAGCCAAAATCACTAAGTCAATTTCTTTAGGATCTAAATTAGCTTTTTCTAATAAGTTTTGAGCTGCTTTAATTGCAAGAAAAGAAGTTCCTTTACCCTCTTCTTTTAATAATCTTCTTTCTTTAATCCCTGTACGAGAAGTAATCCACTCGTCATTTGTATCTACTAAAGTTTCTAATACTTTATTAGATAATACAAAATCAGGCACATAAGAACCTACGGCCGTAATTGCTGCTGTAATTTTATTCATCTTCGATTAATTTTTCTTATCCGAATCAACTGATTCAAAAAGTGTTTGAAATTACAAAAAAAATTCAAATGAATCCTATTCCTTGTTGTTAATTAAATTTAAGGAATGGGTTTTTAACAAAAAAACCCTCACAATGTGAGAGTTTTCTCTAAATTCTTTTAAAGCTATTAAGCTACTGCTTCTGCTTTGTCGATTACAACTTGACCACGGTAATACATTTTCCCTTCATGCCAATAAGCTCTGTGGTATAAATGTGCTTCACCAGTAATAGGACATGTTGCAATTTGCGCAACTGTCGCTTTGTAATGTGTTCTTCTTTTATCTCTTCTTGTAGACGACTGTCTTCTCTTAGGATGTGCCATTTTTCTATTTATTTATCCGTTAATAGTTTTTTTAAATTTTCCCATCTAGGGTCTATATCACCTTTATGTTCTTCTAATTTATTTTCTCCTGGAGCTAATGAATTCAATTTATCTACTACTTCTGAAAGAGAACCATCCTTTATTCCCGGATGAATTCTTCTAAATGGCATTGACACCACAATTGATTCATATATATATTGAGCCACATTAACTTCAAATTCGCCATGAGGTAATATGAGCAACTCATCATTCTCATCATTAAATTCATCTCCAAACTTAATTAAAAGTTTTAATTTTCCTTTAATTGGCAAATCAAACTCTTCTCCTGAAACATCGCAAGGCACATTTACGGTACCTTTATGCTTAATATTAAGCTCTAGCATTGTGCTTTTCTTCTCCAAAACAACCACAACTTTAATTGATGCATCTTTAAATTCATCATAATCAAAGTCCTTAAAGAACGTATTATCAAGCTGATAATCAAACTGATGCTTCCCTATTTTTAATCCCGCAAATGGAATTAAATATTCTTTTAAATTATTCATAACAGCAGTTTTACCTTTTCAAAAGGAGTGCAAAGATATAAAATATTTGTAAAATAAAACTAGTTGTAAACATTTTTTTGTTTATAACTGCTTATCTTTTGTTTTTAGCGGGTTTTTAGTAAGCTCTTGATAGTCATTTCGCTTGTTATAAATATCAATCGCTAAATAAACCGCCTCTTTAAATGATTCGTGATTTGCAATTCCCTTACCTGCAATTTCATAAGCAGTTCCGTGATCTGGCGATGTACGGATTTTATCTAAACCCGCCGTATAATTAACACCTGTGCCAAACGACAATGTTTTAAATGGAATTAGGCCTTGGTCGTGATAAGTTGCAATCACAGCGTCATATTTCTCATATTGCGATGATCCAAAAAATCCGTCGGCAGAAAAAGGACCAAAAACTAAATTCCCTGCTTCAAAAAGTTTTTTCAAGGCCGGTTTCATAATTTTCTCCTCTTCATCACCAATAACACCATTATCTCCTGAATGTGGATTTAATCCTAAAACAGCGATCTTTGGCTTTTCAATTTCAAAATCTTGCTTCAACGTTTTAACTACAGTTTGAATTTTGCTAAAAATTAATTTTTCAGTTAAATTTTTCGCTACTTCGTTTACCGGAACGTGATCTGTTAGCAATCCTACTCTTAAATCGTCGTGTACCATTAACATCAAAGCATCTCCTGTCAGTTCTTTGTTTAAATAATCGGTATGACCCGGAAATTTAAAATCATCTGACTGAATATTATATTTGTTGATAGGCGCCGTTACCAAAACATCTACAAAGCCATCTTTCAAAGCATTTGTTGCTGCTATAAATGACTTCACAGCATAACCTCCTACAACATCATCATTCTTACCAAATTCTAAATTTACACCTTCTCGCCAAACATTCAATACATTTATTTTACCAACCACTAATTGATCCAACTTATCGATTCCGTGAATAGCAGCTGCTAAATTAAATTCTTTCTTTAAAAAAGAAAGAATCTTAACATTGGCAAAAATTACTGGTGTGCATAATTCCAACATACGAATATCTTCGAATGTTTTTAGGATAACCTCGCTTCCAATACCATTTAAATCTCCCACTGAAATTCCTACAATTATATTTTCTGCTTTTTTAACCATAACAAATGTGATTTATTGCTTACTTTTGAAGTGCAAATTTAGTAAAATTAAATCAGTTATGTTTACCGGAATTATAGAAACCCTAGGAATTATAAAAGAAATTCAAAAAGATCAAGAAAATCTTCACTTAACGGTAGTTTCAGAGATTACAAATGAATTAAAGATTGACCAAAGCATTGCCCACAATGGAATTTGTTTGACTGTAGTAAAAATCGAGCAAAACGAATATACCATCACCGCAATTAAAGAAACAATTGACAAAACTTCAATCGGTTTCTGGAAAGCGGGAGATATTCTAAATTTAGAACGCGCTATGAAACTTGGCGATCGTTTAGATGGACATATTGTTCAGGGACATGTTGACCAAACCGGCGTTTGCACGAAGATTGAAGAAGCAAATGGTAGTTGGGTTTTCACCTTTGCATATGATAGCTCACTACAAAATATTACAATTGAAAAAGGCTCAATTACAATTAATGGCACAAGTTTAACCGTCGTTAATTCAAAATTAAACTCATTTAGTGTCGCTATTATACCTTACACCTACGAGCATACTAATTTTCATTCATTTAAAATTGGAACAGTAGTGAATTTAGAATTTGATGTCATTGGAAAATATATCGCAAGATTAAACGACTTGAGAAAGTAAAAAACAAAAGGCTCTTAAAAAGAGCCTTTTTTGTTTAAAATATATTTTTTGGAAAAATAAAATCCTACGAATAGTGCAAATAAAAATAAAATTACTAATCCTCCATCAATAGGCAGTCCGGGCGGTGGGGGTGGTCCCGGCGGCGGGGGAGTAACCTCTGCGGAAACCGAAGCCTGAGTACTGAAGATCATCAACGTTAGAAAAAAGACTTTATTCATAATTTAATGTAAATGGGGCAGTAATAATAATAAATCAAATTTGAAATGATCCACTACAGTTAATTAATCACATCTATTACACTTGATAATAAAATACGAAAATATAACTATTTTTACACTCCACAAGTTTTTTACACAAAAATCTTAAAAAAATCTTAAAAAAATTCTAACTGCAAGTGATAATAAAAGTAAAAGTGGTCCCACCTGGGCTCGAACCAGGGACCACCTGATTATGAGTCAGGTGCTCTAACCAACTGAGCTATAGGACCATATTGGTTTTTTTATTTCAACTTATCTCGATTCGAGTCTGAACCATTGATTTTATTGAGAGTGCAATATTACTACTAATTTTTATTAGCACCAAATTTATTTTACATTATTTAATTTCTTGACAAAGCTCTATTAAAACTCCGTTTGTCCCTTTTGGATGAAGAAACGCAACTATCTTATTGTCAGCCCCTTTTTTTGGAACTTCATTCAAAACCACAAATCCCTCTTGTTTTAATCGCAAAATTTCAGAAAAAATATCTTCTACATCAAAAGCGATATGATGGATACCTTCTCCTTTTTTTGCAATAAACTTAGCTATAGGACTATCTTCATTTGTTGCTTCTAAAAGCTCAATTTTATTAGGACCATTCATAAAGAAAGAAGTTTTCACACCTTCACTTACTACTTCTTCTTGTTTGTAAGGCGGTTGCCCCAATAGCTTTTCAAACAATAAATTAGAAGTTTCTAGACTATTTACTGCAATTCCTATGTGTTCAATTTTTCTCATTTAAATATTGAATTTGATTTTACTAAAGTAATAATTTCGAAAATTATTACTTTGATATAAGAATACAAAAATACATTTATTTTTAGCTTGAAAAAAATTCGTATTTTTGCAAGATGGAAACAAATAGACAAAAAAAAATAGGAGCACTTTTACAAAACGATTTGGTATCAATTTTACAAGGCGAAATCCGAAAAAATAACATTAACAACTTGATAATTTCGGTATCACAAGTAAACGTTACTTCTGATTTATCAATTGCAAAAGTACACTTGAGTATTTTTCCAACAGAAAAAGCAGGTGAAATTTTAGCCGCAATAAAAAGCAATGCTCCTTTAGTTAAACACGAATTAGCACAACGTGTCAAAAATCAATTGCGTAAAGTTCCGAATCTAATTTTTTATATTGATGACAGTTTAGACTATATTGAAAAAATAGATAAAGCACTAACTGGAGAAAACAATCCAATTGAAAATCCGGATTTGTTGGAAAAACGAAAGAAATCTTAATTTGAATCTTTCCTTATACATAGCCAAACGATATGCTATTAGTTTTAGCAAGAACAGAGCCATAAATATCATTACTGGCATTGCTTCTATGGGGATAATAGCCAGTACAATGGCATTATTTATATTTCTTTCTGTTTTTAGTGGTTTGAAAGAATTTACATTAAATTTTGCTAATGCTTCCGATCCTGATATGCGATTAGAAACGATTTCGGGAAAATTTTTCACCATCTCTCCTGAGCAAGAACAGCAACTAAAATCGAGCAAAAACATTACTTCCTACAGTAAAATTGTTGAAGAACGCGTCTATTTTTTATATAACGAAAAAGAAATAGTGGCACATATAAAAGGAGTTGATCAAAATTATACGCAAGTGAATAACTTCAATGAGCATTTATATGCCGGAGATTGGTTTGCGCCTAATTCCGAAAATGTTGTTATTGGTGCAGAGATAAGTCGGAAATTATCTTTAGGCTTATTCGACTTCAATAATGCATTAGAAGTTTATGCGCCAAAACCAGGAAAAGGGGATATTGACACCCCAGATGAAGCTTTTAATAAAGCCCTGTTGTTTCCTTCTGGGATTTATTCTATTAATGAAGAATTAGATGCAAAGTTCGTTTTTTGCGACATTGCATTAGCTCAAAATCTTTTAGGAATACAAGCTGACAATTTAACGAATATTGAGCTTAAAACAGCTGCTAGTAGCGATGAAACCGTACTTAGAAATGAATTGGAGGCGATATTTGGTAAGAATATAAAAGTAAAGAATAGAGCACAATTAAATGATTCCTTATATAAAATGCTACAATCTGAAAACTTGTTCATTTATCTTTTTAGTACGTTAGTTGTGATATTGACGCTGTTTTGCTTGGCAGGGGCAATAGTGATGATTATTATAGATAAAAAAGAGAACCTTAGAACACTTTTCAATATTGGAGTTACAAAAAATGCTATTCGTACTATATTTTTTACGCAAGGAATATTAATTACTTTCTTTGGGTTACTTATTGGTTTAATACTAGCTATTGGAATTATTCTACTACAACAGCACTTTTCATTAATCATGATCACTTCAACAATGCCATATCCGGTACTATTTGAATGGATTAATATTGGAATTGTAATTACAACTATAGCTATCTTAGGAATTATATCATCTTGGATTGCTTCTGGAACGGTTAAGAATACTTTTTAAATCACTTCCATTCTAAGGTTTCCATGATACGGCGCATGTCATCTTGGATATATTTTGCTGCTGGTAAAATGGAGTCGTAGTTAGGTTTAGCGTAAAAATAAACACTTCCTGTTACAAAGTTTTTTACACTATCTGTAACATAAAACTGTGCATTTGTAGCAGCATTACCTCCCACTTGATAGAACATCCCATAAACCTTTTTCTCCCCGTTTACGAAAGGCTGCTCAATTATATCATCTGCTTTAATGACGTGTTCATATGTTAATTTTTGTGCATCACGCAGCAAATTGTTCAGATCGTTATTTACCGATTTATGCGTCAAATAAATAGTAGCTTTCATTTTGGGATAATTAATCTCGAACGAACAATTAGCTGTTTTTATTTCACCTACCTGATTCACATCAAATTGATACGCACAATTAGGATCAAACTTTTTATATATCGGATTTGGATATTCTAAGGCAAGATGTCCTTTTGGCTTAGGAATCGCATCGTCTCCACACGAAAATAATCCAAAAACAACTGCAAGTAAACTACATTTTATAATTTTTTGCTTCATAATTAAGGTAACGTAACTTTAATCTGTTTTATTCTTCGTTTGTCTACATTTTCTATTGTAAAAATTATTCCGCTAAATGTAATTTTTTGTTTTTTCTTTGGAAAATTTCCAGATATTTCGAGCAAAAATCCTGCTAATGTTTCGGCTTCACCTTTAGAAGATTCAAAATTATCTTCCTCAATATCGATGATACGATAAAAGTCTTTTAAACTAGTTTTTCCTTCAAAAAGGTAATTATTAGCATCAATTTGAGAATAAGTTACATCATCATCATCAAATTCATCACTGATATCGCCAACAATTTCTTCCAAAACATCTTCTAAAGTTATAATTCCTGAAGTTCCTCCATATTCATCAACAACGACAGCTAAATGATTTTTCATCGCCTGAAAATCCTTCAAAAGATTATCTAATTTTTTATTTTCAGGTATAAAAAAGGGTTTTCGAATAAGACTTTGCCAATTAGAAATAGGTTCATCAATATAAGGAATCAAATCTTTTATAAACAGAACACCTTCGATTTGATCAATATTATCTCTATAAATAGGTATCCTCGAATATCCTTTTTCTACAATAATAGGCAAAATCACCAAGAAATCAGCTTCAATATTAATGGCGAAAACATCAATTCTAGGACTCATCACTTGTTTTACTTCAGTGCTTCCGAAAGTTACAATTCCTTCTAATATTTTCTGTTCTTCTACAGTAGTTTCAGACTGATGTGTTAATTCTAAAGCTTGCGACAATTGGTCCACCGAGAAATTTCCTTTCTGAACATTTAGTTTCTTCTCAATAAACAAAATAACATTTCGCATTGGAATACTTATTGGCGCTAATAATTTATCCAAAAACGAAATGGGAGTGACTACCATTTTTGTAAAAAGCACATTGTTTCTGTTGGCGTAAATTTTGGGTAAAACTTCACCAAATAATAAAATCAAAAAGGTTACCAAAATAACTTCCAAAACAAATTTGACCAAAGGAGAAGCAATACCGTCAAATAATCGACCGCTAAAAGAGGAAAAAAGAATAACAATAGCAATATTCACAAAATTATTTGCAACTAAAATGGTCGCTAACAACTTCTTTGGCGTTTGCAATAGTTTCTGAATAAGGTTTCCTTTATTAGAATCTTCACTCACAACATCATCTATGTTTTTTTGTGACAAGGAAAATAAGGCTACTTCAGAGCCAGATATAAATGCAGAAACAAGAAGTAATATAAATATTGAGGTAATTTCTATTACTAATTTAAAATCAATCGATTGAAATAAACTGGGATCAGGATCCAAAATTTAGTGGTATTAGTTAAAAAATTAATGCATTGAATCATCAGGAGCACTACCTAAGGGAAGTGATGATTTACTTAAATCTGTTTCTTTTTTAGTTGTTAAAAAAGTGAACTCAGTTACCTGAATTTCTGTTGTATATTTTGTGGCTCCGTCTTCTGCCTGCCATTGACGCGATTTAATTCGTCCTTCAATGTAAATTTTATCACCTTTCGATAAATATTTTTCACAAATTTCTGCTGCTTTATTTCGCACTACAATATTGTGCCATTCTGTAGAAGTAATTTTTTCGCCAGTTGTCTTATTAATATAAACTTCATTAGTAGCCAAAGGAAATCTACCGATGCAATTGCCTCCTTCGAAATAATGCATTTTAATTTCGTCTCCAAGATGTCCTATCAAAATGACTTTATTTAATGTACCGTTCATGGCTTGTAATTTATTGAGTTGTTCAAAAGTAATAATTTAATGCGAATTAAAATAATCTGAAAGCAAAAAATTATGAATTACTATCGGAAAAGGCAACTTCATTATTTCGGTAAGCGTTTTGGAATCAGGCAATTTAGCTTCAAACCGCAATAAATAAAATCGAATAAATAAATGCTGATGCGATAATTTATGATTGATTATTGACTCATTCAACACATATATTTCTCTAGATCTTTGCCCGAAGAAATCCATCGTTCCAAGTTGATTTTCCACTTCCTTCGATTCCATTAAGAAAGCCGTTTCCAAAAGTGGGAATTCATATAGATTTTCCCAAATTCCTTTACCTTCTCTTTTTTGTACTACATATTGATCCGCTTCATCTTGAAGAACCAGATAATTAAAATATTTATTAGTCACTTTGGTTTTCTTACTTTTTACAGGAAGCAGCCCCACTTTCTTATGTTGCAAAGCACCGCAAGAAGAAGAAAAAATACAGTTTTGGCAATCCGGATTTTTTGGAACGCATTGCAAAGCACCAAATTCCATTATCGCTTGATTAAATAGTGCCGGCTTCTCTTTTAACAAAACTTCTTGTACTAAACTCTGAAAGATTTTTTTTGATTTGAAATCAGAAATATCAGTATCCAGATTAAAATAGCGACTCAAAACGCGGTATACATTTCCATCTAAAACCGCGACCGGCTCGTTATACGAAAAGGAAGCGATTGCGGCAGCGGTATATTCTCCAACACCTTTTAATTTTAATAAATCACTGTAATTATTTGGAAAAATACCGTTTAGCTCATTAGCAATATATTTGGCAGTTTCGTGCAAATTTCTAGCTCTTGAATAATACCCTAAACCTTGCCATAATTTCAAAATCTGCTCTTCTTCTGCGTTCGCTAGGTCAAAAACCGTTGGAAAAGCCTGAGTAAAAGATAGAAAATAAGGCAATCCTTGCGCTACTCGCGTTTGTTGCAACATAATTTCCGAAAGCCAAATAAAGTAAGGATTTACGGTGTCTCGCCACGGTAAGTCACGCTTGTTTTGTAAATACCATTGAACTAAAGAGTTAGAAAAGTGCATATTTTTATATTGGTCAGCAAAAATAAATCTTTAGTATTTAAAATTTAATCAATTATGATTGATTTATTATTTTTTTAATTCTTATATTTGCACACTCAAAAAAATACACAATATATAAATACGAAAGAAAATGACGAAAGCAGATATCGTAGCGAAAATTTCAGAGAGATTAGGACTTGAAAAGGGAGATGTTCAAGCAACAGTTGAAACTTTCATGGAGGAAGTTAAAAACTCTTTAGAAACTGGAGATAATGTTTACTTAAGAGGTTTTGGAAGCTTTATCATCAAAACTAGAGCCGAGAAAACAGGTAGAAACATTTCAAAAAACACTACAATTAAAATTCCTGCACACAACATTCCAGCTTTTAAACCTGCGAAAGTATTTGTAGAAAGCATTAAAGAAAAGACAGAAGTTACAGTATAAAAATAAATTATTAATCTAAACACCAACACGTTATGCCAAGTGGTAAAAAAAGAAAAAGACATAAGGTAGCGACTCACAAGCGTAAGAAAAGAGCGAGAGCTAACCGTCATAAAAAGAAAAAGTAGTTTAATACTACTTTTTTCTTTTTTAAGAAAAAGTTCATTGAAATTAATCAACATCTGTTGGTTACCGGGAAAAAATCCTGTAAAAAATTAATGTTTAATCCATTTGTACGATTAGAAATTTAGAATTGGGAATTTAGAATTTAGAATTTTCTAACTTCAATTTTCTTACTTCTGACTTTAAGAGTATGGATAAAAAGATACCGCATGAACAAAGAATTAATTATTCGATCAGGTTCAGACGCTGTAGATTTTGCCTTATTAAAAGATGGAAAACTAATTGAATTACACAAAGAAGAAGAAAAACAAAGCAATTTTGCAGTTGGTGATATTTTTATTGCCAAGATTCGCAAACCAGTTGCTGGCCTAAATGCTGCTTTTGTAAACTTAGGCTACGAAAAAGATGCCTTTTTACATTATCATGATTTGGGTCCAAACCTTCCTTCAATGATGAAATTCATAAAACTTGTAAGCGCAGGTAAAATAAAAGATTATTCACTCAAAAATTTTCCTTTTGAGCCTGAAATTAACAAAGATGGTGCTATAACAGATATTCTGAGTCCCAATCAGTCAATTTTAGTTCAAGTAGTAAAAGAGCCTATTTCTACAAAAGGTCCCAGAATTAGTTCTGAGATTTCTTTAGCAGGAAGATATGTGGTTTTAGTTCCTTTTTCGGACCGAATTTCTGTTTCTCAAAAAATAGAATCCAAAGAAGAAAAAGACCGATTAAAACGACTGGTTCAATCTATACGACCAAAAGGATTCGGTGTTATTGTGCGAACAGTAGCCGAAGGCAAAAAAGTAGCCGAACTTGATAAAGATCTACAAACCCTAATAGAAAGATGGTCATCGATGAGCAGACGTTTACAAACAGCTCAACATCCATCAAAAGTATTAGGTGAGTTAAACAAGGCTTCATCAATATTAAGAGATGTATTTAACGATACATTTACTTGTATAAACGTAGATGATGAAGATTTGTATTTAGAAACGAAGGAGTATTTGCAAGAAATAGCTCCGGATAAAGTGTCTATCGTGAAACACTATCAATCAAAAGACTTACCTCTTTTTGAAAAATATCACATTGAACGACAAATAAAGACGTCTTTTGGAAAAACAGTATCGATGAGCAAAGGTGCTTATTTGATTATTGAACACACGGAAGCTTTACACGTTATAGACGTGAACAGTGGAAATCGTTCGAGCAAAGCAAATAATCAAGAAGATACTGCACTTGAAGTTAACATGATTGCCGCAGCAGAAATTGCCAGACAATTGCGACTAAGAGACATGGGCGGAATTATTGTAGTCGATTTTATTGATATGCAAAACCCAGAAAATCGTAAAGTTCTTTATGACTTCCTAAAAGAAGAAATGAGTGACGATAAAGCTAAGCATAAAATCTTGCCTCCTAGTAAATTTGGATTAATTCAAATAACTAGACAAAGAGTTAGACCAGAAGTCAATATTAAAACAAGAGAAGAAGACCCAAATAATGAACATGGGGAAATTGAAGCTCCAATACTAATTATTGACAAGATTGCGTCTGATCTTGAACGCATTGTAAAAGACCACAAGAAAGTTGTACTTAACGTACATCCATTTGTGGCAGCATACCTTACAAAAGGTTTTCCATCATTACGTTCGAAATGGTTTTTCGAACATAAGAAATGGGTGAAAATCATACCTCGTGACGCTTACACGTATCTAGAATATCATTTCTTCGACAAAGAAGTTAATGAAATTATAGTAAAATAATACTGGATTTATCCTGAAAAAGAAACCGCTACTCTTAATTGAATAGCGGTTTTTTTATTACTCAAATTCTACCTTTCGCACAATTTCATTTCCTAATTCATCAACTATCGTGACCAAATGAAAACCTGAATTTGCACTAATTGCTTTTTCGTGAAAGGTTTTTGTACTTCCTAAATACACATCATCTAAATACCAAAACAGTTCAGATTCTCTGTTGATGTGTGCGATTTTAAAGATTGCTGGTTGGAGTTTTCCTTCAAAATTTTTAGTTAAAATGATTTTAGTATTTGCTTTGGGATAGATGAAATCCATCACTTTATCAGATGAATTGGATTCACAATCATCCCGAAATGGTGGTAAAGTCAAATAATTTGGATTATTATTTTTATAATACCATTCCATAATTGGTGGCAACACAAACCAAGATTTAGCCACCATATTATCAACACTTTCACAGATTGAATTCACCCGAAACTCTTCGTTTTTATCCAAATGCACTAATTTATGGAACGAACAATTAGCAGTTTTCTTAGCCGTTTTCGGAATCCATTGTTTTATTGTCGGGCAATTTTCCTGTGCTAAATATCCTGAAATCCTACAAACATTCGCTTCTTCTAAATCATTATAAGGCGTTTCAAACCACTTTGATTTAGGTAATAGATGAAAAATATCGAATAAAATCGGTGCGGCACTTTCAACTCCAGTTAAAAATGGCCTTCCTTCACCGGTTGCATTTCCAACCCAAATTCCTACCACATATTCTTTGGTTACACCAATTGCCCAAGCATCTCTACTACCAAAACTTGTTCCTGTTTTCCATGCAATTTCTAAGGAAGAATCATAAAATCGCCAAGCTTCATCGCCTTGTGGTCGGTTCACTTCTTTCATTGCATTAAATGTTTGCCAAATGGCTCCAGCTCCAAATACATTTTTTTGCCGTGTTGCTTTTCCGAAATCCGACTTCACATTGAAATCGAGGTTTAGCTTGCCCATTTCTTTGGTTCGATACTCATTGTTGTTATTATAGAAATGGTTCAGCGTGCTCGACATATAGGCATAAGCGTTGCATAAATCCCACAGATTGGATTCGGCACCACCCAAAATTAACGACAATCCATAATTCGAAGGTTGTCTGTTGATGTTTTTCAAGTTTAATTTCTGCAATTGCTCATAAAACTTGTTTACAGAATATTCTTGAAGCATCAAAACCGAAGGAATATTCAAAGATCTTGACAATGCTCTACTCGCCGGAACCGCTCCATCATAAGTAAGATTATAATTTTGAGGTGAATAACCCGAAATTTGTGTCGGAATATCTGGAATTAATGTTTGTGGCAAAATTTCACCATCATCTAACATCGAAGCATATAAAAAAGGTTTTAAAATACTTCCCGTACTTCTCGGAGCCGTAATAATATCAACATCTTTTTGATGATTTTTATCTGTCGGGCTATTTCCAACATAAGCGATAACATTTCTAGTTTTAACCTCAACGACTAAAACGGAAATATTATAAACTTGGTTTTGCTTATATAAATTATAATATTGTCGGACAATTTCATTCGCTTGCTCTTGAATATGCGTATCAATTGTGGTTTTAATCTTTTCACCTCGATTCGTTTTGGCGATTTTTTCTAATAAATGTGGTGCAATTTGAGGCACATCAAAAGGCTTTTGAGGTAAATTTTCTTGCAACGACAATTCATAGGTTTCTTTATCAATTACCTTATTTGCATATAATTTCTTAAGTAAAAGGTTTCGTTTCTTTAATAATCTTTCTTGATTTTTTCCGGGATAAATTAAACTTGGAGCATTTGGTAAAACCGCTAAAGTTGCCGCTTCTGCCCAAGACAATTGGTTAGATTGCAAACCAAAGTAACGCCAAGAAGCCATTTCTAAACCCACAACATTACTTCCGAAAGGAGCGTGAGCTGCATATAATTGTAAAATTTTCTCTTTGGAATGTCTGAATTCTAAACGCGTAGCTAATATAATTTCAATTATTTTTTCGAAATAACTTCTGCTTTTTCCATTTCGATGCAATCTAATTACTTGCTGCGTTAAAGTACTGCCACCGCGAACTACTTTATTTGCTTTCCGATTTTGCAAAACAGCATTATACATTGAAACGGGATTAAATCCAAAATGTTTATAAAAATGCTGATCTTCAAACGCTAGAATACAAGCTTTAAATTTTACGGGAACACTATCGCTTTCTGGAAAACGCCATTGGCCATCTTTGGCAATTTTCGCACCTAATAATTGACCTTCATTACTTTCTATAACCGTTGCGTAATTGTTTTCAAATAATTGACGAGGTAATGAAAAGAAATAAACTACCATCAAAATAAGAATGATGGTAGTTTTAATTTTGTTGTTTTGAAAAAATCGAACTGGCTTTTTGAACCAGTTCGATTTGAAATCTAATCTTTTACTATTTTCACCCATTGTCCTTTGGTTCTTACTATGTAATTATCATCATACATAGCTTCACATTGAATACCAGGGAAATAATAATCTCCTAAATAAGTTGCATTCAACAATACTGTAAATGTTCTAGATTCATTAGGTCGAAGTCCAAAATAGAAATAACTTCTATCATCACGAATGTCGATATAATCTGCTTTGTTTTGAGCAAATTCACCAAAATCGGTATAACGCGAATTCATAATTTCAAATCCAGATGGAATTATTTGTGCTAAAGCAACATTTTCAAGTACATCATTAGAGTTATTTCTAATTGTAATTTGTGCTATTATTTCAGTTCCTTGCGTTACTTTATCCAATGAAATTGCATTTCCATTTCTAGTTTTAAAAGTGATATTTCCAGCTAAATTGTTTTGCATCACTTTTTCTTCGCCCACAGGCAAAATTCCCGTATTAATAACTCGGACATAAACCGTATTGTCTTTATTATTTTTAAGCGTAAGTGAATTTAAACCGTTTTTAACTACTAATTTTCTATCCGCAATCGACTTAGTTGAAGTTATAACTTCCGTCTTTCCGTTATTTGCATAAGAAACATTAATTCCTTTTCCACCATTTTTGATAGCAAATTTCGACATTGCATATAAACAGTAAGCAGTTGTTTGCGTACTCATATAATTTTTAGAAGACAATGAACTAGCAATTTTCGTAGCCAAGTTAAACGCTTTTTGATTATCACTAACCAATAAATACGTCTCTAAAAGCATCGCTCTGTTTCTATCTGCAGAACCATAATAGTAATAATTCGAATTAGAATCTTCAACCGAAGTTGCATTTAACAAAGCTAAAGCCGTTTTCTTTTGACCTGTAATTGCATAAGTGGCCGCTAATCTTATTTTTGATTCATTTGAAATTCCCGAAGTTTCTCTCAAACGATTCATTGATCCCATATCAGCAACACCAGCTAAAGCCAGAGTATATAAACGATAAGCTTGTGCGAAATCATTATTATATTGTTGGTAATAACGCCATTTTTTTGCTTCAGCTTGTTGGTAGGAAATCCATTTTTGCTTGAAAGAAATTGGTAAAACATACCCTTTTTTCTCTGCTTCCAAAAGGAAATGACCCGCATAAGAAGTTCCCCAATCATCTGCATTACTATTTCCTGGCCAGTAAGAAACACCGCCATTTGCCAATTGATAACTGCCTAATTTTTGAATTCCGGCATTTATGTTCTTTTGCATCGCATCTTTTCTGGTGTTGTCGATTTCCATCACATCAGCTAGATATAATTGAGGAAAAACGCCCGAAGTAATTTGCTCTACACAACCGTGCGGATATTGAATTAAATATTGAATTCGCGAATTAAAGTCAATTGTAGGGAAAGAAGAAACTTCAACCCTAGCCGTATTACTTCCGTTTACACCGAATGTGTTCCCGTCGATTGTTTGACTTGAATTTGGTTCCACAACCACATCAACAAAATCAGTGGTTACCGGATTTGGATTTGTCACATCGATTTCAACTTCATAGGTCGCTTTTTCTTTTCCTGAAGTAGCGATGATTTCGATTTTTCCAATTCCTAGGACATTCCCAACTTCTAAATCGAAATAAGCCATTTTTTCATCTGGCGAACTAAACGTTAGATTTTGCTTCAATGGAGAAATTACACGAATTGCATTATTCGTTTTTATTTGAATGGTAACATTTTTAACGTGATTTTCCATTGCGAAAACCGTAATTGGCAACGTAACTTTTTCATTTGGAGAAATTTTTCTCGGAACCGAAGCCAATACCATTAATGGCGTTCTTACAGGCGTAGTTTTTTCTGCACTTCCGTAAGCATTTGTTTTAGCATCTCCTGCCACAACCATTGTTCGCACTGAACCAATATAATTTGGTATTTTAATCGTATGTGCTTTTGTTTCTCCTTTTTTCAGTTTGAAAGGTCCTAAATAAATTACTACAGGTTTAAATCTGTTGGCTTTTTTAGCATTTCCGGCACCTAAATCTTCATCTCCTCCAATACTGAAGATTTGATTGATTTTTCCACCATAAGCTCCAATTACTTCATCATAAATATCCCAAGTTTTAACTCCCAGAGCTTGTCTTGCGTAGAATTTATCCCAAGCATTTGGTGTTTTGAATCGTGTTAAATCTAACAAGCCATCATCAACAATTGCAATGGTGTAAGTCATCTCTCTACCTTCTTTCTCACTAACTTTAATTGTAGTTTTCATTTCTGGTTTTAAAACACCCGCCATTGCAATTTGAGGTTGAAGCACCGTATTTTTATCGACAACTTCTATTGGTAGAATTCCGTACATCCTAATTGGCGTATCATTTAGGCTTGAAGCGTGAGGTTTCAATAATGAAATATTGATGTACACATTTGGAGCCATCGCAGCGGTAACTGGAATTTCAACTTTAGTTTCACCACTTTTAGTCATTGCCCAAAAAGAGGAAATTACTTTTGATCCGTTTTCAATCGAAATTAAAGCACGCCCTTCTTCACTTGAAGGAAATGAAATAATTGCCGTTTCATCTACTGCATATTTTGTTTTATCGGAAGTAAATACCAACATATTTGCTGTTGAAGCATTTCCAGATTTGGTTTTTCCAGACCATATTGGCCAATCTATAATTTCGGTTTTACTTGTTGCGTGTCCGCCATCATTATCGATAACGCGAATTAAGTATCTTCCCCAATCATTTTCCGAAACTTCAAATTGAAAAGTTGCTTTTCCAGAAGCATTTGTGCTGACATTAAAATTCTTATATGCCGTAGTAAATTCAGACGAATTAAATCGTGATAAATCGTCATCTGAACTATTCCACCACCAACGCCAGTCTACTTTATAAACTTGAACATCTAAATTTCTTACTGCTTTTGGACTTCCATTTTCATCAACGGTAACGATATCAAAACGATTCATTTTTTCCGTTTCCAGCATTCCGTATTTATTAGGTTCTGGACTTTTTATTCCCACATAAGTTTTGAAAGGTGAATAAGAAGCGGTTACCACATCCGTACTGAAATCACCACCCGTTTCATAAGCTTTGGTTTGGAAAACAACTTTTAATTTCCCTGGTGCTTGATTCGTAACTTTAGGTTGAATAACCACTCTACTTCTTCCGCTTTCATCTACTTTTCCAGAGAAAACATTTACTTCTTCACTTGAAAACTTACGAACTTCGTCGTCAAAATCATAATTTGAAAAACCTTTAAAAGTTGTCACTTGCGGCATAAACTTCGCTTGCATTTCTACCTTTAAGTTTTTTGCAATGGCTCCGTGCAACCAAGCTACATCAATTGTTCCAACATTTGGTTTGTTCCCTGATAAAACACCATCTGCAAAACTGTTTTTTATTTTTAAACGATTTGGTTTAATGGTTTCAATCTTGATACTTTTATAAAAATGAACGCCACCAATTGAGATTTTTGCTTCCCAATTTCCCGTAATATCGGTCGCTTTTGTAGCGATTTTAAATTTATAATGATTGTTTTCATTATATTTCTGAACAGCCGAATAAGCTACTTTTCCTTGTGGATTCGATAATTTAAATTTAATAGGATGTGTTTTTTCCAACTTACTGTCATTGTCATTCAACATAAAAGCCAAATGCAACGTATCGCCCGGACGCCAAACACCTCTTTCACCATAAATATAGCCTTTCAGTCCTTTTTGAAGCGCTTCTCCACTCACATCGAAGTTACTCACCGATAGTGATTGGCCCTCATCTAGTTTAATGTAAGTAGTATTATGATCTCTACTAACTATTGCAAAATAAGCATATTTATCTAGATCAGCGATTGCAAAACCTTCTCCATCTGTCTTAATGGTTGTTAGTTTTTGTTGCTGAAAATTATACACATCGATTGTAGCTCCAGAAATTGGATCAGTTGTTACAATATCATTAACTATAAAAGTATAAGAACCATTTTCTCCTCTTTTTACAATTACACCCAAATCAGTTGCTATTACGTTAGTTGCAATAGCTTTGTTGTAGTAATAAGAATTATCGCAAGGATTTTCTCGTTCTTCCCAATTGTAATCTTCGTAATAGTAATAATCATCATAATAGGAATTATTGCTACGAACTTCATCTTTATCGACATCTTCTTCCTCTTCTGCGTCAGCCGTTTTTGTAGCACATTTATAAAGCGAATATTTCTTTTTATAAGTTAATTCTACTCTATAAATTGAACCCGGATCTACTGCAATTATTTTAGATAAATCTATAGCATAAGTATTCCACGAACCATAATCAATTAAATTATTTGTCTTTAATGTTATCGTTTGTTTTGCAATTGGAAGGGCAACATTTCTAAGATTTTGATTCCCGTTTAATTCATTGTATTGTAAAAACTGAAGAATGTTATTTTTATATATTTGATATATTTTTACATCAACAGCACTTAATCCAACCGCTTCAAAATTAATTTTTAAATTATTAGAGCTTGGCAATATGGTTCCACTTTTAACAAACCTAACTTCTGGCAGCACTTGATCGAAGATAATTCTTTCAGAAAAATCATATTTCATTTTATTGCCTTCTTCATTTTGAATTCCTTGAAAAACTTCTACTAACAAATCTCCCGTTAAAGATTCATTGAAATATACTTTCAAAAGATTCCCTGCTGTTGCAAATTTTAAATTAGTAGCGGTTTCAATTTGAACTAAACCATCCAAATCTTGTCCTTTTTTGATTGGATCTGAAAAATTCAACAATAAAACCTGTGCATTATCTTCTTGAAGTTTGGCAGAAATTACCTTGAAATTATTTTTTCCCGGAATTTCAAAAGCAAGCGTTCCCTCTTGGTCAATATCCAAGGAAGCACCACTCCATGAAATAGTAATTTCACTATCTTCAGCTTTGCGTTGAATACTATCTATTATAAATTTATATTCTTTACTAGTACTTAGTTCCTTATTGAATTTAATTTTTACCTCTTTCCCTTTTTGCTCAACTTTAATTAGTTTAATCACAGATTCTAAATCGATATCGTCACTAAAAGAAATTGAAGCATTTAAGTATTGATATTCTTTACTATAGGATTGTAAATCTTGTGTTTTAATTAAAAAATCTTGCTTTATTGTTTTTATCGTAAAGTTGAATTTTTTTAATGTTTTAGGCACATCTTTTACTTCATCTAAATGAAAAGTTATTTGATATTCAGTATCTTGTTTTAATTTTTCTGATGGAATAAAAGCAACCGTATTTGCAGAAAGTGCAACAACTTTACCGCTAACGCTGGGGCTAATTGAGAATAAATCACTATCAAGTTCTTGATTTACTTTCCATTCTTTATTATCAAAAGCCAAAACCACTCTAATATCAGTTTTAGTAGAAACTAATCCTGAACTAAAATTGTGAATATAGTCTTTGTACAAGTTAAAATCTGAATTGAAGTTTTCTGTTTTTTTCCCACAAGAGAATCCAACAATTAGCAACAATAGTAGCTGTAAATAGTTCTTTAGTTTCATTCTATCTGATTTGTGTAATTTTTTTTTAAAGATATAAAATAATTTTAAACCAAATCTTACAAAACATCATCTTCTTGCTTTAAAAAATTTTCGCATTAACTCTGCACATTCATTTTCTAGCACACCAGAAACCACAACTGTTTTTGGATGTAGTTGTGTCCCCATCTTCAGATAACCTCTGTTTTCATCAGTCGCACCATAAACTATTTTAGTAATTTGACTCCAATATAAAGCACCGGCACACATTTGACAAGGTTCTAATGTGACGTATAAAGTGCAGTCTTTTAAATATTTTCCACCTAAATAATTTGCTGCACTCGTTATGGCTTGCATTTCGGCGTGAGCTGTAACGTCATTAAGCAACTCTGTTAGGTTATGAGTTCGAGCAATTACTTTGTTTGCCACAACAATTATAGCTCCAACAGGAATTTCACCCTTCTCAAAAGCCATTTCAGCTTCTTGAAGTGCTTTCTTCATAAAATAAACATCGGTAAAAATATTCTCCATAAACACAAAAATACGATAACCAATTCTTACTTTTGTACAATGAAGGAAAATTTGCTTTCAAAAATTAACAAACCGACCGATTTACGACAACTTACTGTAGATCAATTACCCCAATTAGCTAAAGAATTGCGGGAGTTTATTATTGATATAATCTCCAAGAAAGAAGGACATTTGGGTGCAAGTTTAGGTGTTATTGAATTAACAATTTCACTTCATTATGTTTTCAATACACCTGAAGATTTATTGGTTTGGGATGTGGGGCATCAAGCTTATGGACATAAAATTCTTACCGAGAGACGTGAATTTTTTCACACGAATAGAGAATTAAATGGAATTTCGGGATTTCCAAAGCGAAGTGAAAGCGTTTATGATACTTTTGGCGTTGGACATTCATCCACTTCGATTTCGGCTGCATTAGGAATGGCTTTGGCTTCTCAATTAAAAGGTGATTTTGACAAACAACATATTGCAGTAATTGGCGATGCGTCCATTGCGAGCGGAATGGCTTTTGAAGGATTGAATCACGCTGGGGTTACTGATGCGAATTTATTGGTGATTTTAAATGATAACGCTATCGGAATTGATCCAAGCATTGGTGCTTTGAAAAACTATTTAACCGCGGTTAAAGAAGGAAAAAATCCGAAGCAAAACAATATGATTAAATCCTTAAATTTTGATTACTCAGGTCCAATTGATGGGCACGATTTACCAAAATTACTTTCAGAATTAGAACGATTAAAAAAAATAAAAGGTCCGAAGTTTTTACACGTAATCACAACCAAAGGAAAAGGCTTGCAATTAGCCGAAAACGATCAAGTAAAA
The DNA here is from genome assembly GCF_034497725.1 of Flavobacterium psychraquaticum. NCBI lineage: Bacteria > Pseudomonadati > Bacteroidota > Flavobacteriia > Flavobacteriales > Flavobacteriaceae > Flavobacterium > Flavobacterium psychraquaticum. The sequence goes on from NZ_JAXKVR010000030.1 coordinate 171,824, forward strand.
TATCACGCACCTGGAAAATTTGATGCTAAAACAGGCGAAATTCATTTGAAAGATGAATCGCATTTGCCTCCAAAATTTCAAGATGTTTTTGGCCATACTTTAGTAGAATTGGCTAATCAGAATGAAAAAATTATTGGAATTACGCCGGCAATGCCTTCTGGAAGTTCTATGAAATATATGATGGAAGCTTTTCCAAAAAGAGCATTTGATGTTGGAATTGCTGAACAACACGCCGTTACTTTAGCCGCTGGAATGGCAACTCAAGGTATGGTTGTATTTTGTAATATTTATTCCACATTCATACAAAGAGCCTACGACCAAGTGATTCATGATGTTGCTTTACAAAATTTACCAGTGATTTTTTGTATTGACCGAGCTGGTTTAGTAGGCGAAGATGGCGCAACGCATCACGGTGTTTTTGATATTTCGTTTTTAAATTGCATTCCTAATTTAATTATCGCTGCACCAAAAGATGCATTGGAATTACGAAATATGATGTATACCGCTTCAAAAGGACTAAATCATCCGATTGCCATTCGTTATCCGAGAGGAAGAGGTGAAATTGTTGAGTGGCAAAAACCTTTCGAGAAAATAGAGATCGGACAAATAAAAAAACTTCAAATAGGAAGTAAAATTGTGATTTTTTCGACAGGAACAATTGGAACTAATGTAACTAAAGCTTTGGCTGAAATCGTTAATTCCAATTTATTTTCACACTTTCACTTTCCATTCATCAAACCACTAAATGACAGCAAGATAGTGGAGCTATTAAATGCACATCATCAAGTAATCACCATTGAGGACGGTGCTATAAAAGGTGGTTTTGGCGAACAAATAAACACAATTATCACTAATAACAACTTGAACAAAACGTCAATTAATTTAGGAATACCTGATTATTTTATAGAACAAGGTACAGTTTTTGAGCAGCAACAAATTTGCAAAATTGACGTAGAAAGTTTAATTCAATTATTTAATAAAACACAGCATGATTAAAAAGGTATCCCTACTTGGAATTTTATTTCTAGTCTTTCAAACCAATTATTCTCAAATCATTAGAACACAACTCCCTGATACTATTTCAAATTGGACAAAAGAGAATAAAGTAGGATTAGATATTTCTCAAATTACATTTGTTAATTGGAATGCTGGAGGTAATAACTCTGTTTCTGGGCTCGTAAAAACACAATTTATTAGAACCTACTCAAATGGAAATTTAAACTGGAAAAACGAATTAATTACTCGTTACGGTATCAATAAGCAAGAATCTCAGGTAGTGAAGAAAACAGATGATCAGTTTCAGGTGAATTCAACCTTTGGATATCGAACTGATACCATTTCTAACTGGTATTACGCCGGAAAATTTAATTTCAACACACAATTTGCTAATGGATATGCTTATCCTAATACGGATTTGGCGATTTCAAAACCGTTTGCGCCTGCTTATGTTTTTCTTGGTATTGGTGCTGAGTATTCTAGAAAAGATTTAGATTTCAACCTTTATTTATCACCACTGACTCAAAAAACTACTTTCGTTTTTGATCAACGTTTAGCCAATCAAGGAGCTTTTGGAGTTGAAAAAGCAGTTTATGATATAAATGGTGACCTACTTAGAGAGGGGAAAAATATTCGCAATGAAATCGGTATCTTACTAACGAATCAATGGAAAAAAGAACTATATAAAAATATTGATTTGGAACATCGAATAAGTTTATATTCGGATTATGCTAATAATTTTGGTAATATTGATATTGACTGGCAATTGCAATTTGCAATGATTGTTAATGAGTATGTAAAAGCTAATATTGGTATGCATTTAATTTATGATGATGACATCAAGTTTAAAGAAGAAGTAGCAGGAGTACAGATAACAAAAGGACCTAAAGTTCAGATTAAACAAATGCTAGGTGTAGGAATTCAATATCAATTTTAATAAAAAAAGGCTCTGAAAATTTATTCAGAGCCTTTTTTTAAATCTATTTTAAGTAGCTTATTTCTTAACTATTAAAAATTCACTTCTTCTATTTTGAGCATGCTCTTCTTCAGTACAATTATCACATTCAATTTTTAGTTCGCTTTCTCCAAATCCTTGACCCGTAATTCTATCCGAAACAATTCCTTTAGAAATTAAGTATTGAACAGTCGATTTAGCACGTCTATCTGATAAATTCATGTTGTATTTGTCACTACCTCTAGAATCTGTATGAGATTTAGCGAAAATTACCATAGTTGGATTGTCGTTCATTACAACAACTAATTTGTCTAACTCCTCAGCACCTTCCTGCGTAATATTACTTTTATTGAATTCAAAGAAAATTGGTTGTAGAATTACTTCTTTTTCCGTTATTATAGGAAGAATTGGATTCAACAAAGCTTCTACTACAACCTCACCGCCAGCTGTTTTAGCTACTGCGAATACGCCACTTTCATAACCTTGTCTTGAAACTTGAAAACGATAACCCATATCACATTCAACCCCAAAAGATAATTTTCCACTAGCATCAGTAAATTGACCGCCAATTACTTTTTCACTAGCATCTACTAAAACTACTTTAGCGGCATCAATGACTTTTCCTGTTTTTGAATCTTTCACTAAAGCAATGGCCTGCACAGCACAAACTGGATTAGCCACGTAAATATTATCAATACCATCTCTATTACTAGAAAAGAAACCAACTTTTTTAACTTGATTAAATGTGAATGAAAAATCATCCTTTGCAGTGTTTACTGGAGCACCAAGATTTGTTGCTTTTTCACCATTTTCAAGATTGATACTGAAAACATCATAACCACCAAAGCCTTGTTTTCCATTAGATGAAAAATACAATGTGTTATCATCAGCAATGAATGGAAAACTTTCGTTAGCGGCCGTATTGATCGTAGCTCCTAAATTTTCAGGAGTACCATATTCATCACCATTAACGGATACTTTCCAAATATCCTCACCACCTAAGCCTCCTGGCATATTAGAGGAAAAATATAGCGTTTTCCCATCTTTACTAATACTTGGATTCCTTACGTCATAAGCGGCGTTGTTAAAGGGTAAAGGTTTGCTATCTGACCAAGAATCGCCATTTTTAGATGCTTTGTAAAGATAAATTTTACCGAATTTAGCGTTCTTTGCTTTGTCTTTTACGTATTCCTTTTCATTGAAACTTTCACTTCCATAATAAATAGTGTTACCGTCAGAAGTTACGGTTGAAGGTCCGTCATTCCATTTTGTGTTCAAATTAGCAACAGCCGTAGCTTCACTAATTGTTCCGTTGGAATTGTAAGTTGCTTTATAAATATCCAAATAAGGCTCATCTATAAAATTACTATTTCTTCTCGAAGTGTTTCTGGCACTTGTAAAATAAACATTATTGTCATTGGTTAAAACGGCACCGAAATCAGTTTTATCACTGCTGATATCTGATTTGATAATATTAAATAATTTTACTTGGCTTGTTAAAGCAGGTAGATAATCTGGATTTGCATTAAACGTTTTTGCTCTTTGGTCGTTTGGCGCCAAGTCAGCAAATTTTTTCATTTGTTTATCAGATTCCGTGTAATTACCCTCTGCTTTCAACATCTGAGCATATTTATAATATGTTTCAGCGTCCTGTTTTTCCTCCGTTGCTTTCGCAAACCACTTAACAGCTTCTTTACTATTGAACACATTAAAATAACTGTCTGCTAATTGCTTATGAACATAGTTATCAGCTTTACCTTTTTCTGTTATTTTTAGATATTCTTTAGCCGCATCAACGTATTCATACCTGTTGAATAGTTTATCTGCTACTTTTGTTTCTTTGTTTTGTGCACTAAGTAAACCACTTACGATTACAAAACTCAACGTTAAATATATTTTTTTCATGTCGTTATCGCTATTAGGTTAAAAAAATCTTGGAGAACTTGATACTTTTTTCGGGAAGTTCAAATCAAACAACAAGATAAACTCATGCGAAGAAGGCGAAGTCACATTTAAATCTGAAACGATATGATCATAAGCGTATCCAATTCGTAGACTTGGTGTAATTGCATAGTTTACCATGGCACCAAAACTATCGTCTAATCGGTAAGTTAAACCTGCTTCAAATTTTTCATTAAATAAGAAATTCGTAGAAACATCTAGAGATGTGGGCGCATTAAAAGCAGATTTCATCATAAAGAATGGTTTGAATTTTACATTTTGAGACAAATCAAACACATATCCTCCTGTCAAGAAATAATGTGATACTTCTGAACCAAATTCGCGACCATCAAAATCTAAATGTTTCGACTTCATCATATTTGGAACCGAAAAAGCTACATAATACTTATCTGTATAATAAAACAATCCCGATCCTAAATTAAAATAACTGTTGTTGGTGTCTTCTGAGAACGCAGGATCATTTGGCTGTGGTAAAGTGGTATAAATATCACTAAATAAACCAACTTGTTGCAGCGTTATTCCTGCTTTAATACCAAAAGCTAATTTATGCTCACCACCCAAGTTAAGCGTGTAAGAGAAATCTCCATAAATATTATTTTCTTCTACCGGTCCAATTTTATCCGAAATTACAGACAAACCTAAACCTACATTTTTTCCAACAGGAGAATGACCTGAAAGTGTAAAAGTTGTAGGTGCATCTTCAATATCTACCCATTGCTTTCTGTACAACATTCCTATTGACAGATTTTCTTTACTACCTGCATAGGCTGGATTAATAACATTCATATTATACATATATTGTGTATAATGTGGATCTTGTTGTGCGTGTAAATCCCCAAACGAGGCAATTACAACTAAAGCTACTAAATATAGTTTCTTCATTATGTTTTTGTTTTTTTATGTTAGTCACCTCTACTTAGTGTAGAGGTGACTTAACATCTATTATCTCTCTCTATTAATATAAACCCAACCTGTTTTTGCAGGGAAACCAGTAAACTCAATCACATAATAATAAGTTCCATCAGGAAGTTCATTTCCATTATTAGACTGTCCAACCCATTCATTTGTATAGTTTGATTTATTGTAAACCTTTGTTCCATAACGGTTAAAGATTTCAACTTTCTCTACATTATAACTTGATAAATCCCACGAGTCATTAAGTCCATCATTATTTGGTGAAATACCTTTTGGAATTTGGCAAACTTCTACAGTTATCGCTAAAACACTTGGATTTGCACAAGCTGAAGCATCAGGCGTAAATGTGTAAGTAAATGTTCCTGCTGCAGTGGTATTAATAGTTGACGGATTCCACGTACCACTAATACCTTCAATAGACTGAGTTGGTAATGTTGTATCAGAAGAACCAATACATAAATCTGGTATTGCGTTAAAAGTTGTAGGAGTTCCTGAATTCACAACCACCACTAAAGTACCAACACCATCATTACACTGACCAGCATCTGGTGTGAATGTGTAAGTTGAAGTACCCGCAGTTGTTGTATTAATAACTAACGGAGACCAAGTTCCTGTAAAACCTTCAATTGATGTTGCAGGTAAAGTTGGAGCCGTAATTCCTTCACAAATACTAGCAATAGGACTAAATGTTACTACGCTTGGAGTACTAACTATAATTGTTGCATTCCTAGTTAAAGGAGCATCACAACCTAACTCATTATAAGTGTAAGCAATACCATCTACTAAAGCAGTTCCATTATTTCTAGTAACTGTAATCACATCTGTAAAAGCACCTGTTGTAAAAGTAATATGTTGTAAAATATTGTTAGGACCCGCTGCAAATATTAGATTACTAACGCCGTCAGAAATCGTTACACTTCCTGTATTGTTATTTCTCGCTAAACTCACAGTAATTGCAGTACCTGGGGGTAATACATTACCTAAAGTCATTGCAACAACTTGATTTAAAGAGTTTACAGTTGTACTGTTTGTTCCGTTTGCAACCGTACCTGCTGGCGAAAGTACTCCAACTGAATTAGCTGGATTAACCCCGCCTGAAGTAGAAATAACATTACCTGATGTTGGTACAGCAGGCGCTGTAATATAAGTAGCGTTTAATGTAGTAGAAGCCGTTATGCCTGTTACTGAAACAGTACCAATACCTGTTATAGGATTTAAAGCAATCGTTTGAGCTGCACCGCCATTGATATTATAAGTTACTGTTGTGTCTGGGGTACCAGTTAAAGTGAAAGTTCCATTTCCTCCTGCACAAACTGTCGCTGAAGGAACAATAGTCGTTAAAGAAACACCTGGTAAAACTTCAATACATACTTGCTCAGAATAAGTACATCCAAAATTATCCGTCACATTATAGGTGTAGCAATTAGTTCCTACTGTAGTAGGTGTCACTGTAATTGTACTTCCTGTCGTTGCAACGATACTTGGATCTGGAGCCCAGTTCGAAGATTGAATTGTTGGCGTAAAAGAATAATCAGTTGGTAAAATTGAATTATCAAAATTTATTCCCCAAGAGAAAATATATCCATCATCAATACCTAAATAATCTGTTATAACAAGTGTCCAGTTACCATTTAATGGGCTTCCAATTAAATTATTAAAAGAATCAACAGGCTTATAATCTCCTGCATTTATGGATGGCCTACTTGGAGTACCACAATTTGATGTAGCCCCGTTTACAAGTAAAGTCGTTGCAGTTGGTGTAAAGCAATATGTCCTACCTGTTCCGGGAGTTGTAGCTGGATCATCTAAAGGACAACCAAGATAAGTTGAACTTCCACCAGGATTGGCTTTTAAAATTACAACTTGTCCATTCGGACTAATTAATCTTATTTCGAGATCTCCTAACCATGAGTGCTCCATATCGATACAAACAGAAGTAATTTGATTAGCTGAAGTAATTGTACTTCCAAATGGAAAACAATCAACAGGCACGTAAGATTGGTAAGCAGCACTATCAACTTGTGTGTCTGGTAAAAAAGTTGTTCCACTTACTGGTGGAGAACAATCCCGTACAAAAGCTACAGGAGATGCAATACCAGTGATCGTAGTACTTTGACCTAAACATATTTCATCATCATATGCAGCTGAACCCGCGAAAACTGGAGTTGTTGAGACATAAATTTTTTGATTTAATCTGTTAGTATTTCTACAACCATTAGCATCTATAATATTAAGATTTACTAAATAAACACCTTCAGTCGCGAAAGTATGAGAAACATTTTGTCCTGTAGCTGTAGTTCCATCGTCAAAATTCCACACATACGTAGCCCCTGCGCCACTAGCTGCGAATATACCATTACCATTGAAATCTACACTACCTCCAGGACAAATTCTAATGGCACCTTCTGCTCCAATTGCCGGAACAGTATTGTCTATGACTGAAATGATTGATGGACATGGAAGACCACAGACTATGGTTGCATCCCAACCTTCTGCATTTAAAGTTGCATTTGAAACAAAAACAAATGTTAAACATCCGCTAGCGGAAGTCGCTGTATAAAAAGGTATAATATTTGCACCAAAATATGTGCCAACAACTGGTGAGGTAGCACTATCTCCATCATAAATAGTTAACGTATCACCTGGATTAGCGACCAAATTAAACGAATTAAAGTAAACAGTAACTACATCTCCTGCACTATCAGGACAAATTGTTGTTGTACCATTAGCTGCAGTAACATTATTAGGATAATTTCCTGTAGCTCCACCAAGATCATAAAATTTATCCCCACCACAATAGTTAGGGTTTGTAGATGCAGTCGCCTTTATAGTAGACCAAGGACCCACGTCTGCAGCGCCACAAATAGCTCTCACATAAATATCATATGCCGTTTGTGAAGACAAGCCTGTAATAGTATAAGGTGAAGGATTTGTTGTTACAATACCAACATCTGTAGGTAAAGGAGCAGCTGAACCAGCAGGAACATAAAAAATTTCCCATGCTGTAGCAGCAGGAGCATTATTTGTCCAGTTAACAACGATAGTTGAAGATGTATTCCCTGTGGCCGTTATGTTTGTTGGTTTTGGACAAGATGGAAATGGCTGACAAATAACGTTAGACGTCCATCCCGGATTATTCACAATACCATCACTGACAAATCTAAATGTAAGACAACCCGTAGCATTTGTAGCTTCAAAAGGACCAGGCAGGTTTGCACCTGTTAAATTTCCCCAGAAAGCTCCAGGTAAAGTAACCGTACCGAATCCGCCATCATTACCACTAGAAATAAGTGTCGCAGGGTTAACAGAATTACCATCATACACATATAATTTATCGTATGATGTTTCCGTATTGAACATCGAAAATATAACCGTTACATAATCACCAATATTATCGGGATATATTGTAACTACTGTATCTTGCGAGTTTGTATATGGTCCTGTCGGCCCTCCATTATCAATAAAATTTCCACCACAAACTGGAGGAAGTGCTGTAGTTGTAAAATCATTTACTGCAGACCAAGGACTTATATTGTCGCTACTACAAATTGATCGAACAAAATATGAGTATGCCGTAACTGGTAAAAGAGGTGTCAAAGTAAATGGCTTTGTAGGTGCTGAAACAATAGTACCAGTCCCTTGTACAAATCCTGCAGGACCGTATTCTATTTCCCACGGACCTGCTGATGAAGAGGTCCAGTTCAAAATAGCTGAAGTACCTAAAGGCGCCGCTGTAAGTGCAGTATTAACTAAGCATTGTTGATCTAAATTTACATCATCTACACACCATCTATCGCCATTATTATTGGCCATTACAAAAGCAATATAAACGTTTTGACCCGCATAGGCACTCAAATTAACTTTTTTCTGAATGTATGTTGATTGAATAGGTAGCGTTGAACCATCATTTCCTAAATCATCAAGACTCATTATTTGAAGTTCATTCCAAGTCTTCACAACAGTAAAATCTGTTGTTGTATTTTGAGTAGCCGTAGAAATTCGGATAGTATAAACACTTCCTTGATCTCCTGCTTGTGTCAACTTCGTATAAAAACGTAACTGACCATTCGCCGGCACCAATACCTGCGGTGTTACAAGCCAGTCTAAAGCAGTAGTACCTGCGGCAACAGCCTCTCTGTTTAAGTAGGCTGCTTGAAGCCCCGTGCGAACTAAAGCAGTTGTTCCTGTTGAATTCCATGATTGGGCTGTCCCAGTTCCATTGTCAAATTTTACCCATCCTGGTGGCGGGAAAGTTCCCTCGAAACCTTCTGGGAACTGTCCGTAACTTAAAACGGAGAAAATTGACATGAAAAAAAGTAGTAGTTTTTTCATTGTGTTAATATTTTGTTATGGTTTGATTAATCTTCCAAAGTTAACAAAATATTTTACCCACAACACAACTATCGATAAAAAGTGACATATTTCCGATGAAATGTATGTTTTATCACAGAAAAATTTGTGTATTTTTGTAAAATATTCTAAAAATTAAGATTTTGAGAGCAAATTCTAAAATATATTTCGCTTCAGACCAGCATTTAGGAGCACCTACCGCAGCTTTAAGTTTCCCAAGGGAACAGAAATTTGTAGCATGGCTAGACGAAGTAAAACAAGATGCCGCAGCCATATTCCTATTAGGTGATTTATTTGACTTTTGGTTCGAATATCAAACCGTTGTCCCAAAAGGTTTTGTAAGAGTTTTAGGTAAATTAGCTGAAATTAGAGATGCTGGAATTCCTATTTATTTTTTCGTAGGAAATCACGATTTATGGATGGGCGATTATTTTCAAAAAGAATTAAATATTCCTGTCTATCACGATAACGAAGAGTTTACTTTTAACGGAAAAACTTTCTTAATTGGTCACGGCGATGGAAAAGGTCCGGGCGATATTGGCTATAAAAGGATGAAGAAGGTTTTCACAAATCCTTTTTCTAAATGGTTGTTCCGATGGTTACATCCAGACATCGGTGTGAAATTAGCGCAATATCTTTCGGTAAAAAACAAACTTATTTCAGGAGCTGAAGACGTCAAATATTTAGGTGAAGATCAGGAATGGTTAGTACAATATTGCAAACGTAAATTAGAAACTAAATCGTACAATTTCTTCGTTTTTGGACACAGACACTTACCTTTAGAAATTGAACTTACTAAAAATTCAAAATACATCAATTTAGGCGATTGGATTGGCTATTTTACCTATGGCGTTTTCGACGGAACTAACTTCGAATTGAAAAAATTCGAGCTTTAATCCCCATTTTCCAAAGCTTGTACATCTTTTTCTAAATCTAATTTTCTAAATTTAGGTAAAGCTACTGCTGTGGCTCCAACTGTAATTATTGTCATTACACCACCAAATATCACAGCATTAACTACACCCATTAATTTTGCAGTTAAACCACTTTCAAAAGCACCTAATTCGTTTGAAGAACCTACAAAAATAGAATTTACTGAAGCCACTCGACCTCGCATATGATCAGGCGTATGTAATTGTAGAATTGTATTTCGAATCACCACCGAAACGCCATCAAAAACACCACTTAAGAACATCGCTAAAACAGATATCCAAAATATCTCAGAAATTCCAAAAACAATAATACAAATTCCGAACATAAAAATGGCTCCTAATAATTTTATACCCGCTTTTTTATTGAGTGAAATATAAGCGGAAAGCAACATCATTAAAAAAGAACCTAAAGCTGGTGCAGCTCGTAGAATACCGAATCCTTCCGAACCGACTTTTAAAATATCTTGTGCAAAAATGGGCAATAAAGCGACTGCTCCACCAAATAAAACAGCAATCATATCTAACGAAATAGATCCTAAAATAGTTTTATTAGTAAACACAAAGTTCAAACCTTCTTTTAAACTTTTAAATATAGGTTCGCCGATTTTCGGATTCAAAATGGGTTTTTGTTCAATTTGTGCTAACATTATTAATGCTAAAACCGAACACGCAAATACAAAACATAACGACCAATGCACGCCAATAAAACTTATCGAAAGTCCGGCTAAAGCGGGTCCAAACATAGACGCCAACTGCCAAGTAGAACTACTCCAAGTAGCAGCATTCGGATATAATTTCTTAGGAACAATTAAAGAAAGTAATGAGAAAATTGTAGGCCCAAGAAACGAACGAACAAATCCTCCAAAGAAAACTAATGCATAAATCGTATACAGAATCGTGTTTTGCGTTAAATTCTTAGTAATTTCAGGAACTGTAATTAAAAACAGTCCTAAGCTCACGACTGAAAACCCTAAAATACATTTAATTAAAAGTTTCTTTTTCTCACTTTGATCTACGATATGACCTGCAAACAAAGCCATAGAAACCGCCGGAATAATTTCCATTAAACCAATAATCCCTAATGATAATGGATCTTTCGTTAAACTATAAACTTCCCACTCGATGATTACAAATTGCATAGACCAAGCAAAAACCATTGCAAATCGCATGAATAAGAAAAAGTTGAATTCTTTATATCGTAAAGCCGCGTAAGGATCTTTTTTTGTCATCTTATTTATTCTTGTCAAGCTATGCAGAAATTTTTAAAAGACTAAACTAAATTTTAAACTTTACTCAGTTCTACAAGCAAAGCCTTTTAACCTATTAAACTCTTACACTTTTAACCATTTAACTTTAACCATTTATTCCGCAACTCTTATATCTCGTAATTGAAGTTGCAAAGTTACAGTATCTTTCCATTCGTTTTCTTCCAAAGAGAAAATTCCTTCGAATTTATTTTTGTTTTTTACGATGTCTAATTTCTTGCCTAATCCAAAACCAATCGCATTAAAATTTTCTGAATTCCCTTGTTTCACGAAGACTTTTAGATGTTCATCATCACCTCCTAATGTTTTTGCATAACCCGAATCCATCAAGTTTTTAGCCAGAAATAAAGGTGTCATATTTTCGGGTCCGAAAGGCTCAAATTGTTTTAAAACCCGCATTAATTTCGGATTCAAATCGGATAAATTAATTTCGGCATCGTAAGCAATTTCCGGAATTAATAAATCAGGATGAATGGTTGCAGCAACAACTTTTTCAAAAGCATTTTTAAAATTTTCGTAATTTTCTGGCAACATCGTCATTCCGGCGGCATACATATGACCACCAAATTGTTCCAGATGTTCAGCACAAGCTTCTAAGGCATTATATACATCAAAATCTTTCACCGATCGAGCGGAAGCGGCTAATCTATCGCCACTTTTAGTAAAAACAATAGTCGGACGATAGTAATTTTCTACCAATCTAGAAGCTACAATTCCAATAACACCTTTGTGCCAATTTTCTTGATACACGACTGTTGAACATCGAGCTTGCTCACTATTTTCTTGAATTTGAAGTAAAGCTTCTTTCGTAATTTGTTTGTCTAAATCTTTACGATCTGAGTTGTATTTTTCAATTTCGGATGCAAATTGTTCGGCTTGTTGAATATTATATTCGGTTAACAAAGCAACTGCTTCATTTCCGTGTTTGATTCTTCCAGCTGCGTTAATTCTTGGTGCGACAATAAAAACAACATCCGTAATCGTTAAAACTTTCTTCTTTACATTCTGAATTAACGCTTTTATTCCAGGTCTTGGATTTGAGTTAATAACTTCCAATCCGAATTTTGCCATTACACGATTTTCACCCGTAATTGGAACAATGTCCGCTGCAATAGCCGTCGCAACTAAATCTAAATATAAAACTAAATCATCAATCGTTTGATTCCTATTTTTGGCTAAAGCCTGAATCAACTTAAATCCGACACCACAACCACATAATTCGTCATACGGATACGAACAATCTTCCCGTTTCGGATCCAAAACAGCAACCGCTTCGGGCAAAACTGGTCCCGGTCGGTGGTGGTCACAAATAATAAAATCAATGTTTTTTGCTTTCGCATAATTAACGTGATCTATCGATTTGATCCCACAATCCAAAGCGATAATTAAGGAAATACCGTTGTCTTCGGCATAGTCAATTCCCAAATATGAAATACCATAACCTTCGCCATAACGATCGGGAATATAGGTCGCAACATTCGGATAAAAACTGCGTAAATAACTTGAAACTAACGAAACAGCGGTCGTTCCATCGACATCATAATCACCAAAAACCAAGATGTTTTCGTTGTTTTGAATCGCTTTTTCTATCCGATTAACTGCTTTATCCATATCTTTCATCAGATAAGGATCGTGCAAATCGGCTAAAGTAGGACGGAAAAAAGTTTTGGCTTGTTCATAGGTTTCAACGCCACGCTGAACGAGTAAAGTAGCGATGATTTCTTCTACTTGAAGGGCATTTTGTAAGGCTTGTAACTTTTCTTTTTCTGGCTTTGATTTTAGATTCCAACGCATAATAATAAAATTAGAATTTCGAAATTAGAGTTCAGAATGTTAGTTTGAACTCTGTTATTTTGGCTTATAGTACTGAACAACAAATATATAATTATTTTTTTAGAATGAATTTTATTTTTTTAGTTCTAATGCATTTTCCGAAAACTGAATGCCTTCCCATCCAAATTCAATAAAATTTCGGATGTTTTGATGGTCATCATCGGTTGGTGTTTGTAACACTTTTTGATAATGTTCACCAAACAAAAATAAGCTTTCCGACGCACTTAAGTTTTGCTCTTTTGCAAATGAAAATACTTTGCAGGAACCATTATTTATGCCGGCATCATTAATTATTGTTCCGTTTTTAAATCGTGTTGGTGTAAACAAATAAAAAGCATCTATCGTTTCGATTACTTCAGAAAATGTTAAAATTTCTGAATTCTGAACTTTCTCTTTAAGTAGTAAAACCGTCATAATTACACTTTATGATAAAAAATCTCCACCTCAACTTTTGCAAATTGACGGAACATTTCCATTACACCACAATATTTATCTACTGACAAATCCACTACTTTTTGCAATTTTTTCTCGTCTAAATTCGGACCATAAAAATGATAATCCACTTTTACTTTATCATAAATTTTTGGATGTTCCTCAGTAAGTTCAGCTTCAACTACAATATTGAAATCTGTTACTTCCAACTTCATTTTTTCAATTAAAGACGCCAAATCAATACCCGAACAACCTGCTAAAGCAGACAACATCATTGATTTTGGGCGTAAACCTGCTCCTTCTCCTCCATTTTCTGCAGCAGCATTGATCAAGAATGTTTCGCCACTTGGATTAGTAGATTCAAATTGCATTTTACCTTTCCAGGTTGTAGTTGTTTTTGATGTAGTCATAGTTAATTTAGTGATTAAATTTGCGAGATGCCAAGCGGATGAAAGAAACTAAACCTTAATTTCTGTTCCGAATTTATCCATTTCTGTTTTACAATTTTTACAAGTATGTCCTCCATACAAAGCTTGATTTTCATTTGCGGGTTTTCTCACAAGTGGCTGCTTTAAATTACATTTTGGGCAATAAACGCTACCTAGCTTTATTCCAAATTTTGAATATTTACTGTCTTTTTTAATTAAGAAAAACCCTAAAAACAACACAATTCCAATAATATATCCGAGATATGATGAATCCATTTCTATTCTTTAATTAAACGTTTCTTTCTTCCAATTACAAAATAAAGCAAAGCACCTAGAACAGGTAAAAAGAGGATAACTAAAGTCCAAATTAATTTGTCATTACCTTCAAAATTACTTTTTAAAATATCAATAAGACAAAACACCCACAACCCAAATGTCAGCAACATTAGAAATTGCCAAACGAATAAACCAACCGAAAATTCAGAAATTACTGTTTCCATAATTTATTATTTTTATTTCAAACTTTTTCCACCTACACAAACCACAATTTCTCCTTTAGCAGGTTTGGCTTCAAAATGATTGAAGACTTCTTCAGCCGTTCCTCTAACCGTTTCTTCGTGTAATTTTGACAATTCACGTGAAACCGAAACTGGTCTTTCATTACCAAAATATTGCATAAATTCGGCCAAAGTTTTATTCAATTTATGGGGTGAAACATAGAAAATCATTGTCCGATATTCTTCCGCTAACGCTAAAAAACGAGTTTGTCTTCCTTTTTTATCAGGTAAAAAGCCTTCAAAAACGAATTTATCATTGGGCAAACCGCTATTTACTAAAGCGGGAACAAATGCTGTAGCTCCTGGCAAACAATCTACTCCAATTCCGTTTTCCACACAAGCACGTGTAAGCAAAAATCCCGGATCAGAAATTGCCGGTGTTCCTGCATCACTAATCAACGCAATGGTTTCGCCCGCTTGCAAACGCTTTACCAAATTTTCAACGGTTTTGTGTTCGTTGTGCATGTGATGGCTGTGCATGTGCGTCGAAATTTCGAAATGTTTTAGTAATTTTCCGCTAGTTCGCGTGTCTTCTGCTAAAATCAAATCGACTTCTTTCAGAATACGAATCGCTCTGAAAGTCATGTCTTCTAAATTGCCAATTGGCGTTGGAACAATATATAATTTACCCATTTACTACAATAATTTAAGAACGAATTTTAAAAACATATAAGTCAGATAAGTTATTTTAAAACGAGAAACTAAAACGTAAAGTTCATAAAAAATAGCACAAGATATGCTACGAATTTAACTAGCATCAATTACTTCATAACAAGCTGAAAACTTTTATTTGAAAATTCGTAAATCTAGCTTAAGAAAATTTCTTCTCTACAATTTCCATAAAACGTGTTTCAAATTCTTCTTTTCCTTCCCAATTGTTATAGTCAGGTTTTACGAAATCTTGCACAAAAGATTGGGCTTCATCGAAATTATCAAACGTATTTAATTGTGAAATAACGCGGTTAAAATCATCTGAACTTCCACCAAATAATTTCTTTTCGAAGCCAATTCGGTCATTCAAACCAAAAGCAATCGATTTATTTAAGCGGTCATTCAACGAACTTATTTTTGATTCTTGCACTTTTTCAACCGTTTTTTTAACTTCTTGCTCCAATACTTTTGGCGATTCAAAAACGGCTACAACTTGTGGAGTAATTTCAGTTGCTACATCTTCTTGTGCAGGAACTACAGGTTCGAAAACAGCTTCATTCGCAATTTCTACTTCAACCGGAACATCTTCTACTTTAACAAAACTCATTTCTGCATAATCGTGTACCAATAAATCTTCAAAAGAGATTTGTTTGGCTTGCGTTCCAACCACAGAAGACACTGTTTCTACTGGAATTTCAACGCCAATTTCTTGTGCAACAACTTCTTCTGGAGCAATTTCTTCTGCCTCAATTTCTTCATTAACCACTTCGATAGGTTCCATTTCCGCCACAAATTCTTCTGCAAGAGGTTCTTTTTCTGTAGGAACTAGTTCAGCTTCTTCCAGAATTTCATCTTCATCTTCCACAATTAATTCACCCACAACAACTTTCTCTTCCGCAATAGGTTCGGTAAAAACAGGCGTTGGCATCAATTCAACTTCATCACCTTTATGGTCTTCTACTACTTCTATAGGAGTTTCCGCAATAGCCAATGGTTTTGCTTGTAATTTTTCTTCCAAAACTACTTGTGGAATTTCATTTTTCACCAATTCGAAATTTTCCTCATAAAAGCGTAAAACAGTTAATTGATCGTACAAATTCTTAGCTTCTAATTGCAATTGAATGGTATCTGCGTGGTTTTTCAACTTTAAAATTCGGTGTGCGATGCTAATTAATTCAGCTGAGACTCTTTTCTTCATAACTTTGGTGCGTATAGTTAAATATATCGATGGTTTTTTACTAATTTTGTTTTGCCTACAAATGTAGTAGAAAATAATTTTTTAACGTACGAAAGATACAAAATGTTTCTCGAAAATACCGTAAATCATCAAGAACAATTTGGCTGGATTGAAGTAATATGTGGTTCGATGTTTTCGGGTAAAACCGAAGAATTAATTCGCCGCTTAAAAAGAGCTCAATTCGCTAAACAAAAAGTCGAAATTTTCAAACCCGCTATAGATACACGCTATGACGAGGAAATGGTGGTTTCTCACAATCAAAATGCAATTCGTTCCACACCTGTTCCTGCTGCTGAAAATATTAGGATTTTAGCACAAGGTTGTGATGTGGTTGGCATTGACGAAGCCCAATTTTTTGACGATGAAATTGTTGCGGTTTGTAATGATTTAGCCAATTCAGGAATCCGCGTAATTGTAGCCGGATTGGATATGGATTTTAAAGGAAATCCTTTTGGTCCGATGCCTGCTTTGATGGCAACTGCGGAATATGTCACGAAAGTGCACGCGGTTTGCACCCGAACTGGAAATTTAGCTCATTATAGTTTCAGAAAGTCTGACGATAAAAAAATTGTAATGTTAGGCGAAACAGAAGAATATGAACCTTTAAGTCGTGCTGCGTATTACAACGCGATTCGTGCACCAAAAGAAGAAAAAGAATAAATTGAATTTCAACATAACCAATATTATTTCAAACTGCAAAGGCGTTTTCCACGGAAATTCGACTGATTTCAACGCAAGTCATATTTCGATCGACAGCCGTTCGTTGCAAAACGGAAATAATACCTTGTTTTTTGCCATAAAAGGTCAGAATCACGATGCTCACTTCTATTTGGAAGAGCTTATTGCAAAAGGCGTTCGGTATTTTGTAGTTGAATATATTCCGGAACATTTATACAATCAGGCAAATTTCATTATTGTTGAAAATACGTTGGTTGCCTTGCACAAAGTCGCTATTGCTTATCGTCAGAAATTTGATTTCCCATTTATAGGAATTACCGGAAGCCAAGGAAAAACCATCGTTAAAGAATGGTTGAATTTCCTTCTAAGTCCAAATCATTTGATTGTTAGAAATCCAAAAAGTTATAATTCGCAAGTTGGAGTGCCTCTTTCTATTTTAGGGATTGAAGGGAATTACGATTTCGGAATTTTTGAAGCTGGAATTTCACTTCCAAACGAGATGCTTCAACTGGAACAGATTATTCAACCGAAATACGGCATTTTAACGAATATTGGTTCAGCTCACGATGAAGGTTTTGCTAATCGCGAAGCCAAAATCAAAGAAAAAATAAGATTGTTTGATAATTGTTCGGATGTGTTTTTAGAACAGAATTCAGCAATTGAAAATTTACTTCCAACAGCAATAAAAAAGCATACTTGGAGCTTTACAGATGAAAATGCGACGTTATTCGTGACACAAAAAAGCACAAATGGAAGTGTCGAATTAACCTTCAAAACGAAAGAAAACACTTTTAGCCTAAATAGTCCATTTTCAGACGCAAATGCTATTGAAAACATAATTACTTGCGTGAATTTTATGCTGTTTTTGGGCGAAGAAACCACTTTCATTCAAAAACGTGTTGCTGAATTATATCCAGTAGAATTAAGACTTCAGGCTAAAAAAGGAATTAATAATTGTTTGATTGTTGATGATAGTTATTCGTTGGATTATCAATCGTTGAAAATTGCCTTAGATTTCTTAGAACAACAGAAATTACACGATAAAAAGACGATTATTTTATCCGATATTTTTTCGGGAGGCATTCCAATCGCACAATTATATAGCGACATCAAATCGATTTTGTCGAAACATAAAATCAATCGAATTATTACCATTGGCGAAACCATCGGCAAGCAATTAACCGATTTGCCAAATGTAATTCCGTTTGCAACCACGCAAGAATTTTTACAACAATTCAATACCCAATCCTTTCAAAATGAAACCATTTTAGTAAAAGGTGCGAGAGGTTTTAATTTTCACGAAATCGTAGTGGTTTTGGAAGAAAAGAATCACGAAACCATCTTGGAAATTAATCTCGATGCGATTAGTCACAACCTAAATTTCTACAAATCAAAACTAAAACCCGAAACCAAAATAATGGTAATGGTAAAAGCATTTGGCTACGGAAATGGCGGTTATGAAATTGCAAAAGTATTGGAACATCAAAAAGTAGCTTATTTAGGAGTAGCTTTTGCCGATGAAGGAATTGAATTGCGAAAAGCCGGAATTACGACACCAATTATGGTTTTAAATCCAGAAAATAGCAGTTTTAGAGCGATGATAGCTTACAATTTAGAACCCGAAATTTATTCGATTACGGGTTTAAAAGCATTTTTAAAAATCGCTCAAGAGCAAAATATTTCGAATTATCCGATACATATTAAATTAGACACCGGAATGCATCGTTTGGGCTTTGAATCGCATCAAATTTCGGAATTATGTGATTTGTTGAAAAACAATAATTTCATTCAGGTGAAAAGTATTTTTTCGCATTTAGCAGGAAGCGACGACAAGAAACTCGATGCTTTTACACAACTGCAATTTCAACGGTATGACACGATGTTTCTTGAATTGGAAAAAGTATTGCCTTCAAAACCCATTCGACATATTTTAAATACTTCGGGAATTTTTAATTATCCCGAAAAACAAATGGAAATGGTGCGTTTGGGAATTGGATTATATGGCATTGGCAATTCTGAAGAAGAACTACAGGCTTTAGAAAACGTAAGCACTTTAAAAACGATAATTTCCCAAATCAGAACCGTTGCACCAGAAGAAAGCATTGGTTACAGTCGGAAATTCAAAGTGACGCACGAAATGCAAGTTGCGACAATTCCGATTGGTTATGCCGATGGTATTCGAAGAGCTTGGGGCAATGAGAAAGGCTATGTTTTAATTCAAAATCAGAAAGCGACCATCTTAGGTTCGATATGTATGGATATGATGATGGTTGATGTTACTGAAATTAATTGCACACCGGGTGATGCAGTAATTGTCTTTGGTAAAAACCTAAAAGTAACCGAAATAGCAACTGCTATTGACACCATTCCTTATGAGATACTGACTGGAATTTCTCAACGTGTAAAAAGAATTTTTTATAAAAATTAACATTTTATTGATTTTTTTGTAAATTCGTATTTATAGAATAAAACTAACTCTTTAAAATTAAAACTATGGGATTCTTTTCAGACTTTAAAGCCTCTTTAATGCGAGGCGATGTATTAAGTTTAGCAACCGCTGTTGTTATTGGTGGTGCTTTTGGCAAAATAGTAGGATCTGCTGTAGATGATGTTATTATGCCAATCGTTGGTTTAATTACTGGTGGAGTTGATTTTACACAAAAATTTATCGCATTAAACGGAGAAAGCTATGCTACTCTTGACGCTGCTAAAGCCGCTGGCGCAGCAGTTATCACTTATGGTAACTTAGTGCAAGCAATTATCAATTTCGTAATTATTTCATTCTTTATTTTTGTAGTTTTAAGAGCTGCTGAAAAAGCTAAGAAAAAAGAAGTTGTTGTTGATGCAGCTCCAGCTGGACCTTCTCAAGAAGAATTACTTACTCAAATTAGAGATTTATTAAAAAACAAATAGTTTATCGCTACATTATGTATTCTAAATGAAACCCAGCAATTGCTGGGTTTTGTTTTTATATCTTCTCTTTGGGTTCAGGGAAAGGATTCCTCCGGTAGCGGGGGTTTACTGCGTGGCTTTACTGTGTGGGCACGGATTGTAAATCCGCGCAATCGGATTTTTTTTACAAAACTATTCAAAAATAATTGTTCTGTTATAATTTCATTAATGTTTGTTAAGTGATAGGTATATTCTATACTTTTGTACTACTAAATAAAATTATAATGAAAGTAGCTGTAGTAGGCGCTACCGGAATGGTAGGCGAAATAATGCTTCAAGTATTAGCAGAACGTAATTTTCCTATAACCGAATTAATTCCTGTGGCTTCAGAAAAATCAGTGGGAAAAGAAATCGAATGGAAAGGAAAAAAATATAAAGTAGTTAGCTTGCAAACCGCTGTAGCTATGGCACCTGAAATCGCTTTGTTTTCGGCTGGTGGTGAAACTTCTTTAGCCTGGGCACCAAAATTTGCCGCCGCCGGAACAACCGTAATCGACAACTCATCCGCGTGGCGAATGGACGAAACTAAAAAACTAATCGTTCCTGAAATTAACGCTTCGACCTTAACAAAAGACGACAAAATCATAGCCAATCCTAATTGTTCTACTATTCAATTAGTACTGACCTTGGCTCCTTTACACAGCAAATACGATATCAAAAGAATCGTAGTTTCTACCTACCAATCCATCACGGGAACGGGTGTGAAAGCAGTGGAACAATTAGAAAATGAATACAGTGGAGTTAAAGGTGAAATGGCTTATAAATATCAAATCCACAGAAACGCTATTCCACAATGTGATGTTTTTGAAGACAACGATTACACCAAAGAAGAAATGAAACTGGTGCGTGAAACCCAGAAAATATTAAACGACAAAACCATTGCGGTTACTGCAACTGCTGTTAGAATTCCAGTTGTGGGCGGCCATAGTGAAGCCGTTAACGTGGAATTTGAAAATGATTTTGACGTTACTGAAGTGCGTAAAATTTTACACAACACGCCAGGCATAAAAGTGCAAGACAATACGGATACTTTTACTTATCCAATGCCAATGTATGCACAAGGTAAAGATGAAGTTTTTGTAGGCCGAATCAGAAGAGATGAAAGTCAGCCAAACACGCTGAATATGTGGATTGTTGCCGATAATTTAAGAAAAGGAGCCGCAACAAATACGATTCAAATAGCGGAATATTTAGTGGCTAACAATTTAGTATAATAGCTTTTATCACAAATAAATTAACCCGAATTAACGAAATAGTTTACTTCAGTAAACCTTAAACATTCGTTAATTCGGGTTTTGTTTTTACTTTTCATACTAAAAAATATATCTTTGTAAAAGTGAAAAAGAAATTACTCTATATGAATATTGGCTTAATGCTAGCAGTTTTATTTGCTGTTAGCTACCAATCTATTCATACTTTTTCGCACAATCACCATCTGAAAACGGAACATTGCGATCATTCGCACAGTTCAATTTTTAAGAGTGTTGAAAAAACGTTTTCTCAAAACGAAGATTGTCCAATTTGTGATTTCAAATTTGCTCCATTTTTAGTTACAGCGTTCTATCATTTTGATTTTATTCCTTCTTTTTACGAAATTCCTTATCAATTCAACAGTAACGAATATCGCACTACACATCAAGGAACTTCACGTTACTTACGCGGACCACCCAATTTTATAGCTTAAATTAATCCCACTTTATTATTTAAAATAAGGTCAGTTTTGTTGTATCTCTTTTTGAAGTACAGCACACAATAGTATTATTTATCTATAAAAAACTCACAATGAAATACTTATTAAGTGTAATGGCATTTTTATTTGCCGTTGCCGGATTTTCGCAATCAAAAATCAGCGGTCAAATCACCAATTCCAATAACGAAAAATTATCGGGCGTTTTAGTTCATATCGAAGAAAACAACGCTGAAACTACTACCGATGCGAACGGTTTTTACCAATTTACAACCTTACCAAAAGGTACTAATAAACTAATTTTCTTTTTATCAGGTTATGAAATGCTGACTAAAAAAGTAAATCATTTAGAAGTTGATGTAGTAATAAATGTGATTTTAGAAGAAAAAGAACAGCATTTAGAAGAAGTAATTGTTTCTACTTTTTACAACAAAATTCAGTCTGAAAATGTAATGAAAGTGGAACACGCCAAAATGACTGAACTAAAAGAAAACGGTGCAACTTCATTAATTGACGGACTTGCGACTCTTGCAGGAGTTTCTCAAATTTCAACTGGAACTTCAATTGGAAAACCAGTAATTCGGGGTTTGAGTGGCAATCGTGTTTTAGTATATTCGCAAGGAATTCGTGTGGAAAATCAGCAATTTGGAGAAGAACACGGTTTGGGCGTAAACAGTGCCGGAGTGGAAAGTGTAGAAGTTATCAAAGGTCCGGCTTCGTTACTTTATGGCTCGGATGCTTTGGGCGGTGTCATTTATTTGAATCCCGAAAAATATGCTTCGTATCAAGAAAAAGAAACTTCTTTTGAACAACAATATTTCAGCAATACGCAAGGAACGGCAACTACTTTCGGATTTAAAGCATCACCTTCGAAATTCAAGTTTTTAGTTCGAGGAAATTACACTTCGCACGCCGATTACAAAGTGCCTTCCGGCGAAAGAATTATCAATACGCGTTTTATAGAAAAAGATTTAAAAATGGGAATTGGCTATGCCGATGCAAAAATGGCAACAGATTTTCGATACAATTTCAACCAATTAAATTTGGGTTCACCCGAAGAAGATTTAGAAAATTCAGGCTTTAGAAATCCGATGTTTCCAAAACAAGATGTTGCAAACCACGCTTTGAGTTTAAACCAAAAAGTATATTTCAAAAATTCAAAAATAGAAGGTGATTTTGGCTATACATTAAACGACAGAAAAGAATTAGAAGCTCCAGACGAAATTGCATTATCGATGAAATTACAAACTGCGAGTTATAATGTGAAATATTTTCTTCCGAAATTCAACCGTTTGGAAGCCATTGTAGGAATTCAAGGTATTGACCAAACCAACACTAATTTTGGCGAAGAATTATTGATTCCGGATGCAAATGTAAAAGATTTTGGAACTTTCTTAACTGCAAATTATGCTTGGAATTCTAACGTTTTACAAGCCGGAATTCGTTACGACAAGAGAAAAATCAACACACAAACCCACGGAATTATTGGCGAAGAAGGTTATTTTGAAGCCATCGACAAGCAATTCGATAGTTTCAATGCTTCTGTTGGATATAAAACTGATTTATCCGAATCTATCAATTCGCGTATTAATATTGCTTCGGGTTTTAGAGCTCCGAATTTATCCGAACTAACTTCAAACGGCGTTCACGAAGGAAGTAATCGCTACGAAATTGGCGATTCAAACTTAAAAAACGAACAGAATTTTCAAGTCGATTTGAATTTGGAATATAAAAGTCAGCATTTTGAAATCTTCGTAAACGGATTTTACAATCACATCAACAATTACATTTACATTACTCCAACTGGAGCTGAAATTGATGGGAATGACGTGTATAATTACATTCAAAACAATGCTTCGTTATTTGGTGGTGAAGCCGGAATTCACTTTCATCCGCATCCGTTTGATTGGTTGCATTTTACAAGTAGTTTCGAAAGTGTGACAGGAAAACAAGGTGATAATAATTTACCATTAATTCCAGCAAACCAATGGAAAAACAACATTAGAACTGAATTCGGATTAAAAAATTGGCTACAAAAAGGCTATGCTTCGGTTTTCTTTAATTACACTTTTGCTCAAAATAATTTCAGCACATTTGAAACCAAAACGAATGATTACTTATTAGTTAATTTGGCAATTGGCGGAAAAATTAAAATCGGTAAGAACTATATAAATGCTTCTGTAAACGGAAATAACTTATTGAACAAAACCTATGTAAATCACTTGTCACGATTAAAAACTGATGGCATTTATAACATCGGTAGAAATATTATTGGAACGATCAGTTTCGACTTATAATTAACATTTCATTCACTTCTAAACAATATCTTTGTTGATTACACCTATTTAATTATGAAAAAAACAATAACACTTTCAGCTATTGTTTGTACTTTATCTATGAACGCACAAACAAAAATCAATTACCCTGAAACCAAGAAAATCGATCACGTGGATACGTATTTTGGCGAACAAATTAACGACATTTATCGTTGGTTAGAAGACGACAGGAGTCCGGAAACGGAAGCTTGGGTAAAAGCGCAAAACGTAGTTACGTATAACTATTTAGAGCAAATTCCCTACAGAGATCAGTTAAAAAAGAGAATGGAACAATTGTGGAATTACGAGAAAATTTCGGCTCCTTTCAAAGAAGGCGATTTCACGTATTACTACAAAAATAATGGCCTTCAAAATCAATCGGTTTTATACCGAAAAGATAAAAAAGGGAAAGAAGAAATCTTTTTAGATCCTAATACTTTTTCAAAAGACGGCACAACGTCTTTAGGCGGATTGAATTTTAGTAAAGACGGAAGTTTAGTTGCTTATTCCATCTCAGAAGGCGGAAGTGACTGGAGAAAAGTTATTGTTTTAGATGCAAAAACGAAGAAAATCATTGGCGATACTATTATTGATGTGAAATTTAGTGGCGTTTCTTGGTACAAAAATGAAGGTTTTTATTATTCAAGTTATGACAAACCTGTTGGAAGCGAATTATCGGCAAAAACGGACCAACACAAATTATATTATCACCAATTAAACACACCTCAAAAAGCGGATCAATTGATTTTTGGTGCCGATGTAAAAAGAAGATATGTTGGTGGAGGCGTTTCTGAAGATGAAAAGTATTTATTCATTTCGGCTGCGAATTCTACTTCTGGAAACGAATTGTATTACAAGGATTTATCAAATCCAAACAGTAAAATCGTTACTTTGATTGATAATTATGAAAACGACAACAACGTTTTAGACAATAAAGGTTCGAAAATATATTTGGTTACGAATTATAACGCACCAAACAAACGTATTGTAACTTTTGATTTGGCAAATCCTGCTAAAGAAAATTGGAAAGATTGCATCGCAGAAACTGAAAATGTACTTTCGCCAAATACAGGTGGCGGCTTTATTTTCGCAAGTTATATGAAAGATGCGGTTTCGTTCATCAAACAATATGATTACAACGGAAAATTAGTGCGTGATATTCAATTGCCAGGTATTGGAACAGCCGGAGGTTTTGGTGGAAAAGAGAAAGAAAACACATTATATTTCTCGTTTACGAATTATGTAACTCCAGGAACAACGTATTCTTTCGATGCGAAAACCGGAAAATCGAAAATATATCAAAAACCGAAAGTAGATTTCAAATCGGAAGATTACGAATCGAAACAAGTGTTTTATACTTCGAAAGATGGTACAAAAGTGCCAATGATCATTACTTATAAAAAAGGAACCGTTTTAAACGGACAAAATCCAACAATTTTATATGGTTATGGTGGTTTTAATATCAGTTTAACACCTGCTTTTAGTATTGCAAATGCGGTTTGGTTAGAAAATGGAGGAATTTACGCTGTCGCGAATTTACGCGGTGGTGGCGAATACGGTAAGAAATGGCACGATGCCGGAACACAATTGAAGAAGCAAAATGTATTTGATGATTTCATTGCGGCTGCCGATTATTTAATCCAAGAAAAATACACTTCGCCTGATTATTTAGCGATAAAAGGAGGTTCAAACGGTGGTTTATTAGTGGGAGCTGTGATGACACAACGTCCCGATTTAATAAAAGTAGCGTTACCAGCTGTTGGTGTTTTAGATATGTTGCGTTACCACACGTTTACCGCTGGAGCAGGTTGGGGTTATGATTATGGAACTTCTGAACAATCGAAAGAAATGTTTGCTTACCTAAAAGGCTATTCGCCAGTTCACAATGTAAAAGCAGGGACAAAATATCCGGCAACTATGGTAACCACAGGTGATCACGATGACCGCGTAGTGCCAGCACACAGTTTTAAATTTGCTGCCGAATTGCAAGCAAAACAAACGGGACCTAATCCAGTTTTAATTCGAATTGATGTCAATGCAGGTCACGGAGCTGGAAAATCAGTAGCCGCTACGATTCAAGAAAATGTGGATATGCAAGTGTTCACCCTTTACAATATGGGTATAAAAACCTTGAAATAAAAAGTTAAAAATTTCCAAAAAGAGTCTTCGGACTCTTTTTTTATGCAATAAATCCTTATTTTAGGGGTTTAAACTAGTATGAAAAAGATAATTATTATAGCCGCAATGGCACTGACGCTTGGATTCCAGAGTTGTAAATCGACCACAAAAGCAGTTGAGAATCCAGTAGAAACCTTAGCACGCGATGACTTTAGAAGTGCTTCAAAAGCAGAAACGGCACGAATTTTAGCCGAAGTAAATGCTAAGAATGCTAACAAAAGTGTTTTGGTTTTGACGCAAACCTACAAAGGCGAGAAAATCCAAGTTACGCAAAGCGGCAAAGTAATTTTCTCCGATTACCCAATTACCAATTTAAATACCCGAATTGCCACTTATTTCAGCATCAGCAACCAAAGTGATGCTGTTATAAAAGACATCAGAACCGGACAAGAAGTAGCAATCCCCACTGCAAAAGCGGTAAAATACAAGTACATTTATATTATGAAAAAAGTAAGTAACGGAAAATTCAAATATGTGGTTACTTATAGTAATACTTTGAGGCCGTTGGGGTAGTTATTTCGTGAGTTGATTTTAGGGTTGGATAGTTCTGAAAGTTTTAAGTTTTTGAGGGTTGTGGAATTTGGGACAGATTGGTTTGGTTAAATATAAAATTTCTTGCGAAAGATAAATATGAATGAACGACAAAATTGGCAATTTTGAAAAAAGGCTGTTAGGCAAGGTTTTTAATTTAACGTTATCTTCCTTTCAGGACAGTTTTCAGTCTTACAAAGTATAGTTCCACTTTCGTATTTGCTTTTATCATATACCTTTATCACATTAAAAAGTTTATGTTTTATATAGTCAAATTCAAAAGTTTTTTCGTTGAAAATTGAGTCGATTGGTTGCGCTTCAAAAAATCCGTCGTGATTACCATTATTCCCTTTCATATATCTTCCAAGCTTTCCAAAAATAGTAGTTGGATAATCTTTATGTGAACTTATTTTTAACGGACAATCTAAAACACCATCAAATTCCAATCCTTTTACACTATCTAAGAACGAATATTTGGTTTCCAACACTATGTAGTCATAGTTTGATAATTCGTAAAAAAAATCATTATAACTTTTTCCAGTTGAGTCTTTTAGTAATTTACTTTTGATAAGTTCTGCTTCAAATCCTTTTATGTAATGTTTTATTGAAATTCCATCAACTGTAACTTCTTCGGAGTAGCATTTGTTATATATTTCGGTAATATTATTTTCTTGACAGCTATAAAAAGAACTGATTATAAAAAATATGATTATTGATGTGATTTTTTTCATAATGATGACAAAGGTGTGCGGCGGCCAGAAGTGGAAATGGGCCAAGACCTAGGCTTCACAAATATAAATAAAACTTTAAATTAAATATCTTTTGTGTTGATGATAAATCCTTGCCTCGCCATTCTCCAAAACCGTGGTTAAAAACTGGCCTTCTGTCCATCGAGTATATTAATTAAATATTTATGAAAACTACAAGTAATTACTTAATAGTTTTTTTATAATACATCATTCAAAATAAACCCGCAAATCATTCATTTTAATAGAATTATTTATTATGTACTTAATGTCATGAATTGAAAATTTATTTGGGAGATTTTCTGTTATTTCCATTAAATAAGGCTTCACTCTTTGATAAGGAATTCCATATTCAAATAATTTATTTACAATTACTAAAGATTCATGAGTAGGATTCTCGATACCAATAAATTTGCTGTAAAATTGAGCTTTTCTAATCTTCGCCTCTCTTATTACTTCATCTTTTAGTAAACTTTTTAAATTATATTCTTTATACAGATCATTGATATCTATTGTAAAATTTAGCAATGGTATTATTTTAAATGGTAAAACACTGTATATCATGTCTATAAGTGTGGATATGATTTTGGATTTTTTTTCATTAGGTTTTAAAAGATGTAACTCTTCAACCATTTCATTGAATGATTTGAATTTATGATTTAAAGCAATATTGTATGCTTTCGTATCTATTCCTCCTTTATTTATTTTTCCAATAATTCCAAGTAGAAATAAATTGTCTTTCTCTTTTATGTAATTAATTAAAGTTATTAATTGGTTAAAAGTAAACCCATGCGTGTTTAGTACTTTACTTACTTCCAAATGAGGTACATTAGAATAATTAGAGTTTTCTAATAAATTTTTTAAAGTAGATTTATTTTCATCGCAATTCTCATCTTTAGGATTTAATTTTACCTCACTATCATCCTCTCTATTGATTTCTATAATCTCTGCTCTATTCTCGATGACAAATTGAATATCAATTTCTTCATAGGATAAATTAGCATTTTCAAATTGCGATTGATGTTCTTCTCGATAAAAAATATTACCTACTTTATGCTCTCCTAATCTTCCGGCTCTGCCAATCAAATTTTTAAACTTAACTAAATCATTTTTTCCTAATATGTCATTAGAGTTTGCTATATAAATGTTTTTTGTTGGAGTATTTACACCTTCGATAATAGAGTTTGTGGCAAGAATATTATTTATTGCTCTTGTTTTAAAAAGTTCAATTACTTTTTTCTGAATGAATTTGGGCATTGGACCATAATGTATTCCAATACCTGATTTTAAAGCTTTGATTGGTAACCAATCTGAATGGAAATCTTCTTCAACTCTTTTAACCCAATTATCATTTACTACGATAGGAATATTAATGTTTTTTAAATTTTTAATATAAAATTCTTCAAGCTTTTTTGGTGAACTGAAATAAACAAGATTTGGTTTTTTATTTTCATTTATTGCTTCATTAATTTTTTTATCTAAATCTTTAATTGACTGAAAACTTTTTGCAACTGGTGCATAATCTGATTTTAAAATTTCAAAATTTAAATGCTCTAAACCGCTTAGTGAATTAACTAATGGCATTAATAAGATAATTTTATTTGAATTTTCTAAAGTATCTATGAAAGAGCGATTTAAGATAACTTCTCTACTACCTTTTATTGGATCAGTAAGTTTATATGCTTCGTCTATAACAAATAAGTCAATATTACCATAGAATTGAATTAGATTGTAATATTTCTCTTGTGTACCGATAAAAATACTTTTTTCATTAATTGTTTCTAGATTTTTAATAGAGTCAAAAATGGTATAATCCATATTTTCAAACAAGTTTTTAAAATCATCTAACAATTCATCTGCTAAAGAATTAGTAGGAACAATAAATACAACTTTATTTGGCTGATAGTTATTTATATATTCCTTAATAAGCATAGTCTTTCCAAAACTTGTCGGTGCAGACACTATGCTCCTTTTATTTTCAATAATTTTTTTAAAAATATTGATTTGTTCAGATGTGAATGAAATATTTGGATTGTGACTCAACAAATTTCTTTCTTGAATAAATTCAAGTTGTTTTGAAAAAAATGAATCATCAATTTTTTCTTCATAATATGGAGATAAATCGAATAAAAATAAATCTTCAATCGAAACATTATCTTTTGATTCGTCCAAGAGCTTAATAAGATCCTCTCTGTTTTTTTGATTTATCATAACATTTTCAATTCAATTATTAAGTCTAAAGCTTTACGTTGTGCTTTAAAAATCAAATCATTTTTTGATTCAATTGGTAAATGATATATATGTATTTTATTGTGAGACGGAAAGCCCTTAATATTAATTTTATCGACTAATTTATAAGACTTATCATAAATTGTAATAGGAGTTTCTAATGTATGTAAAACAAATCCAGTTAAAATTAAAGGCATTTTTTTTATTTCATCTTCTGTTTTGGTTGTAATATCACCATTTATACCTTTAATTATAATACTATTGGAACCATTTATCTTAGATATATAATCTTCAAGTTTGCTAATAAACGACTTATCATTAACAATTTTATAAGCACCTCCATATAAATCACCATAAAACTTAGCTTCTCCTAAAACCAAAAAATCATCAGAATACATACAATTATCTGCACCGTGACCTGTAACACTAATATTGTCACCAATATTTAAGACACCAGTAATTAATCTATTGTCAATAAAATCAATATTAAGTCTTGCTAACAAAGCTTCTGCAAAAAAAGTATAATAAGATTGTTTCGTGTTATTGTCATCAATGTTTTTTTGAATTTCTGCATCGAGGACTTTTTCTTCTCTATTTCTAAAAGGATTTCCGATAAATCTTTGTAGTTGCTTAATTCTATCCTCTATTTTTAAAGGTTCATTAACTTGAAACAAATAATTCAATTTTGCTTCATCGTATAGAATATTAAGAATGTAATGATCTAAATCAGGTAATGTCAAGGTATGTGCATAGACACTAAATTCATATCTACAGCATTTACTTTTCGTTTTATTTGATATGGTTAAAGACATTTATATTTCTAAAGTTTTTAGATTTGGTTAAAGATTTCATTGCTTTTTTACTCCAAGATTACTCCTCTTTTTAGTAAAAAATCTTTCAGTTCAGCTAACTCCTCAATTTCATTGCTTTTAGATGAGAAAAATAGCTCTTTTAATTATACAATAGTGTTAAATGCCTGAATATGCACTAGGCTTGGCTGTAACTTACAAACACACGAACCTTTAATTCAAAAATCCGCACATTTCCTCAGCAAACATATAAAAAATTTTAAATCATAACGGATTCTAACATTGTGTATTCGTTTAAAAGCACAAAACACCTGTCAAAAATCTTAAAAAAAACAAAATCCCGATTCGCATCGGGATTCTTTAGTATTCTTATATGTAAACCAATTTATTTTTAAAATTGTTATTCTAATTTTGGGTTGTATAATTGTTTGCCGCGGTATTGCATTAGTAAAAAGACACCTATTAAAACCGAGGCAATTCCTTCAAAAAATAGCGCAGCAGCATAAGGGATTACGCCTAAATCTCTACCAAAAAATAAGGATCCTGATAATTCTTTTAGGAACATTTCACCGCCATTGAATTGTACAAATACTACAAGACCAATCATGCTTAGCAACACACCTAAAGCACCCGTTTTTAAAGCCGCAAAAAACGCATCAAAAAAATCAAGGGTACCGTTTTCTATTTTGTAAGTTATTGTTCTATTGATAAAATACAAAATAAGCAACGCATTAAAGCTTCTTAAAATTGCATTATTAGCAAATCCGAGCGCATTCATTAGAAGAAAATAAACTCCTAAGGCCATAAACAGTAAAAAACCGTTCTTAATTTCGATAGCATTTTTCATAGTGGTAAGGTTTTAGAATTCTAAATTACAATTATAAAAGCTAATCACTTGATAATCAATGTATAAAATATTGTTAAATTAAAATCGGTTGTCACCGCCTAAAACTCTTCCTAAACCGCCTAACAAACTGCCTTCGTCTCTACTGCTTCCGCCCGCTTTTGGCGCTGATGCGATAATTCTATCCGCTAATCTACTAAAGGGTAATGATTGAATATAAGCAACTCCAGGACCACGAAGTGTTGCGAAGAAAACGCCTTCGCCTCCAAATATTGTATTTTTTATGCCGCCGACAAATTCAATATCATAATCGATGTCTTTAGTAAAGCCAACGATGCAACCAGTATCTACTTTTAAAACTTCACCCGCTTGTAATTCTCTTCGGGCTAATGTGCCACCAGCGTGAATAAATGCCATTCCATCACCTTCCAGTTTTTGCATGATAAAACCTTCGCCGCCAAACAATCCTCTTCCTAGTTTTCTAGAAAAGTCAATTCCTACGGCAACACCTTTTGCAGCACATAAGAACGCATCTTTTTGACAAACAAATTTCCCACCGTACTTGTTCAAATCAATCGGTACAATTTTTCCGGGATAGGGAGAAGCAAAAGATACTTTTCGTTTGCCTTGATCCACGTTTAAGTATGCGGTCATGAACAAACTTTCGCCTGTTAAAACACGTTTCCCAGCAGATAAAAGTTTTCCTAAAATACCGTCTTCTTTTTCGCTACCATCGCCAAAAATAGTTTGCATTTTAATACCGTTGTCCATCATCATAAAACTTCCTGCTTCGGCAACTACAATTTCTTGCGGATCCAATTCAATTTCCACATATTGCATTTCTTCACCAAAAATCTGATAATCTATTTCGTGTGCTTTCATATCGTTTTGTTTTAGTAATTTGACAGTAAAATGCTTAAATCGTTACATTTATTCGCGCATAAAATTAATAATCAAGTTTCACATAACCTATTTCTTTGCTAATTCTTGCTTTTCTACGGTTGATGTAGGAGGAAGAGTTTGAAGCTTTAAATTTTCTAGGATTCGGCAGAATTGCTGCTATTGCAGCGGCTTCATATCGCGTTAAGCTTTTCGCATCTTTTCGAAACCAGTGTTTTGAAGCTGCTTTGGCACCATAAACGCCATCGCCCATTTCAATACTGTTCAAATAGACTTCCATAATGCGTTTTTTACCCCAAATCAATTCGATTAAAACGGTGTAATAAGCTTCCAAACCTTTTCGCAAATAACTTCTTCCTTGCCATAGAAAAACGTTTTTAGCCGTTTGTTGTGAAATGGTACTACCGCCTTTTAGTTTTTTACCTTTTTTATTGCTTTTATACGCATTATACAAAGCATCCACATCAAAACCTGCATGCGCTAAGAAATGACCGTCTTCACTAGCAATTACTGCTTTTTGAAGGTTTAAGGAAATTTCTTCAATAGGAATCCAATCGTGACTATAGGTAATTTTTTTTCCTTCGTCATCGTGTTCCATCGCTCTAATAACCATTAAAGGTGTAAACGGAACGGGCACAAATTTGAACAATAAAACCAATGAAAAACTTATGATATTGAACCACATAAACGCCAATAAACAGAAGCGTAAGATCTTTTGACCTAAAGTTCTTTTCTTTGTTGGTTTCTTTTTTGGAGTTGTATTTTTTGTTGCTGGTTTTTTCTTTGCAACTGGAGTAACTTTTTTTGCCATATTATACTAAATCTGCTAATTCTTGTCCAACTAAACTGCCAATTGCGACGCCCATTCCGCCTAATCGCACGCCACAATAAACGTGATTTGAAAGTTGGCTTATGATTGGTTTTTTGTGATTTCCAATTCCCATGGTGCCGCTCCATCGATGTTCGATTTCAAAATCTTGATTGGGCAAAATTACCGTTTTTAATAGTGCTTCCAATCGGTTTTGAATTAATTTAGTAGTATCGTGTGAAGTGGTCGTTTCGCCTTCAAAATCTAAGTTTCGACCGCCACCAAAAAGAATTCTATCGTTAATGTTTCTGAAATAATAATACCCTTGGTCTAAATGAAAAGTTCCTTTTATATCGAGATTTGGAATTGGTTTTGTAATCAAAACTTGTGCTCTTGCTGGTTGCACTTGATTATTAGTTATTTTCGATGCAAAACCATTCGTAGTAAATAGCAGTTTATTAGTTTTAAAGGTAATTCCGTTCGTAACCACTTCCACATTTTCGGTAGTTTCTTGATAATCGGTAACCGTTTGATTGTTTAAAATTAGAATATCGTTTTGATGTGCTTTTTTCAACAAGGCTTGCATCATATTTCCGGTATCAATTTGGGCTTCGAACGGATTGAAAATTAAGTATTCGAAAATATTTCCAAAATTAAAGCGATCTACTTCTTTCGAAAAAACGTCGGTTTTAAATAATGGTTTGATGACTTCATTGATGAATGGAATTTGCTGCAGGCATTGCTCATAAAACGCATCATCGTCTTTTAAAAACAATTCGTATCCGCCCAAAAGCTTAAAATCCAAGGCTTCGTCACCCAAGTTCTTTCGAAGCAATTGTAAACCCGCATAACGTTTTTGAATGAGCTGAATAACTTCTTCCTCCGTATGACTTTTTAAATCGTCGATAATTTCTGAAATGCTACCAAAGCAAGCAAAACCCGCATTTTTTGTACTAGCGCCTTGCGGCAAACTTCCTTTTTCTAAGATTAGAATTTTAGCTTTTGGAAATCGTTCCCGCAAAGCCAAAGCGCTGTGCAAACCAACAATTCCGCTTCCTACAATGGTGAAATCAACATTCGTAAACCAATTTTTTAATTCCCAATAACTGAGTTGCATTTCTAGCTGTTTTTATCGAAGTAAAAATACTAATTAGTTTTATATTTATACAATAATTTAAGTTATTTGCGTTTCTTAACCAAAGCCACCACTATGCGATTTTGCTCTATTTTATTTCTTTTATTTGTAACGAATACGTTTTTCGGACAAAATAAATAGCTGATAATATAGCTAGTTTCTTCTATTAAAACTGGTAAAACCCTCCTATATTCCTTGCTAAACAAAATATAATCAACTTTTTTAAGTTTTCCAATTCTACGCTATGCTTATAAAAATCTTCCTATTCTTTTTTACTTCTTTTATTTTTTTAAATTGTCAAAACGATAGTTTCAAATTGTTTTCAACGGCACCGTTGGAAGAAAATAGCAAAAATTATGCTTCAAAACACGAAGAAGCTTTGCAATATTGCAAACAAGAAGGTTTTAATGAAGGGTATTATTTTTTAGTGGATTTGAGTATTCACTCCGGTAAAAATCGCTTCTTCATTTATGATTTTGACGCTAAAAAAGTGACAGACAAAAAATTAACTACTCACGGCAGTTGTGATAAATTTGAAGACAACGATACCAAATGGGAAAAGGTAAAATTTAGCAATAAAGCAAACAGTCATTGTTCTTCTAAAGGGAAATATAAAATTGGAAAAAGAGATTACAGCAGTTGGGGAATTCACGTAAAATATTGGCTTCACGGTTTAGAACCTTCAAACCAAAATGCTGTGGAACGTGTAGTGGTGCTTCATTCGTGGTCTGCTGTTAAAAACAAAGAAATATTTCCGAAATATTCGCCCCTAAGTTGGGGTTGTCCTGCAGTTTCCGATGAATTTATGCAAGTTTTGGATAAAAAACTTCAAGCAACTGAAAAACCAGTTTTACTCTGGATTATTGAATAGCAATAAGCTATTCGTAGAAAGTAATATGAATTTTTGTAAATATAATCGTGATTCTTAAAAAATTTAAGTGGAGAATTACTACCCTTTATCTTCTTCCGCTTTCACTGATTTCTTTCTAGATTTAATAGCTTTCATCACCAAAGGAAAAGATGTAATTGCAATTAAAATAAGAATAATAGTTTCGATGTGTTTCTTTAAATCGATATCAAATTCAGATAAGAAAAATCCGTATAAATAATGTCCAGCAAAGACTAAAAGGAAGGACCAAAGTATAGAACTGATTACGTTATAAAACATAAACTTTCCTTTTGGCATGTGCACAATTCCGGCAATAATGGGCACAAACGTTCTAACGATAGGTAAGAATCTTGCAAAAATAATTGCAATACCTCCGTGTTTTTCGAAGAAGGCTTGGGATTCGTATAAATATTTCTTTTTAAACCAGAAACTATCTTGTTTATCGTATAAAAACTGACCACTTTTAGAGCCAAACCAATAACCAAAAATGTTTCCTAAAGTGGCCGCCACGGCTATTAATAAGGCTAAAACAGTAACATTAGACAAATCACTCGGGATTAAGAAAAAGGTTTCTACTAATTCGCGGCTGTAAATTCCAGAAAGGAACAACAAACTATCGCCGGGTAAGAAAAAACCAGCAAACAATCCAGTTTCGGCAAAAACAATGAACAAAACCATGTAAATTCCAATCGGCACACCGCCAACTTCCATAGTGATATAGAATTCGGGATTAAAGAGCTTGGTCCAATGGAAATCGTTCATTTTATTCTAATTTATTTACTGATTTGGCTACCACCATTGCCACTGCAGCATCTCCGGTAACATTAACAGTAGTTCTACACATATCTAAAGGTCGGTCAATGGCAAAAATCAAGGCCAATCCCGCTTCTGGAATTCCGGCTTGAGCTAATACGATTACTAGCATTACCATTCCAGCACCAGGAACAGCGGCACTTCCTATAGAAGCTAAAGTGGCTGTTACTATAATTCCTAATTGAACGCCTAACGATAAATCCATACCAAAAGCTTGTGCAATAAACACCGCAGCAACTGCTTGATATAAACTCGTTCCGTCCATATTTATTGTGGCTCCGATTGGTAACACAAAACTCGCCACCTCATCATCAACGCCCAAATTATCAACAACTCGTTCCATGGTAACAGGTAAAGTTGCTGCACTTGAGCTTGTTGAAAAAGCTAATAATTGGGCTGGCGAAATTCCGTTAAGGAAAAACGAAGCACTTTTTTTAGCGAAAACTTTAACAATTAACAAATACACTCCAATCATTAAAGCAAGTCCTAATAAAACTGTTAATCCGTACATTCCAAGTGCTTTGAATAAATCTAAACTTGGTGATTCGGCAACAATTGCGGCTAATAATGCAAAGACTCCAAACGGAGAAAAAAGCATTATCAAATCGATCATTTTTAAGATAATTTCATTGAAACTATCAAAAAAGTCTTTGACAGGTTTCGATTGTGACTCAGGAAGTAAAATCATCGCAATTCCAAAAATAATGGCAAAGAAAATAACTTGCAACATGTTTCCATTATCGCTTGCAGCCTTAAAAATATTATCAGGAACAATATCTACTAATGATTGTAAAGGTCCAACTTGTCTTTGTACTGCTGCGGCTTCAATTTTAGAATTCGCATCAGTAGTATAATTAGAAACCAATTCCGTTCTGGTTTTTTCCGAAATATAACTTCCGGGTTTTATTACATTTACAATTACTAGTCCGATGGAAACCGCCAAAACGGTGGTTAAAACGTATAATCCAATGGTTCGTCCACCCATTTGGGATAATTTCGAAATGTCTTTTAAGTCAGAAATCCCTTTAATTAACGAACCTAAAATCAGTGGAACAGCAATTAATTTCAATAAATTTATGAAAATCGTTCCGAATGGTTTTACCCAATCAACGATAATATCTTTTCCCCAAGCAAATTGAATTAATATAAAAGCAAATAATACTCCGGTGATCATTCCAAGTAATATTTGCCAGTGTAATGCTAGTTTTTTCATTGTTCCATTTTCATTTAAGATTGTGAAAATAAGCATATTTTTTTTAAATAGTCTTATATTTAACCACGATTTAAAAATATAAACGATGAAAAAATTTATTTTATTCATTTTCAGCGTCTTAAGTATGAGCACATTAGCACAGCAAAATCTTACGCCGGAAATGCTTTGGCAATTGGGAAGGGTTTCTCCTTTGGGAATTTCAAAAGACGGAAAGCTTTTAATCTACAAAGTAGGTACGCCAGATATGGCCG
This sequence comes from Flavobacterium psychraquaticum, assembly GCF_034497725.1. Taxonomy (NCBI): domain Bacteria; kingdom Pseudomonadati; phylum Bacteroidota; class Flavobacteriia; order Flavobacteriales; family Flavobacteriaceae; genus Flavobacterium; species Flavobacterium psychraquaticum. The sequence continues at coordinate 209,315 of NZ_JAXKVR010000030.1, forward strand.
AAAACAAAATAAATTCCAAATTTTACAGCATTCCTCTTCAGGGTGGAACGGCTTCAGAAATTGAAGATTATGCTTCACTTTTAGCCGATAAAAATGTTTCATCGAACGGAAAATTGAAATTAATTTCGCAGGAAGTAAAAGTGGAAAAAATACTAGGAACTGATGTTTATCCCGAACTAACTAAAACAACTGCTCAAGTTTATAATGGTTTAGATTATCGCCATTGGGACACTTGGAATGAAGGTTCGCATAACCACGTCTTTATAGAAACCATTGGTGCTCCAAATATCAAAGTGATTGCTCCTTATGATATTATGCCAAACGAACCTTATGATTCGCCGCAAAAACCTTTTGGCGGAGATGAAGATTATATTTGGTCGCCGGATGGTTCAAAAGTAATTTATGTAAGTAAGAAAAAAGTAGGAACCGCTTATGCGACTTCCACAAACACCGATTTATATGAATATGATGTCGCTTCAAAAATCACTAAAAATCTAACCGAAGGAAATTTAGGATATGATTTAGCGCCTCAATTTTCTCCAAATGGTGATTTGACTTGGTTGCAAATGAAGCGCGATGGATATGAAGCCGATAAAAATGATATTATCGTGCGTCATAAAGGTGTTGATTTAAATTTAACGGCACATTGGGACGGAACTGTTGATGCGTTTACTTGGTCAGCAGATGGAAAAAAAGTATATTTTGTAGCACCAATTAAAGGAAGCAAACAACTTTTTGAAGTAAATTTCCCTGGTTTAACAAGAATTGCAATTCGTGTTACGCAATTGACGGACGGTGATTTCGACGTGAATTCAATCGTTGGTTTTGTGGGAACTAGCGTGTTAGTAACTAGAACCGATCACAATCATGCTACTGAAGTGTTTTCGTATGATTTGAAAAAGAAATCTTGGAAACAAATAACGAAAGTAAATGATGCGATGTATAGCAATATCGCAATGTGCAAATCTGAAAAAAGATGGGTTACTACAACAGACGGCAAACAAATGTTAGTTTGGGTAGTTTTACCTCCAAATTTTGATAAAACAAAGAAATATCCAACACTTTTATATTGTCAAGGTGGCCCACAAAGTGCTTTAACGCAATTCTATTCGTTTCGATGGAATTTACAAGTAATGGCTTCACAAGGTTATATTATTGTAGCACCAAATAGAAGAGGAATGCCAGGACACGGTGTGGAATGGAATGAAAAAATAAGTGGCGACTGGGGCGGACAAGTAATGGATGATTATTTATCAGCCATTGATGACGTGGCTAAAGAATCGTATGTTGACAAAGCTCGTTTAGGAGCAATTGGAGCAAGTTATGGCGGTTATTCCGTGTTTTATTTAGCGGGAATTCACCAAAACCGATTCAAAACATTTATTTCGCACTGTGGGGTTTTCAATACGCAAAGTATGTACGGAACAACAGAAGAAGTTTTCTTTTCGAATTGGGATTCTGGTGGTGCTTATTGGGAAAAAGAAAATGCCATTGCACAGAAAACATACAATGAATTTAACCCAATTAATAAGGTGAATAATTGGAACACGCCAATTTTAATTATTCAAGGTGGGAAAGATTTCCGTGTGCCCATTGGACAAGGACAAGAAGCTTTTCAAGCGGCTCAACTAAGAGGAATTAAAAGTAAATTCGTGTTGTTTCCAGACGAAAATCACTGGGTTTTACAACCTCAAAATGCGATGGTTTGGCAAAAAGAATTTTTTGGCTGGTTGAAAGAAACGCTGTAGGAATGGCAATGGCAATGGCAATGGCAATTTCAAAAATCAATTGTGTTGCTTGCAAAAAGAAATTAATATAGTAAATAAGAAAAAATAAAAATTCTTAATACGGAGAAAACATACCAAAAAAAACCACTTCATCACGAGGTGGTTTTTTTGCTTTGAATTCTAAAAGCAATGAGTAAATATACTAACTTAGTGTTTAAGTTATTCATAGGTTAGAAAAAACTAAAGAAGTAAAGAACTCATTGTCATCTTCATTTACGTTTATTGTTTTAAAATTACGCTTAATCGGATTATTTTTTTAGTTGCGACTAAAAAAAGATTTATAAATCATCTTTTTTTTTATAACTTCGCATTAAATGATTCAACTTATGAAACAATTCATCTTACTTGTGCTCTTTAGTGCTTCACTAGTGGGTTGCAAAGACACCCGACCAAAAGACGGTAAATTCCATATCGTAACCACGACTTCTATGATTACTGATCTCGTGCAAAACATTGGTGGTGACAAAGTAGCAGTGCAAGGTTTGATGGGTGCTGGAGTAGATCCACATCTTTACAAAGCCAGTGAAGGCGATGTTTCAAAACTATTCAACGCTAATATGATTATATATAGCGGACTTCATTTAGAGGGAAAATTAGTTGAAGTTTTCGAAAAAATGAAACGTCAAAAAATAAAAACCATAGCGGTTTCAGATGCTTTGGATAAAAAAGAATTAATAGGTTCTACTCTTTTTGCATCGAATTATGATCCTCATATTTGGTTTGATGTTAAGAATTGGGAACAAATTACAATTTATGTCGAAAAGCAACTTTCAGAAGCACTTCCAGAACAGAGAGAATATTTTAAAGCAAATGCGGCAATCTATTTAGAAAAATTAAAAGTATTAAAACAAGAAATAGAAGCAGAAATCGCCACACTTCCTGAAGATAAACGTCGTTTAGTTACGGCTCACGATGCTTTTAATTATTTTGGAAAAGCGTACAAATTTGATGTTGTGGGTTTGCAAGGACTATCAACCGCAACAGAAGCAGGTGTTCAAGATGTTCAGAAAACTGCTGCTTATATTATTGACCATAAAGTTAAAGCGGTATTTATAGAAAGTTCAGTTCCTAGAAGAACCGTAGAAGCTTTGCAAGCCGCCGTGAATTCGAAAAATCACGAAGTTGTAATTGGCGGTACTTTATTTTCCGATGCTTTGGGAAATCCCGGAACTCCAGAAGGAACTTATATTGGAATGTTTAAATTTAATGTGCACACCATCGTGAACGCTCTAAAATAATGGAAAAAATAGCAGTAAAAGTAGATGACTTAACGGTAGCTTACAACTACAAGCCAGTGCTTTGGGATATCGACTTACAGATTCCGGAAGGGGTTTTGATGGCAATTGTAGGTCCAAATGGTGCTGGGAAATCGACCTTAATCAAAGCGATATTAGGAATTTTGAAACCCATCGCGGGAAGTGTAACCATATTTGACAAACCTTATGATTCCCAACGCAAAAAAGTTGCTTATGTTCCTCAAAAAGGAAGTGTAGATTGGGATTTTCCAACAACAGCATTGGATGTAGTGATGATGGGAACTTATGGCAGTTTAGGTTGGATTAAAAGACCCGGAGCCAATGAGAAAAAAAGAGCTTTGGAAGCACTTGAAAAAGTGGGAATGCTTTCATTTAAAAGCCGTCAAATAAGTCAACTTTCGGGCGGGCAACAACAACGAATTTTCTTAGCAAGAGCTTTAGTTCAAGATGCCGAAATTTACTTTATGGACGAACCTTTTCAAGGAGTTGATGCCACTACAGAAGTTGCGATTATCAACATTTTAAAAGAACTTCGAAAAGCAAAAAAAACCGTTGTGGTAGTGCATCACGATTTGCAAACTGTTCCAGAGTATTTTGACTGGGTGACCTTTCTAAATGTTAAGAAAATTGCAACTGGTCCTGTTAAAGATATCTTTAATGATGACAATTTAACAAAGACTTACGGCATCAATTACAAAGTTAGTATTCAGAAATAATATGGATGTACTTGACTATATAAAACTTGCTTCTAGCGATTATACGCTTCGCACCATCACGTTAGGAACTGCCGTTTTAGGTGGCGTAACGGGAATGTTGGGTAGTTTTGCGGTGCTTCGAAAACAGAGTTTATTGGGCGATGCAATTTCACACGCTGCTTTGCCAGGCATTGCTTTGGCGTTTCTAATTACAGGCTCAAAAGACACGAATATTCTTCTAATTGGTGCTTTAATTAGTGGACTCCTCGGCACTTTATGGATTCGAGGAATTACTACAAAAACACATTTAAAGTCGGATACTGCTTTAGGACTTATTCTATCCGTATTTTTTGGATTTGGAATGTTTTTGTTGACCTTTATTCAAAAGCAACCGAATGCCAATCAGGCGGGATTAGATAAATATCTTTTTGGACAAGCCGCCACATTAGTCGAAAGCGATGTTTGGTTGATGAGTATCGTCACGGGATTGTGTTTAATCGTACTCCTCCTCTTTTGGAAAGAATTCAAAATTTTACTTTTTGATAAAGATTACGCTCAAACTTTGGGCTTCAATACTAAATTTATAGATATTTTAATCACAACCTTTATTGTACTTGCTATCGTTTTAGGATTACAAACGGTTGGCGTCGTTTTAATGAGTGCTATGTTGTTAGCTCCAGCTGCTGCTGCACGACAATGGACTAATAGCTTAGGATTAATGGTTTTTCTTGCGGCTATTTTGGGAGCTAGTGCCGGTGTTTTTGGAACGGCTATAAGTTCAACTCAAAATAACTTATCGACTGGACCTGTAATTGTTTTAGTAGCTTCAACTTTTGTATTACTATCGTTTATATTCTCGCCAAAGCGAGGCTTACTTTTTAGACAAATACGTTTGATTCAAAACCGAAATGCTTTGGAACTTCAAAAAACGTTGACATTTATGTATCATATTGTGGAAGATCACGAAGATGTTTCGCATCCGCACGCCATTAAAATTTTAAATAATTTTCAAGGATATAGTCGAAAAGGCTTGCGGCAACTGGTCAATAAAAACTATGTTACGCTAAAAGGTGAAATGTGGAGTTTAACGCCGGAAGGTGTGGAAGCAGCGACAACTATGTATAATCAAAATCTAAACGATGACTAACGCACAATTTGAAATACAGCTTATCGCCAGTTTAGTCGCAATTGCTTGTGCGATTCCAGGAACTTTTTTGGTACTTCGAAAAATGGCAATGATTAGCGATGCAATTAGCCATTCTATTTTACCTGGAATTGTTGTTGGGTTTTTTATCACTCAAGATTTAAATTCGCCCTTATTAATTTTATTAGCCGCAATAACTGGTGTTTTAACTGTTGTAATGGTTGAAAAAATTCAGCAAACGAAATTAGTAAAAGAGGATACCGCGATTGGATTAGTTTTTCCGGCTTTATTCAGTATTGGTGTGCTTATGATTGCGAAATATGCCAATGATGTCCATCTCGATATTGATGCCGTACTTTTAGGGGAATTAGCCTTTACTCCTTTTGATCGTTTGTATTATAATGATATGGATTTTGGTCCGAAATCACTTTGGGTAATTGGAATAATTTTAACTATTACGCTTGGTCTTTTGTTTGCGTTTTATAAAGAACTTAAATTGAGCACATTTGATGCCGGACTTGCCACTTCTTTAGGATTTTCGCCTGCAATATTGCATTATGGATTGATGAGTGTTGCTTCGGTTACGACAGTTGGAGCTTTCGATGCTGTTGGTGCTATTTTGGTGGTCGCTTTAATGATTGCTCCTGCCGCAACCGCCTATTTACTGACTACAAACTTGAAGAAGATGATTGCGTTAGCTTGTTTCTTTGGTGTTTTTAGTGCGATTTCGGGCTATTGGGCGGCCAACTATTTAGATGCTTCAATTGCAGGAAGTATTACAACAATGTTAGGTTTAGTATTTTTAGCAGTGTATTTATTCGCGCCAAGCAAAGGATTATTCGCCGTTTTATATCGCGAAAAACAACAGCGACTAGAAGTGTCATTAATCACTTTTATTTTACATCTTACCAATCACACGGAAGTTGAAGAACGCCATGTAAATCACTTGAACGAACATATCAATTGGCAAAAAGTGCGAAGTAAGGCCGTATTAAATTTAGCTCAAAAAAACAATTTAGTGACGATTGACAACAATATTGTTTCGCTTACTGAAAAAGGCACGAAATTCACAAGCAGAGCTATTAATTACATCATCACTAATGAAGATGCACTAATTGAAGACATGAAAGATGATTTCTTTTTGTTTAGAGGATAAGATTCGAATAAATTTAGAAATTAGTAAAAAATATTGCCTTTATGATTCCTTTTGAAGATATCGAACGCACTATTAAAGTTTTTCACAAGCATAGCTTAACGGAAGAAGCGGCTTTGTGGCTTTTAAGAGTTTACGAAATTGAAGATCCAAATTTTGCAGGCTTTGCGTTTAGAGAACCCGCAAAACCAGCATTCATTCTAATGACAACGGAAGGCGTAATTGGCCAACCACAAATCATCCGTATTCCAGAAAACACTTTTGAATATCCGCTTGTTCTTATGCTAAATTTACTGGCGCACGAAATGATGCACGTGAAACAAAAATCGCCTGAAATTGCTATGCAAGACAAAAACGAACGCGAATGGCAAGCTTATTATGAGATGTTATTTCACAAAGAATTTCCCTTAATTCCAAAGGCATCGGCTTATCATCAAAAATATTTTGCTACAAAAGCATTTGTGTACTATGATCGTTCTGAAAATGAAATTCCGTTGCGCTTGAAATACGAAGATCAAAAAATGGAAATTGAAAATTTGATCAAACATTTGGGTTAAACCCGATGCATTAGTTTTAATCGAAAGACTTTCTTAGTTTTGGACCTCAAAATATAGTGCCTTGAAAACTTCTCGTTTACTTATAATATTCCTATTCATTTTTTCCGTTTTTAGCTACTCACAAGTTAAGATTATGTCTTGGAATGTAGAAAACTTAGGCAAATCTAAAGCACCGGAAACCATCTCTTTTATTGCTTCCCTATCAAAAGAGTTTGACGTAATTGCTTTGCAAGAAATTGTGGCAGGCTATGGCGGTGCACAAGCAGTAGCCAAACTTGCCGACGAACTGAATCGTACAGGTTCTACATGGGATTATGTGGTAAGCGACCCTACAAGTAGTAGTGCTTATAAAACGGAACGGTATGCCTTTTTATGGAAAACAAAAGTTGTCAAGAAGATTGGCAACCCTTGGTTAGAACAGCAATATGCTTCACAAATTGACCGAGAACCTTATTATTGCACGTTTGAATATCAAGGAAATAATTTTACGCTGGCAAACTTTCACGCGATTACTAAGAAAATGCAACCAGAGACAGAAATTAAATATTTCAAATATTTACCTGCTTTATATCCGACTTTAAATCTGATTTTTGTGGGTGATTTCAATTGTCCGCAATCGCATACCGTTTTTAATCCGTTGAAGAAAATGGGCTATAAAAGTGCTTTCATCAATCAAAAGACATCTTTAAAGAAATCCTGTAAAGAGGCTGAATGTTTAGCTTCCGAATTTGATAATATTTGGTATGATGCAACTAAAATAAGCCTAAAGAATTCAGAAGCACTTCATTTTTATACCACTTTTGAAACCTTGGAAGACGCTCGGAAAATTTCAGACCATATCCCCATAACGACTGAAATTTGGTTTAGCGACCTAGTGGAAACGAATCCTAACTCAAGCCGCTAAACGATACCAAAAAACTAGTCCATCAAGAACACTCAAAAACAGCAAAAAAGCGCTTTTTTAAAAAATATGGAAAATCGTGCTCAAGCCTTGCTATCAATGGAAAATTTAGGTATTTCAACAAAGCGAAAAAAACACAAATCGCTGTATTTTAGACCTGTAAGAATACGCAGCAATTAACCTAGTGATGCCGAACAATGTTAAAAACTTGCCTTAATTGTGAACAAGTTGGGCTTTCATTTGTCATTTGAAAGTATAAACTTTGTACTTGTCGGTTAGGCATAAATCCGGAGTTAGTGCACTATGACAAAAACAATTCTATTTTAACCTTTAACACCTTAAATCATGAGTGTAAAGTACAAAGTTCTTCCAAGAAAGAACCCTCAGGACCTGTTAGCGCCTGAAAAATTTTATGCCGCTGCCATTGCAGACGGAGAAACTGATTTAGACAAACTAGCCGAGCAAATTTCGTATCAATGCACGGTTACGGAATCAGACTGCTATGCTGTGTTGTTGTCCTTAGAGCGCAACATCATTAGCGAATTAGAGCAAGGTCGCATTGTGAAACTAGGCCGTCTAGGCAATTTTCAAATTGGAGTAAGTTCAGAAGGAAAAGACACTGCTGCCGAAGTAACTTCTGGGGCCATTGTTAAAACCCGAATTTTATTTCGACCTGGAAAACGATTACGTTCTTTATTGAAGGATTTGTCCTTTAGAAAAGCGAGCTAGAAACCCTGTTTTTGAGCGTAATTTTGTAGTAAGACCTCGAGTATTCCAGTGCTCGGGGTCTTTTTTTGTAAAAAATTGTTACAATCCTAACAATTTCGTCCGCGTCAAATAAAAGTTTCGTCCGCATCAGGCGCTTGCTTCGTTCGTATGACTTGTAAAAAACGTCGGGACACGTTTAAAAAAGTGCTTTTTAAGAAAATGGATCGTTTTTACCGAAAATTCGATGCCTTGTGCTTTTAAAAAACTTTGTTGTCCTTATTAAATCGCTGTTTTTTTTGACTAAATAAGTGCCAAAAACACATAAAAAAAGCTCAAAAAATGGAGCTAGAAACCCTGTTTTTGAGCGTAATTTTATAATAAGACCTCGAGTATTTCCAGATACTCTATCGAATTTAATGCTCAAATATAAAACTTCTTTTACTATTTTTGTAAAAAATTTTACATTTTAACACCAAAAAAAGGTCTTTTTTATAAGCACCAAAACCACAAGAGGCTACCCTATTTTCTTAAAATGAATTCGTTTTTTAACTGAAAAAGCGGAGAACTTCCTCTTTAAAAAAAACGTCTTACTGTTATAAAAACCCACGCTTCGCTAGACGATCCATCCGATAAAAGAAACCAAATTATTTGGTTTTATTATATTTTATACATTTATTTTTTAGAATAGCGCCACACTGCTTTTTATAATTAGTAGTTTTCTTATATTTACGGAAATCTATTCCACATAATGACACTACAACAATATATTGACAAAATAAACATCCTGTACAAAACAGGCAACGCAAGAGAGCACTCCTATCGTGGAGACTTACAAAACCTAATCATGGCAATTTTACCAGACGTTCTGGTAACCAATGAACCCGCTAGAGTTGATTGTGGTGCTCCTGATTATGTATTGACACGAAAGGACATTCCTGTTGGTTATATTGAAGCAAAAGATATTGGAGTAGATTTAGGAAGTAAGACACTTAAGGAACAGTTTGATCGTTATAAAGCGGGTTTATCAAATCTAATTTTTACCGATTATATGGATTTCCATTTTTATAAAGATGGAGAATTAACTACAAAAATTGCCATAGCAAAAGCGGATAATGGTTCAATAATTCCATTAACTGAAAACTTTGATGAATTTACACACCTTATCCAAAATTTTGCACAAACCGTTTCTCAAACGATTAAGTCACCGACTAAATTAGCAAAGATGATGGCGGGTAAAGCTCGTTTAATGGCTGATATTATTGAGAAATCTTTAAACCATGATGATACTGAAGGGAAACGCTCGCAACTAAAATCGCAAATGCTTTCGTTTCAACAAATGCTAATTCACGACATTGACAACAAAGCATTTTCAGATATTTATTCTCAAACCATTGCTTACGGTATGTTTGCGGCTCGATATCACGATCCTAGTTTAGGGGATTTTTCACGTATGGAAGCATCACAATTAATTCCTAAGAGTAACCCATTTTTACGAAAATTATTTCAGGATATTGCGGGTTATGATTTAGATACTCGTTTAGTTTGGATTGTAGATGAGTTGGTAAATATTTTTCTTGCGAGTGATGTTGCCGACATTATGAAGAATTTCGGGAAGAGCACAAAGCAAGAAGATCCTGTAGTACATTTCTATGAGACCTTTTTAGGTGAATATAATCCCGCATTAAGAAAAGCTCGAGGAGTTTGGTACACCCCTCAACCTGTAGTTAATTTTATTGTTCGTGCGGTCGATGATATTCTAAAAACAGAGTTTAATTTACCACAAGGATTAGCCGACACAAGTAAGACTAAAATAAAACAAAAAAGCGTAACTCAAACAGGAACGGGAGCTAATTCTAAAATTAAAGAAGTTGAAACTGAAATTGAGGTACACAAAGTACAAATTCTTGATCCAGCTACAGGAACAGGAACTTTCCTTGCCGAAGTAGTAAAACACATACATAAGAAATTTGAAGGACAACAAGGTATTTGGAGTAAATATGTAACCAATGACCTCATCCCTCGTTTAAACGGCTTTGAGTTGCTTATGGCGAGTTATGCCATGGCACATTTGAAAATGGATATGCTATTAACTGAAACAGGTTACAAGCCAACAGACGACCAACGCTTTAAAATATTTTTAACCAACTCATTAGAAGAAGCGCACCCTGACACACAAACCCTGTTTAGTAGTTGGTTATCTGACGAAGCCGACCAAGCCAACGCCATAAAACGTGACGCACCTGTAATGGTAGTAATTGGAAATCCGCCTTATAGTGGTGAAAGTGCCAATAAAGGAGAATGGATTATGAACCTAATGGAAGATTATAAAAAAGAACCAGGAGGCAAAGAGAAATTAAAAGAACGAAACCCAAAATGGATAAATGATGACTATGTAAAGTTTATACGTTTTGGGCAACATTTTATTGATAAAAACGGAAGTGGAATTTTAGCATTCATCAATCCTCATGGCTTTTTAGACAACCCAACATTTAGAGGAATGCGTTGGAATTTACTAAAAACCTATGATAAAATTTACACTATAGATTTACACGGCAACAGTAAGAAAAAAGAAACGGCTCCAGATGGTTCTATTGACCAAAACGTTTTTGACATCATGCAAGGGGTTTCAATTAATTTATTTGTAAAAACAGGAAAGAAAAAAGAAAATGATTTAGCAGAAGTTTTTCATTATGATTTGTATGGAAAAAGAGAATTGAAATATGATTTCTTATCAAATAATTCACTGAAAACAATCGGATATAAAAAACTACCTAATGTTTCTCCAAATTATTTTTTTCAAGACAAAGATTTTGATGTGCAAGATGTATATGATGATGGGATAAGTATAGATAAGTTATTTCAAACTAATTCTGTTGGAGTAGTAACTGCAAGAGAAGATATAACCATTACTTTTGACAAAAAGTATTTAGAAAATATAATTCATGATTTTAAAAATCTTGAAGCCGAAACAATAAGAAAAAAATACAATATTTCTGAAGACACAAGAGATTGGAAAGTTTCATTTGCAATTGAAGATTTAAAAAAGAATGAAGGTAATTTTGTTAAAATAGCCTGTAAACCATTCGATTTAAGAACAACATTTTATACGGGAACAACAAAAGGTTTTTATTCCTATCCAAGAAAAGAAGTTATGAGAAATTTTATCAATAACGAAAACATTGGATTAGTTGTTTCAAAACAAGCTTCCCAAGGCTTTAAACATGTTTTTTTAACAAATACTATTTGTAATTTAAATTTAACTGGAACAGCTGGCAAGTTTGGTGCTGGCTATACTTTCCCTCTCTATCTTTATCCCGAAAGTACAACACAACAAAGTTTATTAAACGAAGTCGTTCGTAAGCCTAACCTTAACATAGGAATTGTAAATGATATTGCAAAAGGGTTGGGTTTACAATTTATTCCTGAAAAAGAAGAAGGAAATGTTTGTTTGGCAAATAATAAAGAAGTACGCTCAGAGTTTAGAACCACGTTTGCTCCAATTGACTTGTTGGATTATATCTATGCGGTTCTACACTCACCAACCTATCGAGAAACTTATAAAGAATTTTTAAAAATAGATTTTCCACGAGTTCCCTATCCAAAAGACGGAGCAACATTTTGGCACCTTGTGGAACTAGGAAGTGAACTAAGACAAATCCATTTGTTAGAAAGTCCAACAACTGAAAAATATATCACTCAATATCCTGAAGATGGTGACAATATTGTAACAAAACCAACTTATAAAAATGGAAACGTTTATATTAACGAAACGCAATATTTCGCCAACGTTCCTGAAGTAGCTTGGAACTTTTACATTGGCGGTTACCAACCTGCTCAAAAATGGCTCAAAGACCGCAAAGACCGTGAATTGAGTTATGAAGATATTTTGCATTATCAAAAAATTATTGTGGCATTGCATGAAACGGATAGGATTATGAAGGAGCTTGATGCAATCGCGATTTAGAAGGTTCTAATCACTATTGTGTGAGAAATTCTAAAAAGAAGCGTTAAGATGGATAAGCTGAAAGAGCTGAAAAGTGAAAAATGAGATTCAAAATATCTGGAAATAAACAAAAAATCCTTAAAAAGCTATTTATTAGCTGATTAAGGATTTTAAAAGTACCCGGAGCGGGAATCGAACCCGCACACCTAAGTACACGAGTTTGAGTCGTGCGCGTCTACCAATTCCGCCATCCGGGCAATGGAAATGATGTTTGTATCATTAAGTGAGTGCAAATGTAAAAAATATTTTCGCAATTCATCAAAAAATAGTTAAAAATATCCTTTCAGAGTCCAATTTTATTTCTAAATTTGCACCTCGTTAAAACGACACAACACTAACTAACTACTAAACAATAAATTAACATGCTGTATCAAGAACCAGAAGCTAAAATTTTTGCCTGTTCTCAAAGTGTGTACCTGGCCGAAAAAATTGCTGAAAAGTATAATGTTCCGCTTGGTAAAGTTACGTTCTCAACCTATAGTGATGGTGAGTTTCAGCCTTCTTTTGAAGAATCCATAAGAGGATTGCGCGTGTTCTTAGTTTGTTCTACATTTCCAAGTGCAGACAATTTAATGGAGTTATTATTGATGATAGATGCTGCTAAAAGAGCTTCTGCCAGACACATAACCGCAGTTATTCCTTACTTTGGTTGGGCAAGACAAGACCGAAAAGACAAACCACGAGTGCCAATTGGAGCCAAACTAGTAGCAAAATTGCTAGAAACTGCAGGAGCTACTCGCATCATGACTATGGATTTACATGCCGATCAAATTCAAGGTTTCTTTGAAAAACCAGTAGACCATTTATTCGCGTCTACCATCTTTTTACCTTATTTGAGAAGCTTAAATCTGGAAAATTTAACGATTGCATCGCCAGACATGGGCGGTTCAAAAAGAGCTTATGCCTATTCTAAATTTTTAGAATCTGACGTAGTGGTGTGTTACAAACAACGCAAAAAAGCGAATGTTATTGACACCATGGAGTTAATTGGAGAAGTTAAAGGAAGAAATGTGGTGTTAGTAGATGATATGATTGACACTGGAGGGACTTTAGCGAAAGCCGCAGATGTAATGATGGAAAAAGGCGCATTGAGTGTTAGAGCAATTTGTACACACGCTATATTATCTGGCGACGCGTATGAGAAAATTGAGAATTCTCAATTATTAGAATTAATTGTTACCGATTCTATTCCGTTGAAGAAAGAATCAAAGAAAATAAGAGTTGTGAGTTGTGCGCCATTATTTGCAGAAGTAATGCACATGGTACAAAACAACAACTCAATTAGCGGTAAGTTTTTAATGTAAAAATTAAATTACCCTTCAGTAAAAATTTTGAAATTAATTTTAGAAGTTTAACTGAACTTGAATAAGTATTTTTTTATTAATTATATATATTTTACAATGAAATCAATTACGATTAAAGGATCAGAAAGAGAAAACGTAGGTAAAAAGGCAACTAAAGCCGTACGTGATGCTGGAATGGTTCCTTGCGTTATATACGGAGGAAATCAACCAGTGCACTTTATTGCAGACGAAAGAGCATTTAAAGGATTAGTTTACACTCCAAACGCACACACAGTTGTAATTGAGTTAAACGGTGGATCTTACAATGTAATTATGCAAGACATTCAGTTTCACCCAGTGAACGACAGAATTCTTCACATTGACTTCTTCCAATTAAGCGACGACAAAGAAATCGTTATGGAAGTACCAGTTAAAGTTACAGGAACTTCGCCAGGTGTTTTATTAGGAGGTGTTTTACGTTTAAACCAACGTCGTTTAAAAGTAAAAGCATTACCAAAAGACTTACCTGATTTTGTAGAAGCTAATATTTCTAAATTAGAAATGGGTAATAAATTATACATTACGCAATTAGAATCAAAAAATTACAAATTTATGCATGTTGACAATACTGTTGTTTGTCAAGTAAGAATATCTCGTGCAGCGATGAAAGCGGCTCAAGAAGCAGCAAAAGCAGAAAAAGGTGGCGCAAAAAAGAAAAAATAATTCTTTTTCAACCCATAATAAAGAAGCATCAGTTTTTACTGGTGCTTTTTTTATGTTCAAAATTGCTAAACTTTATCTTACTTTTACATTATGAACTGGATTTTAAACATTTTTAGCAAAAACAAAACAGAAGAACAACGACCAATGAAGAAATTTTTAATTGTTGGGCTAGGAAATATTGGCTCAGAATATGTGAACACACGCCATAATATTGGATTCAAAATTCTTGATTATATTGCTAATCAAGAGAACATATCTTTTCAAACAGCAAAACTAGGAGAAATTGCCGAACTTAAAATTAAGGGTCGAACACTTATTTTGCTCAAACCAAATACTTATATGAACTTGAGTGGAAAAGCCGTAAAATATTGGTTGGAAAAAGAAAATATTGAGAAAGACGACATGTTGGTAATCACAGACGATCTAAATCTTGCTTTTGGCACCATTAGAATTAAAACAAAAGGTAGTGACGGTGGCCATAACGGCTTAAAGAACATTCAATTACTTCTTAATTCAACTGAATATCCACGTTTTAGATTTGGAATTAGTGATGCTTTCAAAAAAGGACAACAAGTAAACTACGTTTTAGGCGAATGGGGAGAAGAAGAAAAAGAAAGTTTGAAGGAAAGGTTGCAAATGAGTGCTGAAATAGTCAAATCATTTGCACTAGCCGGTTTAAATAATACAATGAACACTTATAACGGAAAATAAAAAAGGGAAGCTAAATTAGCTTCCCTTTTTTATTATTTAAACTTATGTTATTTATTCAATAACAATTTTCTTAACTTCTTTTTTAGCACCATCTTGAATAGTTACAAGATAAATACCCGCTTGTGCTTTGTTAAGTTGTAATGATTCATTAAACAAACCAGTATTAGCGAAAGACTTATTATAAATCTCTCTACCTCTCATATCATGTACATTTACTTTAATTTCATTTCCTGAATCAGAAGTAAACTGAACATTAAAGCTACCGTTATTAGGGTTTGGATATAATGTGAAATCATCTAAACCAAATGACTCTGTTGCCAATGTAGCTTGAACAGAACAAACTGTTAATGTATAAGAAACTACATTTCCTAAATCACCAGGTCCGACATCACGAATACCTACTAACCAATTCCCATTTGGATTCAAATTGTTAAAAATACTTAATGGTGTTGCTGGAGTTACATTTCCTGTAATTGTTGGAGAACAAACAATACCCGCGCCTTGATCATCAAATGTTGCATTAATATTATCATTTGTTGTACAAGATTGATTAAAAATGGTTGATTGTGTTGTTGTAACCATTGGCCCTTGAAGAATAATTTGTAAATCAGAAACATAAGTATGCGTTAAATTAACTGCAATGTTAACATCTGATATATTAGCTGTTGTAGGTACATTAATTGATCTAACAGTAAAAGCTGTATTATTGTCAGGAATAGCAAAACCTGTATTCATTGTGTAACTATTACAAGTTGTTGTAACAGTATAACCAACTGCAAAAGCTGGTGAAACATTAAAGAAAATATTTGCACTTGCTTTTACCATGAATCTACAATATGGCGCAGCAACTGCAGCTGGCAATGTTACCGACTGAGTACCGTCATTTGGTGTGCCTGCAAGTAAAAGTGACCAAGTAGCACCATTATCTGATGAAAAGAAAATATCTACATTAGTAGCACCAGTAATTGTGCTATGTCCATTAGCTCCTGTAGCACCTGTCCAAACAACAGTTTGTGCCGACCCAACTGGATAACTTGTCCCTGCTGCCATAGTAACGGTTAGTGCTGTTTTATTAGCTACAGTTACAACAGCATTAGCAAAATTAGTTTGACCTTGTCCTAAAACATTATCTCTAGCTGTTAATCTAAAGTTTAAAGTTCTAGCAACAGAACTTAAAGCTTCAGCAGTTACATCTAAACCTCCTGTAGTTGCACTACCATTTAAGATTGAAGTCATTATAGGAAAATATCTCACTGGGCTAGCCGAATCTTGATAATTTACCCAGTTAGGTCCTGATGTTTTCGCTATAGAAGCCGCACTGTTTGCATTTGTATTACCAGATCCATCATCATTTTGTTCCCATGTATATGTAATTGCTCCTGCCCCACCAGCATCAGTAGCAGAACCTGTTAACACGAAAGGAGTACTTAATGGAATTGTCCAGTTTCCACCCGCATTAACCACTGGAGCTGAATGTGTAATTGCAACAGTAGTTTGACACGATTTACCTGCCATATTAGCTTGAACTTGTGCTATACTTGCTGAGTGAAAAACGTCAATTGAATGCAAATGCGTATCATAAGGCGTAATACCTGCATATCCCATAACCGTAACACCAGAACCCACTTCTATATTTACACCTGTACCTTCACTACTATTTGAAAAAGTGTGATTTGCTCCAAATTGATGTCCAATTTCATGAGCCACAAAATCAATATCAAAAGCATCTCCTACTGGTGCAGTACTTGTAGTGTAACCACTCCCTTTGTAAATGTCTGGTGCAATTCCATCTCCGTCAACATCTGTTATTACATTACTACATACACAACCAATACATCCCGCATTACCGTTATTTCCCACATTACCCATTAAATGCCCTACATCATAATTTGCATTACCAACAACCGTATTTAATGTGTTAGCTAATTCACTATTATAATTAGCGTCTGTTGCTCCATATGGATCTGCAACGGAACCATCATAAATAATAGTCATGTTGTTAATTAAATTCATATGTATTGCAAAATCCGTTTCAAAAATCCCATTAACACGAGTCATAGTCGTATTAATAGCAGATAATGCACTTGTTTTTGGAGTAGCTAAAGCTAAAGCTGCGTGGTGATATGCAGTATACTCTGGAGTTACAGACATAGCTAATCTAAAATTCAATAACTTTCCTGTGCTAGAACGAGAAACACTATTTGCTTTGTTAGTTAAATCGTTAACTAAAGCACGCTCCGCTGGAGTTGTACAAGTAAAAGGTAGTTTCCCTTTTACTCTTTCAGAATTGTAAACAACATGAATTCTTCCATCCTCAGAATATGGCTCCATATACTCAGTTGGTTTATCCGCTCTAGAAATCATTGTATTAATCCCTCTTGGATTGATACTTAATCTAAGTCTAGCATATTTATCATCAATACCTTGACCTACATAAGCACGAATATCAGGAAATTGAGCTTGTAATTCAGCATCAAAATTTGAAGCTTCATAAATACGAAAACGCTCTAATTTTCCTTCCGCATTTGGCAGCGAAATAATAGCGCTAGTTCTATTTTCTGCAAATCTATCTGTTGCAGAATAAAGCACTTGTTTTATTGCGTTTAAATCTAATTGCATCAAAGTAAACTCACTTGGAAAAGTAGTTCTTTCTGCAGTTTTAGAAACCTTAATCTCTTGGCCTTTATAACTTGACCAAGCCTTATCCGTTTGCGAGAATCCAAGATTCGCAACGAATAAAGTAAGAATTAATAGTACAGTTTTTTTCATTCTTGGTTAATTTTTTTGATTAATTCACAAATATATTAAAAAAATTAAATCAATTGCAATAAAATTGATTTTTAACACACGATTAAACAAGGATATTATTAAAATATCCGCTAACTTCTTTTTTTTACAAACAACATCAATATTAATTTTTAAGCCTTTATCTTTGCTTATAATTAATTACAAAAATTGAAAACCTATAATTCTATTTTTAACTATTCTTGTAAGAAGAAAACAATCCTTACCCTTGGAACTTTTGACGGTGTTCATATAGGCCATCAGTCGATTTTGAATAAGTTAAAAAAAGCCACAGTCAACGGTTTATATGAATCTGTTGTACTAACATTTTTTCCACATCCAAGAATGGTTTTGAATCAAGATGTCAATATTAAGCTACTAAACACCATTGATGAAAAAACGGAATTGTTACAAAAATTTGGTATTGATTCTTTAATAATTCATCCATTTGATGCTACTTTTTCAAAATTAACGGCTGAGGAATTTGTTTTTAACATATTGGTGAAACAATTAAATATCCAGAAAATAATTATTGGATATGATCACCGATTCGGAATTAATAGAAGTGCTAATATTGACGATTTAATAAATTTCGGAATAAAATACAACTTTGAAGTAGAACAAATATCTGCAAAGGAAATTGACGCAATATCGGTTAGCTCAACAAAAATAAGGAAAGCACTTTTAGACGGAAATGTAAAGAATGCTAATGAATACCTAGGCCATTCCTATTCTTTTTCAGGAAAAGTAGTAGCAGGTAAGAAAAACGGAAGAGCTATTGGCTATCCCACAGCAAATATTCAAATTGGAGAAAATTACAAATTAATTCCAAAAACCGGCGTTTATGTAGTTTCAAGTAAAATTGAAGATTCCCTTTTTTACGGAATGATGAACATTGGTAAAAACCCAACTCTTGGCGACAATGAACAGACCATTGAAGTGCATTTTTTCAATTTCGATGCCGTTATTTATGATCAAATTTTGACCATTTCAGTATTAGAATTTATCAGGGTCGAAAAGAAATTTGAATCATTAAGCGAACTACAAAAGCAATTAGGCAAAGACAAGAAAACTTCGCTAGATTTCATAAGGAACTATGAAACAACACTTCTTTAAAAATATAGACAACGCACCACTAATCGTTTTTCGGATATTTTTCGGGTTTTTAATTGCGTGTGAAAGTTTTGGCGCAATTTTTACGGGCTGGGTAAAACAAGTTTTCATTGCTCCTCAATTTACATTTTCATTTATTGGTTTAGCGTGGTTGCAACCGCTACCGGGTTATGGCATGTATTTATATTTTTTAATTATGGGCGTTTTAGGCTTACTAATTATGATTGGTTTTCGGTACAAATTTGCAATTATAAGTTATACAATTCTATGGGCTGGCGTTTATTTTATGCAAAAATCATCCTACAACAATCACTACTATTTATTGCTACTCATAAGTTTTTTTATGATTTTTTTACCGGCTAATCGCTATGCGTCTTTAGACGTGAAACAACGCAGAATAGCAGCAGAACACGGAATGCCTTATTGGATTAATTTAGTGTTTATTAGCCAAGTTGCGCTAGTATATTTTTATGCAGCACTTGCAAAGTTTTATCCGGGTTGGCTCGATGGCACTTTTACCAAATTATTACTTGAAGGCACGACTTCGAACAGCCAATTACTTCAAGTTTTCTCTAACAAATGCTTTTATCTTTTTATTGCTTACAGCGGCATACTATTCGATTTGCTAATTGTTCCTTTATTAGTATTCAAAAAAACGAGAACCATTGCACTTTTAGCTTCCTTAGGTTTTCATTTATTTAACGCCATTTTTTTACAAATCGGAATTTTTCCATTTTTCGCGCTGAGTCTTAGCTTGTTTTTTTATCCTCCGGAAAAAATTAGAGCGTTATTTTTTAAGAATAAACCTATAATTGACACGTTACAAGTAACTAATTGTTTTGGAAAGAAAACATTTATATACTTGCTAATCCCCTTTTTGTTTGTCCAATTCTTATTGCCGTTAAGACATCATCTAATTAAAGGTGATGTGCTTTGGACCGAGGAAGGTCACCGATTAAGTTGGCGCATGATGTTGCGCAAAAGAGATGGATTTATTTCCATTACTATAAAAGACAATGTTACGCAAGAAACCAGTTTGTATGATTACTACAAAAACCTTTCGCCTAAACAAGCACAAATATTAGCAACTAAACCCGATTTTATTTGGCAATATTGCCAACGGATAAAAGAGGAATATAAAGGAAAAGATATTAGTATTTATATCGCTTGTAAAAATAACATCAACAATGGTGAATACAAAACATTAATTAATCCCAAACAAGATTTCGCAACGGCTAAATGGGATTATTTTTGGCACAATGACTGGATTTTACTGCATTAAAAAAGCCATTCTTTCGAATGGCTCACATTATTTTTATTTGTTCATTTCTACAAAATATTTATAGAATAAAGGAATCGTTTCAATACCTTTTAAGTAGTTGAAAATTCCAAAATGTTCGTTTGGCGAGTGAATAGCATCACTGTCTAAACCAAATCCCATTAATATTGTTTTACTTTTCAATTCTTTCTCAAATAAAGCTACAATTGGAATACTTCCGCCGGAACGAACTGGAATTGCAGGAACGCCAAAAGTCTCAGTATACGCTTTGTTTGCAGCTCTGTAACCGATGCTGTCGATTGGAGTTACGTAACCTTGTCCGCCGTGATGTGGTGTTACTTTCACTTTGACAGATTTTGGTGCAAGACTTTCAAAATGCGTTTTAAATAATTGCGTAATTTCTTCCCAATCTTGATTTGGCACCAAACGCATTGAAATTTTCGCGAAAGCTTTGCTAGCGATAACAGTTTTTGCTCCTTCACCTGTATAACCACCCCAAATTCCGTTTACATCTAAAGTGGGACGTATTGAATTTCTTTCATTAGTAACATAACCAACTTCACCCTCAACTTCTTCAATGTCTAAAGCTTTTTTATAATTGTCTAATGAAAAAGGTGCTTTTGCCATTTCGGCTCTTTCGGCAGTAGAAAGTTCTTCTACTTTATCATAAAAACCAGGAATCGTAATGTGATTATTTTCATCGTGAAGCGAAGCAATCATCTTAGTTAACACATTGATTGGATTTGCCACTGCTCCTCCATATAAACCCGAATGTAAATCTCTGTTTGGACCTGTAACTTCAACTTCAACATAACTTAAACCACGAAGGCCAGTTGTAATTGAGGGTTGTGTGTTAGAAATCATTCCAGTATCGGAAATTAAAATAACATCATTTGCTAATTTTTCTTGATTGCGTTCTACAAACCAACTTAAACTTTTAGAACCCACTTCTTCTTCGCCTTCGATCATGAATTTAACGTTGCAAGGCAAGCAATCGTTTGCAATCATGTATTCGAAAGCTTTCACATGCATATACATTTGTCCTTTATCATCACAAGAACCACGCGCAAAAATTGCTCCTTCTGGATGAATTTCGGTCTTTTTAATTACAGGTTCAAAAGGCGGTGATGTCCATAATTCAACCGGATCTGCGGGTTGCACATCATAATGCCCATAAACTAAAACAGTGGGTAGGCTTTTATCAACCATTTTTTCACCATAAACTATTGGATAGCCTGGCGTTTCACATAATTCCACAAAATCGCAACCTGCTTTTTCAAGACTTTCTTTAACCGCTTCTGCAGTTAAAATTACATCGTGCGCATAAGCACTATCTGCGCTTACTGATGGAATCTTTAGTAATTCGATTAATTCGGCTATAAAACGGTCTTTATTTTCTTGAACGTATTGCTTAATATTTTCCATAATGTCTATTGAATAAATTCAAAATTACAAAAAATGTTTAGATTTAATCCCATAAAAATGGATAATCAAATGTTAAATTGCTTTTTCAAGATTTATTTAGAATTACTAATGGAATTCTGTCATTTAGGAAGCTTTAGATAAAAAAAACGGCACTAGTTTATAACAAAAAACCTCTAATTTTTTGAAAATTAGAGGTTCTTATAAATAATCTGTACGGGTAAAAGGACTCGAACCTTCACGCCTCGCGGCACCAGATCCTAAGTCTGGCATGTCTACCAATTTCACCATACCCGCAATAATTGGAGTGCAAATATAGGAATTCAAACTAAAAGAATCAAACAAATAGCTGATTTTTATTTTTATTTTTTTAGGTGCGGCTTTTAAAACGAACATCAAGAAAAAAAGCGTTCGAAAATAAGCCATACGGTAAGAAAATTTATTTAGAAACTTTACCGAAAAAATCAAAACTTAAAAGCTACTTTAAAATAATTCAGATTTGTTTTTGTCTGCTCTAATAAAAAAACCCAACAACTTTCGCTATTGGGTTTCTTCTGTATCAATTATATTAATCATTTAGTTTCAAAACAGCCATAAATGCTTCTTGTGGAATTTCAACATTTCCTACTTGACGCATTCGTTTTTTACCTTTTTTCTGTTTTTCTAATAATTTACGTTTACGAGAGATATCTCCTCCATAACATTTTGCAGTTACATCTTTTCTTAAAGCTTTAATGGTTTCACGTGCAATAATTTTTGCACCAACAGCCGCTTGAATAGGGATGTCAAACTGTTGTCTCGGAATTAATTCCTTCAGTTTTTCGCACATTTTCTTACCAATATGAAAGGCGTTTGCTTCATGAATTAATGCCGAAAGCGCATCAACTGGTTGCGCATTCAACAAAACATCTAAACGAACTAATTTTGACTCACGCAATCCTATTGGATGATAATCAAAAGAAGCGTATCCTTTAGAAACTGTTTTTAAACGGTCATAAAAATCAAATACGATTTCGGCTAACGGCATATCGAAATTTAATTCAACACGCTCCGTAGTTAAATAGGTTTGATTGGTAATAACCCCACGTTTTTCAATACACAAACTCATTACGTTTCCAACAAAGTCAGATTTTGTAATGATTGTTGCCTTGATGTATGGCTCTTCTACTCGATCTAATTTTGAAGGTTCTGGTAAATCAGATGGATTGTTTACAATTAAAATCGTATTTGGTTCTTTCTTGGTATAAGCATGGTACGAAACGTTTGGAACTGTAGTAATAACCGTCATATCAAACTCACGTTCTAAACGTTCTTGGATGATTTCCATGTGCAACATTCCTAAGAATCCACAACGGAAGCCAAATCCTAAAGCCGCCGAACTTTCAGCAACAAACACCAACGAAGCGTCGTTTAGCTGTAGTTTTTCCATAGACGAACGCAAATCTTCGTAATCTTCTGTGTCCACTGGGTAAATTCCGGCGAAAACCATCGGTTTTACATCTTCAAAACCCTTAATCATGTTTACAGTTGGCTCTTTTGCATCCGTAACTGTATCTCCAACCTTTACTTCTTTCGCTTCTTTAATTCCTGAAATTAAGTACCCAACATCTCCTGTAGAAATAATATTCTTAGGCACTTGGTTTAATTTCAAGGTTCCAATTTCATCGGCATAATATTCTTTGCCCGTAGCCATAAATTTAATTTTCTGACCTTTTTTGATTTCACCGTTTATGACACGAAAAATAACTTCAATTCCACGGAACGGATTGTAATGCGAATCGAAAATCAAAGCTTGTAACGGCTCCTCTTTATTCCCTTTTGGTGCAGGAATTTTTTCAATGATAGCCGCTAATATATTTTCAACACCTAAACCGGTTTTACCCGAAGCGTGAATAATGTCTTCTAATTTACAACCTAATAAATCAATAATATCGTCACTAACTTCTTCCGGATTAGCACTTGGTAAATCTACTTTATTCAAAACTGGAATGATCTCCAAATCGTTTTCTAAAGCCAAGTATAAATTTGAAATCGTTTGTGCCTGAATACTTTGCGCTGCATCGACAATCAACAAAGCGCCTTCACAAGCTGCAATAGAACGAGAAACTTCGTAAGAAAAATCCACGTGACCGGGTGTGTCAATTAAATTTAAAATATAATCTTCCCCTTTGTAAGTATATTCCATTTGAATGGCGTGACTTTTTATGGTAATACCACGTTCGCGCTCCAAATCCATACTGTCTAGCAACTGGGCTTTTTCTTCGCGAGCGGTAACCGTTTGAGTAGCTCCTAAAAGCCTATCTGCCAACGTACTTTTACCGTGGTCAATGTGCGCAATAATGCAAAAATTTCTAATTTTCTTCATCTTCTAATTCTGTCAAATTTCCGGAAAATACCGTTCTATTTAATCTGCAAATATAAGCGAAAGTTTTGGATTTTAAAGCAGTTCAATTTCTGGAAACGCCTCTGATTTAAAAAATGTTTATCTTTGCAAAAAAAACACAGCAAAATGTCCAAAATAGGTAACATCATATTGCCCGATTTTCCCCTTTTATTAGCACCAATGGAAGACGTGAGCGACCCCCCTTTTCGTCGTTTATGTAAATTGCACGGAGCTGATTTGATGTATTCTGAATTTATTTCTTCGGAAGGTTTGATTCGTGATGCTGTAAAAAGCAAGCAGAAATTAGATATTTTTGATTATGAGCGTCCGGTTGGCATTCAGATTTTTGGTGGTGACGAAGAAGCTATGGAATTATCTTCACGAATTGTAGATGCCGTACAGCCTGATTTGGTGGATATTAATTTTGGCTGTCCTGTAAAAAAGGTAGTTTGTAAGGGTGCTGGAGCCGGAGTTTTGAAAGATGTGGATTTAATGATTCGACTCACAAAAGCCGTTATCAAAGGAACGAGTCTTCCGGTAACGGTAAAAACACGTTTGGGTTGGGATGAAAATTCTATAAATATTGACGAGGTAGCAGAGCGTTTGCAAGATATTGGCGTGCAAGCGTTGACCGTTCACGCAAGAACGCGTGCACAAATGTATAAAGGACATTCTGATTGGAGTCATGTAGAACGCATCAAGAATAATCCAAGAATTACGATGCCTATTTTTGGAAATGGCGATATCGATTCGCCTGAAAAAGCATTGGAATATAAAAATAAATACGGCTTAGATGGCATGATGATTGGTCGTGCTGCGATTGGTTATCCGTGGATTTTTAACGAAATCAAACATTACTTTGCAACGGGCGAAAAATTAGCCGCACCAAGTATGAAAGATCGAATTGAAGCGGCACGAAATCACCTAATCTGGAGCGTAGAATGGAAAAACGAACGCTTAGGCGTAGTGGAAATGCGCAGACATTATACTAATTACTTCAAAGGGATTCACAGTTTCAAAGAGTACAAACAAAAATTAGTAACTACGGATGGCATTAATCAATTGTTGGATATCTTTACCGAAATTGAAGCTGTTTATAAGGATTATGAGTTTGTGGAGTAATAACTACCCGTGATACACCCTAGAAAAAATAATTTTTCCTTCTTTAATTTCTAAAACTTCGGCGACTAATAAATCTTCTTCGTTTTCTACTTGACGTATGTATTCCATAAAAACACGATCGGTATTTGCAGTTAATGACGTTACTTTATAATGTAAAGTCGGTAATCGATCAAAAGCATCTTGCCACCAAACGCGCATTGCTGGTTTCCCAATAATTAAACCGTTCGTTTCTGGCTGACGAATTTTTAGTTTCGGACTAAAATGTTGGGCTTCGTCATCATATAATGCTAGTAATTTTTCTAAATCTTTGGCATTAAAAGCATCAAACCATCGAATGGCAATTTGTTGTAATTGATTGGGCATAAATTAAAAATTTAAAAGCATTAAAAAAGACACAAAGAAAAAATCGATGTGTCTATCTATTTTATGAACTATATTTTTTTAAGAATTTTTAAGATTGATAATTTCTTGTTCTGTCAAGAATCGCCAATCACCTCTTGGTAAATTTTTCTTGGTTAAGCCCGCAAAAGTTACACGATCTACTTTTAAAACATCATATTTTAGGTGTTCGAAAATCTTACGAACTACTTTTACATTTGATGTTTTCATTTTAATTCCGATTTCGCTTTTTGGCTGATCTTCAATGTACGTAACTTCTTCAACAAAAACTTTGTGATCTTCAATCATCATTCCTGCTTGAATGCGCTCTAAATCTTCGTATTTTAGATTTTTATCTAACGTAACTTGATAAACTTTTGATGAACGTTGGTTAGGAACGGTAAATTTCTGTACAATTTCAGTATCGTTTGTAAACAATAACAAACCCGTTGTGGTTTTATCCATTCTTCCTACTGGAAACAAATTTGATTTCGTAGCATTTCTAACTAAATCTAAAACGTTTGCAGCGCCCATTGTATCGTCACCGGCCGTTGAAAAGTTTTTCGGCTTGTTTAACAAGACGTATTCTTTCTTTTCTGGAGTAATATTTACACCATCAAATTGAACAGCATCAGTTAATTTAACTCTATAGCCCATTTCTGTAACTGGAACGCCATTTACTTTAACATTTCCACTTTGAATATAAATATCCGCATCTCTTCGGCTACACATTCCTGAATTAGAAATGTAGCGATTTAAACGCATTTCGTCTGGATTCGATGGTCTTTTTGGTGCTTTTGGAGCCTTTGGTGCCTCCGGTTTTGCTGCTTCTGGTTTGGTTGCAAATTTAGAGGGCGCTTTACGAATTGGCGCATTTCCTCTAGAGTTACTATCCTTCTTGTAACCTCCCTGTCGTGCAGAACCTGGACGACTTTTATCATTTCCTTGACGTGACATAATTATAAACAAATTTTTGCAAAGATATAACTAATATATGTAAACATCCACATTAGTTTTTTAAATACGAAAATGGGTTGACAATAGAACTAATAAATAGACAGTGAATGCATTAGAATTACTGTTTTGCCGTGAATTAAAACCGCAGGCTCAATCAATACGATACAAAATACTCCCGAAACAATTATGAATTTCAACAAAAAATGTAGTTTTAAGTAATCTGCTTTAGTTGTTGATTTCCACAATTTTAACACAAAAAATAATAAAGCCGCTAAACTCAAATAGAAATAAATATCCATATAACCAATGTCATAAATCTCAACGAGCAAATAAACTGGAATCAAAGTAACAGCAGCTAAAGTAGATATAATTGTTTTTGCTTTATTGTCACCAAAAACAACCGGAATAGTTTTATAATCTGCAACCAAATCACCTTCAATATTTTCCAAATCTTTAATCAATTCCCGGATAAAAATTAGCAAAAACAAGAAGAATGCGTGAGCAAAAATTACGCTATAGAAATTTTTATAATACATTAAAATCCCGAAAAATGGTAAAACTGCGAGAATTGAAGCTGTAAGATTCCCTATTAAAAACATCTTTTTCAGCTTGTGGGAATAGAACCAAATCAAGAAAATATAAGTTGAGAAGAATAAAACTGCACGCCAAGAAACGAAAAACATCAACAAAGCGACCAAGCCATTTATAGCAAAATATACTTTTAGTTTGGTTTCCTGACTGACTAATCGATCAATCATCGCTTTTCGCGGGCGATTGATTAAGTCTTTTTTGGCATCGTAAAAATTATTGATAATATAACCCGAAGCAATCGTTAAAGTTGATGCAATTACTATTAGAAAAAGTCGCCAATCGAGAATAATTTCCATAGCTCTTTTTTCGGGAGCTAGAATAAAAATTGCCGCTAAATATTGCGCTAAAGCAATCACCCAAATATTATACCCTCTAATTACAGAGAAAAAACTGATGATTTTCTTAAGAAGTATTTTGGATTTTCTTGTGAGCATTTTATTTAGTATTCAAAATTTTATGTCCAAAGTAATCTTCAAAAAAAACTTATTAAAAATTATAAACTACTTCTAATTTATAGTCTTTTAAAGAATCTTTCGCTTTGTCTAAATCTTGAGTGAATCCTAAAATATAACCGCCACCGCCAGAACCACATAATTTCAAATAGTAATCATTCGTGTCAATTCCCTTTTGCCAAATTTGGTGAAATTGCTCTGGAATCATCGGTTTGAAATTACTTAAAACTACTTTTGAAAGCTGTTTTGTGTTTTCTAATAAGGATTTCACATCGCCATGCAAGAAATTCTCCACACAAGCATCCGTATATTTGATGAATTGCGATTTTAACATATTCCTGAAACCGTTGTCTTTTAAATTTTCCATAAAAATAGAAACCATGGGAGCGGTTTCGCCCACAATTCCAGAGTCGATTAAGAAAACAGCACCTTTCCCTTCTGTACTTTGTGTAGGAATTCCAGTTGCTTCGATATTATCGTGGGAGTTGATTAAAATCGGGATACTTAAATAACTATTTAACGGATCTAAACCTGAACTTTTCCCGTGGAAAAAAGATTCCATTTGCGAAAAGATAACTTTCAGTTGTAATAATTTTTCACGCGTTAAATTTTCTAAAACGGTAATTTTATTATCGGCATATTTATCATAAATAGCAGCCACTAAAGCACCGCTACTTCCCACACCATATCCTTGCGGAATAGTAGAATCAAAATACATTCCGTTAGCAATATCGGTATTCAAAACAGCCAAATTAAACGTAACTAATTCGGGTTGCTCAGCTTGTAATTGTTTTAAATGCAACGCGAATTTTCTTAAGCTTTCATTTGATTTAATAGCAACATCTGAAGGATTTTCATCACTTTTCAAAGCACCATTATAAAAATTATACGGAATTGAAAGTCCTTTCGAATCTTGGATAATTCCATATTCTCCGAAAAGCAATATTTTTGAGTAAAAAAGTGGTCCTTTCATAATGTTACGAATCAGTTTTAGTGATTTTATTTGGGTTTTGTCGCGTATCAAATACGGAGACAATAACAATTATATTTTTATTAAAATGGCAAAAAAAGCGACACTTGCTTTGTTATTACGCATTTTCTAAATTTTATATTTACAGCAGATGTTGGGAATAACTCTGGATTATGAGTAACCGTTTCAACTATCTTATATAATTTATTTGCAAAATTCCTTCTTATTCTTTCACTCCACTTAAATTCTAAATACTCGAAAATGTTTAGAATTTCTTTTTTTGCACAAGGAGTTATAATTACTTCCCGCATTCTATAAATAAGGCTTAATAAATTCATCAAATGATGAAAATTCACCTCTTTCATATTCCTCTAAAGACTCATTAAGGCTATTTTGTTGGTCAACGCTTAGTTCATCCCACCAATCTTTCTTTTCCTTTTGAAAAACTTTTCGAATGCCTTTAATCACTGAGGGATTTTCTGTTTGCTTCAGCAATTTCATAAGCTCTTGTTTCTCTAATTGAATGTCCATTTTTGGGATATTTAGAATAAAGATACAAATTAATTCGATTGCTTTGCACCATTTCCAATTTCGTCACAAATATAATGCCCTTTTTGGCAAAAGACAACCAATTCATCTTGAATAAATTGCAACACTTTTTCTTTTACATTTTCTGGATATAAAACGTGCACATTTGCACCAGCATCGAGTGTGAAACAAACCGGAATTTGCGTTTGATTCCTGAAGTTCCAAAGTTTGTTGATGATTTCTAAGGTATTCGGTTTCATCAGAATAAAATAAGGCATCGAAGTCATCATCATGGCGTGTAAAGTCAAGGCTTCGCTTTCTACAATTTTGATGAATTCCTCCAAATCTCCATTAGATAGAATGGTTTTCATTTTTGCTAAATTTTCGTGCGCTTGCGCAAATCTTCTATCGGCATAAGGATGATTGTGCATTAAATCGTGTCCAACCGTGCTAGAAACTTGTTTTTCGCCTTTATCAACTAATAAAATAGTATCTTGAAAGTTTTTAAAATTTGGATGAATATCTGAAAACTCAACACCAAATAAATCAGAACTCGCATTAATCTCCGCGTGATTTCCCCAAACAACAACCTGTCCTTTGATGCTTCTACAGGCACTTCCACTTCCTAATCGTGCTAGAAAAGAAGCTTTCGCGAAGAAATAATCTTCAGAAATTGTAGGATTAAGTACTTTTTCTAAACTCATTATGTTCATTGCCAACGCAGCCATTCCGGAAGCAGATGATGCAATTCCTGAACTGTGCGGAAAGGTATTTTGTGTGTCAATTTTGAAATGATATTCCTTCAAAAACGGACAATATTCCTCGATTCTTTCAAAAAATTTTTGAATCTTCGGTTTAAAATCTTCTTTGGATTTCCCTTCAAACAATAAATCGAAAGAGAAAGAAGTGGTATCCGATTTTTTAGCAACTTCCAACTTCGTAATCGTTTTACAGTTGTTTAACGTAAAACTTATGGAAGGATTTGCTGGAATCTGATTTTCTTTTTTTCCCCAATACTTTACCAAAGCAATATTACTTGCCGCACTCCATTCAAATGCAGCGGTTTCTATGGTGTTGGATTTCCCAGCGATAAAATCTTTTTCAGAAAACATAACTTAATATTTTAGCAAAAATACCCAATTTGATTGATTTTTTTCAATGATATTTCGTTAATTTGCTTATAAAATTAAAGTCATGAGTAAATCTTTACGAATTATATATTGTGTAGCCATTTGTTTAGTGGTTGGTTATTTATCGAGTATCACTACGCAATCGAGCATAAATACTTGGTATCCAACACTAATAAAGCCAAGTTTCAATCCGCCGAATTGGCTTTTTGCTCCCGTTTGGACCTTGCTTTTCATCATGATGGGAATTGCTGCAGGAATGATTTGGAACCAGTTAGAAAACCAAAGAGAATTAGTAAAGAAAGCTTTACTTTTCTTCACAGTTCAATTGCTTTTAAATGCACTTTGGTCGTATTTATTCTTTGGATTGAATAACGTTCTATTGGCTTTAATTGAAGTTATTTTGCTTTGGTTGGTTATTTACGAAACCTTTCATATCTTCAAGAAAATTGATAAAAAGGCGGCTTATTTGTTTATTCCGTATTTAATTTGGGTAGCTTTTGCAGCGGTTCTAAATGGAAGTATTTACTATTTGAATAGATAGGGATTTCAAAAATCAATGGCAAGTTCAATGGTAAAAATCAAATAAAAAAATTAGTTTTAACCACAGATTCACGGATTAGAAGTTAGAGATTTAATGAAAAGTTAGAGAGCGAAATCAAACAATATGCACTATTTATCATGCTGAATTCGTTTCAATATCTACTTAAATGAAATGCTGAAACGAATTCAGGATGACAACTATTTTGCTACGCTTTTTACTGTTTCGTGATACTTTCAGCGACAATAAAGCCGCCGGTCCAAGCATTTTGAAAGTTGAATCCGCCTGTAATCGCATCGATATTTAGAATTTCACCGGCAAAATAAAGGTTAGGTAACAATTTACTTTCCATTGTTTTGAAGTTGACTTCTTTTAATTGGATTCCGCCAGCGGTTACAAATTCCTCTTTAAACGTACTTTTTCCATTTACTTGATATTCCCCATTTGTCAATTGTTCGGTAAGTGCGTTCAATTGATTTTTATTTAAATCAGCCCATTTCATTTCTTCCAAAATTCCAGCTGCTTTCACTAAGTTTTCCCAAAGACGTTTTGGCAATTCAAATTGTGGATATTTTAAAACTGACTTCTTTGCATTTTCTTCTTTACTTTCTTTTAGAGCTTCAATAGCTTCATCAAATGAAGTTTCATTTAGCCAATTCACCATAATCGCGAAATGATATTTTTTGTCGGATAATTCTCTTGCTCCCCAAGCTGACAATCTCAAAATTCCGGGGCCGCTTAATCCCCAATGTGTAATTAATAAAGGTCCCGAAGCTTCTAATTTCGACTTTTTAACTTTAACAGTCGCAGGAGTTGATATTCCCATTAATTCTTTAATTCTCACATCTTTCACGTTGAATGTAAAAAGTGATGGAACCGGTTCTTCAATAGAATGGCCTAAATTCTGTAATAATTCCCATATTTTTGGATTGCTTCCTGTCGCCATAACTACTTTTTCGCACGTAAAGACATCTTGCGTTGTGGTTACTTTCCAATGGGTTTCAGTTTTATATAATTCTTGCACACTATGATTTGTTAAAACATCAATTTTTAACTTCTTTACAGCGTCCATGAAACAATCTATTATAGTTTCTGAAGAATCGGAAACAGGAAACATTCTTCCGTCTTCTTCAATTTTTAATTCGACTCCATGTTTTTCGAACCACTCGATAGTATCGCCGGAGCAAAATTGATTAAATGGCCCTTTTAATTCGCGTTCTCCTCTCGGATAAAACTTTACCAAATCATTAGGCACAAAACAAGCGTGGGTTACATTACATCTTCCACCGCCTGAAATCCGTACTTTTTCTAAAACTGTTTTACCGCGTTCTAAAATGGCTACGCTCAGGTTTGGATTATTTTCTACACTATTGATTGCTGTGAAAAATCCGGCTGCTCCGCCGCCAATAATTATGATGTCGTATTTTGAATTCAATGTGATTTATTTTTTGTAAAGATAAGGTTTTAAGACAAACGCTATCAACAAAAAAACCTGCCAATAAAAGCAGGTTTAAATTTATTTTTGTAAGTATATAAGATTAATAAATCGTTTTCTTTAATACTTTTTTACCGTTTGTTAAGGTAATTGTAAGTATTAATCCGCTGTTTGTTTTTTGAATTGAGTGCATTACATGCGCTTGCGAATCTATGTTTTTACTTTGATATAATTTTCTTCCAAGCAAATCGTATACTTCAATTTCCGCTATATTTTCTTGTGTTGATGTAACTGTTAGCCCATTATTTGAAGCAACGAAAACAGCGCTCGCATCACCTGTGAAATCAGCACTACCAAGTGTTTCATTAGTATAACGTATAACAAAACGTGAATTGTTAATTCCCGCCGTACTGGTAAAACGATATGGGTTTACTTTTAAATTGTGAATAATTCCATTTGACTTATCTTCTAAATAAATGTTTTGATTAGTGCTAAACAAACCATCAACCTCAGCGATTGCAATAGTAAAATTGCCAGGGACAGAAGTTTTAAAACCAAGCGGCAGTTGATCATTCCTATCAAACGGTAACGATCTACCTTGAATAGTCATTATTTCGGTATCAATCAAAGAATAGAAATTTTGAGCAGGTTCATAATCTGTAAGCGCATCAAATAATCTGTCTTTTTGCATTGTTGCACCTTCAGCATAAGCGATTAATGTACGCGTAGTTTCTGATGGAGAAATGAAATCTAACCAAATTCGATGACGTTCTAGCGTATCTTCTGAGGTTGTTGTATTTGCTGTGGTTCTGTAAAACTGACTGTTTGAATATCCTTTATCTCGCATTGAATTATTGAACACCACACTTGTAGTTGAGGGATTTCCTGACACAGCATCTTCATTCATTAACACAAAAAATCCTTGTCCAGAGCCAATTACAGACAATGTTCCTGCACCACTTGTGGCCCCAGAAGCATTAATTGCAATATAATCGCCCGCTCTATAATTGTAAACAAAATCATTATAAAATGGATCTGCATTAGCTGAGGATAGTGGTGAAGAATGAGGCCAAACACGCACAAAACCGTCAATTATTGGATTTGCTGCAATGAATTTTGAAACACTAATTGCAGATGGATATGGATTTCCTAATAAATTCCAGTTATCATCTGTATTTAAACGCAAGATTCCGTTTGGCCCTACAGATCCAGCTCCTAGATCAGAACCTCTTTGGATTGCGGTATTGTAAATTCCATTTCTTGGTGTTCCTACAAAGTTTCTTGAGAAAACATCTCTCATAATATAACCTATACCCGCTGACATCGCAGTGTTAGCTGCTCCAAACCAATTTCCTTGACCACCGTTTGGATTTCCCACTACCGCATCCCAAGCATAAATATTGCCGCCGGGAGTTGTCGCTCCATTTACAGGAGATGACCAATATACATAATCAAACAAGTTGCCTGTTGTACTTCGTTGGTAAGAAATAACGCCAGTATTAACTCCTAAATCATTGACTTGGACTAAAGAACCATTATTCATAACATTCAAAGTTCCAGCTACATTTAAATTATTTTGAACCAAAGCATATCTATCCGGAGTAATCGTTAAAGTAAACCCAGCATTTACGTTTAAACTACAGCATTCAAAATTTCCGTTTATCGCTGTGTCATAATTTCCATTAATAATTGCTAAAGTGGAAGTCGTAGGTGGAATTGACCAAGTGCTTCCATTCCAAGTTGTCGTGGCGCGATTTACGGTAATTACTGACGAGTTGCTACTTGTTCCGCATGGTCCCATAGCACGAACTCTATAATAAACAGGATTACTATATACATTTGTTAAATTGATCGATGTAGTATTCCCAATATTTGTATTTTCAAAACCTGAGATAAAAGTTCCTGCTGTAAATGTTGAAGTCGTGGCAATATCAATTATATAAGAAGTTGCTCCAACAAGTGTATTCCAATTTGCTGTAAAACTATCGCAAGAAATAGCCGTCGCAGGCTGTGCAACTGGACCAGAAAATGCAGTAGTTGTTAATTGAATTCTATTAAAAACATTACTTGTTCCGCATGAATACACCGCACGTACTCTATAATGGTAAGTTGTATTATTTGCTAAACCAGTAATATTTAAACTAGTTACATTACCAACGTTTAAACCAGAGTAACCCGTAACAAAAGTTCCTGCAGTAAAACTAGAATTAGTTGCAACATCTAACACATAAGAAGTTGCACTTGGTCTAGTATTCCAATTAGCAGTAAACGAATTACAAGTAATTGTTGTTGCTGCAGTTGATGTAGGAACACCTCCGTCTGGGGTTGTAGTCACTGTAATGACATTACTTTCATTGTTACAGTTTCCTACACTTGAAGCAGCGTTTACGACTCTTCTGTAATAAAGTACAATATCACTCGTGCCTGTATTTGTAATTGTTACCGGTGTGTAATTTTCACTTGTTGCCCCCGAAATATTTGTGAAAGTTATGTTATCTGTAGAAACTTGCCATTGAAAAACAATTGAAGGGTTAATGGTAGATCCGTTATACGCGTAACTTGAACCGTCTAAAAGGCCAGCTGAAATACCACTACAAACTATTCTATTTGCGCCCGCAATTGAATTTGAAGTATTGCTAAAAGGTATAATTTCTATTTCAGCAATATTTTGACCTCCATTTTCATAATAATCAAAGATTAAATCAGCACTGCCATCTAAATAAACTAGCACATTAGAATAAATTGTAGGCGATTGTTCTCTCCATTCATTAAAGACCAATACTCCATCATTATATAACCTAACTCCATCATCGCCTCGTAATCTAACAATGTAACAACCTGCTGGAAGCGTTGAAGTCATTCTATATCTAACCGCAATTTTTTCAGCAGTTATGTTTGTACGAATAGTTCCGCCCGATAAGACTGGAAAACCCGAACCAATTGAAATAAAACCTTCTGCAAAATTTTGACTACCGACATTATAATAACCTACGTAATTTGGTGCATCAAAAGGATAAGAATTTGCTGGTGCAACTGGAGATGCTCCTCCTGGAGGTGCAGAACCGGCTACCCAATTATACACATGACCTACCCAAGTGTCAATAGCTGTAGCTGTTTGATCATCTAAAGTATTCCCAACACCTGTTAATGCAATAGTTAAAGTTACATTACTTGTATTTGTGTGAACACATGCTCCCTGAGAAACAATAATTTTAATATCTCCAGAAAAGGTGGCTGTCCAGTTTATTGAAGTTCCGGTTGCACCAGTTGCACTTATAATTTGCGCATTTGTTGTACCCTCATAAACGTTAATATTTTCATCAAAAGTAGTATCAACGTTACCAACACTAAAGGTGTATTGAAAACCTTGAACCACATTAACTCTAACAAATCGATCTGTTCTTGTAGTAATTCCATAAGATTGACCAGGATTGTTTACCGAAAAAGTTTGCGTCACACCAACTTGCGTATTAGAAATTGGATAAAGACATTGTGAATAAGACATAAATGAACTTAAAACAAATAATAGGGGTAGAATTTTTTCCATAAGAACGACTTCAAGAGGCGTTTATGACCTCTTCATTGCTTTTTAATTTATTAAGCCCTTTAAATTAAAGACTTTACGGTGGTTTTTATTTTTTTAAATATTTTGCAAATGTACTCTTATTTTTTTAAATTTAATTACTTGGAAAGATAATTTAACCATTGTTTAGCCACAAAAAAGCCCAATCGAAATCGATTGGGCTTTTAAAATATATGCATTTATAGACTTAAAAAATTACTTTCTTGGTCACTTTAACGCCGTTTTGTAGTGTTATTTGAATAATTAGCGGTGCACTGTTTTTTTGTAAAGTGTTGATTTGAAATGTTGCTGCATTAATGTTGCTCTCATTGCTTAACAACTGACCTAAAACATTATAAACACGAACACTTTCAAGCATTTCAGTGGAAGCAAAAACAGTAACGACATTAGTGGAAGCTACTGAAACATTTGAATTGATTTCAAAATCTTCACTCCCTAATGTTTCATTTGTATAGCGAAGTACAAATCTTTCATTAGTAATTCCTGCTGCTGCTGTAAAGCTATAAGGATTCACTTTTAAATTATGAATAATTCCAAGTAATTTATCCTCTAAATAAATATTTTGGTTACCACTAAACAATCCGTCAACTTCTGCCAAAGCAATTGTAAAACTTCCTGAATATGCTGCTTTGAATCCAATCTGCACTTGGTCGTTGACATCAAAAGGTAAACCTTTCCCTTGTATGGTAAAAATTTCAGCATCTAATACGGAATAGAAATTTTGTGCTGATTTGTAATCTGTAAAGGCATCAAAAATTCGATCTTTAGCCGAGGTAGCACCTTCCACATAAGCCACTAATGAACGCGTTGTTTCGGTTGGAGAAACAAAATCAAGCCAAATTCTGTGACGTTCTAAATGTTCACCTAAAGCATTTGTGGTATTTGCGGTTCTAAAAAACTGACTGTTCGAGTAGCCTTTATTGCGCATAGCATTATTAAAAGTAACAGTGCTTGTCCCCGCAGGACCTGGATTCATTAATACAAAGAAACCTTGACCACCACCTATTACACTTAATGTTCCAGAACCACTTGTTGCTCCTGAACCATTGATAGCAATATAATCCGAAGCCGTATAATTAGATACGAAATTATCATAAAAAGGATCGATAGTTGCCGTGCTAGGCGGTGTGTTATGTGTCCACAATCTTACGAAACCATCAATTTCGGTATTTGCAGTTAAAAATGAACCAATACTAATCGCTGATGGATATGGATTTCCTAATAAATTCCAATTATCGTCGGTTAACAAACGCATAATTCCATTAGGACCTGCTGATCCTGCACCCGTATCGTCTCCTCTTGTAATTGTTGGGTTATAGATTCCGTTTCTTGGCACTCCCACAAAATTTCTTGAAAACATATCTCTCATAATGTATCCAATACCCGATTGCATAGCTGTGTTTGCTGCATAAACCCAGTTTCCAAGTCCTAAGTTTGGATTTGGCATATCGGCATCCCAAGCGTAAATATTTCCAGAAGGTGTATTTACCGTATTTACAGGTGATGACCAATACACATAATCTAAAGGTGCGCCCGCAGTGTTTCTTTGGAAGGAAATATTTCCTGTATTTGCAATTCCATTTTCAACTTGAATTAACGAACCATTGTTTAAAACAGTAAAAGTACCATTATTTATAAGAGCTTTGTTCACCTGAACATAATCATCTGATGAAACTACAACTGATTTCCCGCTGTTTACTGTTAAATTGCCCGTTGCAATTAAATCATTTGAAATCGAAGTTGTATAGTTATTATTTAATACAACATCATAAAACAACTCCGTTCCTTCTGGAATTACATTGCTTACTATTTGGTCTGTTATTCCATCAAAATAAACGGTTCCGTTTCCTTCTTCAAATGCAATTTGACCCACATTATTTATCCAATTTTTATATAAATGAATTATTCCATCTGGTGTTGCCGTGTTCGAATCGTCCATATCTAAAACTCCAGTATTTGTAATTTGAAGATTACCATGAACTTCTAAAACATTATTATTAGAAGCTTCCAATTGTACTTTACTTCCTGAAATTGTTAAATCATTTGAATATGCGATGTCTGAATATTCATTCGAATAGGTTGCGTTATAATCGATAGCCGCAATATTTAAAGCTGTAGCATCAATTGTTACATTGGTCGTTAAACTTGGAACGGCTAACCCTTCCCAGTTAGCACAGTTAAACCAATTGGTGTCTACATTTCCAACCCATTGTCCTGCTGGATTACTTGGTCCTATTAAAAAAGTTTTACCAGCATTAGTTGTTAATGAAGTTGAAGGGTCTAAAGTATATCTACCTGAACTTAAGGTCCAATTATTCGCTACATCAGAGATTCCTAAAACAATTTGACGAATGGTTGCGATACCGTGTTGTTTGTCATTTTCATAAAAACCACTAGCTGCAGAAGAATTCGTACTTTCCACATTAAAACAAGTTAAAGCCGCTGGTAATCTTGATTGTCTTGTGTTACCAGATGCTGAACTACCACTACATGCACTAGTAATAGGAACCCAAGCCACACGATTTGTTAACCCGTGTAAAAGAGTTCCTGATAAATAATAATTTGCTTCATTAGGCGTAATTGTACCGTCAAAAGCAAAAGAACCTTGCATTAAGTACATTTGGTCGGGATCATTTGAGGAAATATTTGGATTTCCTGAAATTAAAGTTCCAGAAAATTCACTTGTTCTTGTCGTAGCGGTGGTTCCTGTAATTACGTCAACTACCGAAATCCAAGTAAAAAGACTACCTGTAGTTTCAAAACGCAACACTGAACCCGCAGGAATATTTGTTACACCATTATAGGTTAACTTCACTTCATAAGGTCGCTCGGAAGCGTCGTCTCCTCCGCCTCCCCATTTATTGGTTCTTAGATTTGCAGCTGCACCGGCTTCATATCTTGAATTCACTAAAGAAAATGATGTTCCTGGCACGATATCTACTAATGTAGCTATCAAATATTCATCTTCGGAACCGCTGCTATTTACTTGCCCATCATACCCCACAAAAACTAATTCTCCCGGATTAAAAACAGTTCCAGTGGTAGGCGTAACAAGTGTAGCTGTTGCAATAATATCAAAATTATACAGTGCCTCATCGGTATCGTTACTATTTATATTTATGGTGTTTGTAAAAGTTCCAGCTACAGCACTGTTAAATGTAACGGTGAATGAGGTTGAACTTCCTGCCGGAATTGTTGTAATTGCGGGTTGCACAATTACAAACTCTTGTGGTAAAGAAACGTCTGATAGCGTTATTGGACCGCTCAAAACCAAATCAGTAGTTCCTTGATTTTGTATTGTAAATGTTTTAACACTATTGGTATTGATTAAAGCAGCACCAAAATTGGTATTATCAACTACCGAAGGAGTCGTATCGTTATCTGCTATTGTTACTGTATTTCCAGTTACGTTGATTTCTGGACCTGCTATAACAGTACAAAAAACCTGAACGTTATCAATAGTTCTCTCTGCACTTCCAGATGGTCTTGTATCTAAAAATCTTACATAGTAACTCCCTGAATTAAAAAAACTTAAGTCTATACTTTCTAGAATACATGTCGTCGAAATAGTTGTAATTGTTGTTACGTTTGTCCAAGGTGCAGAACCTGTAGGTGAAACTTGAATTGTCATAGACCAAGCATCTGAGTTCGAGCTTCTTCTTTTTTGAAAAGTTAAAGTTTGAGGGTTGATAATTAATGGTGTTATAGCGGCATCATTAGCGCCATTAAAGGCTAAGCCTGAAACACCTTGACATTGTTGCCCTCCTATAAACGTACCATTATTAGTCCAATTTGATGGAAATCCAGATTCAAAATCATTACTCAAACAAGGTCCAGTTCCTAAAGTCAAAACTAACGTTTGATTATCAGAACCTATTCCATTTGTAGCCGTAATTGTAATATTATAACTTCCTGAAACCGTTGGTGTTCCAGAAACGACTCCTGTTGAAGTATTTATAATTAAACCAGCTGGTAAACCGGTAGCAGTAAAACTTGTTGCTATGTTGGTAGCAGCAATTGTATATATAAAAGCAGCACCTTGATTACCAGAAGCCGCTAAACTACTTGTAATTACTGGCGCGCTTACACCATTTCCTTGAATAGCGAAAGTATACGGGTTTT
Source organism: Flavobacterium psychraquaticum (assembly GCF_034497725.1). Classification (NCBI taxonomy): domain Bacteria; kingdom Pseudomonadati; phylum Bacteroidota; class Flavobacteriia; order Flavobacteriales; family Flavobacteriaceae; genus Flavobacterium; species Flavobacterium psychraquaticum. Next base: position 249,023 of record NZ_JAXKVR010000030.1, read on the forward strand.
CATTGGCATCATTATTTGCAATAGAAATTGTTGCATTTCTCACGCCGTCGGCTGATGGATTAAAAGTTACTTGAAATGTTGTTGAACCACCCGCAACAACTGAAGCGGCTGGTGAACTCGTAACTGTAAAATCGGCAGCATTTGCACCAGCTATGGTAATTGCTCCAATTGTTAAAGCTGCTGTTCCTGTATTTTGAATGGTAAATGTTCTTACAATTGTTCCTGAAGCAGTTGAAACCGAACCAAAATCAGTGTGGTCTGCTAAAGCAGGTGCTGCATCTCCTGAAACTATTGAAACTGCATTTCCTTGAAGGTTGATTTCTGGTGAGGCTGCGGATGGTAAGACTGTTCCCCCAATTGCCAAACCGTACTGTCCATTACTTGGTGAATTAAAACCCCAACCACCTGTTGATGTTTGACCACTAGCATAATATCTTATCGTAATGGTAACACCATCTGCAACATTTTGAAGGGCTGGTATTCCCGACAAAGTTATTTGCACTAATGTTGCTGGACTACCACTATTTATTTGAGGTGATGCAATCAATGCAAAATTAGTTCCATCTAAACTATATGCAAATTGCGAAGTAACACCAGGTGACGCTGAATAGGTTCCTGTCCCTGCAAATATCGCATCAATTGTTGATAAAGATAATGTGTTTCCAGCTGATGCTGATAAAGTAAATTGAAAAAAATCCGTATTTGTAGTTGCGATTCCATTATTTTGAAAACCTAGAGTTCTAAAAGAATTTACAGCAGCGGAAGCAGTTGCTGTAGTACCTCTAGTTAACAAGTTAGAAGCATCTAAGGAAGCATTGTAAACTTCCGCTGCTGATGTTGCCAAAGGTGTGTTATCATTAGTAAAATCCCAAGCAGCAATCTGTCCCCACCCTAAAACCGAGCAAAATAAACTTAATAAAAGTAATTTTAATTTCATATTTTTAATATATTATATAACTAAGCACTATCTGAAAACGGAAGAGTACCCGCAATTTTGTGCTATTTTTTCTTTATCACTTTCGATTGTTCTTTCCCAACAAAAAGGAACTAAATTATACAAAAATATTGAATATCTGACAACTAAGTGTATTTTTGCGTTATCTTATGTTTAATAAATTGGAAAAGAAAATCCTTACAAGTTTTACAACTCAAGAAATAAAAGCGAAACTGGAACATTACTGCGCTTATCAAGAGCGTTGCTATAAAGAAGTAGACGAAAAGTTATACGCGCTTTCTGCTAATTTGTCAGAAAAAGAAGAAATTCTAACGTATTTAATTGAGAACAATTTCATTAATGAAGAGCGTTTTGCACAAAGCTTTGTTCGAGGCAAACACAATTATAAATTTTGGGGTAAAAATCGCATTATAAATGAGTTAAAATTTCGCAATATTTCTTCAAGAATTATCGCAATCGCTTTAAAAGAACTTTCGGAAGCAACTTATATTTCGAATTTTCATACTGTGGCGGAGAAAAATTGGGAAAGCATCAAAGAAAGAAAAGGGCCAAAAAAGAATAAAAAATTTGTAGATTTCTTACTTCGAAAAGGTTATGAATCGCATTTAATTTATGCTAAATTGAGGGAATTGGATAACCAAAAATCAAACACGGATTAGCACAGGTTTTTTGGAAATTACTTTTTGAAATTGTATTTGCTGTTGAAATCGTATCTTTGCAAAAAAATAATTCATGTTAGAAAATAAAGACCAATCAAGAACCAGTGTAGCATCGTTAGGCGAATTTGGCCTAATTGACCATTTAACAAAACATTTTACGGTCACACAAACTTCAACTTTAAAAAGTATTGGAGATGATGGCGCTGTTTTGGATTTCGGAAACAAAAAAGTAGTAGTTTCTACTGATTTATTAGTCGAAGGAGTTCATTTTGATTTGGCTTATATGCCTTTAAAACATTTGGGCTACAAGGCAGTAGTTGCTAATGTATCTGACATTTGTGCGATGAATGCAACACCAACTCAAATTACCGTTTCAATTGCCGTTTCCAATCGTTTCCCTTTGGAAGCCTTAGAAGAATTGTTTGCTGGAATTACGAGTGCATCCAAATTCTATGGCGTTGATGTAATTGGTGGCGACACTACTTCATCTCAAAAAGGATTAATTATTAGCATCACTGCAATTGGTGAAGCAAATTTAGAAGATATCGTTTATAGAAATGGTGCTCAGGCAACAGATTTATTGGTAGTTTCCGGTGATATTGGTGCGGCTTATATGGGTTTACAAATTTTAGAACGTGAGAAACAAGTTTTCCAAGTCAATCCAAACAATCAACCTGATTTAGAACCTTATACTTATTTAATCGAGCGTCAGCTAAAGCCTGAAGCACGAAGAGATTTGAAAGAATTGTTCGAAAAATTAGAGTTGAAACCAACTTCAATGATTGATGTTTCTGACGGATTATCATCGGAAGTAATGCATTTGTGCAAACAATCTGGCGTTGGTTGTAATTTATATGAAGAGAAAATTCCTGTAGATCCGCAATTGATTAATGTGTGCGAAGAATTTAATATCGATATCACTACAATCGCGCTAAGCGGCGGTGAAGATTATGAGTTATTATTTACCATAAAAATGGAAGATTACGGAAAAATTAAAGCGAATCCAAACTTCACCGTAATCGGTCATATGACACAAGAAAGCGAAGGAATGCATTTGATAACAAGAGCCAATACAAAAATTGAATTGAAAGCTAGAGGTTGGAACGCACTTGAAGAATAGTTTTTCAGTGTTCAGTCAAAAAAAATCCCGAATTTATCAAAATTCGGGATTTTTTAGTATAACAACTTCGTGTTTTATTAAACCGTTCTCATTAACCAGTTTCTCATCGAAACTTCGGTGTTGATTATGTTTCTTAATTCTGAAATCTTTACGCGGTCTTGCTTCATAGAATCTCTATGACGAATCGTTACGGTTTCATCTTCTAAAGTTTGATGATCCACAGTAATGCAAAATGGTGTTCCCAGCGCATCTTGTCTTCTGTATCTTCTTCCAACGGCATCTTTTTCGTCATAAGCGACGTTGAAATCCCAACGTAAATCTTCTATAATTTTATGAGCAAGTTCTGGCAAACCGTCTTTTTTAACCAAAGGTAAAACGGCTGCTTTTGTAGGTGCTAATACCGAAGGCAAACGTAAAACTGTTCGTGTTGAACCATCTTGTAATGTTTCTTCTTGCAAAGAATTAGAGAAAACCGCTAAAAACATTCTATCTAAACCAACAGATGTTTCTACTACATAGGGTGTGTAGTTTGCATTAGTTTCTGTATCGAAATATTGTAATTTTTTACCTGAAAATTGTTCGTGCGCTTTCAAATCGAAATCCGTTCTTGAGTGAATTCCTTCTAATTCCTTAAATCCGAATGGGAAATTGAATTCAATATCAGCTGCAGCATTTGCATAATGTGCTAATTTTTCGTGATCGTGAAAACGATAGTTTTGTTTTCCTAAACCTAACGATAAATGCCAGTTTAAACGAGTTTTTTTCCAATACTCGTAATATTTCATTTCTTCGCCTGGTTTTACGAAGAATTGCATTTCCATTTGTTCAAATTCGCGCATGCGGAAAATGAATTGTCTCGCTACGATTTCGTTTCTAAAGGCTTTTCCTGTTTGTGCGATTCCGAAAGGAATTTTCATTCTTCCTGTTTTTTGCACGTTTAAGAAATTTACAAAAATTCCTTGTGCTGTTTCAGGACGAAGGTATAAATCCATTGCGCTTTCAGCAGAAGCTCCTAATTTTGTACCAAACATCAAGTTGAATTGTTTCACGTCTGTCCAGTTTTTAGATCCTGAATCTGGGCATGCGATTTCTAATTCTTCGATTAATGCTTTTACATCGGCTAAGTTTTCTGTTTCTAAAGAACGTGCCATCCTTTCCAGAATTTCTTTCTTTTTAGCCAAATATTCCATTACACGTGGATTCGTAGTTTTATATTGCTCTTCGTCAAATGAAGCGCCGAAACGTTCCCGTGCTTTGTCGATTTCTTTTTGTGCTTTCTGATTTAACTTTTCGGCATAATCCTCAATTAAAACATCGGCACGATATCTTTTTTTAGAATCTTTGTTATCTATTAATGGGTCGTTAAAAGCATCAACGTGGCCGGAAGCTTTCCAAGTAGTTGGATGCATCAAGATTGAAGCATCTAATCCTACAATATTTTCGTGCATTTGCACCATCGATTTCCACCAATAGTCACGGATGTTTTTCTTTAACTCCACACCATTTTGAGCATAATCATACACTGCACTCAAACCATCGTAAATTTCGCTTGACGGAAAAATGAATCCGTACTCTTTTGCATGCGAAACTACATTCTTAAATATATCGTCTTGTTTTGCCATATTGCAAAAGTAAAAATAGGATTGGAATAAAGAAACGTTTTTGGTGTTTTAAATCGCAAATTATTTATATTCAAAAATTGAAGACCCTATTTTTGTAAAATCAGCATAAATATTGATAATAAAATTACCTTTAATAGTTTTTCCTTCTTCAAGATTTACATAAAGACAATCATCAGCGTCTCTGTTTTCAAAAAATACATTTGAAATAGCACTATAAGACAAAACTGTACCAAATTCATTTTCCGCGGGATTGTTGTTGTTAGAAATGATTTGATTTTTAGGATTAACAACTTGAATGTATATCTTTTTTGAGCCACTATCGATATATTGAGTACTGGAAAGTGTGTAGCAAACTCTTAATTGTTTTATTTTGGAATCTTCCTCTTTACGCAATGCTGAGAAAATCTTTACGGCCTTCACGTTTATGTTAGTTGCAGCTAAACCATTTGTTTTCTTGCGCGATTTTTTTATTGCTGAAGTACTGATTTGCCTTTTTTTCTCAACTACAATACTATCTTGATTTTTACTAATAAAATAGTCGTTTAAAGAACGAACATCTTCATTTTGAAGGAGCAAATCACTGTTTTTTTTTGATTTTACTTGCAATGAATCATATTTAGTAAGGATTTCATCTAACTGACTTTCTAAAATTTTTATTTCTAATTCCGACTTTTGAATTTGCTTCGTATACGTATTTGCATCTTTGAAATATTTAACACTTAAAAAAGACAAGGACAGTATCAAAATAACAATACTAATTTTTTTAAATATATTTTGTTTTCTATCCATTATTTTTATAATTTAACACAAATGTATGTAAATATATTAGCCTAACGCTGACTAATCGACAAGATGCTAAAAAACCTGATAAACTTACTATTTCCGAAACTTTGCTATGGTTGTAATTCACTTTTGTTGCAAAAAGAAGTGCTACTTTGTGCCGATTGTAGACACCAATTACCTCTTACCCAACATCATCTCATAAAAGACAATTACGTTGCGAAAAAATTTTATGGTGTTTTACCCATTGAATTTGCAGCTGCAATGTTGTATTTTCATAAAGATGGAATTGCTCAGAATTTAATTCATAGTTTAAAATATAAGAATCATCAAGAAATAGGTACATTTTTAGGTAAATGGTATACCCATGATTTAAAAGAAATTGCAATTAAACATCAATTTTCAGAAATAATTCCGGTTCCCTTGCATAAAAAAAGACTGCAAGAAAGAGGCTATAATCAGGTGTCTACATTTTGTAAAGCACTTTCAGAAGAATTACAACTTAATTATAATGAACAACTTTTATATCGAAAAATCTATTCAAAAACTCAGACTAAAAAAAGTAAAGAAGCAAGATCAGATATTAAAAATGCACTTTTTGATGTAACGTTTAGCGAAAAAGACAGCGGAAAGCATTTTTTGCTGGTTGATGATGTAATTACTTCAGGAGCAACTTTAGAGGCTTGCGCGAGAGCCTTAATGCAAATTCCTAACACAAAGATTAGTATTATAACAATTGCCTATTCCGATTCATAAAAATTACTAAATTTTGTATGTTTGCACCAATTATAGTTGTTATTTTGTAACTTCTTTATTCTATTATGATGACAAAATTAAAATATATTATTGTTCTAATTGCTTCGCTATTGTTATTAACTAATTGTGCCAAAAGAGGTACAATTACAGGCGGGCCAAAAGACTCGATAGCTCCCAAAATTGTTAGCAGTTCGCCAGATAATTTCAATACTAACTTTAAAGGAAAAGACATAAAAATTAATTTTGATGAATTAATAAAGGTGAAAGACATTTCCAAACAACTGATTATTTCGCCACCGATGAAGAAACAACCTATAATTGTTCCGCAAGGAAGTGCCAGTAAATTCATATCCATTAAAATTTTGGACACCTTAAAAGAAAACACTACTTATAGCTTCAATTTTGGCCAAAGCATCTCAGATAACAACGAGAATAATCCTTATTCGCAATTCAAATATGTATTTTCAACCGGAAGTTATATCGATTCCTTAACGGTTGTTGGAAAAATTAAAGATGCTTACACTGAAAAACCTGATAATTTTGTTTCTGTTTTACTTTATGATGCTGAAAAATTCACAGATTCAACGGTTTATAATGAAACGCCTTTATACATTACAAATACTTTAGATAGTTTAAAATATTTTTCTTTAGAGAATTTGAGAGAAGGAAATTATCGAATTATCGCACTGAAAGACAAATCAGGGAATAATAAATTTGATCCAAAAAGTGATAAAATTGGTTTCTTAAACGAAGTGGTCACTTTGCCAACAACTACAATGTATCAGTTAGAATTATTTACTGAAAAAATGGCTTTTAAAGCGGAAAGACCTACGCAAGAGAGTAATAATAAATTATTTATGGGCTTCTCAGGAGAGGGCAAAAACGTAAAAGTAACTGGCAAGAACAATGGTAAGGAAATTCCATTACGCTTAACTAGATTTACAGAAAAAAGTACCGATACCTTACAGGTTTTCTTTCCTTTAGCTGCTAAAGATTCTGTACAAATAAGCATAAAAAATGGCGATTATTACAAAGAATTTACCACGCGAATAAAAGATTTCAAACAGGCAGATTCGTTAGTTATTTCAAACAAATCAGGAAATTCTTTAGCTTTTAGAAATCCTTTTAAATTGGGCACAAAAACACCGCTAAACACGATTGACGAATCTAAGATTTTTATTCGAAAAAAGGATTCAACCCTTGTGCAATATACTTCTAAGTACGATGAATATAATCAGGAAATTGTGTTTGATTTTAACAAAGAAGAAGAGCAAAAATACACAATGGAAATTTTACCGGGTGCAATAAAAGATTTTTACGAAAAAGAAAATGATTCTTTAAGTTTTAAATTCAGCACAAGATTACTTTCCGACTATGGGAATCTTAAAGTGAATCTAATCGGTGCAAAACGATTCCCATTGATTTTAGAAGTTTTAGATGATAATGGATTGGTTTTGTATTCGCAAACGGCTACAAAAGAAACCTCATTTTCGTTTGATACTATCGAGCCAAAACTCTATACACTTCGTGTCATTTATGACGATAACGGAAATGAAGAATGGGATACCGGAAATTATTTAGCCAAAAAGCAAGCAGAAGAAATTATTTACTTTCCAAAGAAAATTGACGTGCGCGCCAACTGGGATGTAGAACAAGAATTTGGCTTAGATTAATTTAAATTCGTCTTTATCGTTTAAAAAATTCATTTTTTGACGGATTTCAGTTTGTTTCGATTTACACAATTCGACACAAAAAACACCTAGTTCGTTTTCACAAGATAAGATTTCATTTCCTAAAGAATCAATTACTTTTGAATGTCCTGGATATTCCAACGCATTGGCATCTGCTCCGATTCGATTTACGCCTATTGTATACGTCATGTTCTCAATTGCACGAGCTTTCAGAAGCGCATCCCAAGCCGAAATACGAACTTCTGGCCAATTGGCAACATAGAGTAGTAAATCATAATTTTCGGTATTTCTAGCAAAGACCGGGAAACGCAAATCATAACAAATTTGAAGGCAAATATTCCAATTATTATAGCTTACTATTACTTTTTCTTTTCCTTTTGTATAAACTTTTTCTTCACCTGCCAAACCGAATAAATGGCGTTTGTTATAATAATCAATTTTGCCTGACGGATGCACAAATACCATTCGATTATAGAAATTGCCATTTTCTTGAATTACTAAACTTCCGGTTATGGCACAAATTTTCTGCTTCGCCAATTGTTTGAGCCATAAAATAGTTTCGCCACTCATCGTTTCTGCAATTACTTCTGGATGCATCGTAAAGCCGGAAGTAAACATTTCCGGAAGAACAAATAAATCAAAATCGTTTTCTTCATTCAGGAAATATTCTTCGATAAATTTTCGATTCGTTTCGGGCTGTTCCCAAGCTAATTTGGTTTGAAAAAGGGCTACTTTCATTTATTATGTTTTTATTGAATACGTCCAATCTACTACAGGATGCTTATTTGATAGTAAGGGAACAAGAAAAACTGGCGTTCCTGTTATTATAAGAGTTGCGCCAATCAGTGGGCCAAAACCTCCTGTCCCAATTGTAGCGATACCCGCAATTATCACAAATGAACCATATACAATAAATATCGGATTAGCGATTGTTCCAAAAAGTGATTTTCTTCTCATCTTCACCACATCCTCCAATAAAATAAGTTGCTCATCAATCATAATACTAGAAGAATCAACTACTGTAAATCTACCATACAATTGTAGCCCGTCGATAGTTTCTAATTTGATACGTTTATTCTCTTTAATTTCAATTAATCGATTGGATTTTTTATTCTGTAATACCAAAACATTATTCTGTGCAGAAGAGAATAATGAGAAAAATATCAATAATAATAAAACTATACATTTCATACAATTCGAATTAGAAGTAAAAATACACTTTTAATTTTTCTTTTAAGAAAGAACAAAAAAAAACGCATTCAAATAAATGAATGCGTTTTTTATATTTTGAAGCTTCTATCTATTATTTGAAAGAAGCTTTCATTAATTCTCTATTTAAACGGGCGATGCTTTCTAATGAAATTCCTTTTGGACATTCCACTTCGCAAGCTCCAGTATTTGTACAATTTCCGAAACCTTCTTCATCCATTTGGCGTACCATATTTAAAACACGTTGTGTAGCTTCTACCTTCCCTTGTGGCAATAATGCATATTGAGAAACTTTAGCTCCAACGAATAACATAGCCGAACCATTTTTACAAGAAGCTACACAAGCGCCACAACCAATACAAGCTGCAGACATAAATGCAGTATCTGCATCGTCTTTTGGAATTGGAATAGAGTTCGCATCAATGGTATTACCGGATGTATTTACCGATACGAAACCTCCTGCTTGTTGAATTCTATCAAAGGCACTTCTGTCTACTACTAAATCTTTGATTACTGGGAAAGCTGCACTTCTCCAAGGCTCAATAAATATAGTGTCACCGTCGTTAAACATTCTCATGTGTAACTGACAAGTAGTGATTCCAGTATCTGGTCCGTGCGGACGTCCATTGATATATAAAGAACAAGATCCGCAAATTCCTTCACGACAATCGTGATCAAATGCTACAGGTTCTTTCTTTTCGTTAATTAATTGCTCGTTTAATTGGTCTAACATTTCCAAAAACGAACTTGCTGTAGAAACATTATCTAATTTATAAGTTTCTATGTTTCCTTTAGCTTTATCGTTTTTTTGACGCCAAACTTTCAGGGTGATATTTATATTTTTAGCTGCGCTCATAATTCTGTTATTTGTAATTTCTAGCTGCAATTTTGATTTCTTCGTAGTTCAATTCTTCTTTATGAAGTTCTGATTTGCTGATATCTTCGCCTTTATATTCCCATGCTCCAACAAACTTGAAATTCACGTCATCGCGTAAAGTTTCTCCTTCAGCATCTTGATACTCTTCACGGAAGTGACCTCCGCATGATTCATTACGCTGTAAAGCATCCATTGCCATTAATTGACCTAATTCAAGGTAATCTGCAACTCTTAATACTTTTTCTAGTTCTTGGTTAAATTCATCTGCAGCTCCAGGCACGTAAACTTCATTATAGAAGTCTTCTTTTAAAGCAGCGATTTCAGCAATAGCTTCAGTCAATTGTGCTGCATTACGACCCATTCCTACTTTATTCCACATAATTAAACCTAATTTTTTATGGAAATAATCAACTGATTTTGAACCTTTATTGTTTAAGAATTTATTAATTAAACCTTTAACTCTTTCTTCAGCTTCATCAAATTCAGGAGAATCTGTTGAAATTTTTCCTGTACGAATTTCATCTGCTAAATAGTTCGAAAGCGTGTATGGCAATACGAAATAACCATCAGCCAAACCTTGCATTAAAGCCGAAGCTCCTAAACGGTTTGCACCATGATCAGAGAAGTTAGCTTCACCCGTTACGAAACAACCCGGAATAGTAGATTGTAAGTTATAATCTACCCAAACACCACCCATAGTATAGTGAACTGCTGGATAAATTTTCATTGGAGTTTCGTATGGATTTTCATCCGTAATTTTTTGATACATTGTAAACAAGTTACCATATTTCTCTTCTAACCACTGTTTTCCTAACGCTGTAATTTCTTCTGCTGTAGGATTATGATTTCCTTTAGCATAAGCTGTTTGACGTCCTTTAGTTTGAATTTCCGTAGAAAAATCTAAGTAAACCCCTTCATTAGTATCATTAGCTTCAATACCACGGCCTTCGTCACATACTTCTTTTGCAGCTCTAGAAGCTACATCACGAGGTACTAAGTTTCCAAAAGCTGGATATTTTCTTTCTAAATAATAATCTCTATTTTCTTCAGCGATTTGAGTTGGTTTTAATTTTCCTGCTCTAATTGCTTCTGCATCTTCTTTTTTCTTTGGTACCCAAATACGTCCTGAGTTACGCAACGATTCAGACATCAACGTTAATTTTGACTGATTTGTACCGTGAACTGGAATACATGTTGGGTGAATTTGTACATAACATGGATTTGCGAAATACGCTCCTTGCTTGTGCACTTTCCACGATGCAGTTACGTTACTTCCCATTGCATTTGTTGAAAGGAAATAAACGTTTCCGTAACCTCCAGAAGCAATAACAACTGCGTGAGCTGAATGTCTTTCGATTTCACCTGTAATTAAATTACGAGCAATAATACCACGTGCCTTTCCATCCACTTTTACTAAGTCTAACATTTCGTGACGGTTGAACATCTCAACACGACCTAATCCGATTTGTCTTGATAAAGCTGAATAAGCACCTAAAAGTAATTGTTGACCTGTTTGTCCGGCAGCATAAAAAGTACGTTGCACTTGTGTTCCTCCAAACGAACGGTTGTCTAACATCCCACCATATTCACGTGCAAAAGGAACTCCTTGCGCTACACATTGATCAATGATATTACCAGAAACTTCAGCTAAACGGTGAACGTTAGCTTCACGAGCACGGTAATCACCACCTTTGATGGTATCGTAGAAAAGACGGTAAACACTGTCACCATCATTTTGATAATTTTTGGCTGCATTAATTCCACCTTGTGCTGCAATTGAGTGTGCACGACGTGGCGAATCTTGAAAACAAAATGATTTTACATTATAACCCATTTCTGCAAGAGAAGCGGCAGCAGACGAACCTGCTAATCCAGTTCCTACCACAATAATATCGATTTTTGGTCTATTATTAGGAGCAACAAGATTTAAATGATCTTTATGATTGGTCCATTTGTCTTTAATTGGACCTTGTGGTATTTTAGAATCTAACTTCATAATATATATGTGTGTTGATTATTTTTTAAAATGTAAGAAAATTGGAATAATTGCGAATAATAAAGGTACAATTACAGCAAATGCTCTTCCGAAAAATTTGATTGCAGGTGTAAATTTATTGTTTATACCTAACGATTGGAAAGCACTTTGAAAACCATGCCATAAATGAAATGCCATTGCCAGCATTGCTAACACATAACCGATTGTAAAAAGCAATCCGTATTTTGCGTCTTTGAAGAAATCTACTGTTAATTTGTATAAATCTTTATAACCTTCAAAAACAACTTCATTTGTTTTCTTATTGTATACATTAGTGACATCTCTTATTTCTAAATCAAAAGCGCCATTAGTTTGCTCCTTGATTTTTTGAAATTGAACCGCAGTTAATTTTCCATTTTCATCCAAAGGAAAGAAAGGCATTTGAGAATCTTTTGTTCCCACTAGCTGAAGCTGCATAGCTCCCATTCCATTATCCATTTGCTTGGAAACTAAAGGCATATTTTTATCAAAATGCATTTTTGCCCAAAAATTCACCATGTGTGTTGCAATAAAAACTAAAATAATAGTTCCTAAAACCGCCATGTTTCTAGAAGCCCAACTTGTTGTAGAACCATCAGTTTTAACATAACCTACTGGCCTAGCTTTTCTGTTTTGAATTGTCAATAAAATTCCATCAATTGCGTGGAATAATAATGAAATGTAAGTAACGTAAGATAATAATTTTACCGCCGGATTGGTAGTCATAAACAATGCATACTCATTGAATTGTTTGCTAGTGCCAAAAATCAATTGAAGATTTCCCGCTAAATGACCTGCCAAAAACAAGCATAAAAATAAACCTGTAAGAGCCATCCAATATTTTTTTACGATAGATGACTTCAAAAGTGCTGATTTTGCCATAATTTTATTTGATTGTAATAGTTTTATAAAAATCAGAACAAAAATACAGCTATTTGAATTTAACCACAACCTTTTGATGCTTATTTATAATGAATTTAAAATAATTTAACTACCGTTGAACATCACCTCTTTACAAAGTATAAAAGAAGTTGTGTGTATTATTTTTGCAAAATAGTTATTTTGAAAAAGCTGGAATCAATCCTCTTAAACCCATATCCACAATATTTTCACCAATGGAAGGTTCAAATTTTCCGTCGGCAATAACCTCTTGCCATTCGAAACTTTTGTTAATTGAAAGCGACAAAGTAACTACCACATCTTTGTTTTCATTTCCATTAATTACTAAATTTTCTGAAAATTTTCCAGTTACTACGCAAGAGCCAGCTGGAATTGGTGATGATGAAGCAATCGGGTTAGGAACTGTAGTTGCTCCAGCAGGAGCCTGTCCTGAAGTAGCAAACGGAAAATCATTTAATGCAAATGCCCAATAGCCTTGCAAACGATTCGCATTAATCGGAAAAGAGTTACTTCCAATAAAATGAGTATTAATAAAAGTATTATACCCAACAAAACTGGCTAATCTGCCTTGGTAATCGGCACCATTATTTCGAATTGAAATATTATAATCTTGATAAGCCAAAGAAACACGCACATACTCGTAATTTCCTTGCGTCACTAATCTTAAAGGAATTTTTAGAAAAGCTTCGCCTTCTTTAACAACAATAGCTTGGTCAAAATCGATAGCTACTCCGCCACCTTCAGTAGTTTCAGGTGCGTGATATAAAACCGTTCCTTCTCCCAATTGGGTATATGCGTTGGGTACTAATTCAAAATAATGGGCACTAATTGCGTTGAAATTTGGAGATTGTGCCCCATTTCCTTCAGTTAAACTTGCAAATTGTCCTAAATTATCTAAACGCATCTGATTAGCATCAAACTTAAATTTGACAATCAAATACGGTTCTTCCGCATTATCATCAGTGTCTTCGCATGAGAAAAAAGAAAATAACGCAACTATCAAAATAAAAAAAGCAACAATTCTCTTCATTAATACTATTTATTAAAAACCCTTTTAATAGCTTTTTGCAACACTTTCATCTATAACGAGAATAAAGTCTGCTTTATTGTAATCTTCAACATTTAATTTCGATATATCTTTTTGTTCAACAGTTGCTATGGTAATAATTTTCACATCGGCATCTAATTTCTTTAAATACCAATTGATTCCTTCGTAATTATCCGAATGATAAGTTCCGTTATAATGTATGAAAACAGTGTAATCTTTTCGATTTTTATTAATAAAATAAGCCATCGTTGCATCTTTAATCGCTTGTGCTTTTGGCATTTTATCGCCTGCATGACCACCTTGCATTTCCATCATATTTTGATATCCTGGTAAACTTACATCAAATTCTATTGGCAAAGGTGCTATCCAAGATTTCTCTAAAGTTGAAAGTGAATCCAAAGCCATAAAATCTTTCTTAAATACCAAAGACGCATATCTTCGAGGAATATTTGTGGCAATAAAATTAAATTTTCTCTCCTTTGCCAAATCAACCAAAGGTTTATAATCGGTTTTATAATTCCTCCATAATCTCGCTGTAGAATCTAATTTCTCTTGATCGATTGCACCACTCAAATACTGATTTATCTGATCTTGATTATCTGCCTCTAACATTTCTGCTCCTAAAACCAATTGCTTTTTTTTAGCTAAATCTTTAGTCAATTCAAATTGCAACAAATGCACTACTGTATTGTCGTGATGCTCACCAAACAAAACCACTTCCGAATTTTTTGAAGCTTTCAACATTTTACTGTAAGACGACTTCTTACCGTTTTTATCAAAAACTTGATACGATTTCTTGTCTTGGGAAAACCCAAAAACCATTGTAAAAAGTAATCCGGTAATTAGTATCCTTTTCATTTAATTATTTTTTTTGTGCAGTAATTTCAAATGATTTGCTTTCGGCTAGTTTATCTTTTGAAATCACAAGTTTATATTTTCCAATAGGCAAATAAATTTTCTTATCGTTTGCTTCTTTCAGTTTTATTTTTTTATCTTTTTTATTCCATTTATCGGCTAATTCTTTCGAAATGGCATAGTCATAAACGAAAGAATTTAGACCTTTTTGAGCTGTAACTTTGCCAACAAAAACAACAATTCCGGCTTCATTAGTTATCGTATAATTTATTACTTCTTCCGAATTTGAATAATACCAAATCGTTTGCGAAGGTGCATTCACTTCGCCCCAAGCATAACCTTTATTTCCCCATCGATCCGATTTTGTTCGGTTCTCTATATCATATAAATGTAGTGATTTTTTTAATACAACATCCGTCAGTTCTTGCACATTTGAAAGTGCTATTTTATAAATTGAACGGCCGTGTGTTCCAACCACTAATTCTTTTGCTTTTGTTTGAATTACCATATCGTGAACTGCCACGTTTGGCATTCCATTTGAAAAATCTTGCCAAGAAGTTCCTTTGTCTAGCGAAATAAACAAACCATTATCAGTTCCAACGTATAAAATATTTTCATTCGCAGAATCTTCAACAATCACATTTACAGCGTTTGTTAATCCGGTTGAAATAGCCTTCCAATTGGCTCCGAAATCTTCCGAAACAAACACAAAAGATTCAAATACATCATTTCTATATCCATTTAATGTAGCATAAACACGTTCTTTTTTATGAGCCGAAGCTACAATTCTAGAAACCCAGAAATTCTGAGGTAAATTATTCGAAATCAATTGCCAAGTAGCACCACCATCTTTTGAAACGTGAATTTTTCCATCATCTGAACCGGCATAAAGCAATCCGAACTGGAATTTACTTTCCGAAATTGTCGAAATTGTTCCGAAAGCTACGTTTCCTTCTTTCGCACCTTGCGTTAAATCATCTGAAATTTTCTCCCAAGTTTCGCCCTGATTCATAGAACGATGCAAGAAATTAGAACCCATATATAAAATATCTTGGTTGTGCGAAGACAGTAATATAGGCGTTTGCCAATTAAATCTTAATGGTTTTTCGTCTTTTAAAGATTTTGGCGTGATGTAATCAAACTTCCCTTCTTTCTGATTGATTCGGTAATAATTTCCAAATTGATAACCCGTAAAAACTACATTTGGATTGCGACTATCGATTTGTGTTTGCATTCCGTCGCCACCAATTAATTCTTGATAAGGATATTTTCCGTCTTGATGCCAAGCGACATTATGCGAGTAATTATTCGGACCAAACCAAACGCCATTGTCTTGCATTCCGCCATAAATCTTGTAATCTTCTTGATAATCCACATTCACTGCGTATAATTGACCTAAAGGTTCGCTGTTGCATTTTATCCAATGTGCACCATTATCGTACGAAATATTCACACCACCATCATTTCCGTTAATAATATGATTCGGATTTTCGGGATTTACCCAAGTTACGTGATGGTCTGCGTGCACATTTTCTTTACTAATTGCCGAAAATGTTTTTCCACCATCTTCCGAAAATAACAAAGGAACGCCACCAATATAAACACGATTCGGATTTTTTTCGTCTACCGAAATATTCGCAAAATAATAACCATAGGTATAAAACATATCTTCAATATAATCCTGATTTGTTTTTTTCCAAGATTTTCCAGCGTCTTCGGATTTGTAAACTTCACAACC
This sequence comes from Flavobacterium psychraquaticum, assembly GCF_034497725.1. Classification (NCBI taxonomy): domain Bacteria; kingdom Pseudomonadati; phylum Bacteroidota; class Flavobacteriia; order Flavobacteriales; family Flavobacteriaceae; genus Flavobacterium; species Flavobacterium psychraquaticum. The sequence continues at coordinate 265,247 of NZ_JAXKVR010000030.1, forward strand.
AATTACTTCCGTTTCAAAAAGAACCGAATTCGCATCGGAAAGAAATTCCAAAACCGCTTTTGGCTCCATATTATTGTCGGCAACCCAATTTTTAATGTTTTCCGCTCGATATTTATCTCTAAAACCTTTGGCTTTTAAAGCACGATTCAATTCTTTGTTTGAAATTTCCATAAAATCATCGCCCGGAGTGGATAACATTATATTTAAGTTGTTTTTTGAAGCACTTTTTGGACGTTTATTCTGATTGTCTAAAACGGCATAAATAGTATTTTCATCAAACAATGCTAATCCAATTCTTCCAACACCTTTATCTGCAGGAAAACCACTTTCTTTAGAAGTCATCAATTGCCAAGTTGTTCCACCATCTTCACTTTTGTAAATGCCCGATTTTTCGCCATTTCCTACAAAATCCCACGCTTTTCGATCTTTTTGCCAAGCCGAAGCAAACATAATTTTCGGATTGTTTTTCGAAACTACTAAATCAATAACTCCTGTATCTTCTGCAATAAATAAGGTTTGTTTCCAGGTTTTCCCACCATCATTCGATTTGAAAATTCCACGTTCTTTATTGGTCGAATATAAATGTCCAACCGAAGCCACAACTAATTCATTATTATTTTTTGGGTCGACCCAAATTCTTGCAATGTGATGCGAATCTTTCAATCCAATATTTTCCCACGATTTTCCTTTGTCTGAAGATTTTAAAACACCAACTCCGGCGTAAGAAGAGCGAGAAGCATTGACTTCACCAGTTCCCACCCAAATTGTTCCTGAATTCCAATCTACAGTTACCGAACCACAATTTACCGTTTCCGCTGAATCCATTACCGGAGTAAAAGAAGTTCCATTGTTGTTTGTGTACCAAAGTCCGCCGGTTGCATACGCTACATAAAACTCCGTTGGGTTTTTCGGGTTAACCGCTAAATCTACCACACGACCGCTCATTATGGTTGGTCCAATATTTTTAGCTTCAACCGCATTGAATAACGAATTTTGACCAATTGCCGATTGCACAATTAATAAAAACAAAAGAGTAAGTTGCTTCATTTTAGAAAATTTTGCTGAAAATTAGCCAAAATATCACGCCCTAACAAAATTTCTAATGGTTTTAACAACTTTTCATTTTTATCTTATTAATTTTGATGTACAATTTTTAAACTCTTGGAAGTACAATTCTTTTTCTAAGGATTTAAAATCATTTTTAAACAATACTTCATTATGAAATACCATCAAATTAATCGTGATTTGTTCATTAAAAATAGAGCAAAATTCACGGCACAAATGAAACCAAACAGCGTTGCCATTTTCAATTCTAACGACATTTATCCGGTTTCGGCAGATTCCACTTTACCTTTTGCACAACACAGAGATATCTTTTATTTATCGGGAGTAGATCAAGAAGAAAGTGTTTTATTGCTTTTTCCGGATGCACCTTATGAACATTTGAAAGAAATTTTATTCTTAAAAGAAACGAACGAGCACATCGCGGTTTGGGAAGGTGAAAAATTAACAAAAGAAAGAGCTTTTGAAGTTTCTGGAATTAAATCGGTGATTTGGTTGCAAGATTTCCACAAGACTTTAAAGGAAATTATGGCGTATTCCGATACGATGTACATCAATACCAACGAACATTATCGTGCATCTATTGAAACCGAAACTCGTGAAGCCCGATTTGTGAAATGGTGGAAAGAGAATTATCCGGCTCATAAAGTAGAAAAATCGAATCCAATTTTACAACGATTGCGTTCGATTAAAGAAAGTGAAGAATTGGATTTAATTCAAAAAGCTTGTGATATTACTGAAAAAGGGTTCCGTAGAATTTTACAATTTGTGAAGCCAAACGTAATGGAATATGAGATTGAAGCCGAATTTGCACACGAATTTCTAAGAAATCGCTCGCAAGGTTTTGCATATACGCCAATTATTGCTTCAGGAAATAACGCTAACGTGTTGCATTATATTGAAAACAATCAGCAATGTAAAGCGGGTGAACTGATTTTATTAGACGTTGGAGCAGAATATGCGAATTACTCTAGTGATATGAGTAGAACGATTCCGGTTTCGGGACGATTTACAGACCGACAAAAAGCAGTTTACAATGCGGTTTTAAGAGTGAAGAACGAAGCAAATAAAATGCTTATTCCAGGAAATAACTGGAAACAATATCACGTGGAAGTGGGTAAATTTATGACTTCTGAATTAATAGGTTTAGGTTTATTAGACAAAGCAGACGTTCAAAACGAAAATCCTGAATGGCCAGCGTATAAAAAATATTTTATGCACGGCACTTCACACCATATGGGATTAGACACGCACGATTATGGTTTATTACACGAACCAATGCAAGCAAATATGGTTTTCACGATTGAACCTGGAATTTACATTCCGAAAGAAGGATTTGGAATTCGTTTAGAAGACGATGTCGTAATTCAAGAAAAAGGAGATCCTTTCAACTTGATGCGTAACATTCCGATTGAAGTAGAAGAAATTGAATCGATAATGAATGCTTAATTTTAGTTTAAGTGTTTAAAAGGTTAAAAGTTTATAAGAGCGGTTTGTAGCAATGCAGGCCGTTTTTTTTGTTCTAAATTGGCTCAACTGAAAGTTGTCGTACCGAAAATATCTCTTTATGAGATTGCTACGGAATGGCAAGTTTGTTTTAAAAAAATATTAGAAATTAATTCCTTGTGAACTTTGCGAAAAACTTTGCGAACCTTGCGTGAAAACCTACCTTTGTGCTTTCATAAAAAATTATGACCAAAACACATCTTTTCAAAAACACTACAATCAGTTTTACCGACCAAGGGACAGGGACGGCTGTGGTTTTATTGCACGGTTTTTTGGAAAATAAACAAATGTGGAACGCTTTTATTCCGGAAATTTCGAAGAGAAACCGCATTATTGCAATTGATTTATTAGGACACGGTGAAACGGAATGTATGGGTTATGTGCACACGATGGAAGACCAAGCCGATATGGTGCATAGTGTTTTGCAAGAATTAAAAATTAGAAAAGTGGTACTGATTGGTCACTCGATGGGCGGATATATTGCTTTGGCTTTCGCCGAATTATATCCAGAATATGTAAAAGGAATTGTACTCTTAAATTCTACTTCAAAAGGGGATAGCGACGAGCGAAAAATCAATCGCGATCGAGCAATTGTAGCGGTAAAACAAAATTACGGCAATTTCATTCGAATGGCGATTGCTAATTTATTTAGTGAAGATAATCGCGACCGTTTAGCAGATAGTATAGAAGAAGTAAAATTGGAAGCTTTAAAAACACCTCTTCAAGGGATTGTTGCCTCGCTAGAAGGAATGAAAATTAGAAAAGACCGCGAAGTTATTTTACATTTTGCCACTTATCCAATTCAATTGGTTTTAGGAAAAAAAGACGGTGTTCTAATTTATGACGACAATTTAGATCAAATTGAAGGAACAAATGTAAAACTCACAACTTTTGAGGACGGTCATATGAGTCATATCGAAAATCAAACAGAATTGTTAACTGTTTTGTTGCAATTTTTGAGAAGAATTTAACCACGGAATCAGTAGTGAGGCAGAACGAACACAAGTTTATATTTTCGTATTATATTGCTTAATTTCAATAATATCAGATGGTAAATTGAACCCTCCGGAAGTAAGACTACTTAATACTTGTTTCATCACTTCAGTTTTTATCCCAGAATGGTAGGTTTTAGAAGTTGACTCGAAAGTATCTAACCAAAACATCACTTTTAAATTGATTGTACTCGAAGCAAAAGCATCAATTGTTACGGTTGGGATTTTATGCGTATGGATTACACCTTCGACCGTTTTCACGCTTTCTAAAATTACGTCAATCGCCTTGTGAATATCGCTATCCTAATCTAAACCGATTATAAACTCATAACGTAAAAATCCGTCTAAAGTGTAATTAAAAAGTGGATTTTTAATAATTTGACCATTCGGTACGAATACATCTTTTCCGTCTAAAGTTTTTATGCGTGTGTCACGAATAGATAAATCAATTACATAACCTACAATTCCAGAAGTTTCTATCAAATCATTAATTCGGAAAGGACTTTTAAAAGCTAATAATATTCCGGCTAAGAAATTTTCGCCAATGTCCTTAAAGGCAAAACCAATTACAAAAGTCAAAACTCCTGCTCCCGCAAGTAAGCTTGTTGTTAAATCTCGATATCCGAAAACTCGTAAAGCAAAAATAATAGTGAATAATTGTAAAGAAATACCGACAATTTGAGATATAAAAACACGTCTTAAAGCATTTGGCGACTTACTTAAAACAGTGTTTCTGATAAAATCTTTTAATTTTCCGGAAATGTAAAAACCAATAAATAAAACAGCAAATCCAATTAACAACGGAATTATATTATGTTGCACATTTGCAATAATTTCATCAAAAGTTTTTTGGATTTTTTCCATATTAATTTAGTTGAATTCTTGGACGATTTATATTAATTATCAATTTACAAAATATTCGCTAAATTCTATCCTATTTTCTCCCTAAACGGAATTTCTGGATTGAAAATTTCTAAAATAAGTTTAGACAATTCAGCTTTAAAATCTTCTAGAATTGGATTTGTTATTACTAATTCGGAATGTTTTCCTTTACCTAATCCGAAAGGAAGAAATCCGCCCTTCATATTTTTAAACGAGATAATTCCGGCCGAAACATCTTTATTTTGTTTCAAGTCGTGGTTTTCAAACATTAAAGCATAACACAACAATTGAATTATTTTTTCATTTTTAATATCCGAAGTTAAATCCGAGAAATCAACAATTTTCAAAGAATTACCATCAACTTTTCCTGTTTTATAATCTACGATTCTAATTTCTCCATTTCGCTCTTCAATTCTATCTACTTTTCCTGCAATTTTTATTGGAAAAGCTAGCGAATCAATAGTAATTTCACAATTCAAAGAAGCTTCCAACAACAATACTTTTATAGCATCGCCATCTTCTGCAATCGATTTCTTTTCCAATTGTAGAAAATTGTAGACATTTCGTTTCGCCACTTCATAAGCCAATAAATTCTTTCCTTTGGTAATTTCTCCTTCTTTATATTCTTCTTTAAAATATTTCAGAATTACGGCTTCGATTTTAGTTTCCATTGCCTCCAAATGATGCAACGCTAAAAATTGGTTCAAATAAGGTTCATACAATTCCTCCAAAGCATTGTGAATAATAGTTCCCAAAGTATTTACCGCAATATTTTCTTCCACTTCGTCGGCTTCATTAATTCTAAGAATACGTTGCATATAGAATTGTAACGGATTTCGAATATAATTAGTCAATGACGAAGGCGAAAAACCTTTGTCGGTAGCAATTTCGTACAAACGTTTTAGAATCGCTTCGTTTTTATCAATCGTAATGGGTTCGTGTGCTTTTTCGGGTAACACCGCATTATATATCGTACTGTTTATGGTGTGATTTGGTTGTTGCTCTATTTCTAATTGCGTAATAAATCGAGATTTTTCACCGGCGTCAATTCCTTCGTTGTCGGTATTATAAAGCAACCAAACGTTTTTAGCTCGCAATAATAAATGGTAGAAGTGATAACAATAAATTGCATCTTTTTCTTTAAATGTTGGCAAGCCTAATTCTTTCTTCACATCATAAGGGATGAAAGAATTCTGCGATTTGCCTGCTGGAAATTTACCTTCATTTACAGAAGTAATAATTACGTTTTCAAAATCCAAAACACGACTTTCTAAAACTCCCATAACTTGAAGTCCTGACAAAGGCTCGCCTTCGAAAGAAACTTCCGCTAGATCGATAATCTGCTTATAAATAGCGTGCAAAGATGTTACAGAATCAATGTGATTGTATTTTTCGTGATAATTAGTTAATTTATTAATGGTTTTAAAAACAGAATACACGAAAGCTTTGGTAACTTTTTCTTCCGTATCATCAGTGCTTAAAAATGATTTTATGAGCAATAAAATTTCTTTCAAATTAGCTAAAACATTCGTGATAGAATCGTCCCAACGCGTAAATAACAATTCAAAGAATTTATTGGCTGAATTTGGATATCTCTCTTCGTGTAAACTGAATAATTTTTGATTTGAAAAGAACGTAAAATTATTATTGTTGATGATTTTCACAACTTCTTCCGCATTGCAATAAGGTTCCACCAAAGGATGATTTAACACATCTAAAACTTCCTTATAATAAAAAGTATAACTGTTTTCACTGCGTTTTTTAGCATTAATATGCAACTTAAACAATTTGCTAATTAACAGTTGGGCTGGATTATTTTTACTAGGATAACCCATCGTAATATTCAAAGCTTCAACCGATTCTGGCAAACCATACAGAACCGGAAGTAATAAGTTTTCATCACCTAAAACAACGGCTGTTTTTTCTAATTTTGGATTTTCCGTTTGAATTTTCTCGATTATTGTCCCAACGATTTTCGCTTGACCAATACTTTTTGGTGTACCTATAATCTCAATATTTTTGGATTCACTGAAATGATTAACAATCCACTCAAAATCTTGATTTACGAAAGGTTTCCACTCTTTTCTAAACCTGCGAATAAACAATCCTGCATCGTGATAAGTATCTTTTAAAAACACCTCATCAATGTCCCAATATATTTTAGCTTTATTTTCGTGAGCCAAATAATTAAAAATCTTAACCTCCGCCTGATTCAATGCGTTGAAACCAGCGAAGTAAACTTCGGAAGTTAATGTTTTGGTGAAGTTTACCAAATTTGCAACAGCTTCTCTGTAAATCAAACCTTGGTAACCGATACCTTTATCTTTTAAATGCTTGTAAAAAGATTCATAATACAAGGGCAATTTGGCCCAAAACTCTAAATGTGCATCAATTAATTTTGTAGTGTTTTTAGCTTCTAAATCCCAACGTTTCAGAGCTTCTATATCTTTTAAATAAGAAAAAACGTGAGCTGGTCCGAGTAAATATCTGTCAATTTCATTAAAATCTTGAATCGCCGTTTTCGCCCAAGTTGAAAACTCTTCGAAAGATTGTTGTTTTATTTTGTCGGTAACCGCTAGATAGACTTCGTAGAATTCAAACAACAATTCAACTGGATCCACAGAACGCAAACCAGCAATATCTTGAATAAAATCTTCAATACTAATGATATTAGGTGCAAAAGAGGTTCCTTCTAAATTATTTTTAAGACTTTCTAAAAGAAAGACTTTGGCTCTTTTATTAGGTAAAACAATAAGGCAATTCGATAGTTCAACATCTGATTGCCGTAACAAAGTACTACTTAATTTGTCTAAAAAGGTCATTTGATTCATTTTATAAAAATAAAAAAACGCCCCGACTAATCGGGGCGTTTCTCAATATATTTTTGAAAAGAAATTATTTAACTAATTTCACTTCTACTCTTCTGTTGTTAGCTTTACCTTTAGCAGTTTTATTAGAATCTACTGGAGTAGTTTCACCAAAACCTTTAGAAGATAATCTTGAAGCTTCGATACCTTGCTCAATTAAATAATCTTTAACTGCAGCAGCTCTATCTTCAGATAATTTTTGGTTCATTGCATCAGCACCATCACTATCTGTATGACCTTCTAAAGAGAATTCCGAGTTTGGATATTCTTTAAAGATAGCAGTCATAGCTTGTAAAACTGGGTAAGTTTGTTTTTGGAAAGAAGATTTCCCAGAGTTAAACAAGATTGTTTTACCGTAGTCATTTAATTTTTTCATTGCTTCTTCAGAAACTTCAGGACAACCGTTGTTAGCAACAGTTCCTTTAACAGAAGGACATTTGTCATCTTTATCAGCAACACCGTCTCCGTCAGTATCTGGCCAAGGACAACCACCGTTATCTTTTGCACCAGCGATAGTAGGACATCTGTCATCTTTATCAGCTACTCCGTCTCCGTCAGCATCTGGACAACCTTTCATCATTTTAGTACCTTTGTCGTTTGGACAAGCGTCTTCAGAATCAATGATTCCATCTCCGTCAGCATCAGGACAACCGTTTAATTCAGCTAAACCAGCTACATCTGGACATGAATCAAGAGAATCTTGAATTCCGTCTCCATCCGTGTCAGGACATCCTTTGAATTGTGGTAAACCTGCAACTTCTGGACATGCGTCATCTTTGTCGTAAATTCCATCATTATCTGTATCTTTACCTCCAAATTTGAAAGTTACACCAGCAAAATGTTGGATATGAGTTGGAACGTCTGCGTTCGCTACTCTTTCATCATCAAATGAGTGCTTGTAAGTAGATTGGAACTGTAAACCAACATTTTCTGTTACCCAGAAAGTTAACCCTAAACCTCCATTAACTGTACCTGCAGAAGCATCACCGAAAAATGTATAACCACCACCAATGTGTGCAGATGGGTCAAACCATTTTGTTCCGATCATTTCCATGAAGCTATATTTAACTGTAGCATCAATTCCGTAGTAAGATAAATCACCAGGATTACTAACGATGTCAGTAGCTGTAGTAGAAAAATCTCTAGCAACCCACTTGTCAATTTTGTTAACAGATCCCGCAACTCCAAAAGAGAAACCATCTCCAACGTATCTCGATACGTTTAAATAAGATACTGCAGGTAAAATATTCCAATTTTCATTAGCGTTAACTAATTGAATCCATTTTGGACTATCGTTTCCTACTGCACTAACTTTAGTGTCAACTCCGTTTACCCCAAAAGACACAGCCCAAGGGTTGTTACTGTCCTGTGCTTGCGATGTTAATCCCGCAAACAATAATGCAACAGCAAATAATTTGTTTAAATGTTTCATACTTATTTATTTAATTACAATACGTTATAATTATGACAAAAGTACTAATTTTTTTCAACAACAAAAATTTTTGTTAAAAAAAAACGCTTTTTTGTCTGATTTTACTTAATTATTCCCAATTCATTACCTACTTCTGTGAATGCCGCAATAGCTTTATCCAAATGTTCTTGGGTGTGTGCAGCAGATAATTGCACTCTAATTCGAGCTTTTCCTTTGGGAACTACTGGGAAGAAAAATCCTATAACATAAATTCCTTTTGTTAATAATTTTTCTGCCATAACTTGCGCTAATTTTGCATCATACAACATTACTGGTACAATTGCAGAATCTCCGTCTATAAAATCTAGACCTGCTTTTCTCATTCCTGCTTTGAAATAATTGGTATTCCACTCTAATTTATCTCGAAGTGTAGTGTCTTTTTCTAGCAGTTCAAAAACCTTTAATGACGCACCAACAATTGACGGCGCCAAAGAGTTTGAAAATAAATACGGACGAGAACGTTGACGTAAAATTTCAATAATTTCTTTTTTCGCAGTTGTATATCCACCCATTGCTCCACCTAAAGCTTTTCCTAATGTCCCTGTGATAATATCTACACGACCCATTACACCTTTAGCTTCTAACGTTCCTTTTCCTGTTGCACCAATAAATCCTGCTGCATGGCATTCATCAACCATTACCAAGGCATCATATTTATCTGCTAAATCGCAAATTTTATCTAATGGCGCCACTAATCCGTCCATAGAAAATACTCCGTCCGTTACAATTAACTTAAAACGATGCCCCGCTTCTGAAGCTTTAATTAGCTGTTGCTCTAAGTCATCCATATTAGAATTCTCATAGCGATAACGTGCTGCTTTACATAAACGTACTCCATCGATAATAGAAGCGTGGTTTAAACTATCCGAAATAATACAATCTTCTTCTCCTAATAAAGGCTCGAAAACTCCTCCATTTGCATCAAATGCTGCAGCGTATAAAATAGTATCTTCCGTTCCGTAGAAATTAGCAATTGTTTTCTCTAATTTTTTATGAATATCTTGTGTTCCACAAATGAAACGAACTGAAGACATTCCAAATCCGTGCGAATCTAATGTATCTTTAGCTGCTTGAACCACTTCTGGATGCGATGATAATCCCAAATAATTGTTAGAGCAGAAATTTAAAACCTCTTCTCCTGTTGAAACAGTAATTTTCGCTCCTTGAGGCGATGTAATTATACGTTCTTTTTTAAACAAACCATTTTCTTTAATGGTGTCTATTTCTTTTTGCAGGTGTTGTTGAATTTTTCCGTACATATTATTTATTCGTTTTGTTGTTTCTAATTTACCTTACAAAGTTACTACTTCTATTGCATCTCCTATATAGATTAACGCTTTTTTTGCAACTTCGTACTTCATCTCTTCCAAAGCCAATTGATATTCTTGCAATTGAACTTGGTGTTTTTTATGTTTTTCTCCTGTTTTATAATCTAATAAGTACGCTTTATTGTCTTTTATAGTTACTCTGTCAGGTTTACTGTTTTTCGTATCTTTTTTAATAATGTTTTGTTCGTTGAAGATTTTAGCATCGGATTGAAAAAATAGACTCAATTCTTCGTGATTTACAATCTTATCAATCGTTTCTTTAAATGTTGGAATTTGCGAAAAAGTAATCAATCCAAGTTCCGAAGCCTTAATCAGAGCTAAATCTACATCGTCTTTGGTCTGAATAAACGCCATAATTTCGTGCAGAATATTTCCGAAGTTGATCGCATCTTGCTGAATTGTTCCCCACATTAAAGCTTCACGCTGGGCAATATTTATATTTTTCGGATCTAATTTATGTGTAACTATTCCGATTTGTTCGTTTTTCCCTTCGTGTTCTTTGTTGGTGGAAATTCGATTTGCATTACCAAATTCGTATTCCAATTTAGATTCTTCGAACATTCCGAGATTCTGCAAGAATTCAATAAAATAATAGGATAAATTTTTTGTAACCAATTCGCCTTTTTTCGTAGTCACTTTATTTGAAATCACATACAATTGTTCTTCAGCACGCGTCAACGCCACATATAAAACATTAATCGTATCTAAAGTTTCTTCCTGGTTTTTGGTTTGGAAGATATTTCGTGCTTCTTCACCATAAGTTTCTACTTCTTTTCGATTGTTAATTAATGCTTTTGGCAAATCAATATTCGAATCTTCTAGCGGAATCCAAAGTCGGTCTTTTATTTTTCGGGAAAAATCTTCTTCGGCAAAAGGAAAAATTACGATTGGAAACTCCAAACCTTTCGATTTATGAATCGTCATAATCCGAACTGCGTTAGTTCCTTCGGGCGATGGAATACTTTTCTTAAATCCAATTTTATCCCAATAGTCTAAGAAATCAGCAATACTAGATTGAACTTTCACATCTTTTTCCAACACCAAATCTAAGAAATATTGCAAATAAGACGTATTTACCTTATCATTTAAAAAAGTCGCAATTAAAACCTCAACGGCTTCGTATAGTGACTTTTTCTTACAGTTTTTGAACGAAATTTCGATTCCAATTGTTTTTAAAAACGATTCTAAATCCGTCGCATTTTTATCTTTGGTAAATAATATAAAATCGTGAACTTCTAAATCAGTTTGCAAATACTTAGCTATAAAATATAAAAAATGAATTTTTGATTGATCATCTTTTGGATTTTTCAAATAACGAAGCAACGCAATTAGCAATTTCACTTCGGTTGCATTTTGAATCAATAAAGTTTCAGACGATAAAATTGGAATACTGTTTTCGGTTAAAAAGTTTGCTAGCTTAATTCCGGGTGCTTTTGTTCGCGTTAGCAAAACAACATCTTTGTATTCAAAACCATTTTCCAAGCATTTCTGAATCGTTTTTAACGTTTGATTCAAATAATACTTATCCTTTAAAGTAATCGAATCGTTGTCTGAATCAAATCCTTCAACTTCATCGTTCTCTTCAGGCACTTCTATAAACGACAAATTCACATAACCGCCTATTTTAGAATTTATTTTCTGATGTGATAAATTTTCATACAAATTGCGATAATCTTCGTTTTGAAATTTATCAGACAATTGCTTAAAAAACGCATTATTAAACTGAATTACTTCGCTATAACTTCGGTAATTTGTACCTAAACGCAAGGTTTCTTTATCTTTATTCGAAAACGGATTATAGCTTAAATCTTCTTTTGCCAAATCTATGAATTGCTCTGCTTTTCCACCACGCCAACGGTAAATTGCTTGTTTGGGATCGCCAACCAACATCAACGTTCCTTTCTGCCCATAATCGTCTTGACCCGCCAAAGCATTATCAATTAGTGGAATCAAGTTTTGCCATTGCATTACGGAAGTATCCTGAAATTCATCAATGAAATAATGACGGTATTTTTCGCCCAAACGTTCGTAAATAAAAGGTGCGGGCTGATTTTGAATTTCGTTATGAATAATTTTATTAAAATCGGAAATCGAAACTAAATTTTGTTCTTGCTGAATTTTCTTGAATTCCTGATAAATCGTATTAATTAAAGAAAGTGGATTTAGATTTTGTAGAAAAGCATCATACAATGAAAGTTTACCCACTTTTTCATTCAAAGCCAAAGTTGATGCTAAAATTTCATCTAGATTTTCATCTATGAAGTTTTTATCATTTTCTGGCGTATTTTTTGAATAAGGTGCTTTTGTTCCGTCTAAATAATTTACAATATTTTCATTGATGCTAAATTTATCATCCGCTATTTTTCCAAAATGATTGGTAACATATCCTCCGTAAAATGATTTTCGCGAAACGCCATTAGTATCAATTTTATCTAAAACACTTTGTGCAATTTCCTTACAACCAGCTTTTAACTGCTTAACTTCTTCTTGTAATTTCTTTTTAATCACGCCAAAATCATCCAGACTCTTTTCCGACATTTCTTTGATTTCTTCGGCGTTATTTTCGTTGGTGATTAATTGTGCAACCTTTAATAATTCGGCTGAAATGTCCCAATTTTTATCATCGTCGGTTCTGTCTTTTGAAAATTCTATTAGTAGTTTAGTCAAATTCACATCATCTCCAGCTTTTGAAATCACCAAATCGATTGCTTCTTGCAACAAAGAATCGGTATCTAGCGAAACTTCGAAATTTGGAGGCAAATCTAAATCTTGTGCGAAGGTTCGAATTACCTTGTGTGTGAATTTATCAATCGTAGAAATATCAAAAGCCGCATAATTGTGAATAATATTCTTGATAATTGCTTTCGATTTATCTTTAATTGTAGCAACGCTCAAATTCGTATCTTTTGAAACATCTCGCAATAAATCCATCGCTTTGTCCGAAGTATCATCGATTGAAAACTGGTACAAACTCGACACAATTCGGCTTTTCATTTCTTCCACCGCTTTATTGGTAAAAGTTATGGCTAAAATTTTTCGATAGGCGTCATCAGTACGTGCTAAAAAAAGGATTTTTAAATACTCTTTTGTTAGTGTATACGTTTTTCCGGATCCCGCCGATGCGTCGTAAATGGTAAAAGCTGCTGTTTCCAAATGTTATTTTTGTCTTAACAATAGTATTATAAGAACTATCTATTTTTGATTCCGAAGTTTAATTTGTAAATTTGATAAAAATATTACTAATTTAAAAATTAAATACTATGTCTTTTAACTTACCACAATTACCTTACGCTTATGAAGCGTTAGAGCCACATATTGATGCAAAAACAATGGAAATTCACCATTCAAAACATCATAATGCTTATGTTACAAACTTAAACAATGCTATTGCAGGAACAGATTTAGAAGGAAAATCTATTGAGGATATTATGAAAAACCTTGATATGACTAATATGGCTGTTAGAAATAATGGTGGTGGTCATTATAATCACAGTTTATTCTGGGAAATTATGTCGCCAAACGGTGGTGGTTTACCAACAGGTGAATTGGCAACTGCAATTGACGCAGCTTTTGGATCATTTGATGCTTTTAAAGCGGAGTTTTCTAAAGCTGGAGCAACTCGTTTTGGTTCAGGATGGGCTTGGTTAGCTTCAAAAGGTGGAAAACTTGAAGTTTGTTCTACACCAAACCAAGACAATCCATTAATGCCAGGTATGGATTGTGGCACTCCAATTTTAGGAATGGACGTTTGGGAACATGCTTATTATTTACATTACCAAAACCGTCGTCCTGATTATATGGAAGCATTTTTTAATGTTATCAATTGGGCTGAAGTTTCAAAACGTTACGCAGCTACAAAATAATTCAATACGTAATTATAAGAAAAGCCGAAGCATTTTAAAAATGCTTCGGCTTTTTTATGTTGTAATCATTTCTTTAAAAATAAAAAGGATGAAATTTCTTTCATCCTTTTTGCCCCAAATCTACCATAAAACTTAACCTACTAATTTTTTGGTAGAGCTAAAGTATAGCAAAGATCGTGTGTAGCATAAAATAATTGTTGAAAAGTATAAATAGTCGTTGAACTGCGTTAATTTGTATGAACTCAAAAGATTTGTAATGTAAATCCTAAAAAACAATACAAATACAAAACAAAAAAAGGTGAAATCTCTTTCACCTTTTTGCCCCAAATCTACCATAAAACTTAACCTACTAATTTTTTGGTAATGCTAAAGTATATCGATAAAAATGAATGTATTAATTTAATTGTTGAAAAGGCAAAATACTCGTTGAATTGCGTTTTTTTTAGAAGAAAAATAATTGTGAAGCGCCCGAAGAAATCAGCCGAGGTATAAAACAAAAAAAAAGGTGAAATCTCTTTCACCTTTTTGCCCCAAATCTACCATAAAACTTAACCTACTAATTTTTTGGTACTACTAAAGTATATTTATAAAACTGAATGCAATAATTTAATTGTTGAATGTAATAAAAAATCGATAAACTGCACTTTTTTAATAGGCTCGGGCATCTTTGCCTTCGTAGAAATTCATAAAAGCTCGGTTCACTACTCGGTTTCCACCCTTTGTTGGATAATCGCCTGTGAAATACCAATCACCTAAGTTTTTAGGACAAGCCTTATGCAAATTAGCAACTGTTTGAAAGATAATTTTAATTTCTGCTTTTGTTTCTAGCGGCGTCAACATTACAGCAATTTTATCGGAAATTTCTTGATCTGTGAACGGAGCATAAATTTCTTTTACATAATTTACGACATCCGTGTCATTGTAATCTTCTTGTGCTTTTGATTTTTTATAAACCTCATCTACGATATGATATAAGTTTCGGTCCTTTAAAAGTTCTAAAACAGCTCTAAAAGCAACTAAACCCTCAAGTTTTGCCATGTCAATTCCGTAGCAATCCGGATAACGAATTTGCGGTGCTGAAGAAACTACTACAATTTTTTTAGGATTTAAGCGATCCATCATTTTGATAATACTTTGTTTTAAGGTAGTTCCTCTTACAATACTATCGTCAATAATTACCAAATTGTCAGTTGGTTTCACCACGCCATAAGTTACATCGTAAACGTGCGCTACTAAATCATCTCTACTACTATCTTCAGTAATAAAAGTTCTTAATTTGGCATCTTTAATTGCGATTTTCTCCGTTCTGATTTTAACGGACAGCAATTCTTTCAGCGATTCTAGTGTTAAAGAATCTCTATCTTTGATAATCGCTTTTGCTTTTCTTTTATTTAAGAAGTCTTGAGCTGCTTCAGACATTCCAAAGAATGAAGTCTCAGCCGTATTGGGAATGTAAGAGAAAACTGTATTATCTGTATCGTTATTAATGGCTTTCAAAATGGAAGGAAAGATTAATTTCCCTAATTCTTTACGTTCTTGATAAATTTCGGCATCACTACCTCGAGAAAAATAAACACGTTCAAACGAACATGCTTTTTTAACTAGTGGTTCTCTAACTTGTTCGATAGTGACTTTCCCATCCTTTTTAATAATAATAGCACAACCCGGTTCTAATTCTTGAACTTTTTCGA
Organism: Flavobacterium psychraquaticum; assembly: GCF_034497725.1. NCBI lineage: Bacteria > Pseudomonadati > Bacteroidota > Flavobacteriia > Flavobacteriales > Flavobacteriaceae > Flavobacterium > Flavobacterium psychraquaticum. The sequence continues at coordinate 280,909 of NZ_JAXKVR010000030.1, forward strand.
AAGGCACATTGAATACCGTTTGAATAACCGGACGTTCAGAAGTTACAACTACAATTTCATCATCTTCATAAAAATAAGCAGGACGAATTCCGGCAGGATCGCGCAATACGAAAGAATCACCGTGACCTAAAAGTCCGGCCATGGCATAACCTCCATCAAAATTTCTTGAAGCGCGTTCTAAAATGCGTTGGATATTTAAACGTTCGCCAATTATTGCTGATGCTTCTTGTTTCGAATACCCTTCATTTTTACAATCTCTATATAAATGAGTTACTTCATCGTCTAAAAAATGTCCGATTTTTTCCATTACAGTAACGGTATCAGCCATTTGTTTTGGATGTTGTCCTAAGTCAATTAAGTTTTGAAACAACTCTTTCACATTGGTCATGTTGAAATTTCCCGCAATAATTAAATTACGATGCATCCAGTTGTTTTGACGTAAAAAAGGGTGCACACTTTCAATGCTATTTTTTCCAAAAGTCCCATAACGAACGTGACCTAAAAATAATTCTGCGATATACGGAATGTTTTTCTTTTGAAGTGCCACATTATCTTGATATTCTGGATGTGCTTCTAACTCCCCCGCAATACGTTGATTAATTTGCGAAAAGATATCTTTGATTGCATGCGTATCATTTGAGCGTACTCTACTAATGTATCTTTCACCTGGATTTACATCTAATTTAATACTTGCTAATCCGGCTCCGTCTTGACCGCGGTTGTGTTGTTTTTCTAAAAGCAAATACATTTTTTGTACGCCGTAAAAAGCAGTTCCGTATTTTTCTTTATAGAATTCTAACGGTTTTTTTAATCGTAGTAATGCAATTCCACATTCGTGTTGTATAGCGTCACTCATAAGTTGTTGTGTTGTGAGGGTTGTTGTTTTATTTTATAGTTGTAACAAAAATGCCCCGAAATTTCGGGGCACGTTTTATTATTCTTCTAATTCGATTTCAAATTGTGTTAACGCTTTAAATTGTCTTAAACGCGCATTCACTTCTTTTTTATCTAAGCTTTCCATTCGTTCTGTTCCAAATTTCTCCACACAGAAGGAAGCTAAGTTAGAGCCATAAATAATGGCATTTTTCATGTTGTCAAATGAAATGTTTTCAGATTGTGTAATATAACCTGCAAAACCTCCTGCAAAAGTATCACCAGCACCTGTTGGATCAAATACTTCTTCTAATGGTAATGCCGGAGCAAAGAACACTTCTTTTCCTTGGAACAATAACGCTCCGTGTTCTCCTTTTTTGATCACTACATATTTTGGTCCCATTGTGTGAATCTTAGCCGCTGCTTTTACTAAAGAATATTCTCCTGATAACTGACGTGCTTCTTCATCGTTAATTGTTATTACATCCACACGTTTAATTACGTCTAACAATTCAGGTAACGCACAATCCATCCAGAAGTTCATTGTATCTAGTACAATTAATTTTGGTTGTGTTGTCATTTGGTTCAAAACACCCGATTGAACTATAGGATGTAAATTTCCTAGCAATACGATATCAGAATTTTTATATGCTTCAGGAACAATTGGATTGAAATCTGCTAAAACGTTTAATTCAGTGATTAAAGTATCACGAGAATTTAAATCGTTGTGGTATTTGCCACTCCAAAAGAATGTTTTTCCGCCTTTAACTATTTCAATTCCATCGATATTTACATTTTTACTTTCTAATAAATCTAAATATTCCTTTGGAAAATCTTCTCCTACAACAGAAACTATCGCTGCATCTACATTAAAAAAATTAGAAGCTAAACCGATATAAGTTGCTGCTCCACCTAAAATCTTGTCCGTTTTCCCGAAAGGAGTTTCAATAGCATCAAAAGCTACTGTTCCTACTATTAATAATTTGTTCATCAATATTGATTTGAAATAAGGGCCAAAGATAAAACTTTAGTTTCAAAGTTTAGTTTCAAACCTTAAACTTTTTAGGTAAATTTGTGAAAAATACTATTTAAAAACCTCACATCAAGCTATTCGAAATACTATGAAAACGAAATTATTTTTACTCCTGACGATTCTTTTTTCAATTTGTACTTATTCGCAAAAAACAATTATTGGCAAATGGAAAACGATAGACGATTCTACAAAAGAGGCAAAATCGATAGTTGAAATATATAAATTGAATAATGAGTATTTTGGTAAAATAACTACCATATTAAACGATGCAGATAAAGACAAAGTATGTATTAAATGCAATGGGACAGATAAAAACAAACCTATTGAAGGTTTAATAATTATCAAAAAACTATCTAAAAACGAAAATGTGTACAATGATGGTACAATTACTGATCCTGAAAATGGTAAAACCTACACTTGTAAAATTTGGTTAGACGAGAAAAACGAAAATATTTTAAATGTAAGAGGCTCTATTGCTTTCTTTTACAGAACGCAGCAGTGGAAACGCGTAAATTAAAATTTATTTCGCTTCTAAATTTTCATAATACGAATCAATAGAAAGTTGTTTTTGTTGCGAAGCCATAACTGCTAATTCATCACATCTTTCATTTTGTGGATGACTGTTGTGGCCTTTTACCCACTGAAAATCGACCTGATGTTGGCGGTAAATTTTTAAAAAACGCATCCATAGATCTGGGTTTTTTTTGGCTTTGAAGTTTATTTTTTCCCACTGAAATACCCAGCGTTTTTCAACAGCATCTACTACATATTTAGAATCGGAAACTACTAAAACTTTAGTTTTTGGATTTTTTAGCTTTTCCAAACCCACAATTACGGCTAATAATTCCATTCTATTGTTTGTAGAAAGTCTAAAACCTTCAAAAAATTCTCTTTTATAAGGTGTTCCTACTAATTCCATTACTACGCCATAACCTGCTGGTCCAGGATTTCCTTTGGCAGCGCCGTCTGTATAAATATGTACTTCGTGTGACAAAATAAGTTTTATTTTTTTGAATTTAAAATTTCAGAAATAATTACAGGGAAATAACGATGCTCTAATTCATAAATTTTGGAAGCAATTTCTTCTGCAGATTGACAATCTTCAATATTGACGGATTTTTGAAAAATAAATTCTCCTTCATCATAGTTTTCGTTCACATAATGAATGGTAATTCCAGTTTCTTTCTCTTTATTCTCCAAAACGGATTGATGCACATGCATTCCGTACATTCCTTTTCCACCGTATTTTGGCAAAAGTGCTGGATGAATATTGATCACATTTGGAAATTCTTTCAGGATACTTTCTGGGAATTTAAGCAGAAATCCGGCTAAAACTATTAAGTCCGGTTTAAAATTACGGAGTTCTTTTAAGACAAAACCTTCATTTAATTCCATTCTATTAAAAACCACGGATGGAATTTCGTGATTTTTAGCTCTATCGAGTACTTTGGCATCTGATTTGTTAGTAAAGATCGCGACCACAGTTCCTTGGCTATTATTTTTAAAATATCTAATAATTTCTTCGGCATTAGTCCCATTTCCGGATGCAAAAAGCACAATATTTTTCATTTGATGTAGATTTCTTCCACAAAAAAAAGGATAAATTTTGGTAATAAATAAAAAAAAGAAGCCTTTGTGAATATTTTTTTTTAAATTCGTGGTCACATTTAGTAACAAAAGGGTGGTTTTAAGATAAAGTTTTTTATTTTTGCCATCAAATTAAATTAAAAATTAAAGATTATGTCAGACATTGCATCAAGAGTAAAAGCGATTATCGTAGACAAATTAGGTGTTGACGAAAACGAAGTTGTAACAGAAGCTAGCTTCACTAACGATTTAGGAGCTGATTCATTAGACACTGTTGAGCTTATTATGGAGTTCGAAAAAGAATTTGATATTCAAATTCCGGACGACCAAGCTGAAAACATTGCTACTGTAGGTCAAGCGATCTCTTACATCGAGGAGGCTAAGAAATAATAAAAAGGCATCCACATCGATTTTCTTTGTGGATGCTATTATTTTCTGTTCCTCTTTTAAATCTTTTAAAAAGATTTTGCAAACATTGATTGTATTACAATCATAAAATAAAAAAATATGTAATACCCATTGTTTCTTTTAGTTCTTATTAAAAGCACATTGGGTTTTTTTTATATAATTCGAAAATTAAAAACTATGCAATTAAAGCGCGTTGTGGTAACCGGACTTGGAGCTTTAACCCCAATCGGAAATACTATTCAAGAATATTGGGAAGCGTTGATTAGCGGAAAAAGTGGTGCTGCTCCTATAACTTATTACGATACGGAAAAACATAAAACAAAATTCGCTTGCGAAGTTAAAAACTTCAATATTGAGGATTATATGGATCGTAAAGAATCTCGTAGGTTGGATAAATTTGCGCAGTATGCTGTTGCCGCTAGTGACGAAGCTATTAAAGATGCGGGCCTTACAGAAGCAAACATAAACAAACACAGAGTAGGTGTTATTTGGGGAGCTGGTATTGGTGGTTTACAAACTTTCCAAGATGAAGTGATGTATTACGCTAAAGGTGATGGAACTCCAAAATTCAATCCATTCTTTATCCCTAAAATGATTGCCGACATTGCTCCTGCTCATATTTCAATGAGAAACGGCTATATGGGACCAAACTATACTACTGTTTCGGCTTGCGCTTCTTCTGCAAATGCTTTGATAGACGCATACAATTACATCCGTTTAGGAATGTGTGACGTCATAATTTCTGGTGGTTCAGAAGCAGCTGTAACAATAGCTGGAATGGGCGGGTTTAACTCAATGCACGCTTTATCTACTAGAAATGAAAGTCCAGAAACGGCTTCAAGACCTTTTGATGCCACGAGAGACGGTTTCGTTCTTGGCGAAGGATCAGGCGCATTAGTTTTAGAAGAATATGAACATGCAAAGGCACGTGGTGCAAAAATATATTGTGAAATGGGCGGTGGTGGAATGTCTTCGGATGCTTATCATTTAACTGCGCCTCATCCGGAAGGAATTGGGGTAATTGCGGTTATGGAAAATACTTTGCGTGACGCCGGTATGACGCCAGACCAAGTAGATCACATCAACACGCACGGAACTTCAACTCCACTTGGAGATGTAGCCGAATTGAAAGCGATTAGTCATGTTTTTGGTGATCACGCAAAAAACATCAACATCAATTCAACAAAGTCAATGACCGGACATTTATTAGGAGCCGCGGGAGCTATAGAAGCTATTGCATCTATTTTAGCGATGCAACACGGAATAGTTCCTCCAACAATAAATCATACAGTTGCAGATGAAAATATAGACCCATCGTTAAATTTAACTTTAAACAAACCCCAAAAAAGAGAAATTAAAGTTGCTATGAGCAACACTTTTGGTTTTGGTGGACACAACGCTTGTGTATTGTTTAAAAAATTAGAAGAGTAAATAGATGCGTCGTTTTCTAAGTAAAATATCAAGAAAGTCCCGTTCTGCAGAAGACGGGACTTTTTTTGAAAAACTTGTAAAAATATTGGGTTTTGAACCAAAAGACCTACAGTATTATAAAAAAGCTTTTACCCATCGCTCTGCAAATAAGTTAGATGCTAGTGGAATACCTTTTAACTATGAGCGTTTAGAATTCTTAGGCGATGCAATGCTCGGCAGTGTGATAGCAGCACATTTATACAATGAAGTACCAGGTGGAGACGAAGGTTATTTAACTAAAATGCGTTCAAAAATCGTAAGTCGTGAACATTTAAACGAACTAGGAAGAGATTTTAATTTAGTTGGTTTTGTAGAGAGTAAAGTGAATTCGAGCCAATTTGGCGAAAACATTCACGGAAATTTATTTGAAGCTTTTATAGGTGCCATTTATTTGGATCGAGGGTATAGCTTTTGTGAAAAATTCATTCGTACAAAAATAATTAAACAATATGTTAACATAGCACAACTTGAAGGAAAGGTAATTAGCTATAAAAGTTTAATTATCGAATGGTGCCAAAAAGAAAAACTATCATTTGCTTTTGATTTTGTTGAAGATAACGGAATCGAGGGTCAAAAATATTTTGGCGTAAAACTTCTGATTGATCAAAAAATCATCTCAAAAGCGAGAGCTACATCTAAGAAAAAAGCAGAAGAAAAAGCATCACAACGAGCTTATTTTGCCCTGCAAGAAAAAATTTCTAAAAAATAATATAAATCTTTTTACTTATTAAATTAACGTTAAGAACCACAAACCAACAGTATTTAACGCTTTTTAATACTATCTTTGCATTCAAATTATACCCGATGATAACACATAAAATTCTAATAAACGATTTTATTTCAGAGGATTATGAACTTATTGCACTTCATTCTTCACTGGATGATTACAAATTAGCTTACCTTATCAACAATTTATTGAATATTCATTTAAAAAAAAATAATTTCAATATCGAAATTGAAATTGAAGAAGGAAAAAGTTCCTTTAGCAACTTCACATTTGAAGATAAAAAAAATGATGTTACCTGGAGTTTAATAGCAAACAAAACTACTATTGTAACAGACAAACACAAATCTTCACAACTTTTTGACGCTGTAGATATTACTGTTTTTTTACTACCCGAATATCGAAAAGCTGATTATCTATTGAAAATAGAAAATAGTGACTATGACTTCAATGAAGACGAAATCATCGGAAAAATTTTATCCATGAAAACTATATCTACGGCCTATGCTTTAGACCCAAATAACTTAAAATCTAAAAACAACTTAATTTTTTAATACCAATGTTAACCAATAAAAAGACTAAAATTGTAGCTACGCTCGGCCCTGCATGCAGCACAAAGGAAGTGATAAAGAAGATGATTGATGCAGGAGTAAACGTATTTAGAATTAACTTTTCGCATGCTGATTATACCGATGTAAAAGAACGCATTGACATGATTAGAGAACTTAACGAGGAATTTGGTTACACAACTTCCATATTAGGCGATTTACAAGGTCCAAAACTTCGCGTAGGCGTAATGAAAGAAGATGTTGTAGTTAATAAAGGTGATAAAATTACTTTCACCACAGCCGAAGATATTTTAGGAACGGCTTCTAAAGTCTATATGAATTATAAGGAGTTTCCAAAAGATGTAAATCCGGGTGAACGTATTTTGTTAGACGACGGAAAATTAATTTTCGAAGTTACTAAAACAGATAAAAACACAGAAGTTGAAGCAGTAGTAATTCAAGGCGGACCTTTACGTTCTAAAAAAGGGGTAAACCTACCAAACACAGCCGTTTCATTACCTGCGTTAACGCCAAAAGATATAAAAGATGCTATTTTCGCAATCGAAAACAAAGTAGATTGGATCGCTTTATCATTTGTGAGAACGTCTAAAGATTTAGAAGAATTACAAGATTTAATTGCAGAACATTCAGATCATAAAATTCCAATTATCGCTAAAATTGAAAAACCAGAAGCAGTTGAAAATATTGATAAAATTGTAGCCTTTTGTGATGGATTAATGGTGGCTCGTGGTGATTTAGGTGTTGAAGTGCCAGCGGAAGAAGTGCCTTTAATTCAGAAAAAACTTATCCATAGAGCAAAAACAGCCCGAATTCCGGTAATTGTGGCCACACAAATGATGGAAACGATGATTACCAGCTTAACGCCAACGCGTGCTGAAGTAAACGACGTAGCGAACTCAGTAATGGACGGAGCAGATGCCGTAATGTTATCTGCCGAAACTTCTGTAGGTAATTATCCTGTTGAAGTAATTGAAACGATGACAAGAATTATTGAAAGTGTAGAAGATTCGCCACTTATCAAAATGCCTTTGACACAACCTATGATTAAAAACAAACGTTATATTACTAAAACTATTTGTTATCACGCGGCCTTAATGGCTGATACAATTAATGCAAAAGCGATTACAACTTTAACGAATTCTGGTTATACAGCTTTTCAAATTTCGGCATGGCGCCCAAAATCTCATATTTTAGTATTTACTTCTAATAAAAGAATTTTAACCCAATTAAACCTTTTATGGGGAGTTAGAGCTTATTTTTACGACAAATTAGTAAGTACAGATGACACTATTGAAGACATAAACCTTATTTGTAAGAATAAAAATTATGTAACTAAAGGTGATATGGTGGTTAATTTAGCTGCAATGCCCGTAATTGAAAAAGGAATGGTAAACACATTGCGAGTTTCTGAAATTGAATAATTTTAACAACTATATAAATTGCAAAGCTGCCCGAAAAGGCGGCTTTTTTTTTAAAATTCAAATTTTAATTGTACCGAAATACTCTTTTGTAGCAATTTTAGATTAGAATTCTCTTCATTATTCAAATTATGAACAGATATCCCCAACAATCGAACAGAATTTCTCAATCTTTCTTGGTATAATAAATCTCTTGCAGCATCAGCAATAATAGCCTTGTCACATATAAAATAAGGCAACGTTTTACTTCGTGTTTGTAGTGTAAAATCTGAATATTTAAGTTTTAAAGTAATGGTTTTTCCAGAAATTTTACTTTTTTTGAGTCGTTTTTCTAATTCATTTGCGATATTTAAAATGCGTTCTTCTAAGTAAATTTCGGAAGATAAGTTTTCATTAAACGTTCGTTCAGCTCCTACAGATTTAACTTTTCGATTGGGTTTTACTTCACTATTATGAATTCCTCTAGAAATTTGGTAATAATGCAAACCACTATTCCCAAAATGCTTTTCTAAATATTCTTGTGATCTTTGCTTCAAGTCGAAACCAGAAAATATTCCCAATTGGTACATTTTTTCGGCCGTAACTTTTCCTACACCATAAAACTTTTTGACATCTAATTTCTCTAAAAAAGATTCGATTTCATCTGGATTTACTGTTTTTTGACCATTTGGTTTATTAAAATCTGATGCTATTTTGGCTACGAATTTATTAGCGGAAATTCCGGCTGATGCAGTTAATCCCACTTCTTCAAAAATGCGTTTTCTAATTTCTTGAGCAATTAATGTAGCACTTGGATTACCTTTTTTATTTTCGGTTACATCTAAATAAGCTTCATCTAACGAAAGTGGTTCCACTAAATCGGTATAATCAAAAAATATCTTACGAATTTGTTTTGAAATTTCTTTGTAACGATCAAAACGTGGCGGAACAAAAATTAAATCGGGACATAAATTTTTGGCCAACATTCCACTAATGGCACTTCTAACACCAAATTTTCGTGCTTCATAACTTGCTGCAGCCACAACACCTCGTAATTCACTGCCACCAACAGCAAGCGGTTTTCCTATTAATTCAGGATTGTCCAATTGTTCTACCGATGCATAAAACGCATCCATATCGATATGAATTATTTTACGGTAGTTTTCGTTCATAAATTATTCGGTAGGAAAAAAGAAACTCATAGGTTTTTTAAAAAACCGTTGCTTAATTGAAGTTATAATTGGTCGTAATTCGCTTAGTGGAATATTCCTAGAACGGAAAGCTAACCCTAATGACAAACTAAAACTTACTAAGAAGTTGACTAAACCAATCATTCCAACACCAAAAATTCCCCAAAACAACAAACTGTTTTCAACTTGAAACTTCGCACCATAAAGTGCTAAAGCTAAATTTCCACTAGCAAAAGTGATGTGACGAATGTCTAAATTTAAGCCTAAGAATATACCCACAGAAGCGGTACTTCCAAGGAATACTCCAAACCAAAAATTAGAAATTAATCCGGCCCATTTCTTGTTGTACCAATTGGCAAATCGTTTTGTTTTAACTTTTCCAAAGGTCATTTTTAACCACGGATGTTCTTCTATTCTATATTTTACATCAAAGTGTTTGTCTCTGTTTGAGATACTTCCTGAGATAATTCCAGATAAAAACAGGAAAAATCCAGCTATAGCTGCGTGAAAAAGCAATAAAGATCCAATCGGATTTAAATCGACAAGAAACTTATTCCAATTTGAAGTTGCTATATTGTTTCCGAAAATAGTATCAATTGCCCATATTCCGACTAAAGCAACGGGAAAGGCCATTACGACATTTCCTACGAAAGCGATAAACTGTGAACGAAACAATCTCGCAAATAAAATAGCAAACGTTTTGTGCTTTTCGTTGTCATTTCCTTGTTTTTTTAGACCATCTTCAAGCGCCGTAATCAAAGCCGCAGCCGTCATTGCGGGTTGTTTGGTCGCTAAAGTAAAACCTAGTAAATAAATTATGATAAAGCCAAAAGAATAATTTAAACTGTAGAAAAAAGCGTGACCGAAATCACTTGTTTCCATCTTGGAGAGCAATAATTTGAAAATACATAAAAAACCAACTACTAAACCTCCACCTAGCGCAGCATAAAGCATTTTAAAGTACTCCGTTTTAGATTCCGTGATATAATTTTCGCCTGTTTTTGCCGAATGCTGAGTAATTTCATACGACAACAATTGCGTACTTTCACTCACCAATTTCCTCACATTTGTTTTTTGACAATTGTATTTAATTAATTTTATGGCTAATTCAATTGTTTTGGCTCTTTTATCTTCTGGTTTGTCCACTATTAAAATAGGTAACAAGACACCAATTCGATGTAATTGCTGTTTTATTCGCAGTAAATTTTGATTCACACGCAGTGAAATTCCATATTTAGAAGAGTTTTGAAAAGCTTTCTCAATAAAATCATTGCATTGCTTAAACAACACCAGTAATTGGCGGTAATTGATGTCTTCTGAAGTGATGTAACTATCTGTCTTTTTTGATGTGATGGTCGTTTGAATGGCATCTAATTCCTTTTCAAAAGCTTCAAATGGACTTTCAAATTTATCATATTCCGGCACCATTTTTAATACTTCACTTTCTAATGCTTTTCCACTACTTCGCTGTGAAAGTAAATTCATCGCCTGCAACACTTCATACATAGGAGAATTTACTTCGGTATCTTTATAGATTGTACCTAGTTCTAGTATATCGAATAAAGTTTCTAATTCACTTATTGGAATTTTATTAATCCAAATAGGATCAGATACCAAGTAGAAAATTTGATTTAAAACATATTGTAAAGACTCTTTTGGTGCTTGATAAGGTAAAAATTTAGCGAAAATTCGTTTTTTTACTTCATAAAAGAAATCGGTATCTTGAAGAATTCCGGCATCCGTAAGAATAGTATCAAAACTCTTTTTGTCTAAAAGCAAATGTAAATAATTGATGAAATGTGCTTTTTCACTCGGATTTTCAATAAAAAAATATAAGACCTTCTTTAGAGAAACTGATTTAACTTCTTTAGGTTTCTTTGGTCGAATAGTGTTAACTAATGCGACTAAAATATCGATAGCATCCTCATTTTCCCTCCAAAGCTGTAAATCGTTAAAGTTTCTTTTACAAATTTCATCAAACGACTCTAAACTTGTCTTTTTAAATATATTCATTTTTATTATTTTCAAAACGTTGTAAATATACGAAGAGAAACATTTTTTCCTTACTTTCGTTACCTAAATAAATATTAAATTTTGGAAGAAATAGAACGCAAATTTTTGGTTACATCAATTGATTTTATTGCACAAAGCAACAACCAAAATCGTATTGTTCAAGGTTATTTAAATTCAAATCCTTCTAGAACTGTTAGAGTTAGAATAAAAGGTGAAAAAGGTTTTTTGACCATTAAAGGAAAAGGAAATGCTTCTGGAACTACTCGCTTTGAATGGGAAACAGAAATTGCTGTTGCGGAAGCCGAATTATTGCTTCAATTGTGCGAAAAAGGAATTATTGATAAAATTCGTTATGAGATTCTGGTCGGAAAACATACGTTTGAAGTAGATGTTTTTTCCGGAGAAAATCAAGGCTTAATTATGGCTGAAGTAGAACTTTCTGAAGAAAATGAATTTTTTGAAAAACCCAAATGGCTCGGAATTGAAGTTACTGGTGACAAACGTTTTTTCAACTCATATTTGAGTGAAAATCCATTTACAACTTGGGAATAATTATTGAATTACTTCAATATTTACGCGGAGCAACCCTCTGCCCCTGTTGTGAGAAATGTCTAAAAATGGTTTTTTAGCGATATCTATTTCTCTGTTTTTAGTAAAAGGTCCTCTGTCTGTAATGGTGACAACAACACTTTTATTATTAACAATATTTGTTATTTTTACCTTTGTTCCAAATTTCAATGTTTTGTGTGCTGCCGTATAATTGTTGTTGTTAAACACTTTTCCACTAGCCGTTCTTCTGCCGTTTAGTTTGTCGGAATAATGCGAAGCTTCGACATTCTTTTTGAACAAACGCGTTTCTAAATTCGCAATAGAATCGGCAAATTTTATAGAATCAATTGCTTTTATAGAATCTAATGTGATGGAATCTTTTTTCTTTATGGTGTCTAAAAAAGAAGCTTTTCTCTCAAAATTCAGATGATTTTTGTGAGAAAAGCTTAGTAACATTGTAATAAGCAACGCAAACGATAATGTTAAGATATTCTTGTTCATATATTGTTTTTTGTGGTTCTTATTACCAAATTTTGTGCCGAAAATTAATTTAACCAGCTACTCCAAGGTAAACGTAATAAAATTAATAGCAAGCCTAATGTATAGAAAATGGCAATTTTCTTGAATTTACCATTATTACTTTCTTCTTTTTTATGTTTTGACCACCCGATTGTAATTAATGCTAATGCAATAATATTAATTAGTGGATGCTCTAACATTGTTAATCTTAATTCCGGATTTTTCATCGCTCCTTCAATTGCAAAAGCTTGAAATCCTTTTTCAGAAACAAAATAAACAATTAAACCTACCAATAATTGGGTGTGACAAACGATTAATGTAAACAATGACAATCTCAAATCTTTGTCTTTAAAGAACTTTTTAGAGGTTAAGCCTACAATTGCATTAATTGAAGCTAAAACTAACAGTATTAATGCTGCATAAGCCAAATACGAGTGAACATTAAGTAGAGCCTGATTCATAGTTTTTAGTTATTAGTTAATTACAAATATAAGAAATAAAAAACCTCTTAATCAAAAAAAATGACTGAGAGGTTTTTTAAGATATTTTAACTCGATTTAGAAATTATAACGAATTGTGAAATTCCAAGTTCTTCCGAAACCGAAGTAACCTTGATTTTTAACGTCAATTCCTTTATAAGTTGTTGACGTGTTAGTTGTTGGGAAAACACCGTCAACATTTCCAGAAGCGAATGATTGTCCAATTTCAGATAAATAAACTTCGCCAAAAACGTTATTCATATTAAATCTGAAATTCACAGAATTTAGTTTGTCTTTTCCTACTAACATTTTATATGAAATACCAGCATCTACTAAATCATAACTTGGCAATTCTAAGTTCTCTTTAGTAGCCACATTTGCATAAAGTTTATCGTAAGTTCTCCAATCAGCATCAATTGAGAAACGAGGTAAAAATTCATATTTAGCACCTAATCCCCAAGTAATTTGAGCAGCATCTCCAACTTTACCACCGTCAAGATCTTTAACAGTTACAAGTAATGGATTTAAACTTTCATTTCTTACCGTACTGACTGCGTCACCTTCATACTCCCAATTCCCGACAGAAGCAAAACCTCTAAAATCTAGATTAGTCGCTGGTTTTACTACAAAATCTAGTTCCAAACCTCTATGCACTTGTTTTACACCTTGGTTTTCTGTAAAAATCACATCTCCTGCAGAAACAGGTGTGGTTCCGATTACGCCGTTTGCCGCTACAACTCCTGAATTAGTAACTACTCGATCTTCCCAAGTTGTTCTATATGCATTTACACTTGCCGAGAATAATTTAGATTTAAAGTTATAACCTGCTTCCAAACCTAAAACTTTTTCGTTTTCCGTTAATGGATTTACTTGGTTAGTATAGTTTAAATAAATATTATCGTGGTATGGTTGACGTGAATAATAACCTGAATTTACATAAACCGAATGTTGATCTGCAATAATATAACTTCCTCCTGCTTTCACGTTATAGCCAATATTATCAACTTTTTCTGAATTTTCAAAAGCAGACTGATAGTCATAATGATCAAATCTTTGGTGTGATTGATTTGAAACAGCTCCCTGGAAAAATGCAGACAAATTATCTTTTGAATATTCTAACTGACCAAACAAACCACCATAAGAAATAGTTTCGCTGTAGTCATAATCTATTTTCTGACCATTGCTTGCAGTATTAAAGAAAGCGTCCCACGGATTTATACTGTAAGATTGATTGACCGTATTTGTACCTATAGGTAAAGTATTAGGATTTGGAATTACGTGGTTATTATCTCTCAATGGTCTCGTTTCTGTCCAGCCATTTAATCCTAAAAAGTTACTTACTTGACGGTAATGATCGCCGTTATATGTTCTTAAATCTAAACCAAAATTTAAATTCAAATTGTCATTCAATTCTTTTTTGAAATTCGATACTAAACCATACCAAGCATGGTTATTCATTGAAGCTCTAATAACATAATTATTATTTCTGTTTGGATCAGTACTTTCTGCTGAACCTATTCCATCAGCATCTGCCGTATTATTAGCGTAAATCGCATCAAAATCTATATATCCTTCTGCAGTAGTTCTTTTCCCTCTTCCATAATTACCTGTTCCTCCACCACGTCCCCAAGATGCGTATAAAACCGTTGACAATGAAGTTGTATTATTGATTTCGTAATCCCAGTTTAAATTCGCCACTGGTTTGTGATAAAAATTAGTTCGTTCTGAAATATAATTTCCATTTAAGTAACCAAAGTTATTGTTGTATTTTCGACCATACTGTAAATATGAACTAATAGCTTTTGAAAAATTTTGATCATGAGATTGTGGTGCACCTGTCAACAAGAAGTTGAAATTATGTTTTTCATTAGGTTTGTATCCGAAAGAAATGAAATAATTTTGTCCTTCTCCTTTTGTTCCTTGGTTGTAACCATCACCTTGCCAATGCGACAACATAATACTCATACCAAATCCTTTAGCATTCATACCTGTATTATAACCCGCTACAGTTTTGAAATAATCGCTATTTGCAACACCCATAGAAGCGAAACCACCTTCTTTTTTATCCGTAGCCTTAGTCACAAAGTTAACCGTTCCACCAACAGAAGAAATAGCTAATTTAGAAGAACCTAAACCTCTTTGAACTTGAATAAAATTAGCAATATCGGACATTCCAGACCAGTTTGACCAATAGATTTTACCATCTTCCATTCCATTAATTGGTTGTCCATTTAATAAAAATGCCGTGTTATCTTGTTGAAAACCACGAACTGTAATTCTTGAATCTCCATAACCTCCAGCTTGACCAGCTACATAAACCGATGGTGTGTTTACCATAGCTTGCGTAACATCCGAAGTACCTACTTTAGCTTGAATATCAGCTGCTCTAATTGTTGAAACTGCAATAGGAGTTTTACGCTCTTTAGCAACATCAATAATTCCTTTACCTACTAAAACAACTTCTTCAAGCTGATTAGCATCTGGTGATATGGCAATGTTTCCTAAATTTACTGCATTACCGCTGATTGTAAATTTAACTGTTTTTGATTCAAAGCCTAAATAAGTAATAACAACTTCACCAGACTTAGAAGATGAAGTAATTTCAAATTTTCCATCAAAGTCTGTTGCTGTTCCTGTAGTTGTACCTTTTACAATAACACTTGCTCCAGCTAATGGTTGATTCAGCTCTTGATCAATTACAATTCCTGTAATTTTTGATTGTGAAAATACCGTTAGGGTTGATAAAAATAAAAACCCATAAAGCAATGCATTTTTAAAAATCTTCATTTGTTGTGTTTTAAAATGTTTTTGCAAATTTCTTACAAGATTTCAATTCAAATGTTAAGCCAATGTTAACAAAATTGTTTAATACATTAAAAAACAATCATTTGATGTTTTACCGCCATTATATTGTAATTCATCGATGAATATGAAATAAAAAAAGAAAATCCTCAATTATTTAGTTAAGGATTTTGATTTTTGTAAAGATGATGTAACTTAAACAAAGTATTTTTTTAATAAAAAAGAAGTTGAGCTATTATGAATGCCCACTTTTTTGGTTTCTATTTCTTCTAAAATGGTGCTTGCAGATTGCTTTCCAAGCTCAACGCCCCATTGGTCAAAACTAAAAATATTCCAAATTATGCCTTGTACAAAAATTTTATGTTCGTATAGCGCTATTAGTGAACCCAAGGATTCAGGAGTAAGTTTCTCAATCAAAAGCGTATTTGTTGGTTTGTTTCCTGCAAAAATTTTGAAAGGTGCTAAAAATTCAATTTTTTCAGGTGAAATACCTAATTTATTTAAATCAGCTACAACTTGTGTAACCGTTTTCCCTATTAATAATGACTCCGTTTGTGCGAAAAAGTTAGACATCAGTTTATCGTGATGTTCTTTATTTCCGTACAATGCTTCCTTAAAACCTATGAAATCGGTAGGAATTAATTTTGTTCCTTGATGAATTAACTGAAAAAAAGCGTGTTGTGAGTTGGAACCAGGTTCACCCCAAATTATAGTTCCCGTTTGATAAGCTATAGACTTACCGTCTCTTCCAATACTTTTCCCATTACTTTCCATAATTCCTTGTTGCAAATAAGGCACCAATTTATTCAAATATTGCGTGTAAGGAATAATTGCTTCGCTTTCGGCACCAAAAAAATTATTGTACCAAATACTTAAAAATGCTAAAACAACAGGTATATTTTTATCGAATGATTCATTTTTAAAATGCTCATCCATTCGATTTGCTCCTTTTAATAAAGAATCAAAATGATCAAATCCAACGGCTAAACTAATAGACAATCCTACAGCACTCCAAAGTGAAAAACGACCCCCGACCCAGTCCCACATTGGAAATAGAACCTCAGCATCGATTCCAAAGTCGGCCACTTTTTGACTATTGGAAGAAACGGCTACAAAATGCTTGGCTACATCTGACTGTGTTCCTGTTTTTAAAAACCAATTTTTAATAGTAGTGGCGTTTGAAATGGTTTCTTGCGTTGTAAAAGTTTTTGATACTATTACAAAAAGTGTCGTTTCAGGATTTAATTGTTTTAAAACTTCACTAATGTGATCGCCATCAATATTTGAAACAAAATGAATTTTCAAATGATTTTTATAAAACTGCAAAGCTTCGACAGCCATAGCCGGCCCTAAATCTGAACCGCCAATTCCAATATTTACAATATCCGTAAAGTGTTTTCCTGAAAATCCTTTTCTTTTACCTAAAATAACTTCCTCTGAAAACTTTTTAATTTTATTTTTTACTGAATAAATTTCTGGAATTATATTTTCACCAGCTACTAGAATGGAAGTATTTTCAGATGCTCGCAATGCGGTATGTAGCACACTTCTGTTCTCGGTTTGATTGATTAAATCGCCATCAAAATATTTTGAAATAGCTTCCTTCAACTGTACTTCGTTTGCTAAATCAAGAAAAAGTTTTATAGTTTCATCGGTAACAATATTTTTAGAATAATCGACCAGAAAATCACACCATTCAATGTGCATTTTTTCTGCCCTCAACTTATCATTCGCAAACAAATCTTGCATTTGAACATTTTTCATTGTTTCAAAATGCGATTGAAGTTTTTTCCAAGCAACAGTTTGTGTTGGATTTACTGTTTGAAGTGCCATTACTCTTTAAATTTTACTTCAGTTATACTGTCCAATTCTCTTTTAAGTGGCTCAATATGTTTTAAATATTTTACTTTGTCATTGCTTCCCATTGGTTCTGTATTAGGAAGTTTCAATCGTAGCGGATCTACTTGAACGCCGTTTTTCCAAAAACGATAACAAACGTGTGGACCTGTAGCTAATCCAGTACTTCCCACTTTTCCAATGACTTGGCCTTGCGAAACACTTTGTCCATTTCGAACTAGAATTTTTGACATATGTAAATATTGTGTTGAATACGTAGCGCTATGTCTGACCTTAACAAAATTTCCATTTCCTGCGGTATAACCTGTTCGTTCTACAACAC
This sequence comes from Flavobacterium psychraquaticum, assembly GCF_034497725.1. NCBI lineage: Bacteria > Pseudomonadati > Bacteroidota > Flavobacteriia > Flavobacteriales > Flavobacteriaceae > Flavobacterium > Flavobacterium psychraquaticum. The sequence goes on from NZ_JAXKVR010000030.1 coordinate 298,701, forward strand.
CTGAAGCAGTCGTTTTAATTGGTGTTCCATGTGGCGCAGCATAATCAGTTCCATTATGTGCTTTGAAGCGCATTTGAACCGGATGAAATCTTTTCCCTGAGAAGCGCGACGATATTCTAAAATAGTCTAAAGGTGCTTTTAGGAACATACTTTTTAAACCCTTTCCATTTTCATCGTAAAAATCTCCGGTTTTTTGGTCTTCACGTAATTTATAAGGAAAAGCAAATATTTTTTTTCCTCGATGTTCAAAATAAGATGCTTCAATACTTTCGACACCAACATAAACCGAATCATCTATATATTTTTCATTTAAGATAACTGCAAATTTATCTCCTTTTTGAATTTTAAAAAAGTCAATAGTGTAAGCGTAAACGCTTGCTAATTTTGGCGCTAACGACGCGCTTACGCCTGCATTACTTAAAGTTTCTGACAAAGAACCATTGATCTCTGTTGCAACAATTCTCCTTTTAACAGACGTAGGTTTTTGAATGTTACTAATTGTAAGCGAATCCCTAAAATCGACAACCGTGTAATTAATTCGATCTTCAATATAAACCAAAGCTTGCAAGGTGTGTGGCTTTTTTTTGTCTAAGAAAAAAAGATACGGCTTTCCTGCTTTAATCCTTCTGACATTGAAAGTTTCTCTTATCTTTTCTATCACATTATGAACTTTTAAACTATCTTTTAATGGATATTTAGATAAAATGGCACTAAAAGTATCACCCGATTTAATGGTGTCTTTCACGACATCATAATCATTAAAAGTAAAACCATACTCTTTGATAATTGGTTCAACTTTTTCTATTGGTTTCTTATCTTGATTATCTTTTTTATCTCCCTTTGAATTACAAGATGTAAAAAAGGTGATACAAATGATTGTTATAATTAAATATCTCAATGTAATTTTGTTTATTTCAAATGCTATTATTCTCCCCAGTGCTCTAATTCTTCTTCACTCCACAACTCTGGAAAAAAGATTCTTTTTTGATATTTTGGCAACATGTATTTTTTCCAATCACTACCACCTGTAGCTTCATGATTTCCTGGAACACTTTCAATGTACTTTTTAGCTGCGTTAAAATGACCCATTACCCAAGTGATATTTACAGTTCTATCGTAGTGACGCATTGCCGCAACCAATTCTGGATTTTTTTGATCAGCTTCAGGTAATTGTTTAAACTTTCTGAGAAGATTTATGGTATTATACTCTTCCATATATTCGAGAAATTGTTTTTTATACCTTTTCTCAAACTCTAACAAAAGATATGATTTCTTCCCTGTGTGATAATCTTTCCCTGCTGCTTGCCAATACAAATGTTCAAAAGCATGCTCGTATGGCGTATTTCTATCTATAGTTGCCCTAAAGCGAAGATCAATTAGATTAATTAAGTCTGTGGATGAAAATTCAATCAAGCGATACTGTGCCGACTGAAAACCACTTGCAGGTGTTAATGTATTTCTAAATTTCAGATACTGTTCAGGCTCCATTCCGTCTTTCATAATGTCGAACGAGGTGGTTAGCATGTCAAAGTATCGACTAATTCTTCCTAATTTTTCAGTAAAAAAGACTGTTGATGGTTTTTCGGTATGACAAAGTTGTCCCATTTCCCAAAGAATCATTTTAAACAACAATTCATTCACTTGATGATACATAATGAAAACCATTTCATCAGGAAGTGTTGTTCGTTGTGTTTGTATATTTAACAGCGCATCCGTTTGGATATAATCCCAGTAGGTAATTGGTTTCGCCCAAAGCAATCCTTCTAAATGCGTTGAAGTATTTTGATTAATCCCTTCGAACTTATCATTCAACTGATTTAATTGTTCTTGAATTTGTGGCGTAATTTCCATTATTTTTTTGCTTTAATTTTAAACGAATTCTTCAAACCTCTAAAAGCATCAATATCTGCTTTTATTGATCCGACAGCTAAATTAGCTTTTAATCGAATAGGGATTTTGTTGTCATCGTCTGATATCCAAACTGTTAAACTTTCCTCTTCTTTAAAAACCCTTCCTGCTTGAACGTAAGGACGGAATATCAAACAGGAAACTTTACCAAATTTAGTATTTATATCTTCTCTACCTAAAAATTTTAACTTAAATTTCGTCGTTTCCTCATCAAAAAACATATCGATAGAAATAGACTCGCCTATATTTAGTTTGTCAATTTTTGGATGATTTCTTAAATAATAAAAGGATGACATAATGTCTTGCACTTCTCCGGGAACATTGAACGTTTTTTCCGTATTGTGTTTATAGTCTTTTACCAAAACGCTATTTTTTGTTTGATCAAAAAATCCTTCTTGATTTTTAAAGTGTCCACCTTCATCAATTTTTCTCACAAATTGATAGGGTCTTCCGGTTTCTTTATCAAAATAGCTTTCGTAATTATCTTCTACTTTGAAAAAGAACTTCGTCATGCCTACGGTCCAACCTTTTCCTACAACGTGATGTACTTTCTTATTGTTTTTTACGGCATCTTTAATTTCTAAAGTTGCATAGCCTGCATTTACAAGTCCGTAGTGAATTCTTAGTTTCACATATTCCCCTGTTATGAATGCATCTTCTCTTTGAACAAATGAATTTGTCAAGACAAATAAACTTAGAAGTAATATAAACTTTTTCATAATATATCTTTTTTAGAAATTAAAATGCAATTTCCGTTCCAAAAATACAAAACAAAAAAACCCAGTCAAAGATGTGACTGAGTTTTTATGCTATTAACCAACCAAAAAACTATAAATTATGAAATTTATACAAAACAAAGCAAACTACCTCTCTGTTTTGCGAGTGCAAAGGTATGTTGAATTTTGAATTATTCGTAATGAAAAACAAACTTTAACATATTTTTATCAAAATACACATTCCTACAACCTCAAAGCTTAATGAATTGTTAAATATTTATAATTTTTATAGCGTTCCTCTCAAAGCCTGTTCTCTTTCAATGGATTCGAAAAGCGCTTTAAAATTTCCTGCTCCAAATCCTCTAGCACCCATTCTTTGAATAATTTCGAAAAAAAGCGTTGGTCTGTCTTCAATTGGTTTGGTGAAAATTTGCAATAAATAACCTTCTTCGTCCGCATCAATCATAATTCCTAATTTTTGAAGTTCGGTGATATCTTCCTTAAAATTAGACATGTGATCTTTTAAACGCTCTGGAATAGCGTCATAATATGTTTTTGGAGGCGTACTTAAGAATTCAATTCCTCTAGCGCGCATTTCTGCAACTGTTTTAAGAATGTCATCTGTTGCAACGGCAATATGTTGCACACCAGCACCTTCATAAAAATCTAAATATTCTTCAATTTGAGATTTTTTCTTTCCTTCTGCTGGTTCGTTGATTGGGAATTTAATTCTTCCGTTTCCGTTACTCATTACTTTTGACATCAAAGCCGAATATTCTGTAGTAATTTGCTTGTCATCAAACGATAGGAAATTCACAAATCCCATAACATCTTCATACCATTTTACCCAAACATTCATTTCGTTCCATCCCACATTTCCAACCATGTGGTCAATGTATTTTAATCCAACCGATGTAGGCTTATAATCTGATTTCCATTCTTTATACCCTGGCAAGAAAATTCCTTTGTAGTTTTTACGCTCTACAAACATGTGAACAGTTTCTCCATAAGTATAAATTCCGGCTCTTACTACTTCACCGTGCTCGTCAGTTTCTACCGTTGGTTCCATGTATGATTTCGCACCACGCTTGATGGTTTCTTCGTAAGCCGAACGTGCATCTTCTACCCATAAAGCAACGATTTTAACACCATCACCATGTTTTTTTACGTGTTCTCCAATTGGCGAATCACTATTTAAAGCGGTAGTTAAAACCAAACGGATTTTATCTTGTTTTAAAACATAAGAAGCTCGGTCTCTAACGCCCGTTTCTAAACCTGAATAAGCTAATGATTCAAATCCAAATGCAGTTTTGTAAAAATGTGCCGCTTGTTTTGCATTTCCAACATAGAACTCTACATAATCAGTTCCTAATAAGGGAAGAAAGTCTTGTGCTCCTTCGAAAATTTTCTCTAATCCGTATTCTACGTTTTTAATTTCTTGTGACATAATTTATTGTATTATTTAAAAGTGTTGTTATGTATTTTTTAAAAGCTGAAACAATTCAACTTGCTAATTTATTTATTTTTTATTTTTCTAACCAAGATTGATAGTAGGTATCATCGGCAATTTTCATCGCTTCTTCCGTAACCATTAAAGGTTTGAATGTATCAACCATTACTGCTAATTCTAACGTTTCTTTTTTACCAATGCTTCTTTCCGCAGCACCCGGATGTGGTCCGTGAGGAATTCCCGCTGGATGCAGTGAAATGTTTCCTGGCTTCACATCATTTCTACTCATGAAATCGCCATCGACATAATATAAAACCTCATCGGCATCAATATTACTATGGTTATACGGAGCAGGAATCGATAAAGGATGATAATCATATAGTCGAGGGACAAACGAACAAATTACGAATGCGCTAGATTCAAATGTTTGATGAATTGGTGGCGGTAAATGAATTCTACCTGTGATCGGTTCAAAGTCGTGAATAGAAAAAGCATACGGATAATTGTAACCATCATATCCAACTACATCAAAAGGATGAGACGCGTAAACGATTTCAAAAATTTCATCTTTCTTTTTTACTTTTACTACAAATTCGCCACTTTCATTATACGTTTCTAATTCTTCCGGACGGCGAATATCTCTTTCGCAAAAAGGCGAATGTTCTAACAATTGTCCAAACCAGTTTCTGTATTGTTTTGGGGTATAAACAGGAGAATGCGATTCTACAATAAACAAGCGATTATCTTCATCATCAAAATCCATTTTATAAATCATTCCGCGAGGTACAACTAAATAATCGCCATACTGAAAATCTAAATTTCCAAGCATAGTTCTTAGTTTTCCAGTTCCTTTGTGAATGAAAATAACTTCATCAGAATCGGTATTTTTGTAGAAATAATCCGTCATCGATTTTCTAGGCGACGCTAAAACGATATGACAATCTGAATTGGTCAAAACAATTTTTCGACTTTCTAAATAATCATCTTGCGGCGCCACTTCAAAACCTCTAAGCTTATAAGACTTAATGTTGTTTTGAATTGCGATTTTTGGCGCAACACTATATTGACTTCTTATTTCTTTGACTTGAGTTGGTCTTTGCTCGTGATATGCATTGGTTGACATTCCGTCGAAACCGACAGTTCCAATCAATTGCTCATAATACAAATCGCCGTTTGGTTTGCGGAATTGTGTATGACGTTTGCGAGGAATTTCTCCTAATTTATGATATATTGGCATATTCTTTTGTTTTTTAAAGTTTAAAAGCTTCTCCTTGTTGCAAGAAACTCTAAGTATTAATCAAAAACAAATTAAACTCACTCAGGATTTCTCTTGATGAGGAATTTTAAATGGGCTAATAATTCGTTCCAATTTTTCATTACTACAAATATCGTAATTTTTTTTTAAAATAACATTAAAACCAAAAACCAACTGAAAACCAAGTATAATGATCTTTTGTTTCAGGCGACCAAGAATGTTTTACTTCAATAGGGCCAACAATTGTTTCCATTCCATAACCAAAAGAATAACCCGTATAAGAAGGTTTACTTAACCAGCGTTCCGTTTTTTCAAATATTCGATCACCAGCATTAGCAAAATTAGCCGTAAAGTTCAAATGGTGCTTTTTATAAAATTCGTAATCGGCAGTTAGTCCAGCTTTTACATAACTATCGCCTGAAATACTTAAAAAATCATAGCCTAAAAAAGGTCTTAAGTTATTGACGGTTTGAAAACCATAACCACCTAAAATGAAATCAAAGAATGAAACACCACGTTCGCCAAAAGCAAATCCGCCTTCGGTTTGAAATTTTAAAGTAACCGTTTTATAAAATGTTTGTGCAATTCCAAAATCTGCTTTTGCGACCGAAAAACGTTCAAATGTATTAGTATGGTTAGTGGAATATAGGAATGATTTCAATTCGCCGGTAAAATACAATCCTTTTCTTGGGAAATATTTCTGATCAAATGAATCAAATTTCAAATAACCATAAGTTGAAAAATAGCCGCTATTATCAAAAACAGGCTCTGTATTTTCAATTGTTTGCGATTGAATTTTTAAATGTTTGTATTCTATACCAACACCTAATGACATTTTTTGAGCAAAAACAGTCTGAAAATAAGCTTGATTATTTAGATCTAAAAAATCTACATTTACTGAATTAATTCCTAAAACGCCGAACAAATCACCACTTCCAAAATCAGTTGAAACATTTTTATTAAAAGAAACTAATCGGGAACTAAAACCAAAACTCCAATAAAAACCATTGTCGATATAATAATCGAAGTTATAGCGTGTATTGTCTCCTAAAATAAGATCTAGAGAAAGCACATCGTTTTTTGTAAGTACTTTTTTCTTGGTATAATTTAATAAAATACCACTCTTATATAAATCATTATAGTGCAAACCAAATTTTAAATAAGTGGTGTTTTTATTTTCGCGTAATTCTAAGACTAATTTTTCACCATCTTCCAGTTTTTCGAACGAATAATTTAAGAAACTAAAATTTTGAGTCGCATTAAGATTCAATATTCCTTTTTGAAATTGTTGAAAAGAAACCTTAGTATTTCTTTTAAATTTTAATTTTCCAATAATATAAGATCTTGTATAATTGTCTAATTTATTGAATCCAATTTCCTTTATATAAATTGAATCTTGTTCTTTTATGTAAGGTCGGTTTATTTTTTCTTTTTGAGCTAATGGAAGTAACTCGTTTATAAATGTTATCGCTTTTTCTTCGCCCTTTTTAATTATACCCGTTCCTTTTTGAAAATCTACAACCGTAAATCCTTTTATTTCAGGTTTAATATATATGGTTGTTAGAGAACGTTTACCTTCCATCTTCTCAATCATCGAAAAATTATTGATTTGTGCCAAAACGGAAGTAACGTTTCTTAATTCATCCCTTGACTTTAAGTCGTCTTGTACATCCACACCGATAATAAAATCAATATTTCTACTTTTCAACTCTTCAATTGGATAATTGTCTACAACACCGCCATCAATCAACATTTTTCCATCAATTACAACTGGACTATATAACGTAGGAAGTGCACCACTTGCAAGCATAGCCTGCGCTAAAACACCTTTACTTAAAACCACTTTTTCACCTGTTTCTACATTTGTTGCAATGCATAAAAAAGGAATGGGAAGTTTTGAAAAATCTCTTTCATTACTTACGTGATGGGTTAATTTGGACAACAAATTAAAATTATATAATCCTTTTGATAAACCTGAAGGCAAACCTAATTTAAAATTGTTAAAAGGTAGCGCTAGTGCGTAAATTTCGTCATTTCGTTTCTCGTAAAATGTTTTTGATTCACGAGGCGTGTAATCTTGTAGCAAAGCGTCAACATCGATTTGAGAAAAAATAGAATCCAATTGATTGGCATTATAACCCGAAGCATATAAACCCCCAATAATAGCGCCCATACTAGTTCCGGTAACATAATCGATTTTAATTCCTAAAGAATCTATTACTTTTAATACCCCAATATGTGCTAATCCTTTAGCACCTCCACCACTCAAAACAAGTCCTATTTTAGGGCGCGGCTTTTCTTGCCCAAAACTAATTTGAACTAGAAATAACACAGACAAAAGCAAGAGAGTTTTTTTCATTATTTATTTTCAGATGTGTTTGCTTTGTAAAAGTCGGTAATTTTTTTGGCTTTTGAAACTCCTACTACTTCTATAATTTCTTTTTCATCTGCGCTTTGCATTCTTTTAACGCTTTTGAAATGTTTCATTAACGTGATCATCGTTTTTTCACCAATTCCAGGTATACTTTCTAAGCTATTTGCTAATGCAGCTTTACTTCTTTTATCGCGATGGTGCGTAATTCCAAAGCGATGTGCTTCATTTCGTAAAAACTGAATAATCTTCAATGTTTCCGATTTTTTATCCAAATATAATGGTGCCGAATCGCCTGGATAAAATAATTCTTCTAATCGTTTTGCGATACCCACAATAGCAATTTTTCCCCGCAAACCTAAATCGTCTAAACTCTTTAATGCCGAAGACAATTGTCCTTTTCCTCCATCAATAATAATTAATTGTGGCAAAGGCTGATTTTCATCTAACATCCGTTTGTATCTCCTATAAACCACTTCTTCCATAGAAGCAAAATCATTTGGACCTTCAACAGTTTTAATGTTAAAATGGCGATAGTCTTTCTTGCTTGGCTTTCCGTCTTTAAAAACCACACAGGCCGCAACCGGGTTGGTTCCTTGAATATTTGAGTTATCAAAACATTCAATATGTCTTGGCTCCACTGAAAGACGTAAATCCTTCTTCATTTGCGCCATAATACGATTCGTATGACGTTCTGGATCCACAATTTGAATTTGCTTCAAGTGATCCATTCTATAAAACTTAGCATTTCTTTCAGAAAGTTCTAAAATTTGCTTTTTATCGCCTAACTGTGGCACCGTAATTTTAATGTTTTCGCCTAATTCTATTGGAAATGGCACAATAACTTCTCTTGCATTCAAATGAAAACGCTCGCGCAATTCTACAACGGCTAATTCTAGCAATTCTTCGTCAGTTTCGTCTAATTTTTTCTTTAATTCTAACGTATGCGAACGCACAATAGCTCCGTGCGAAATTTGCAAGAAATTCACATAAGCCATCGCTTCATCTGAAACAATTGAAAACACATCGATATTGGTAATTTTCGGATTTAAAATCGTAGAACGCGACTGATAATTTTCTAAAACTTGAATTTTATCTTTGATTTTTTGTGCTTCTTCAAACTTCATTTCGGAGGCTAAATCGTTCATTAATTTTTTGAAATCTTTCAAACTTTCTTTGAAATTTCCTTTCAAAATCTGACGAATTTTCTCAATCTGGTTTTGGTAATTTTCTAACGACTCAAATCCTTCACAAGGTCCTTTACAATTGCCAATATGATATTCCAAACAGACCTTAAATTTTCCTGAATCTATATTTGTTTTAGACAAATCATAATTACAAGTTCGCAATGGATACAACTCTTTGATTAAATCTAAAATAGTATAAACAGTTTTAAAACTGGTATAAGGTCCGAAATATTCAGAACCATCTTTTATCATTTTTCGCGTCGAAAAAACTCTTGAAAAACGTTCGTTTTTAATACAAATCCAAGGATATGTTTTATCGTCACGCAACAAAACATTATAGCGAGGTTGTAATGTTTTAATCAGATTGTTTTCTAATAATAAAGCATCTGTTTCCGTAGGAACCACAATATGTTTTATGGAAACAATTTTCTTGACTAAGACCGAAGTTTTGTAATTGTCGTGATTTTTGGTAAAATAAGATTGAACGCGTTTTTTTAAATTTTTTGCTTTTCCTACATATAGAATTTTTCCTTCTTTATCATAATATTGATAAACGCCCGGATTATCGGGTAACGTTTGAATTTGAAGCTCTAATGGTGTTTGCATTGGTGTTAAAAAAAGTGGAAAGAACAAAGATAAGAGATTTGTTTTTGAAATCTTGAAGTTTTAACCATAAAGGCAAGAAGAAGACGAAGGGTTAGTAAAGATATTTTCCAATTTCTGAAATTTTTCTAATGTGAATTGCTCCAATGTTATATGTTTTTGTAATTTTAACACATTAAGATCTAAGAAATGAAATTTCCAAAACCACTTGTAATTTTAAAAGAAACCATTTTAGCCGGCGAAAGCAAAACCCTTAATATGGAAATTGCGAAGCTTCACACTATGACAAAATTAAAAATTCCTGTAATAATTGAACGTTCAAAAATTGATGGGCCGACGATTTTACTAACAGCGTGTTTGCACGGAGACGAAATCAATGGCACCGAAATTATACGACAATTGATTGTACAAAAAATTAACAAACCCAAACGAGGTACCATTATTTGCATTCCAATTGTAAATATTTTTGGATTTATAAATAAAAGTCGTGAATTCCCTGATGGTCGTGATTTAAACAGAGTATTTCCGGGAAGCAAAACAGGTTCTTTAGCGAGTCGGTTTGCGAGTAATCTAGTTACAGAAATTCTACCTCACGTTGATTATGCAATTGATTATCACGCAGGAGGTGCCAGCAGATTTAACGCACCACAAATAAGAATTGTTCCTGATAATCTAGAGTTAAAAAAATTATCCGCAGTTTTTAATGCTCCTTTTACTTTATTGTCTGCCAATATTCACGGGACATTTCGGAATTCTTGCGATAAATTAGGCGTAAAAATGTTACTTTTTGAAGGTGGTAAATCTTTGGACTTAAACAATGTAATCACAAACGAAGGCGTTGAAGGAACCAAGCGATTTTTAAATCACTTCGGAATGTTAAATAGGACAGAAAGGGCAACTTCGGCAGCACAAGAAACCTTTTGTATTGAAAGTTCTAATTGGTTGCGAGCGAAGTATTCAGGTATGTTTCACGGAATAGCAGCTGTGGGTTGCTTCGTGGTTAAAGGCGATATTTTAGCTACAATTTCTGATCCGTACGGAAAAGTAGAGCATACTATAAAAGCACCTCACGATGGCTATTTAATAAATGTCAACGACGCTCCTTTTGTGTATGCAGGCGATGCAATTTATCATATTTCTACAAATGGAAAATAGAAAACCTAACAATTATCATATTTTGTTTCGATTAGTTACCCTAATTTAGCCAAAATTAATTGGTATGCAATTCTGGAAGAAATTAACACAAGAAGAAAGAAAACAACGAATACAAGCGGCATTGAGCGAAAATGTAAACTTTGCCAAAGACGCTTCATTAGGTTATCCTGCTTCAAAATTAGATGGTCGAGTATTTTATGATGATGCCCCTTTTTTGAAAGACGCGCCAACTTTACAAACTTATGTAGCCAATCCAAACAATATTGGATGTCACACTTTCGGCACTTCTGAAAAAGCATTTTCGGGCACACAAGAAATTGAGCGCGAAGTATTAAATGCCATTGCAATTGACATGTTCAAAGCCAAAGAAAATGAATTTGACGGCTACATCGCACCAGGAGGAACTGAAGCGAATATTCAGGCGATTTGGGTTTTTAGAAACGAGTTTTTACACAATTACAATGCTAGATTAGAGGAAATTGTAATTTTAACTTCAGAAGACACGCATTATTCTATTCCTAAAGCTTCTAATTTATTGCAAATTGATTGGTTGAAAATTCCGGTTGGATTCGAAAATCGTGAAATCGATATAGTTGCATTGGACCAAATTATTAAAAAAGCACTTTCAAACGGAAAGAAATACTTCATCGCTATTTCAAATATGGGAACAACAATGTTTGGTTCTGTTGACAATCCGGATGACTACACCTCTACTTTAGAACAAAATAATGCAATATATCGATTACATATTGATGCGGCTTATGGTGGATTTGTCTATCCTTTTAGCAATCAAAACTCTACCATAAATTTCAGTAATCCAAAAATAAGCTCCATTACTATTGATGCACATAAAATGCTTCAAGCGCCTTATGGAACGGGTATTTTCGTTTGCAGAAAAGGACTCATTGAGAATGTACTTACCAAAGAAGCCGAATATGTTGAAGGAATGGACTTAACCCTTTGTGGAAGCCGATCGGGAGCAAATGCGGTTGCTGTTTGGATGATTTTATTTACTTATGGTGCGAACGGTTGGTTTGAAAAGGTCAGTATATTACAAATGCGTACACAATATTTATGCAATGAATTAGATAAATTAAATATTAAATACTTCCGTGAACCACATATGAATATAGTAACTATTCAAGCTGCATCTATTCCACACGAAATAGCTGAAAAGTATGATTTAGTACCACAGCAACACAATGAAAAGAACAGATGGTATAAAATTGTTTTAATGGACCACGTAGAAGTAGAACATTTGACTAAGTTTTTAGCTGAATTAAAGGTTTTTAGCTCTTTGTAAGTAAATTAGCACTTAAAATTCTGAATGTAAAATTCTGAATGTTAACAACTTAAATGTTGGAAAAATTTATATGATTTTGTAATTTTGCAACCTAAATATATTTTATATGAAAAAGATTTTAATGGTGTTATTTATTCTTTTATTTAACCTCTCTCATTCGCAAGAAGATAAAGATTTTGATGGAATTAAGATAAAAACTTCAATTAAGGTTGAAGACGGAGATTCTAAAACTAAATTGGTTTTAAACGGAGCTGGTATTCGTGAAAAAATGTGGGTTAACCTATATGTTCAAGCATTATACTTACCAGAACAATCAAATGACGCTGAAAAAATCCTAGAATCAGATGCAACTATCGCCACTAGACTTCACATCACCTCATCATTAGTGACCAAAAAGAAACTAATTCAAGCTATGGAAGATGGAATTTCAAAATCATACAAAGGAGACATCAATTTAATTAAAGAACGTCTTGATACTTTTATGTCATTTTTCGAAACTCAATTAGATAAAGAAGGCTATGCAGATATGGTTTATTCTGCTAATAAAGAAAAAACTGCTGTGTATCTAAACAGAAAATTCATAGGAGATGTCCCTGGTAAAGATTTCAGAAAAGCTTTGTTTGGAATTTGGCTGGAAGATAATTGTGTTGACAAAACACTAAGAAAAAGATTATTAGGAATGTAGTATAAATAAAAACCAGAATTAAATTCTGGTTTTTTTATGTCTTTTATTTCTACTATGATATAAGAACGTTTTTTTTAGTAAATTTATTAACTAATAAACAACTGCTATAAATGGATAAGAAAGAACTACGCAAAAAATACAAAACCTTAAGACAAACCCTTTCTGAAAAGGAAATTGAAGATAAAAGTTTAGCGATTGCCAACCAATTGATTCAAATAAAGATTTGGGATAAATTGTATTATCATTTGTTTTTAACCATTGCCGAACAAAAAGAAATAGACACCGAATTTATTCTTCAAGTTTTAGCAGGAAAAGACAAAGAGATTGTGATTTCGAAGTGTGAGTTTTCTACTTTGGGAATGATTCATTATTTATTGACCGATAATACCAAAATTAAGAAAAACAGTTATAATGTTCCGGAACCGATTGATGGAATAGAAGTTCCTGATGCTAAAATTGACGTTGTCTTTGTACCACTTTTAGCATATGATAAAGAAGGTAATCGCGTTGGATATGGAAAAGGCTTTTATGATAATTTTCTAAGCAAATGCAAACCAGATACTATAAAAATCGGCTTATCATTCTTTCCGCCTGAAGAAATTATCAATGGAATTTCGGAAAACGATGTGAAATTGGATTATTGTGTTACACCTGAAATGGTACTTCAATTTTAGTTACTCGCTACAGTTTCGTCTTTTTCTTCCACTAGAAAGGCTCTTTTATTGAATACTATCAATATTCCAACTCCAGTTGAAATAGCTACATCAGCAACGTTGAAAATAGCATTAAAGAATGTGAAGTGTTTTCCACCCCAAAACGGTAACCAAGACGGTAGAAATCCTTCCCACATAGGAAAATAGAACATATCAACTACTTCACCGTGAAACCAAGTTCCGTATGGATTTTCAGAAAATGCAGTAGCTACTTGATGATAACTGTCGTTGAAAATTACACCATAAAAAACAGAATCTATAATATTCCCTAAAGCTCCTGTAAAAATTAAAGCAATAGCTACAATTAAGTAATTTGAACTATTTTTTCTTACAGAATCCCACAACCACCAAGCAATTCCGCCAACAGCTATGATTCTAAAGATTGTTAAAATTAATTTACCATATTCACCAGGAATTTCTGCTCCCCAAGCCATTCCTTCGTTTTCAATAAAATGTATGCGAAACCAGTCAAAAACTTTTACTTCTTCGTTAATGAAAAAATTCGTTTTGATATATATTTTTGATATTTGATCAATTAGCAAGATGCTAATTATTAACAAATAGGCTTTCTTTAAAGACATTGACAATTAATTTTTGCAAAAATAGCAATTTATCCAACAATTTACGCTCTAAAGTAAGCGTTTATGAAATTTTGTAAAAACATTAACTTTATAAATGAATTTTAGTTAAAATCTGACGCAAACTTATGGCTATATAATTAACTACAAACACGCTTCAAACTAAAATAAATTCTTAAACTGATTTAATAAAATGTTTCAGAAATAATTAACGTAGCGTAGAAAAAACTTGTTTTATATTTTTGTAATTAAAGACGGAAAAATAAAACATACTGATTAAAATAACTATCCAACAATAGAGAATTTTAACCCGTGTAATATCATAAATCAAATAATATAATAAAACAGTGACAAGAGTACCTAAGAAAATTGTTAAGCCAAAAGTTACTATTAAAATATTAAGCTGACTTCTAAAAAGCGAAATATTAAACTTTCTTAAATAGCCCGTCAGTACCAACAGGAAAACCTGAGTGTACATAGCAATAGCAAATAAAACAAGTAACATTTTGTCTTGCATTGTATTGATTTGTTCTTCGTATCCAAAGAAAAGATTAAAATTGAATTCCATTATAAGCTTTTTGATTTTCTGAAATAGGAAATAATGATTTACTAGAATAACCTAATGTTTTTGCAACTATCAAATTTGGAAATTCTTGAATTCCAATGTTATATAAATTAACGCTATCATTGAAAAACTCTCTTCGATCTGCAATTTTATCTTCCAAGACAGAAACTCTTTTCTGCAATTCTACAAAATTATTATTTGAAGACAAAACAGGATAACTTTCTGAAACAGCGAACAAAGACTTAATAGCTTTAGAAAATTCAATGGAATTATTGATTTTTTCATCGATAGAACTCGCATTTAAAAAATCGGTTCTCAATTTAGTTAAATCCGTTAATAGTGAAGTTTCGTGTTCTAAAAAACGTTGAGCAACTTTGACAATATTAGGAATTTCTTCTGCACGTTGCATCAAAATTACATCGATATTACCAAAAGCTTTTTCATAATTATTCTTAAGGTTTACTAATTTGTTAAAAATCCCTATTAGATAATTACCGAAAATCAGCACTAATAAAACGCCTACGATTAAAACTATATTTGAAGTTGACATAATAAATTAATTTAGTAAAATGAATAGTAATAGTAAAGTTGTTATAAATAACGTTATTAAAAACGAATTCAGCAAAGGCATCCCTTTATTATAATTTTCGATATTGACTGGATTGGCAATTATAAAAATATTTTTTCCTTCTTTTTGAATAATTGTTTTTCCCTCATCAGAACTAGCATATCCCATTAACATCATATAATCATCCTGCAGTAAATAACCTTCGGAATGACGTGTTTTACCACCTTCTACACGGTCAGCACTTTTGCTATAAAATTCTAAATCGGCTCCTAAAACTTTCACAAAACCAGTTTCATCCAGCAAATTAAAATCACCAATATTTTGTTCATAATGAACAGTATGATATGTTGTATGGCCGTCTTTATCTGGCTTACTTTTCTCTTCAATCCGATAAAAATAGCCTATACAAGATTTACTAAAGTAAGGAGAAATCAATGGTTCTATTTCTTCTAAATCTCCAACTATTTCGACCATTCCCATTGCTACTGAATTCGCTTTGGAAGAAGGCAAAATCGCTTGCATTTTTAGAAACTTCGACTTTTCACTTGGGAAAAATATTCTTTTAACAATTATTCCAATTGGTATTATTAAAAACAACAATTTCCAGACACCATATTCCATAATATAATAGAAGGATGAAAAGAACAGAATTACAAACACAACGCCCAATATTTTTAAATACAAAGGCGTTTCTTTAATAACAGTGGAATTTTTCCGGCCCATAATTAAAAGTTTATCGAAATTTTTGAAAATTCTTTCCTTAATCTAACTTTATTGGCTACACTTATCGGATTATTTTTCAAATATAAATTTTGTAATTTAGTT
Organism: Flavobacterium psychraquaticum; assembly: GCF_034497725.1. Taxonomy (NCBI): domain Bacteria; kingdom Pseudomonadati; phylum Bacteroidota; class Flavobacteriia; order Flavobacteriales; family Flavobacteriaceae; genus Flavobacterium; species Flavobacterium psychraquaticum. The sequence goes on from NZ_JAXKVR010000030.1 coordinate 314,583, forward strand.
AAACGCTTAATTTCAAGCGGAATATCAGTAATGCTATTCTGACTAAGTTCCAAATGCTGAATATTCGGCATTGTTAAAACTTCAATCGGAAACTCAGTTAAATTGCTGGCTTTTAAATCTAATCTAGTAACAATTTCAGGCTTTTTGAGTGCTTTTTTTAAATCATAAAAAGTACTCGCATCTTTCCCTTGTTTTTCCATCAGAGGAAGTGATAACAAAATAAAGGTCAAAACAGCTGTAAAGAAAACACAAAGAAATCCAGCCCACAATACAAAATCTGGTTCTTGATTAGTAAAGATGATCTTGTACACATAATAAAGCATTCCAAAATACAAAATACAAAAAAGAACAAGGAAAATTGCAAACAAAGCATATTTTAGAATCGTTAAAATAACACTCCAAAAACTTTTTGTTTTATTACTAATTTTAGCGACAAAGTAAAATCCTATGAGTAAAACCCATGCAGAAGCAATTCCTATTTTAACTGGTTGTGAACCACTTTCATAAAAACTTATAGAAAACAGAACCGGAAACATCAGTATAAAAAAGACAATAACGGAAGTAAACCCAATAGACAAGCAACCCGGTTTTTTGTCTGTATCCCTTTTGAGCCATTTATAGGCAATATAAAAAGAGAGCAGTAATAAACCGAAAACAGCATATCCTGCTGGTGTAATTGATAGAAGAATTATCATTTTTAATTACAAAAAAACACCTAATAAATTAGGTGTTTTTTGTTTTAACGTTGCATATTCTTTGCTTCGATACTCATCGTCGCGTGAGGCACGATTTTTAATCTTTCTTTGTTTATTAGTTTACCGGTAACTTTACAAATCCCGTAAGTTTTGTTTTCGATACGCACTAAAGCATTTCTTAGATCTCTCATAAACTTTTCTTGACGAATTGCTAATTGCGAATTCGCTTCTTTGCTCATTGTTTCGCTACCTTCTTCAAATGCCTTAAACGTTGGAGACGTATCGTCTGTTCCGTTATTTAAATCATTCATATATGCGCTCTTGATAAGCTCTAAATCGTTTTTTGCTTTTTCTAATTTAGCATTAATTAATGTTTTGAATTCAGCTAAATCAGCGTCTGAATACCTTAATTGTTCTTCTACCATAATTCCTTTATTTTGAAATTAATATACTTGTTTTTATCTCATCAAACTCAATTTCCGTACCATTTTCTATACTTTCTTCAAAAAGTAACGTTTCAGTTAATGTTTCGGACTTAATATACGACAAATTCGCGGCAACTGCAACTTCTAATTGCTCGTTTTTCATCATCTTAACAACAATCTTATCGGTAACTTCAAAACCAGAATCTTTTCTAATGTTTTGGATACGGTTTACCAATTCTCTTGCAATTCCTTCTCTTTTCAATTCTTCCGAGATGGTAATGTCTAAAGCGACAGTGATTCCGTTTGAATTTGCTACTAACCACCCTTCGATATCTTGAGAAGAAATCTCAACATCTTCTAGTGTTAAAGATATACTTTTTCCAGACAAATCAATATTTAACGTTCCATTCTGCTCTAAAGCAGCAATTTGTTCTTGCGAAAAACCTTGTATCTCTTTGGCAATCAACCCCATATCCTTTCCGAAACGAGGTCCGAGCGCTTTGAAATTAGGCTTAATTTGCTTCACTAAAATGCCTGATGCATCGTCTAAAAGTTCAATTTCTTTTACGTTTACTTCTGCCATAATTAGGTCAGAAACTGCTTCAATTTCAGCACGTTGATTCGCGTCAAGCACAGGAATCATTACCTTTTGTAACGGCTGACGCACTTTTATCATCTCCTTTTTACGAAGCGATAAAACTAACGAAGAAACCGTTTGTGCTTTCATCATTCTGCTTTCTAGCGATTTATCAACAAAGTTTTCAACCATTACTGGGAACTCCGCCAAATGTACACTTTCAAACGACTCAGCACCTGTTGTTTGTGTTAAATCTCTGTAAAGTTTATCCATAAAGAATGGAGCAATAGGCGCAGAAAGCTTCGCAACCGTCACTAAACACGTATAAAGCGTTTGATAAGCTGCAATTTTATCTTGAGCATATTCGCCTTTCCAGAATCTTCTTCTGCACAAACGAACATACCAGTTACTTAAATTTTCCTGTACGAATTCTGAAATGGCACGACTCGCTTTTGTAGGTTCGTAATCAGCATAAGCTTCATCAACAAATTTAATTAACGAATGTAATTCTGATAAAATCCAACGGTCAATTTCAGGTCTTTCGTTTAACGGAATTTCCGCTTCCGCATAAGTAAATCCGTCAATATTTGCATACAGAGAGAAGAACGAATACGTGTTATATAAAGTGCCAAAGAATTTTCTTCTTACCTCAGCAACTCCTTCAATGTCAAATTTTAAGTTATCCCAAGGATTCGCATTGGAAATCATATACCAACGCGTTGCATCTGGACCATATTCTGCTAAAGTAGTAAAGGGATCCACTGCATTTCCTAAACGTTTAGACATTTTTTGTCCGTCTTTATCTAAAACTAATCCGTTTGAAACTACATTTTTGTAGGCTACTTTATCAAAAACTAATGTTGCGATGGCGTGTAATGTATAAAACCAGCCACGCGTCTGATCAACTCCTTCTGCAATAAAATCAGCTGGAAAGTCTTCGTTGCTGTCAATTTTTTCTTTGTTTTCGAAAGGATAATGCCATTGTGCATAAGGCATCGAACCCGAATCAAACCAAACGTCGATTAAATCTGATTCACGCTTCATTGGTTTTCCAGTTGGTGAAACTAAGACTATTGCATCGACAACATTTTTATGTAAATCAACCAAATCATAATTTGATTCTGCCATATTTCCTATTTCGAACCCTTTAAAAGGATTTTCTGATTGGAAACCAGCTGCGATTGATTTTTCGATTTCATTGTAAAGTTCTTCCACAGAACCCACTAATATTTCTTCTGTTCCTTCCTCATTTCTCCAAATTGGCAATGGAATTCCCCAATATCTTGAACGCGAAAGATTCCAGTCGTTAGCATTTTTTAACCAATTTCCGAAACGTCCTTCACCGGTTGATTTTGGCTTCCAGTTGATGGTTTCGTTCAAGTCGAACATTCTATCTTTTACTTCAGTTACTTTGATGAACCAAGAATCTAATGGATAATATAAAATCGGCTTGTCTGTTCTCCAACAATGTGGATAACTGTGCACATATTTTTCGACCTTAAAGGCTTTATTTTCTTCTTTTAACTGAATAGCAATTTCCACATCGGCAGAACGTTCTGGTGCTTCTCCGTCGTTGTAATATTCGTTTTTAACGTATTTTCCAGAATAATCGCCTAAACCTTGAATGAATTTTCCTTGTAAATCTACTAAAGGAACTAAATTATCATTTGCGTCTAAAACCAACATTGGTGGCACTTCTGGCGAAGCTTCTTTGGCTACTTTAGCATCATCTGCTCCAAATGTTGGTGCGGTATGAACAATTCCAGTTCCATCTTCTGTAGTTACGAAATCACCTGAAATTACTCTAAAAGCATTTTCTGCATTTTCATTTGGCAACGCTAATTTCATTAGTTGTTCGTAGCGAATTCCAACTAAATCAGCTCCTTTAAATTCTTTTAAAACTTGAAAAGGAATTTTCTTATCGCCTTCTTTGAAGTTTTCGAAATCTGATGGTTCAGAACTTTCAAAAAACCCTTTAGTAAATTGTTTTCCAACTAAATTTTTGGCTAAAATTACTTTTGTTGGACGAAATGTATATTGATTAAACGTGTCAACCAAAACATAATCGATTTTTGGTCCAACCGTTAACGCTGTGTTCGAAGGCAAAGTCCAAGGAGTTGTTGTCCAAGCTAAAATATGAATGTCTCCAAAACCAGTTAAGAATTCTGGTAAAGATTCATTTATGGCTTTAAATTGAGCTACAACAGTTGTGTCTGTAACATCGCGATAACTTCCTGGTTGATTTACTTCGTGCGAAGACAAACCTGTTCCTGCTTTTGGAGAATAGGGCTGAATGGTGTAGCCTTTGTACAGCAAATCTTTGTTGTAAATTTGCTTTAACAACCACCAAACGGTTTCCATATATTTCGACTTATACGTCACATACGGATCTTCCATATCTACCCAATAGCCCATTTTTTCAGTTAAATCATTCCACACATCGGTGTAACGCATTACTGTTTTTTTACAAGCTTCGTTATATTCGGTCACGGAAATCGTTTTTCCGATATCTTCTTTAGTAATTCCTAATTCTTTCTCCGTTCCTAATTCTACTGGCAAACCGTGTGTATCCCAACCCGCTTTACGCTTTACTTGGAATCCTTTTTGAGTTTTGTAACGACAAAAAATATCTTTAATCGCACGTGCCATTACGTGGTGAATTCCCGGCAAACCATTCGCTGATGGCGGTCCTTCGAAAAACACGTAAGGTTGGTTCCCTTCACGAGAAGTTACCGATTGTTCAAATATGTTGTTTTTTTTCCAGAAATCAAGTACTTCTGACGCAACTGTGGGCAAGTCAAGTCCTTTGTATTCAGTAAATTTTGTGTTCATTTTGTCGCTTTCTTAAATCAATGTGCGAAAGTACTAAATACTTTTCAGTTTTTAGATTTCAGTTTTCAGTTTTTGCAGTTGTTTTGAAAAGAAAACGGATTTATTTATATTTAAGAAAAAACCTCCTTCAAAACTTCCAAAGATTTTGGTTTTTTGAAGCCATCGAGATGAATCGTATAATAGTCTAATAAGATTTTTAGTAGAATTTGGCGTTCAATTCCTGCAAAAACCTTCTGATTGGCATCAAACTTCAGTTCAATTAGCTTTTTTAATAAATGTGTTTCGTGTTCGGTTAAAGAATTCACACTTTGGAACGCCGTAAAAAAACCTTCTTTGGCATCAAAAAACGAAAACTCAATTTCAGTGGTATCGGGATAAAAGCCTAAATACTTGGTAACTTCAAGCATTAGGATTAAGTGAAAGTTAGAAGTTTCCTGATGTGCGTCTAACCATAAAAGCGCCGTTTCTAAAAAAGAAAATAACTGCTCGTTTTTCTCTTCTTCTTTAATAGCGTGATACAAAATTTCGGACAGAAAAATTACAATCGTACTTTTAAAAATATCGGTATTTATGGAATGATAACTGTGTGCTAATCGAATTTCTTTAAAATGTTCTAAAGTGCCTTTGTTTTTATGATTTGCTTCAATTTCTATCATTGTCAAAGGTTGAAAATACGCAATTTTCTGATTCGCTTTTTTGTTGGAATATGCGTTTTGTACGAAATAACTCTTCAGTCCATCGGATTCGGTGAAGCATTTCACAATCAAGCTTTTCTCTTGAAATTTTAAAGTAGAAAGCACGATGGCCTTGGTTTTTACCAACATTTTAAATTGAAATTTTTAGTCGGAATTACCTGATTATCATTACTTTTTTAACCGTAGTATCTGTTCCATCTTGTGATGCTACAAAAATCATATAAACGCCCGAAGCTACTTTATATTTGCCAAAAGCTTTAGTATCCCACTCAATAGTTCCACCCGAAGTTGTAGTTTCATGTACTAAATTCCCTTCAATATCGGTGATCTTTACATTGGCTTTATCGGTTAAGCCGCTAATCTTTACGGTTCCGAAAAATTCTGGTCGCACAGGGTTAGGATAAACATAAACATTTGCTAAATCATCACTTGGTTTTGTAGAAGTTCCTAAAAAAGAAACCATACCTTTATCGGTAGCAAAGAAAACTTCACCTGAAACACCATCAATTTCAATATCATTAATGTTATCACTTGGTAAAGGAGAATTCTTTTTAGTGAATTGATAAATCGTTTGTTGGCCATTAGGCGAAACTAAAAACACGCCTCCATCTGCAATAGAAACCCATTTTCTATTCGCGCCATCGACAGCGATATCTAAAATAGTTTGTTGATAAAATAATTCTTGAGCCAAATCGCCTTCCTGAATAATTATTGCATTTGAAGTTAATTCAGTTTCCGAAATAAAGCGATCAACACTTGGAAGAACTCTCAAACCTGCATAAGTTCCTATCCATAGCTGATTTCTGTTGTCAATGGCAACACATCGCACGTCATTGTCTGGTAAATTTCCAGTGGTTGAATTTATTACTATAAATTTATTACTATAATTTTCATTAAAGGCTAACAAGCCTTCATTCAGTGTAGGAATCCACTTGGTGCTGTTTTTATCAATTGCCATTGGTCCATAACGACCAAAAGTATCGCTTAGTACATCTTGCACACTATAAGATTGCCATTGGCCGTCTGCCCGTAATTTCTTTATCGCCTTAAACCCGCCAGATGTGGAAACATTTGTCATCCATAAATTACCTTCTTTGTCAAAAGCTGGGCTATTTATTCGGATATCTTTATTGGTTGTTATAGAAAGTGATTCTAACCCATTTGGACCTGTATTTAAATCATTAAAAAGGGTTATATCTAAACCTTCTATCTTTAGCAGACCTGAAAAATAGGAGGTTGCAAATATTTGATTTTGTTTTTTTGGATTGAATACGATATCACTTATTGACTTCGCACCGAGTAAATCTTCATAAGGAATTGCTTCCCACCCCGCATCGGTTGAAAATTTACTAATTCCATATTCATCTAGTGGAAATGGATTATAAGTACGAGTATAATCACCATAAACAGCCCATAAAAAATTAGTTGCTTTTTTTATTCTAAAAATATAATTGCGAAGAGGTCCATTTGGAGATATATTTTCAAAAATAATGGGATTTGCCAGAGGTGTAGCAAACAATCCATTTTCTTCAGTTCCTATATAAATATAATCATCGACAACTGTAGCAGCGGTAAAATTAGCCGTGTAATCTGGAATTGTTGTAATATTTGCTAATTGGGAAAAAGTTTCGCTTAGCACGTAAACGTGATTTCTAGTAGTTACTATAAGTGTTGCTTCACTTGATTTAAGTTTTAGACCTGGTTGAAAATGATTTAAAACTTCTTGAAAAATTGCGCCAGTATAGCGATATGTCTTGGCGTTTGTGTTAGTCGCAACGATTTGATTATTGAATGTTACGATTCCAGCCCAAAAACCTGCATCGAATGTTTGCCACTGACTAAAATCATACAAATTAGGATTAATTAAACTCCCCTTTCTAATCCCAAAGTTTCTTGTTACAGCATATATATCGTCGCCTAGAACTGTTGTTTGTAAAACGGCAGTTTCCTCGCCAGAAGTTCCAATAAAATAGGTGCTTATAAATTCTGAAGTTGCTAAATCTAAAACTGAAATTCCATAATCTGTTGCAATATATAATCGCCCATTATGCTCATAAAAATCATTAATTTTCTTTTTATTGGGAGGAACAGGAACGTCTTCAATAATATCCACTTTTGTGCTAATTGAACCATCAGCATTTACAATTAAAATTAGTCCATTTATATTTCCTGCAATTGTTTTATTAAATGTATCTGAATGATGTATTGTAGTAATGGATTCAGGCTTAAAACCATTTATAGAATTATAAATATTTAAATCTGAAGCATTTAAAGCTTTTGAAAAAATACCATTTTGAGTTGCTGCAAAAACTTCCTCCGCCCCATTTTCTACATCCACAATTTCATTATACGAAAAGTATCCTTTCCACAATTGGTTGTTTTGTTGCGATAAAAGCAAGTGACTACTAAAAAGAACAAGGATGTAAATTAACTTTTTCATTGCTGTTATTTGATACAAATATAGTATAAACGTATTAAATCTAGTTTTGATATATTTAGAAACAAAAAAAAGCTCTTTCACACAAATGAAAGAGCTTTTTAAAATTTTATATTTTATTAAACTACTCCTTGCGCAATCATCGCATCAGCAACTTTTACGAAACCGGCAATATTTGCACCTTTAACATAGTTAATGTATCCATCTTCATCCGAACCATATTTTTTACATTGGTTGTGAATTCCTACCATAATTTCTTTCAAACGCATATCTACTTCATCACTAGTCCAATTTAAACGGATTGAGTTTTGTGTCATTTCTAATCCAGATGCCGCAACACCACCGGCATTAGCAGCTTTTCCCGGGGCAAATAAAATTTTCGCATCTAAAAATAATTTTATAGCTTCTAAAGTACAAGGCATATTTGCAGCTTCTGTTACACAGAAAACTCCATTCGCAATCAATTTCTTGGCATCTTCTTCGTCAAGTTCGTTTTGTGTGGCAGCAGGAATAGCGATATCTACCTTAGTTTCCCACGGTCTTTTTCCTTTATGAAAAACGGCGCTAGGAAATTTTTCAGCAAAAGCTTCGACTCTGTTGTCTCCACTCATTCTCATATCAACCATAAAGTCAATTTTTTCGCCTGAAATTCCATCTGCGTCATAAACATAACCATCAGGACCTGAAATTGCAACCAATTTTCCGCCTAATTCATTTACTTTTAATGCAACTCCCCAAGCTACGTTTCCAAAACCTGAAATAGCGACTGTTTTACCAGCAATTTTTTCTCCTTTTGTTTTTAACATTTGCTCTGTGAAGTAAACTACTCCATATCCTGTTGCTTCTGGACGAATTAAAGAACCTCCATAAGCTAAACCTTTTCCAGTTAAAACTCCGGTAAATTCGTTTCTAATTCTTTTATATTGACCAAACATATAACCAATTTCACGTGGACCAACACCGATATCGCCTGCTGGAACGTCTAAATCTGGACCAATATGACGGCATAATTCTGTCATAAAAGATTGACAAAAACGCATAATTTCACCATCAGTTTTACCTTGTGGGTCAAAGTCTGCTCCACCTTTACCACCACCCATAGGAAGCGTCGTTAAACTATTTTTAAAAACCTGTTCGAAAGCCAAGAATTTTAAAACAGATAAATTAACTGTTGGATGGAAACGAATTCCACCTTTGTAAGGCCCAATTGCTGAATTCATCTGAATACGAAATCCTCTGTTAACTTGAATCTCTCCTTTATCGTCTACCCACGGCACTCTAAAAATTATTGAGCGCTCTGGTTCTGAAACTCTTAATAATAAATTTTTACCGTCATATTTTTTTTGCTCAGCTATAAAAGGAATAACTGTTTCTGCAAATTCTTTTACAGCTTGTAAAAATTCTGGCTCATTTGGATTTTTGGCTGCAACTAGCGCCATAAAATCATTAATTTTTTGTTCCATCATGTATTAAATCAATTATAAAAAAATTAACTTTATTTTTAAATTTATTTTATTTGAGTATGAATTTATCAATTCAGCAAAGATACATTTTTAATGTTACTAGCTATATCTTTAATTAAACTTTATATCATTTAAATGCCATCATTAATTGTATAAAAAGCCTCGAAACTTCTTTTAAGAAAGAAAATTTACGTTTTTTATATATGCGTCTACTTTGTTTTTATATATTTGTCAGATAATGGAAATTTTTATCCAATGACAATAAGAATAAAATACCTGCTAATTATGCTCTTAGGAGCAAATTTTTCTATGTTAGCCCAGTTTGGGTTTTCTCATGAAGTTGGTGCATTTGTAGGTGGCGTAGCAATGCAATCTGATTTTGGTGTGAGAAGCGATTTTCAAACAAATAGCGGAAATACAGGGTTTGCTGTTGGATTAGTACATTATATGAATTTTGCATACAGAGCAGAATGTAACTGCTATACGCCTGAAACTTATTTTAATGATCACTTTAAAGTACGGTCTGAGTTGTCCTACAACAGCACGCAGTTGCAACATTTTGGGAAATATGCAGATAAAAACTCTTTAACAGGTAATCAATTAAAAGCCATGCGAGGTGAGACTAAAGTAACTGATATTGGAATGCAATTAGAATACTTTCCTTTTAGTATTCGTCAATTTACTGCTACCGATGGTGCTTTTGCTCCATTTATTGGTTTAGGCGCACATTATACTTTTTATCAAAATGGAACTTATTCACAATTAGGCGCTATGGATACACCAATTTCAACACCGCTTAAGTACTACGGTGCTTGGTCTGATGAAGGCGGAAGTACTTGGTCTGTAGTTTCTAGTGTAGGAACGAGATACAAATTAACAGAATTATCCGATTTATTTGTAGAATTAAGATGGCAATATTATTTCTCTGACTGGGTGGATGGTTTAAGACCAGATCCTGAAATATATACTGAAAACAAAGCAAATGACTGGAATTTATGGTTAAATTTCGGATACATCTACTACTTAAATTAATATCAAAGTACAATATATAAAAAAATCCCGATTCTTGGTGAATCGGGATTTTCTGTTTTATTAATCATTTTGTTATTTTAAAGCTTGTTCAATATCCAACAGCAAATCTTCAATATCTTCAATTCCTACACTTAAACGCACTAAATCATCAGTAATACCAACTTCTTTTCGTTTATCTTCCGGAATAGAAGCATGCGTCATTAAAGCCGGATGATTTGCCAATGATTCAACACCTCCTAAAGATTCTGCTAAAGTGAAGACTTTTAAATTTTCTAAGAATTTTATTGCATCTTCTTTTTTACCCGATTTAAACGTAAAAGTTACCATTCCGCCAAAACCGCTCATTTGCTTTTTAGCAATTTCGTGATACGGATGCGAAGCTAAACCCGGATAATAAACGCGCTCCACCAAAGGGTGATTGTCTAAAAATTCCGCAACTTTTCCACCATTTTCACAATGACGTTGCACGCGTAAATGCAATGTTTTAATTCCTCTTAAAACCAAAAATGAATCTAGTGGGCCTAAAGTTGCTCCAGTTGCGAATTGTTTGAAATGCAATTCTTCACCCAAAGCTTTATCTTTAATAATTAAAGCGCCAGCAATAACATCTGAATGACCGCCTAAATATTTAGTAGCGGAATGCATTACGATATCTGCTCCTAAGTCTAAAGGTTTTTGCAAATAAGGCGTTGCAAATGTATTATCTACCGCAAAAAGGATATTATGTTTCTTTGTGATTTTTGCAATTTCAGCAATATCTGCTAATTTCATCAATGGATTTGTTGGCGTTTCCACCCAAACTAATTTTGTATTTCCGTTGATTAACGATTGGAATTTCTCCATATCATTCATATCTACGAAATGAAATATGATACCACTATCTTTATATAATCTTGTGAATAAACGATATGTTCCTCCATATAAATCGTCCATTGCAATGATTTCATCACCGGCTTTAAACATACGCAACAAACAATCTGTTGCTGCTAAACCTGAAGAAAAAGCTAAACCTCTTGCACCATTTTCAATGCTCGCTAAAGATTCTTCTAAAGCCGTTCTTGTTGGATTTGCCGCTCTACTATATTCATAATCGCCAATTGGTTGTCCTGGACTACTTTGAACATAAGTTGATGTTAAAAAAACCGGAGGCATTACTGCTCCTGTTACTTCTTCGTGATGTTGTCCTCCGTGTATTGTTTTCGTGTTGAATTTCATTGTTCTAGGTTTTAAAACGCAAAGATAAATAAAAGTTATTTGATGCTCGTTTTTGAATCGTTAACAATTATTTAAATATCCCTGATTTTGACCTATAATCCCCAAAAAAATCATCTACAAATTATTTTTTATAAAAATTACTGAATTTTAGAATCCAAAAGGCTGTATTTTTGCCCTTGAAAATTTTAATCCTTACAAAATGAACAAAATATACTATATGGCGTCGTGTGATACTTGTAGAAAGATCATCAAAACCCTACCAAATTCGGACAAATTAACGTTTATAGATATTCGTCAAAATCCATTATCTGAAAGCGATTTGGATGAAATGTATCAACTTGCTGGAAGTTATGAAGCACTTTTCAGTAAGAAAGCGCAACTATATAAATCGTTAGGTTTGAAGGACAAAAATTTAACTGAAGCCGATTTTAAAAAATATCTCTTAGAACATTATACCTTCTTAAGTAGACCTGTATTTATCATCGACGGAAAAATTTACATTGGGAACGGACAAAAAAACATCATTGAAGTAATAAATGCTTTGAAATAATGTCAAAAAGAACTTGGGCTCTACTAGCCGCTACTCTAGTTTCCATAATTTATGGTGTCACATTCACTATTGCAAAAGATGTGATGCCCAAATATATTGATGCTTATGGATTTATTGTCCTTCGCGTTGGTGGATCGGTAATTTTATTCTGGCTAATTTCATTCTTCGGTCCGAAAGAAACAATTGCTAAAGCAGATTTCCCTCGAATAATTGCCGCCGCTTTTTTTGGCGTAGCTTTTAATATGTTAACTTTTTTTAAAGGATTAAGTTATACTTCTCCAATTATGGGAGCCGTTTTGATGGTAACTACGCCTATGATTGTGCTTGTTTTATCAGCAATTATGATGAAAGAGCGTATGGAAAATCGCAAGATTTTAGGCATATTCTTAGGTCTAGCCGGAACGGTTGCTTTAATTTTATACGGGAAATCTTTAGTAAATGCTACCAACGCCACTTTGGGGAATATTTTGGTTTTTGTGAATGCAATTTCCTATGGATTTTATCTGATTATTGTGAAGAAATTAATGGATAAGTATAATGCGTTTACCTTTGTAAAATGGATTTACACTTTTGGTTTTATAATGGTTTTACCTTTTGGATGGAACGAATTTCAAGCAGTTAGTTTCGCAACTTTACCAATTGATATTGTCTATAAAGTAGTATTTGTAGTCTTGTTCTCAACTTTCTTAACTTATTTGTTGAATTTGATTTCAATGCGCGAATTAAAACCAACAACAGTAGCTGTTTTTATCTACCTTCAGCCTTTATTTGCAACAATTTTTGCTATTAGTTTAGGAAAGGACGATTTGAGTTTGGTGAAAATACTTTCTGCCGTCTTGATATTTATTGGGGTTTACTTAGTCACACATAAGAAGAGCATTCAACGACAGTAATCCGTATTTCAGTAACTCCGCACTTTTTATTATCTTTGAAGACATTTATATAATTATATGATACAATCGATGACAGGTTTTGGTAAAGCTTCTTTGCAATTACCAACCAAAAAAATTACCGTAGAAATAAAATCGCTAAACAGTAAAGGTTTAGATTTAAATACGCGTATGCCTTCTGTTTTTCGTGAAATGGAATTGGGTTTACGCAATCAAATTTCGCAACGACTAGAACGTGGAAAAGTTGATTTTTCACTTTATATCGAAGTGACTGGCGAAGAAACCACTTCTAAAATAAATGTGCCGATTGTAAAAGGGTACATCAACCAAATGAAAGCGGTGATTCCAAATGCAGATGAAACGGAATTGATGAAAATGGCGGTTCGTATGCCCGATGCTTTAAAAACAGAACGCGATGAAATTGATCCGAACGAATGGAAGCAAATTCAAACCGTAATTGATGAAGCTTTAAACAATATTGCTACTTTTAGAAAAGACGAGGGTGCTTCTTTAGACAAGGAATTTCAATTGCGAATTGCGAATATCGAACGATTGATGAATGAAGCCGTTTCTTATGATGCAGAACGTGTTGAAACTGTGAAAACAAAACTTCGCACCGCTTTAGACGAATTAAAAGTGAATGTAGATGAAAATCGTTTTGAACAAGAATTGATTTTTTATCTAGAAAAATATGATATTACCGAAGAGAAAGTACGTTTAGGAAATCACTTGAACTATTTCATTGAAACCGTTAGCGGAAACGAAGCAAATGGTAGAAAATTAGGTTTTATTACCCAAGAAATGGGGAGAGAAATTAATACGATGGGTTCTAAATCAAATCATACCGAGATGCAAAAATTGGTGGTGATGATGAAAGATGAATTGGAAAAGATTAAGGAACAAGTACTGAACGTATTGTAAATTGTTGACTAACAATTTATAATTTTAGAATTTATAAAATGCAAAAAGGAAAATTACTAGTGTTCTCAGCGCCTTCAGGTTCAGGAAAAACTACAATAGTTAAACATTTATTAGCCCAACCCGATTTAAATTTAGAATTCTCCATTTCGTGCACAACACGCGAAGCTAGAGGCGAAGAAGAACACGGAAAAGATTATTATTTCATTTCTTGGGAAGAATTTAAAAAGCACATTAAAGCGGAAGAATTTGTGGAATGGGAGGAGGTTTATACCGATAATTTTTACGGAACATTAAACGCAGAAGTGGAACGCATTTGGGCTTTAGGAAAACACGTTATTTTCGATATCGATGTTGCTGGAGGATTGCGAATTAAAAGTAAATTCCCTAACGAAACCTTAGCTGTTTTTGTAAAACCGCCCAGTGTGGACGAATTAAAACGCCGCTTAAAACAACGTTCTACCGAAAGTGAAGACAAAATCAATATGCGCATTGCAAAAGCTTCCGTTGAATTAGCCACAGCACCACAATTTGACACCATCATCAAAAACTATGATTTGGATGTTGCCAAAGAAGACGCCTATCAATTGGTGAAAGATTTTATAAATAAATAATTATAGCGATGCGATTCATCGCGCCTTTATTATAAATTAATAATATGAAAATCGGATTGTATTTTGGAACCTTTAATCCCATTCACATTGGCCATTTAATTATCGCCAATCATTTGGCCGAACATTCCGATTTGGATCAAATATGGATGGTCGTAACGCCGCACAATCCGCACAAGAAAAAAAGCACGTTGCTAGATGATTACCATCGCCTTGAAATGGTTCATTTGGCAACAGAGAATTATCCTAAAATTCAGCCTTCCGACATTGAATTTAAATTACCTCAACCCAATTATACCGTGAATACGTTGGCGCATTTACAAGAGAAATTTCAGAGTCACGAATTTTCATTAATTATGGGTGAAGACAATTTAAATTCACTCCACAAATGGAAAAACTATGATGTAATTCTTCAAAATCATAATATTATTATTTATCCAAGATTACATTCGGGCGAAATTGATGCCCAATTTGTAAATCTTCCGGAATTTCGAGATAAAATTCAAAAAATTGAGGCACCTATTATTGAATTATCGTCAACTTTTATTCGCGAAAGCATAAAAAATGGCAAAAATGTAATTCCGATGTTGCCCAATAACGTATGGCAATATGTGGAGCACAATTTGTTTTATAAGAAATAAAAATGCCGATTTCTCAATCGACATTTTTTATATAAAACAGTTACTTAAAAAATTTTTGATCGCCGAACAGTAATCAAACAATATTTTATTTTTTATTAGCTCTAATTTCATTGATTACCTCAGAGGCTTGGTTTCCCAACTCATAACCGTTAAAAAAAACAGCTGCTAAAATATTTTCAACGTTTTTATCTTTATCCAAACTTGTTCCAGAAAGTATGCTTTGAAAAACAATAGGCACCACTTTTGTTTTCATTAACAATAATTCTTCTCTTAAATAAAATTTTGTTTCTGGATTTATTCCACCAAAAGTGTAATATTCTCCAATTAATATGTTTTTAACATCTAGCACTTTATATGAAAAATTATCTTTTCCTAAAGCATCTTTTTCAACCGATCTCGCTATTGAACCAACTCTCACATTGTTGCAAAAAATATTTCCAGCTTTATCCACAGCGGTTTTCTTGCTAACATATAACTCACGCGCTTGTCTAATTTTTTCAACAATATCCAATTCTTTTTGCTCCATTTTTACAGAAATTCTCTCACTTTTATCGGAAAGAAATGTATTAAGAACGGTTTCATTAACTCCATCAAGACTTAACAATGGTAAATTCTCTTTTAAAAGATTTCCAATTATATTCTTTTCGAAAGCTAATCCAGAAAAAATTAAATCAAATGGAATTTCATTCGTGTTTTGATTATTTATGTCCGAAATTAGTACCCAAGTTGAAGTTGAACCATCAGAGAATCTTTTTGACTTCACTTCAGCAGTAAATTTTGGTTCGTCATTTAGAGTGGAAACTGTATAAATTCTTTTCTTATCGTCGATCTTAGCAATTGCTTTTTCATCTACAAGGATTTGGTTTTTCTTTACTTTAATTTTCTGTGCCTGACTAAAAACACTCATTAAGACAAGTGCAACCGTAAACAATTGATTTTTCATTTTATATATAAATTTGTCCATTAAATTATTTTGTAATTTTCTACTTACAAATAATAATTAGACGCAAATGTAAACTAATTCTATATTTAATTTTGTAACTAAATTAAAAAAGAGAGGTTTTAACGCAATATTAAACTCCTCAATTCATTCTTCACATCTTCTAAAATCGAATTTAAAGTATCGTTTTTTCGAGCTAACAAATAAATTTCAGTTTCAGGCATTTTTGAACTGTTCCACACCAATTGAATTTTATTTTCTTGTAATAATTGCTTGGCATTAATATCCCAAACTACGGAAACTCCGGAATTATCAGCTAAAGCGTTAAGCATTTCTGATTCAGACGGAATAATATAATTCGACACAATAGAGGGTCTTTTTTTGTCGAAGACATACAACCAAAATAACTTCACGTGCGGAATTCCCGCATCATAATTATACCATTTTTGGTGGTTTAACCAAAGTTCTACATTGGTATAATTCTTATTTTTAATATCTTTTTTAACGCTTTTTAAATCCAGATTGTTACTTCCAACAATTATTTGTTTAATGATGCCCAACTCTTTTTGGATCGTATCAAAAGTGTCGTATTTTTTAGAAACAATTGCAAAATCAATCTTCTTACTATCTACCAAATTAAACAATTCGTCATTTTCTGCGTAATTAAAATCAATAAAATCAAATTTCGAAAGTAGTTTTGCACCAATACTTCGAAATAAATGTTTCGATATTCCTACAGAAACTAATTTATTGGCATTAAATGCTTTTTCTCTAAAACCACTTTCCACACTTTCTAATCGGTCTAATGCTTCTATGATTAAATTATTTAGTAACTTAGCATATTCTGTTGGCTCTACACCTTTTGATTTTCGTGTGAACAATTTGTAACCTACGTGCGCTTCCAACATTGAAATTTGCTGACTTACTGCAGGTTGACTAATAAATAATTCTTTTGCTGCGAGTGAAAAATTTCCGTTTTTGTAAACCGATTTAAACGTTCGATACCATTCTAAATTAACCATTGCTATAAATATATTTATCACAAACATAATTTAAATTATTTTTACTAATATCATTAATGTAGTAAATTTGTAAAAAATAAATTATGAAAAACATCGCAATAGCTTTAATGGTTGTATTAAACTTTAGTTGTAAAGAAAATACGCCAGAAACAGTTCAAGAAACACAGCTAATAAAAAAAGAAACTATGAAAAAAGTATTATTTGTTTTAACTAGTCACGACGACCTAGGAAACACAGGAGAAAAAACAGGATTTTGGATTGAAGAATTTGCAGCTCCTTATTATGAATTGATTGATCAAGGAATTGAAGTTACAATCGCTTCTCCTTTAGGTGGACAGCCACCAATTGATCCAAAAAGTGCTGATCCAAGTGCTGCAACTGAAGACACCAAAAGATTTGACGGCGATGCAGGTTTACAAGAAAAATTAGCTAATACATTAAAATTAGCAGCCATTAATCAAGCTGACTATGACGCAGTTTTTTATCCCGGCGGACATGGGCCATTATGGGATTTAGTATCCGATAAAAATTCTATCGCTTTAATAGAATCTTTTTACACAAACAACAAACCAGTTGCCTTTGTTTGTCACGCTCCAGCGGCTTTGAAAAATGTTAAAGTAAATGGAGAATATTTAGTTAAAGGTAAAAAAGTTACAGGTTTTACAAACGAAGAGGAAGAAGCTGTTGGTTTGACTAAAGTTGTCCCGTTTTTATTAGAAGACGCATTAAAAGCAAATGGTGCTATTTATAGTAAAATTGAAAACTGGGCACCTTATGCAGTTGAAGATGGTTTATTGATTACAGGTCAAAATCCTGCTTCTTCTAAACTAGTAGCTCAAAAATTATTACAACAATTAAAAAAATAAAAAATGAATAATTTCGATTTATACAATCCGGTAAATTATGTTTTTGGAAAAGGGCAAATTGCAAAACTATCAGAATTAACTCCAAAAAATACTAAAATTCTTATCGCTTATGGTGGTGGAAGTATTTTCAAAAATGGTGTTTACGACCAAGTAAAAGCAGCTTTAGACGGATATGAAATTGTAGAATTTGGAGGAATTGAACCCAACCCAAAGTATGAAACTTTGATGAAAGCGGTTGAAATCATCCGAACAGAAAAAATCGAATTTATTTTAGCTGTTGGTGGTGGAAGTGTAATTGATGGTGTGAAATTTATTTCAGCTGCTGTTAATTATGAAGGAGACGCCGCAGATATATTAAGAAAAAAAATACTTTTCAAAGAAGGTTCAAATGTGATTCCTTTCGGAACAGTTTTAACTTTACCAGCAACAGGTTCTGAAATGAATTCGGGCGCCGTGGTTACTATTAATGCAACACAAGAAAAATTAACTTTAGGCGGAAGTGCTTTGTTTCCAAAATTCTCAATTGTAGACCCAACGGTAATTACATCTTTACCAAAAAGACAATTGCAAAATGGAGTTGTAGATGCTTTTACACACGTTATGGAGCAATATTTAACTTATCCGCACGATGCTTATTTACAAGATCGTTTTTCGGAAAGTATTTTACAAACGCTGATTGAAATTGGTCCGGAAGTAGTTGAAAATCCATCAGACTATAAATTGGCTTCAAACTTTGTTTGGAGTGCGACTATGGCTTTGAACGGATTAATTCAAAAAGGCGTTCCTTCGGATTGGGCAACACATATGATTGGTCACGAATTAACGGCTTTATATGAAATTGATCACGCAAGAACACTGGCAATCATTGCACCAAGTTTATACCGCGTAATGTTTGAAACTAAGAAAGACAAATTAGCTCAATATGGTAAACGCGTTTGGAATCTAACAGGTTCAACGGATGAAATAGCAGAAAAAGCAATCGAGAAAACAGTAGCATTTTTCCATACAATGGGAATGAAAACTAAACTTTCAGAAAACGCTGAAAATTATGAAAAAACAGCTGATTTTATCGTAAATCGTTTTGAAGAAAGAGGTTGGAAAGCTTTGGGAGAAAAACAAAACATTACTTTAGAAAAGGTTAGAGAAATAGTTGAAATGAGCTATTAAATTAGATATTCGGATATTCCGATGATGGATTTTCGGATAAAATAATTATAGTTTTGTTAATCACTAAAAAAGCGCTCAGGTTAATAACTTGGACGCTTTTTTAATGCAATAAAAATATGTAATCCAATTATAATCAACGTATTACATTTTAAAAATTCATGATTTTGAATTTAAACTGCACTTTTAATACTAAAATTTAAAACAACAGTTTTCACAATTTCATTTGATAATGCATTTTAAATCGTTAATTTTGATTTTCTAATTAGATTTATAAATGGAAATAAAGCCAAAATTTGCAGTAATAGGAGGAGGAAGCTGGGCAACTGCAATTGCAAAAATGCTTTGTGAGAACCAAGATGAAATTGCTTGGTATATGCGAAGTACAACCGCCATTGAGCATTTAAAACACCAAAAACACAACCCAAATTACTTGAGTTCGGTTGCGTTTGATACCAATAAATTAAAACTTACAAACGATATCAACGAAGCAGTTGCTTATGCTGATTATGTTATTTTTGTGGTTCCTTCTGCTTTTTTGAGCAAAGAATTGGAAAGTTTGACAGAAAGTTTAGAAGGTAAAGTGATTTTCTCTGCGATTAAAGGAATTGTTCCAGAATCGAGCTTAATTGTGGGTGAACATTTTCATACCAAATACGATATTCCGTTTGAAAATATTGGCGTAATTACGGGTCCATGTCATGCGGAAGAAGTAGCTATGGAACGTTTATCGTACTTAACCATTGCTTGTAGCGATAGAAAAAAAGCCAAATATGTGGCTAAAAATCTAAGCTCACACTACATCAAAGCAAAAACTACGGATGATATCATTGGAACAGAATATGCAGCTGTTTTAAAAAATATTTATGCTATTGCAGCAGGAATTGCACATGGGTTAGGCTATGGCGATAACTTCCAAGCAGTATTAATGAGCAATGGAATTCGCGAAATGAAGAAATTCATTAGTAAAGTCCACAAAATGAAGCGTAACATAAATAATTCGGCTTATTTAGGTGATTTATTGGTTACGGGATATTCTATCTTTTCTAGAAATAGAATGTTTGGAAATATGATTGGAAAAGGCTACACCGTAAAATCTGCACAAATGGAAATGAGTATGGTGGCAGAAGGATATTACGCAGTAAAAAGTGCTTACAAATTAAACAAAGAATACGGAGCAGACACACCAATTATTGATGCTGTTTACGAAATCTTATACGAAAACAAAGACGCGAAGGCAGTTTTCAAAGAATTAACAGATAAATTGAATTAATTTTCAAATATTCTCGTTATGGCATAAAAAAGACGTAAATATTTGATTATCATTTATTTGTATCTTTTTTGATAAAAATTAAAATTTTACAAGACATTGAATTTCAGATTGTTAACTCCATTTCTCTTGGTAAAAAAATGATGTATTAAATTTGCAAAAAAAATAATTTATGATTGCACTTCAAACGAAAGTAGACCATTTGATTAACCATCCTGTAATTTTAAGCATATTTGCTGTTGTAATTATAGCAATGCTTATGCTAGATTTAGGAGTACTGAATAAAAAAAGCCACGTTGTCTCAAATAGAGAAGCGGCAATTTGGTCCGTAATTTGGATTTCCTTTGCGATGGGATTTAGTGGTATAATTTATCATTATTTAGGAGCAGAGCAATTCATGCAATTTCAAGGCGCGTATTGGATTGAAAAAGCGCTTTCTGTAGATAACCTTTTTGTATTTATTTTGGTATTTGGCTATTTTAATGTCGCCAAAGAAGCCCAACACAAAGTATTATTCTGGGGGGTCCTCGGCGCACTATTTTTTAGAGCTATTTTCATTTTTACAGGCGTTTGGATTTTAAATTACACCTATTTACCAGAAATGGAGCTTTTTGGACAAACTGTAAAAATCAATTACTTGCTAACCATCTTTGGAGTTATTTTAATTGTTGCTGGAGTAAAATCTTGGTTCAGCCACGGTGAAGATGATGGTGATAAAGATTTTTCTAAAAGTCCGGGTTCAAAATTAGTGCATCGTTTTTTTAAAGTAAGTGATAATTTTGATGGTGATAAATTTTTTACCATCGAAAATGGTATAAAAATGGCAACACCTTTGTTTGTAGTGGTTGTAATTATTGAGTTAACCGATTTGCTTTTCGCCGTAGATAGTATTCCCGCTATTTTTGCAATTGCACCAGATGATCCGTTTATTTTATATACTTCAAACATATTTGCCATTTTAGGACTTCGGTCGCTTTATTTTTTATTAGCAAACTTTATGTATATGTTTAGCCGTTTGCATTATGGATTAGCTATTATTCTAAGTTTTATTGGTGTAAAAATGTTAGTAGCTCCGTTTTTCCATATTCCTACTCCAGTGTCATTAGGAGTTGTTGGGGGAGTCTTAATAATTTCTGTCGTTTGGTCGTTATTATTTCCAATTAAAACATAAAATAAACGTAGGATTTATAAAAAATTATTCAAAGAAAACATCTGGATTATCGGTTATTTTAAGTTTTAAAATGTATTCTTTAAACTTATTTTTTTTAGAAGTATCCCATTTTTTTACATTGGGATCACTTAGTTCTTTCAATACAATTTTTTCTAAACTCGCAATTTCTGTTCCGGCTTTATGACCGGTTTCAAAATCTTTTAACTTATCTAAATTGTTAATCCAATATTGAAAAAAACCATTTTCGGTAGAATTAACAACTTGTTTCAGTATGATATAACTTTTATTCGTTGGTAATTCCTCTTTTTTAAAGGATTCGAAAAGTTGTTGTGCTACTTTGTTGAGCGTTGTTTCGTTTTGATTCACCTTTAACATATCGCAATATGCATATAGTGTACGAACCGAACGATCTCCCGCCTCGTATTTTGCCTTTAGGCCAGAAGTGTTATAATCCGGAAGAACCGCTTTTTTAGCTTCGTTAATCACGTGTTCTGAAGTAACTGTTACGCCACTATGATGCAAGAACTTTTGATTCTTGTCGAAATATAAAAGTACGGGAACGCTTTCAAAATGAAGATTTGCTTTGGTAATGAAATTATTATCTTCTTCCGAAAGTGATTCGTTTGAATTCATCGCGTAACTGATGAATCGCCTGTTATAAAAGGTCGAAACTTCTTGATCTGATCGAAGTAAATCGCCCAAACGCTTACACACCGAACAATCTGAATTGTAATATTCAATAAAAACAGGCTTGTTTTGTTCTTTTGCTTTTTTAAATGCTTCCGAAAGCGAAGATTCAAAGACAACTTGTGCATTTAGCAAAACACTCGTTAACAACATAAAACTAAAATAGACTTTTTTCATGGCTTTCCTTTTTTAAAAGTAATTATTCGCGACAACAAAACGTTCCCGTGTTACTTAATTAAATTGTAGCATTAGTTCATCAAAAAGAACACCAACTTTCTAATTTTTCAATCTTTAAAAAATAAAGTGTTGCTTTAAAAAAGTGTGTGGATAAATTTAAACAATCAATATACCAGAAAATAAATTATTTTCCTATTATCCCTTTTTTGTTGATAATCGGTAAATCTAAAGTGGCTTCTTCTAAAAAATCGCTGACTTCAAAAACAAACGATTTATCAAACATTGTATTGCCAATAAAGTAAGCCAACATAAATTCGTTATTCAATTGCAAAACATTATTTTCCAACAATTCTACTTTAGTTGCGGTTCTTGGTTCCACTTTTGCAAACGCGTGACGAAAAGAACCCGTTTTACGCTCTTCTCCATTAATTAAACCATAAGCACGAGAAACCACCGTAGCCATTTCTAGTAAATTATCAGTATCGTTCACTAAATAAGCGTACCAAGAATTTTCTAAAAAATCATCATTCCATTCTTTAAATGCCACAATATGAACACCTTCAACTATTGGGATTATAATATCTTTTTTCATTTTTGTAAATAAAAAGACCTAACAGCTTTTGGAAACCTGCTAGGTCTAGTAATTATATATTTGATTTAAATTGCTCTAAGAAACGGACATCGTTTTCATAAAACATTCGAATATCGCCAATTTGATACAACAACATTGCAATACGTTCTACTCCCATTCCGAAGGCAAAACCAGTATGTTCGTCTGGATTAATTCCGCAGTTTTTCAAAACATTTGGATCGACCATTCCGCAACCACCAATTTCTAACCAACCGGTTCCTTTGGTAATTCGGTAATCAGTTTCGGTTTTTAAACCCCAATAAATATCGATTTCTGCACTTGGTTCTGTGAAAGGAAAATAAGAAGGTCTTAAACGAATTTTTGACTTTCCGAACATTTCTTTCGTGAAATATAATAAGGTTTGTTTTAAATCGGCAAACGAAACATCTTTATCAATGTATAAACCTTCTACTTGATGGAAAATACAATGAGAACGCGATGAAACGGCTTCATTACGGAAAACTCTTCCTGGAGAAATTGTACGAATCGGCGGTTGATTATTTTCCATATAACGCACCTGAACGGATGAAGTGTGTGTTCGCAACAAAACATCAGGATTCGTTTGGATGAAAAATGTATCCTGCATATCTCTTGCCGGATGATATTCTGGTAAATTTAAAGCAGTGAAATTATGCCAATCGTCTTCGATTTCTGGACCTTCGGATACGTTAAATCCGATGGTTGAAAAAATATCAATCATTTGGTTCTTCACAATCGAAATTGGATGACGAGAACCCATATTCATCGTTTCTCCAGGACGCGTTGTATCGCCATAAATTCCTTTTGCTTCTTCTTTATTTTCTAAAGCGTCTTGAATGGTTTTCACCTTTTCTTCAGCCGTAGTTTTAAGCTCATTTATAATTTGACCAAATTCTTTCTTTTGTTCGTTTGGAACATTCTTGAATTCGGCAAAAAAGTCTTTCAACAAGCCTTTGCTTCCCAAATATTTAATTCGGAAAACTTCTAATTGTTCTTTATTATCAGTTTGAAAAGCTTTTGCTTCTTCAATATGGGCTTTAATCGTTTCTATCATCAGACTTATTATAAAGGTGCAAAATTAAACAATTTGTTTCAAGTTTCAAGTTTCAGGTTGTCTAAAACTTCAGAAATGAAAAATGGTTACTTTATTGGATACTAATCTATCAATTCTTTTTCTAAAAAATAACTCACAATCGCTTCTTTCATCAATACCGATTGTTCTCCTGCTTTTAACGGCGGTAATTCTTCTTTTACGATATAATGAGGCCAGCCGTCGTTATCAAAATATTCGAATTGGTAATAACCGTAAGGTTCTAACAAACGGCAAATAGCAATATGCATCAGGTTTAATTTTTCGTCTTTTTTGAATGCTACATTAATTTTTCCTAATTCTTGCACACCAATTAAGTAAATGATTCCTTCTAAATCAAGGTCTTCTCCGCTAGAAAAACGATCGGATAATTTAGCAACAACGCTTTCCCAACGTTCTTTTAATTGTATATCTCTGGACATTATTTTAAAGTTTGAAGTCGGAATATAGAATTTAGAAGTTTTCTAGTATTCCAATAATATTTATGCAAAGATAACACAGAAAACAAGTTTCAACAATTCTTTTATCTTTGCGGATGAATCTATTTTGTAAAATATGAGTTTTATTGATATTATTTTTGCCGTTTTATTGAGTTTTGCCGTTTACAAAGGTTTGAAAAACGGACTTTTCGTGGAAGTTGCCTCGTTTTTTGCTTTGATTGCTGGAATTTATTTAGCGATTAAGTTTTCGCACTTGATGGGAGCAATTCTTGGCGACACTTTTGCTTCTTGGAATCCAAAATATATTGAAATTACCGCTTTTGTGATTACATTTTTAATTGTAGTAGTCGGAATTCACTTATTAGCAAAAATCATCACTAAAATAGCCGATTTTGCTTATTTAGGATGGATTAATAAATTAGCTGGAGTCGTTTTTAGTTTATTAAAAACAATTTTAGCATTAAGCGTTGTGTTATTCATTTTTGAAAAAATCAACGTAAACAATATGTTGCTATCTGAAGAAAAACAAGAAGCTTCTATTTTTTACAATCCGATAAAAGAGATTTCAAGCGCCATTTATCCAAGTATTGAAGAATGGTATTCGAATATTAAGTCGGAAGTAATTGGTGAGGAGGAAGTAGAATAATATTATTCTGTAACCCCAATTATCACTCCAAAATCTCCATCAAGTTGTTCCCAATTTTTTTCAGGCAAATAGGTTCTAGAAACAAACCCATCTAAATATAATGCGTTTTTACAACCGAGCTTTTTGAAAAAATCAGCAAATTCATAAAAATTGATTTCTTTTTTCGAGATTACAAATACAACTTCATTGTTTGGTAGAATTCCTACACCATTTCGGATGTTCAAATTAGTCGATTTCTCTTTAAAAGCTGAATGAACAGTACCATCTATTACTAGCATTGGCCCAGATTGTGTAGCGTATTTTATATTTATATTATTTCTAAAATCTTCGGTTTTAGAAATAACTGCATTGTTATCTGTCGTTATGTAAAAAATACCATTTGGTTTTAAATAAAAATTGCCATTTCCACTCGAAGTATCAATTTTTGTTTTGATTATCTTGTCTTCTATATATAAGCCTTGCGGAGAACGATCTTTTTTATACATTCCTCCATTTGTTGAAAACAGTAATTTTTTATTATTAGTTTTAAGCCAAATATTAAGGTTTTCGGCGTTTTTGAGGTTTTCGCCTTTTTCATTCTTCCAAAAAAATATTATTTTTTGTGTTTGTGGATTTGCAACGTAAACAATAAAACGGTCATCAGCAATTTGTGAAGATTTCGACTGGGAAAAGAAACCAACAGAAAATATTGCTATGATTACAAATACGATGTAAGTTACTTTTCTTCTCATTTTAAAAATATTATATACTATGCACTTAGAAGAAAATTAAATTCCAAACTAAAAGACTGATCACTGAAAACTGACCACTGAAAACTATTTTTTCACTTCCTTAATAGCGTCTTTCGCAATCCACGCTTTCGTTTTGTCTGATAATTCTACTTGTTTCCAATTTCCTAAAGTTTCCAATACCAGAACTTTTGTTCCTTCGTGTAATGTTACAACATCTTCCGAACTGTTTTTAGGTTCTGATTTCAAGGTGGTAGCTTCCGCAAAAACAATTGCTGGATTGTAATTGGCATCGTATTTCTTCTGTAAAAAAGCTGAAAAAACGGTCACGCCAATTCCAATTAAAGACAAAAGAAATAGGGTGAAAAATAAGCGTTTCATCAAAACTGTATTGCCAAAATAATAGCCTAAAAATGCTAGTAAACTTAAAAAAGCGATGACAACAGCCGTCCAAGCCCAAGCATCATAATTAGATTTGGAAGTAAAGTCTTTCACAAGTTTCTTAAACCCAACTTCTTGAACGATTTTAATATCGTCTATTCGCATTTTTTGAGCAAAAGACAGATTGGTCTGAATCGCTTCGTCATCAGGGTTTAAAAGCAATGCTTTTTCGTAATTATAAATGGAAGGAGCAATTTTTCCCAACTTATAATAACAATTTCCAATGTTGAAATACAAATCCGCTGAAACGTTCCCGTCTTTAGCGATTTTTTCAAAGCCGATTAATGCTTCTTCATAGTTTTCTTTGTTGTATGCATCATTTGCTTTTTTAAAAATAGCATCAACTGGTTCGTTTGCTAAGACGAATTGAAAGGCTAGTAAAAAAAGTAAAATATATTTTTTCATTGTTATTTAAGTTTTAACCACAAAGAGCACAACGGAGGCACAAAGTTTTATATTGTTTTTTTAATAATATTACTTTGTATTTATTCACTATTTACAAGACGAATACACAAAGTTATAGGTTTTATAATTGTCCGTTTATTACTCTACGGACTCCATCTTTTAATAATTTTACGTTGAAATTTATTAATAAACCTAATTTACAATTTGTCAATTTCAAATAAGTTAATAATTGTGCTAAATGAACCTCATTTAAAGATTCTACAGCTTTAATTTCAACAATAAACTTATCTTCAATAATTATATCAATTCGATAACCGATATCTAATTTTACTTCTTCATAAATTAAAGGCAATGCCTTCTGTTTTTCAACTTTAAGATTTGACTTTTTTAACTCATAAAATAAACATTCTTCATAAGCACTTTCTAACAATCCAGGACCTAGCATTTTATGAACCTTCAAAGCACTATCAAATACTAATTTAG
Source organism: Flavobacterium psychraquaticum (assembly GCF_034497725.1). Taxonomy (NCBI): domain Bacteria; kingdom Pseudomonadati; phylum Bacteroidota; class Flavobacteriia; order Flavobacteriales; family Flavobacteriaceae; genus Flavobacterium; species Flavobacterium psychraquaticum. Next base: position 341,704 of record NZ_JAXKVR010000030.1, read on the forward strand.
AAATTTCTTGCTCTGTCATATTTGTTTTTTTTGTGCCTTCTTAGTGCCCTTAGTGGTTATTTCAACTGTTTCTCAAGTTCCGTAATTATTTCAATCGCTCGGTCAAAATCATTGGTCATTGCCGTGTCGGTTGCTGGTGCATATCGTGCATATTCGCAATCGTTCATTAATGCGATAAAATGCGAAATACTAGCTTCCGAAGCGTTTCTTTGTTGCAACAATTCGATGATATTTTCTTTACTCATTTCAACTGTTTCAATGTGCAATTTGGCTTTCAAGAAATTGTGTAATGCTTTTTCCATCGCCATATAAAACGGCACTTTATCGCCCATTTGTTTTTTGGCTTCCGACAAGTATTTCTTCACCAATTTGTTGTTCCTTCTTACTTTGTTTCCAAAAACATCGGCATCTTTCGCTTCTTTTTGTTTTCGTGCCAACATCACAACCGGAATCAACAATAAAGGTGCAAACAACAACGAATAAAACATTCCAGAACCTAAGAAATCGTCTTTTGAAGCCGAAATAAAACTTGTTTTCAACTTATTATATTGGAATACTTCTTTCTTCTGAATCGTGTTTTTATTAGTGTTTTCAGTGTTTGAAACTACAACGTTATCCCCTTCTGCCACATCAATTGTAATTTCATCTGATGTGATAGTTTTGTAGGATTTACTCGCCAAATCATAATACGAAAACTCGATTGGTTTGATCGTATATTTTCCTTTAAATTGAGGAATAATCGTGTATTTATCCGAGATATTTCCAACCATTCCAGTTAATGGTGTTTGCACGTTTTCGGAATGAATAGGATCAAACATTTCCAATGAGTTTGGTACAACTGGTTTTGGAAGTGTAAATAATTTCAAATTCCCTTTTCCAGCAACGCTTACTTCTAAATCTAATGATTCACCCGCTTTTAAACTGGTTTTTGACGGTTTTACTTTAAAATCAAATTGTCCGACAGCTCCAGAAAAACTAGCTGGTTTACCGTTTTCAGGAAGTGGTTTTACATTTATGGTTTGCTTTCCAGTGTTCAGTGATTTTTCAACGGCAGTCATCTCTAATTGTCCAAAAAAGTCACTTCTCCCTGTTGGCACCTCAGCATCGACATCAATTTTAAACGGTTCGATGATTTTCGCTCCAGCTTCTAACGGATAAAGCGTCACTTTTCGCAACACCACCATACTATAATCTTTACCGTTGTATTTTCCTTTTTCGGCACGAAGTTGTTTGATGTCAACATATTGACTCCAGAAATTCTCATATTTTGGAGCTTGAAAATTTCTAAAATTGGAAACCGAACTGTTATACGGGAAATATAATTTATAAACCACTGTAACAGGTTCGTTTACAAAAGGATTTCTTGATGAAACTTCACCCACCAAATGAATTCCTTCGCCAAAATCGTAATTCTGTTGCTGTTGTTGTTGTTGTTGTTGTTGCGGATGCGGATATTGTCCCGGATAAGTGGGCAATTGAACCGGATCTGTAATCGTAATTTTGATCGGTTGGGATTTATAGACGGTTCCATTAAATTCAATTGAAGCCGAACCAATTGTGAAAGTTCCCTTTTTTGTTGGCGTTAAATAGTAAATAACTTGGGTAGAAATCTCTCTTTTCTGCGTCATTCTTCCATTCACAATCGTGATTGACGTTTGATTTCCTTTGTTAATATAAGGTCCTTCTGCCTTAAATCCAGTAATTTTTGGTGCTTGAAAATTATCCCCTTCATTATTAATAGAAAAAGCTAATGGAAATCGTTCATTTAATCCATAAGTATCTCTTTCAACTTGTGCTTCAAATTTTACTTGAGCAGAAATTGAGGCAGAGAAAAATGAAATAAGTATAACTAAAAATATTTTTTTCATAAATTACCAATCTTTTTCATTTGTAGTCGCTCGTGGCTTTACTTTCTTCTCGTTAATCTTATCTTGTAATTTCTTTTCGGCGTTGTTCACCGCATCTAAGATGTTGTCAATTCGTTGTTTGTCGGCTCCGGAAGGTTTTGGCGCTTCGTTTTTATCTTCTTTTTTGTCACCGTCACCTTTGTCTTCTTTTTTGTCTTTATCACCCTTTTCATTCTCTGGATCTTTTTTCTCGTCTCCTTTGTCGTTCTTGTTGTTTTCCGGTTGTGGTTGTTTGTCTTTTCCGCCGTCTTTTTTCTTATCGTCGTTTCCTTTTGGTGGCGGATTTTCCTTTTTCTTTTTCTTCGCTAAAGCGTAATTATAGCGAGTTTCTTCATCTAATGGATTGTTTCGCAGCGCATCTTCATAAGCCTTAGTTGCCAAATCATAATTTTTTTCCAACATAAAGGTATTTCCTAAATTGTGAAAAATACGGTGTTTTTCTTCTTTCGTCTTTGCCGATTCTAACGCTTGAATGTATTTGATTTGGGCTTCACCCGGCTGATTTTGACGGTAAATGCTATTCCCTAAATTATATCCTGCAACCGCTTTTTTGGGTGATTTCTTAGATTCGGTAATGCGATAATCTGCTTCGGCTTTGGTATAACTTTTTTGTTCGAAAGATTGATTTCCTTCAAACAGATTTTTGTCTTTTTCTTGACTAAAAAGCACTCCGCTTATTAACAAAACGATGGTATAAACTATTTTATTCATTTTTCTTCTCGTTAAATAAGTTCAACTTTTGCACCCAAGCCGTTTTTTTCTCTAGCAGGAAAATATCTACTAAAAGCAATAGAAATCCCAATCCTAAAAACCACTGATATTGGGATTCAAAATCGGCAATTTGTTGAGATTCAAATTCTGTTTTTTCAATTTTATCCAATTGTGACTTTACCGCTTCAACTACTTCTTTCGTATTCGAACCATTAATATACTTAGCCTTGGTTTTATCGGAAATGCTTTTTAAAGTTTCCGGATACATTTTCGTGATGACATTATCACCATTTTGATCTTTTTTGTATGAAATGATATTCCCTCGATTATCTTTTATCGGAATCATTGCTCCTTTTTCAGTTCCCATTCCGATGCTGAAAATTCGGACATTTTTATCTTTCGCCATTGCAATCGCTTCGTCGGCACCAACACCGTGATCTTCTCCGTCTGAAACCAAAATAATCAACTTGCTGGTTTCTTTGATGTCGAAATAATCAACTGATAATTTCAACGCATCATTAATTGCAGTTCCTTGAGACGAAACCATATCGGTATTCATGCTTTGCAAATACATTTTTGCAATTCCGTAATCGGTTGTCATGGGCAAAACAGGATAAGCACTTCCGGCATAACCCACAATTCCTACTCTATCATTTCCCAATTCATTGATGATTTGCGAAACCAATTGCTTCGTTTTTTCCAAACGATTGGGTGCAATATCTTCGGCCAACATACTTTTTGAAATATCCACCGCAAACACAATATCAATTCCTTGACGTTTCACGGTTTCCATCTTGGTTCCCATTTTTGGGTTTACTAAAGCAATCACCAAACAAGCGAATGCCAACGACAAAACAACAATTTTTAAAACCGGTTTAAAAGTTGATTTTTCGGGACTTAACTTTTTGAACAATTCCAAATCTGAAAACTGGGCTTGCTTTTTTCTTTTCCAAACTAAATTGAATAGAAAAAGAACCACTAGAATTGGAATCAGTGCTAATAAATAAAAATATTTCGGGTTTTCTAATTCAAACATTTTCTTTCTTTCTAAACAATTCCTCTAAAAACTGAATTTCGTAATAAAACTTCAACTCCTAATAATAGGAAGGCAATCAATAAAAACGACTTGTATTTTTCATCGTAATTATAGAATTTCTTCTCATCGACTACTGTTGTTTCTAACTTATTGATATCGTCGTAAATTTCTTTTAATTTTTCTGTTGATGTTGCTCTGTAATATTTCCCATCGGTTGTTTTTGCGATTTCCTGCATTAATTTTTCATCAATTTCAACGGGCATCATTTTAAAAACTAATTTTCCATTGGCATCTTTTGCTACTGGGAACATTGCTTTTCCATTCGTACCAATTCCAATTGTGTACACTTTTAAACCATATTGTTTCGCAATATCTGAAGCCATTCTTGGATCAATTGTTCCAGAATTATTTACACCATCGGTTAACAAAATAATAATTCTGCTTTTCGCTTTGCTGTCTTTAATTCGGTTGATGGCTGTTGCTAATCCGACACCGATTGCAGTTCCATCAGCAATAATAGAATCGTCATAACCAATGTTTTTTAAGGATTGTAAAATAATTGCCTTGTCGGAAGTGATAGGAGTTAATGTATAACTTTCCGATGCATAAACCACTAATCCAATTCGATCGTTGACTCTATCTTGCACAAATGTTGAAGCTACTCTTTTCAAGGCTTCTAGTCGGTTAGGTTTGAAATCTGTTGCCAACATACTACTGGAAACGTCAATTGCCATTACGATATCAATTCCTTTAGTAGTTTTCGATTTCGATGTAACATCTACACTTCTTGGTCGAGCTAAAGCAATAATGATGAAACTCAAAGCCAACAATCGTAATACATATAAAAATGGTTTCGCTTTGGCTAAAAAAGTCTGATTTTGTTTAAATACCGAAACCGAAGGCATTTTTACGGAAGCCGAAAGTTGATTTCGCTTATAAAACAACCAAGCAATTGCGATTGGAATTAGTAAAAACAACCAAAAAAATTCCGGATTTAAAAAGGTTACTTTTCCCATCATTTCTTAGCTTTTCTTAGTTCAATTGAATTCTGGATTTTCTCCATAATCTGGTGTGCATATTCGTCCTCTTCCTTACAAATTAGGAAAAATTCTTGTGCGCCACCCGCTTGTGCAAAAACCACAATTTCATAACTCATTTTTTGGTCTTCCTTTTTGATTTCGTTGAAAGTTGTAAACGTTCCAAATGCTTTTTTACCCGAAAGTCCTTTTACATTTTCAAAATCTACTGTTTTCACGATGATATTTTTCGCGCCTAAGCGTTCTAATTCTTTTAAATCGGCTTCAAGAGCAACTTCGATATCAATTTGAGTGGTATCCTTAAAAGCAGTTGTGATTAAAACCGTTGAAAAATCGTCAATAATACTTCCATAAGCAAATCGGTTGATTGCTTTTACGTTTTCTGGCAGGTTATTTTGAATTTTTTCGTCATTATTTCGGACTAATACTTTTGGAGTTTCAATTACAATTGCGGGTTCGCCATATTCCGAAGTAATCCATTCTTTTTGCAACAATTCTTTAGTGGAATAGCCGATATAATTTTCTTTCAAATAATCCAATCCGAAAGTAAAAGCAAAAATTGCAAGAGATATCACAAAAAACACAACGGCAATTCCGACTGAAAGAGCAGTTCTGATGTTTTTCTGTTTTTTCAATTCCTTTCTTCGTACTTCTTCAGCAAATAATGCTTCCGATTCTTCTTCTGTTCTTGGTAAAGCTTTGTCGATTATCAACAAAAACTTATCAATTATACCTTTATCTTTTTCAATTTCGAATTGTAATGGTTGTGATTTCGCAAATTTCACTAAATCCGAATTTTCTAAAACGGTTTTAAATTTGGCCAAATCTTCCTTACTTACAAACATTTTCTTTTGGGAAATTGCTTTTTTCAAGGCCGTTAACAATTCGCTTGAGGTGCTTTCCATTGCTGGAATATCTACCGATTCTTCGATGTAAGTTCGAGCAATATCGGTCATTTCGGAATAGTATTCTTTAACTTCTCCTCTTTGAACCAATTGTTTTTTATCTAAATTTTGAAGGTAATTAATCGCTTTTTCGATTGGCGACGCAAATATTTCTTCTTTAGAAGCTTTTGCTTTTTGCAATCGTTTAATTATAAAATACGAAGCAAAACCCGAAGCCAGAATTAATGCCAACAAAACCAACCATTTCCACCATTCGCTACTCGGTTCTTCTTCCGTGGCGATGATGTTTTTGATGTCATACATTTGTTGTTTGGTGGTGTCCACTTTTACAGGATTCACCAAAATGGAAAGTGAATCGGTAGTAAATTCCTTTTGATTGATTTTTACAACTAATTTCGGAATCGAATAACGACCCGAATCGAATTGGGTTAACCCGTATTTCTTGATTAATTCGTATTGGGAATTATTTTTTATGGTATCAATTGGATACGATTCCAACACTTCCAAATAACCAAAATTCTTCGAATTAGGGAAAACTACTTTGTCTTTTTCGTTAACCGAAGCTTTAATAATCAGATTAAACTGCGATCCTATTTTAATTTCGGTGGAATCAATAGCCGTGGTGATTTTTTGGGCGGAACCCAAAAAACTAAAAAACAATAAAATATATAAGTAAAAATTCTTTTTCATTTATTTTTCCTTAATTACGTGCTTTAAAATAGCCCAATAATTTGGTTACATAACTTTCATCAACTCGTGCACTGATGGTTCCGGCACCACATTTTGAGAAAATATCTCTGAAATACGTTACGTTTTCGCGATAGTCTTTTTCATAAGCCGTTCGCACTTTTTTTGATGTGGTATCGACCACTAGGTTTTCGCCAGTTTCGGCATCTACCATAGTTACGATTCCTATGTTTGGAAGACTTTCTTCTCTTTGGTCAAATACTCGAATTCCGGTTACATCGTGTCTTTTTGAAGCAATTTTCAAAGTATGTTCATATTCCGAAGTCATAAAATCAGAAATCAAAAACACAATGGCTTTCTTTTTCAAAACACTTGACAAATACTTCAAGGCTTGAGCTAAATCTGTTTTTTGACTTTTTGGTTGGAATTCAATTAACTCACGGATAATTCTCAAAACGTGTGATTTTCCTTTTTTAGGCGGAATAAACAATTCGATTTGGTCCGAAAACAACAATAATCCAATTTTATCATTATTTTGAGTGGCTGAGAAAGCCAATGTCGCGGCGATTTCGGTAACCATATCACGTTTTTGCTGATTTTTTGTACCAAAACTTTCCGAACCCGAAATATCGACTAATAACATCATCGTTAATTCGCGTTCTTCTTCAAAAACCTTTACATAAGGTTCGTTGTAGCGTGCGGTTACATTCCAATCAATTGCTCTAACATCGTCTCCATATTGGTATTGACGCACTTCTGAAAATGTCATTCCGCGTCCTTTAAAAGACGTATGATATTCTCCCGAAAAGATATGATCGCTCAATCTTCGGGTTTTAATTTCAATTTTACGAACTTTTTTTAGAATTTCTTTGGTATCCATTTTTGTTGAGTGATCAGTGTTCAGTTTCCAGTGTTCAGTATTCAGTGTTCAGTGCTACGCTTTTTCTAAAACTGCCTACTGCGACTGAGAACTGCCAACTTCTTTAAGGAACTTCAATTTCGTTTACAATTTTGCTGATGATGTCTTCTGATGTTACATTTTCGGCTTCCGCTTCATAAGTGATTCCGATTCTGTGACGTAATACATCATAAACGACTGCACGAACATCTTCCGGAATTACGTAACCTCTACGTTTGATAAATGCATAACATTTCGCGGCTGTAGCTAAATTGATACTTCCACGAGGCGAAGCTCCAAAACTGATTAATGGTTTTAAACTTTCTAATTTATATTTTTCAGGAAAACGCGTTGCGAAAACAATATCTAAAATGTATTTTTCGATTTTCTCGTCCATATACACTTCGCGAACCGCTTCTTGAGCTCTTAAAATTTGCTCTACCGAAACTACTTGATTTACTTTTTCATAAGTTCCTTTCAAATTTTGACGAATGATTGCGCGCTCGTCTTCCATTTTTGGATAATCGATAATGGTTTTCAACATAAAACGGTCGACCTGAGCTTCCGGTAACGGATAAGTTCCTTCTTGATCAACTGGGTTTTGTGTTGCCATTACTAAGAATGGTTTATCTAATTTAAAGGTTTCATCACCAATTGTTACTTGTTTTTCTTGCATCGCTTCCAACAAAGCCGATTGCACTTTTGCTGGTGCACGGTTAATCTCATCCGCCAAAACGAAATTAGCGAAAATTGGACCTTTACGAATGGTGAAGTCGTTGTCCTTCATATTGTAAATCATAGTTCCTACAACATCCGCAGGCAATAAATCGGGTGTGAACTGAATTCTGCTAAACGATCCGTGAACGGCTTGTGCTAAAGTATTAATCGCTAAAGTTTTTGCTAAACCAGGAACACCTTCTAGTAAAATGTGTCCTTGGCCTAATAATCCAATAAGCAAACGCTCCACCATATGCTTTTGACCGACAATTACTTTGTTCATTTCCATAGTAAGCAAGTCGATAAACGCACTTTCTCTTTCAATCTTTTCGTTGATGGCTCTAATGTCTAAAGTCGAAGTATTTTCTTCCATTTTAAAGTATAATTTGGTGCTGTGAAATTAGCACGTTTTTTTAACACTGCAAATTGTAATTTTTTTTAGATTTTAGTTGTTAACATAGCGTTAAAAATCATTAAAATTTCCCGCTTTTATGAGTGTTTTATGATTCTATTTGCTAATTTTAAGAAATATTTAAAAATCAACAAAATATGTCTATACAACTGTCGCCTATTATTGCTGGAGTTATGAATTGGGGTCTTTGGGATAAAAACCTCAACACAAGAGAAATGAATCACTTAATTCACCTCTTTTATGAAAACGGAATCACCTCTTTTGACCACGCAGATATTTATGGAGGTTATACCACGGAGACTTCTTTTGGAAAAGCTTGGTCCAATTCAAAAATAGCTCGTGAAAAAGTGCAATTTATTTCAAAATGTGGCATTCAGTATATTGCTGAAAGTCGTCCTGAAAATAAAATAAAACATTACGAATATTCAAAAGATTATATTATTTCTTCGGTTGAAAATTCGTTGAAAAATCTACAAACTGACTATTTAGACGTGTTTTTATTACACCGACCAAGTCCGTTGATGCGTGCTAATGAAATTGCAGAAGCTGTTGAAAAATTAAAAGCAGATGGAAAAATATTATCATTTGGAGTTTCGAATTTTACGGCTTCGCAAACGGCTTTAATTCAGAGTAAAACTGAAGTTTCGTTTAATCAAATTCAGTTTTCTGCCACGCATCACGACGCGATGTTAGATGGAAGTTTAGACTTTATGGAATTGCATAAAATTCAGCCTATGGCTTGGAATCCATTAGGCGTTGCTTTTAGAGAAAATACCGATCAAACTTTTCGATTGCGTCAACTTTTGGCGAAATTAGTAGAGAAATATGGTGTTGGTGCTGATATTATTTTATTGGCTTGGGTGAAACAACATCCAGCAAATATTTTACCGGTAGCCGGGACGATAAATGTGAGTAGAATTCAACAATTAATGAAAGCACAAACGTTAGTTTTAGATACGCAAGATTGGTTTGCAATTTGGGCTGAACCAATGGGACATAGGGTTCCTTAAGGAATTACAAGGTTTTAAATAAGAAGTACGAGGTAACATTTATTTCGTACTTCGTACTTTATAAATTAAAATCAAAATGATAAACAAGCGCTTACTTATCAAAAATTTACTAGCTCACAACGATGAGAATAGTTTTTATGATAAGAAGCGTTTGTTAAATTTGCACACTTTAGAAGGAAAAGCGAAGTTCTTAAAACACATTTGTGCACTTTCTAATTCCAATCCAGGCAATAATTCATATATTGTTGTAGGCGTTGAAGATGAATCTAATGAAATCGTAGGAGATGACTTTTTTGATGACAGTCGCATTCAGAACCTAGTGAATGCTTATTTAGAAAATCCGCCTAAAATCCAATATGAAAATGTGCCTTTTCCAAACTTGCCTAGAGATAAAGTTGTGGGTTTAGTGACTATTAAACCAAAATCGAAAACATCGTATTTTAAGAAAGGGATCCATACTATTGAGGCGAATAGTGCATTTGTTCGAAAAGGAAGTAACACATCGCCTACAAATGACAAAATTCCGTATTCCAAACAAAATATTGAAACTGTCATTAGTTTAGAAAATAATTCTAGAAACAGTATTTCGCATACGTTAGAGAGTGTTTTAGATTTTATCAATATTCGACACAAAGATTTACCATCCAACTATAAAGTTTTTAAAGAGTTATTTGTGGTTTGCTGGGCTGGAAATAAGAAAAAAGTTAGAGATCAAGTGTTTTACTCTAGAGTTGATATTGAACTCATTAACGAACAAGTTAAGTTGTTTTATTCCGCTTTAGATGAAGTTACTATTACTTATGACGATGCTACTTTTTCGATTACCGAATATGTTTGTTTGGGATTGAATGATAAAACTAGTTTTTATCCGCTGGAAAAGGTAACTATTGAATTTTTTGACAATGGTTATTACAAAATGGATTCCAAGTTATTGTTTGAACCGCCACAATACAATAAAAATGTGTTACATCATATTTACAATTCCAACAATACTATTTTATCAAAACTTCAAAAAGGTCTTGCCTTAAGTGAGTCTGAAAAAAGAGATTTAACTAATTTACCTCACACTTTGATGATCTGCTATTTGAATGGTTTTGAGCAAGCCATTGAAAAACTTGTTGCCGCAAAACCTAATTTGAAAGCTTTTGAAAATCCTTTGGTTTATCTCTCTTTTAAAGAAGTGATGCGCATTTTGAGAAAAATGAAATACAACTAAAAAAAACTGTCTTTTCTTTTAGAAAAAATTAGTCGTAAATAGGATACTAAAAGTATGGTTCCAAGAATATAAACAACTTTATATTGAATGGAATAATCTAATGAATTAAATAAGGAAACGCGCTCTTGAAATAATGTATTATAGGTTAAATCAACCACGGCATAAATCCAGATTAAACTTAAGATTAGTAGGACGATTAAGGATTGGGTATATAACTTCATTTTCTTTATCATTTATATCATAAATATACGAAATCAAAAAAGATATACTGTTACAGATTTTCTGTACATTTTCACTTTTTTTTTCCAATGTTTGCTCAGTTTTTACATTAAAATTAGATCAGTCCGTGATTTTTAGCCGCGCGAACGATGTCTTCGTCACTACCTTTTTCAATTTTAAAGTAATGGCGAATTTGCGCTTTTCTTTTATCAATTGCGCTTATTGATAAATTCATATGCTGTGGTAGGTTTTTAGTTTTAATGCCTTCACCTAAAAGCGTAATTAACAGTCTATTATTATCATCTAAAAAAGCCCTTTTTTCGTAAAGTTCTGCAATATTATCTACAACGGTTTTACTAGTGTAAACCTGATTAGTATAAATCTGTTCAAAAGCCATTAAAAATTCCTCGGCAGTAAAATCACTTTTTACTAATAAACCGTTTGGTTCAATGGTTTTTTGAATGTTGTCTAAAATAAAAGCTTCGGCATGTGACGTTAAAATTACGACTTTACATTTTTTAAATTTTTTTCTAATTAACAATGCCAAGTCTTCACCACTCTTTATGTTTTTCTCTACATACGGCGGTAAGCTCAAATCTACAAAAGCCATATCATAAGCTTCTAAATTTTCCTCAGACATAATAATATTGTAAGCCGTTTCGCAATTATATGCAGGCGTCGTATTAATATGGAGGCCTAATTCATTAAAGGATAAGATACTTTTATATCCTTCTATCATAGAAGGATGGTCATCGATCATTAAAATATTTAAACTTTTCATCTTTATTTCTATTATTTCACAATTACAAATTGGTTATTTACAATTTTACTTTTAATGTAATACGAGTACCCTTATTTTTTTCTGATTCTATATGCAACTCTCCTTTAATGGTTTCTGTTCTGCTCTTCATATTTTTAAGACCTATTCCTTCTTTTACTTTTTTTGTATTAAAACCACTACCATTGTCATAAATTTCTAAACACAAAAAACCTGCTGCATCAAAATCAAGGTAAAGCATAACTTTTGTAGCATTTGCATACTTGTTGATATTATTAAAAGCTTCCTGAATAATCCGATAAACATTCATCTTAATTTCCGGAACAATTTCGTTAATAGTATCGTCATAAATAAGCTTGCAATCTAAAGAATACGTTTCTTGCTGACTTTTCACAAGTTCTTCTAATATATTCTTAAAATTACTTTTGCTTAAAATAGAATCATTATAAAGCTCGTGTGAAAAAGCACGTATTTCTTGTTCAATGACGCGAATAGCTTCCACTTGATCAATAGCTTTTTTAATTGTAACTTCATCTTGTACCCTGGAGATTGCAAATAAATTTAAACGTGTACTTGCTAGTCGGTTTAAAATATTATCGTGGAGATCTAAAGCAATACTTCTTTTAACGGTATTTCTAACCTCATTAATTTCTTCCTGATTATTAAGCATCAACCTATAAATTTCTTCGTTTGATTCTTGTTGCTGTTGCTTAAAAGCAAAATCTTTGTGTTTACCTCTCTGATAAAGAATGATATAAAATAAAAATCCAAAAGAAATAATTAATAAGGAAGATATTAAAATAAATTGTTGCTGATTAGAAATTTTTTCCTTTTCTGATATTATTTCATCGGTTTCAAATTCAATTCGGGCTAATTTATTTCGAGTGGCACGTTCTTTTCTTTGAAGGTCATCATTTAGCTTGATGTATTCTTTAGCATAAGCTAATCCTTCTTTTGGTAGTAGTTTTGTGAAAAAATCTAAGGAAATTAAAACTTCCCTATTAAAGTTGGATTCTTTAGCTAATTTATAAGCTTCTTTGTTGTAATCAAGTGCTGTTACAGTATCTTTTTGAGCTAAATAATATTCTGTTAAATGATTCAAGCTATTCACTTTACCTTGAATATCGCTAATTTCATTACGAAAATTCAATACTTTTTTAAAATCTTCTAAACCTTCTTCTGGGTTAATTTTAAATCTTGAATAGCTATAATTATCAAGCAAAGAAGCATATAGCACGGGTTGTAAATCTTCTAAATCTTTGATTTTTAACCCTTCCGAAAAAATCTGACTGGCTTCATTTAATTTATTTACGTTAAGGTATACGAATCCAATGTTATTTAAAGTTTGCGCTTGATAAATAGCTTTATAAACCTCGTTCTTAATCTTTTTTACTTCTAAAAGTGCTTTTTGATGGTACTCCAATGCTTTTTCATAATCTCCTAGACCGGATAAAGAGGCACCAAGGTGTGAATAACATTCATAAATTAACAACTCGTCAATTACGTCATTAGCAAAGTTTAAAACTCTAATCGTCTCCGATTCACTCCCTAAAAAGTCTTTTTCATAATATAAAACGTAAGCTTTGTGCAGTATTGTATTAGCTAAATTAGGAAGGTCTTTAATTTTTTCATATTTTTTTTCTGCCGACAAATAATAGTAATAAGCACTATCGTTTTTAGAAATATTTAAATAGTAGTCTCCTAAATAATATTCTGCCTTAGCAATGTTAATCGAATCTTTATTCGATTGTGAAATTTTTAGTATTTTATCAGTTGTCAATTTATAATTATCGTAATCGCGCAAAGTGAAATATCTATTAGCCAGCTTAAAATAATTTTTCATTGCTAAGGAATCAAAACTTTTAAATTCCTCTATCAAAACTTTTGCAGAATCTGTAAATTTTAATTTTATTTCATTATTTAAATTTATATCTGAACTCTTTTCAAAGTATAAATCTAATTTATCTTTGACAACTGATTTATCCTCGATAGGATTACACCCTACAAGAAAAAACAAACTAAATAAAATTATTATATGTTTCAATTAATGGATTTGCTTTTGAACAAATTTAGTATTTAAAGATAATAATTAATCTCTTTTTACAATTATTATTGGTATTCTTGCGTTCAAACCATTATCGTCATTGATAAGATTGGTTTTTTCGATTTTAAGCTTCATTATTTTTTGAATTGGATCATTTTCTTTGTCATTTGACACGTTTGAAAAAAACAAAGAACTCATTAGTAAGATTATAAGTGTTTTCATGTTTATAAATTTAAAATTATTAGTCTTTTTTAGATACGGTAACTGGATTACTGTCTTCTTTATGAGTTACTACAGTAGTAGAGTCAGCAATATTTGTTGAATCAACTCCTTCTCTTTGATAACTACTTTCCGACAAATTAAGGGCTCTCTCTAAATCCGCATCTTGCTCATCAGTAGAACATGAAAACACGGAAAGACTAAAAACTAATACTCCAAATAATTTTAATGAATTTTTCATAATGTTTGGGTTTTTAAATATTTATAATTTGTTATAGGTTGAATTCTATTTATTTTGTTCATTTTTGCTTTATAAAAATAAGAAACGTATATTTAAATCTGTTACAGATTTTCTGTACATTTTCACTTTTTTTTTCCAATGTTTACTGAGATTTTATGAAAAAATTTGTCATCGGAGACATCCACGGAGGTCTAAAAGCACTTGTTCAAGTATTAAAAAAAACAAATTTTAATGCAGAAGATACGCTCATATTTTTAGGTGATTACGTAGACGGTTGGAGCGAATCTCCAGCTGTTATAGATTACTTAATTGCCCTTCAACAACATCAAAAATGTATTTTTATACGAGGTAATCACGACCAATTATTGTTAGAATGGTTAACTAATGTCAATCAAAATAGCGACAAATCACTTTGGTATTTACACGGAGGAGATGCTACGGTATTATCCTACCAAGATATTAATGATACAACAAAGAGCAAACACATCACTTTTTTGAAATCACTCCAAGATTATTATTTAGACGAAAATAATCGATTGTATTTGCATGCTGGATTTTCTAATCAAAGAGGAGTCGAAAATGAATTCTTTAAACCCTCTTTTTATTGGGACAGAACGCTTTGGGAAATGGTAATGGCTCTAGATAAAAATCTTGCAACCGACAGTATTTTCTATCCAAAACGTTTGAAATTATACAACGAAATTTTCATTGGTCACACGCCGGTTACTTATATAGGTAAAGAAGTTCCTGTGAATTTTGCCAATGTTTGGAATGTTGACACCGGAGCTGCCTTTAAAGGAAAGTTAACTATTATGGACGTAGCATCCAAAGAATTTCACCAAAGTGAGCCACTACCAGATTTATATCCAAACGAAAAGGGAAGAAACTAAAATATTCTTATATTTGCACTTTATTAAAAAATAAAATCACGATGAAAAAAATTTTACTACTTATTACGTTATTTGCAGCGGTTCAAATTTCGAATGCACAAGCTTTTCAAGGAAAAGGAGATACTAAGTTTCAAGTAGGATTAAACCTTCAAGATGGCGGAACTGGAATTACTTCTACCGTAGATTTTGGATTGGGAGAAAATATGTCTTTTGGTTTTGTAGCCACTTACTTGTTAGACGCCAACGATATTGATGCTAGCAAAGCTAAATTTGAAGACAGAGCTGATGTTAAAGCCCGTTTTAATGCAAACATTGGAAATGTATTAGGATTAGATCCAAAAATGGATATTTATCCTGGTTTGCATTTAGGAACGCGTAATTTTGGTGCTCACTTAGGATTCCGTTATTTCTTTACTGATGGTTTTGGCGTTTATGCAGAAGGCTCTGCTCCATTAGCAAGATACGATTCTGAAGTAAGAGGTTTTGAACATTATAACAACCAATTTGTATTCCATTTTGGTGCTTCATTTAACTTGTAATATTAATTTTTAGGATATCAAAAAAGCAACTCGTCAAAAAAGTTGCTTTTTTTTATGCTAACAAATAACAATTTTTACCTTTGCGTAGAATATCATAAATTAAAATCCATTCAAAATGAGTGTAATAGAAAAAAAACTAAAAGACCGCAGTGGTTCAGTTTGTGAAATCAGCGGCGCCGAACATGATTTAGTAGTGTATACTTTACCACCACATACTGCGGAAAGTTTAGAACATTCGGTATTGATCGCTAAAAGCTTGAAAGACCAAGTGGAAAATCCAGAAACTACTGATGAAAAAGACTGGAGAGGCTTGTCTGATAGTATGTGGAATGAAAACTTACCCGTTCAAATTTTATCATGGAGAATGTTAGCACGTTTGAAAAATAACGATTTGCTAGAAATGATGTATTTAGACGAAGACGCTTTAGTATGGGCAAAAGCAACCGGTGAAGACGAAGAAGAAGACGAAAACAAAATAGTTCATAAAGACAGTAATGGAGTTACGTTATTAGACGGCGATTCTGTTGTATTAATAAAAGATTTAGATGTAAAAGGAGCAACATTCACTGCAAAACGTGGTGCTGCGGTGCATAATATTAAATTAGTCTGGGACGATGCTACGCTTATTGAAGGTAGAGTTGAAAATCAAACTATTTTTATTTTGACACAATACGTGAAGAAAACGAAGTAAAATTTTGGGAAACATATAAGTCATATTAGTTTAAAAAGTAAAGGCGTTCAAAATTTTGAACGCCTTTTTTGATATAAGTTTTAAGTTTATAACTTATTCTATTAAATTTTACAAATCAAATTTAATTCCTTGTGCTAAAGGCAATTCGTCTGAATAATTTACTGTGTTAGTTTGTCTTCTCATATATACTTTCCAAGCATCAGAACCTGATTCACGACCACCACCTGTTTCTTTTTCACCACCAAAAGCACCACCAATTTCAGCACCCGATGTTCCGATGTTTACGTTTGCAATTCCACAATCTGAACCTGAGAATGATAAGAATTTTTCAGCTTCTTTTAAATCATTCGTCATAATTGCAGAAGATAATCCTTGTGCTACTCCGTTTTGAAGATCAATAGCATTTTCAACATCTCCAGAATATTTCATTAAATATAAAACCGGAGCAAAAGTTTCGTGTTGAACGATTTCAAAATGATTCTCTGCTTCAATAATTGCTGGTTTCACGTAGCAACCTGATTCGTATCCTTCACCAGAAAGAACACCACCATCAACTAATACTTTTCCACCTTCAGCTTTTGCTTTTTCAATAGCAGCTAAATAGGTGTTCACCGCATCTTTATCGATAAGTGGGCCAATATGATTTTTTTGATCTAATGGATTTCCAATGGTTAATTGTTTGTATGCGCCAACAATTGCATCTCTTACTTTATCATAAACCGATTCGTGAATGATTAGTCTTCTGGTAGAAGTACATCTTTGTCCGGCAGTTCCGACAGCACCAAAAACAGCACCAGGAACCACAACTTTTAAATCAGCCGTTGGTGTGATGATAATTGCGTTGTTTCCGCCTAATTCTAATAATGATTTTCCGAAACGTTGAGCAACTGTTGTTCCAACGATTCTTCCCATTCTTGTAGAACCTGTAGCAGAAATTAAAGGAATTCTAACATCTGTAGTCATCATTTCACCTACTTTGTAATCTCCGTTGATGATACAAGAAATACCCTCTGGTAAATTATTTTCTTTTAAGATTCCAGCGATAATATTTTGACAAGCGATTGAACATAAAGGTGCTTTTTCTGAAGCTTTCCAAACGCAAACATCGCCACAAATCCAAGCTAAAGCCGTGTTCCAAGACCAAACCGCAACTGGGAAGTTGAATGCAGAAATAATTCCGACAACTCCTATGGAATGCCATTGTTCTCTCATTACGTGCATTGGACGCTCTGAAGGAATCGTTTGTCCGTTTAATTGACGCGATAAACCTACTGCAAAATCACAGATATCAATCATTTCTTGAACTTCTCCGTAACCTTCTTGCAATGATTTCCCCATTTCATAAGAAACTAGTTTCCCTAATGGTTCTTTTAATTCTCTTAATTTATTTCCAAACTGACGCACGATTTCTCCTCTTTGAGGCGCTGGCATAGTTCTAAAAGTTTTGAAAGCTTTTGTAGCACTTTCCATTACTCTTTCGTAATCGGCAGCAGTTGTTGTTCTTACTTTTCCTATTAATTGACCATCAACTGGGGAATAACTTTCGATTAATTCTCCGTTAGAGAACCATTCGTTTCCTGTTGAAGTTCCGTCATTTATAGCTTTAACGCCTAATTGTGCTAAAGCTTCTTCCATTCCAAATTGTTGAGCTATTGTTGACATTGTAACTTTTTTTGATGTTTTTGTTATATTTAAGCAAAAATAGTGCTTTTTTTTGACTTTTTTAGTGCTTGTTGTTACACAAGAATTATGATTAAGAAGAAAATGCCCTAGCCCAGATGGGAACGGCATCCTATTTGTTTTTTTATTTAAAAAAATAAAAAGATATAGTGGACAGCTGGAATAAGCTCCTTAAAATTATTTTACAAATCTTGGATCTGCTTCCATAACGGTGCCACAATTTTCGCAAGTTCGTAGTTCTTCCGAACCATAAAAGTGTTTGAAATGGGCTAAAAAGTCAACTTCAATGTCTTCTAATTCAAAATAAACTTCGTGTAATTTGTGGTTGCAATTGTCGCAAAACCAAAGTAATCCATCAGGAATATCATTTGCTTCGCGTTTTTTTTCTACCACTAATCCAATTGAGTTTTCTTCACGAACGGGAGAATGTGGTGTTTTTGCAGGCAATAAAAACATATCACCAGGACCTAATTTCATAGCTTTTTTCTCGCCATTATCCTGAACATAAACGGTAATATTTCCTTCTAATTGGTAAAACAATTCTTCGCTTCCACTGTAGTGGTAGTCTTTTCTAGCATTTGGTCCGGCTACAACCATAATGATATAATCGCCAGAACTGACGTATAAATTTTTGTTACCAACTGGTGGTTTTAGTAAAGCTCGGTTTTCTTCAACCCATTTCGTAAGATTGAATGGTTTTTGAATTGCCATAGTTTATAGTTTTGTGACTACGAAGTTACTAAAAAGAAAAAAGGTTAGCCATAATTTTCATTACAAACTAACCTTTTTATAAAATTTTTAAGAATTACTTAACCTCTTTCACTAAGTAAATATATACTGGAAAGTGATCTGAGAATCCTGGAACATTGTTTTGATTTCTCAAAGGATAGCCTTTATATTGTCCTGTTTTTTGAATTAGGAACGGTTTGTTATAAATTCCCGCTTTCCAATATTTGAAAGATCCGTAATCGTTTTTGTCTTTTGAAATGAATTGTTGCGATACCATAATTTGGTCAAAAATATCACCTGAATCTCTATAAAACAAAGAAGCATTTCCGTCTTTAGCCATTTGCTCAAAAGGATTATAAATATCCGCTGGTTTTTTAAGTTCGTCTTTTTTAAGTTTTGCACCAATTCCTTCTTTCACACTTTTGTTATAAGTTCCATCATTAAGGTCACCCATTGTAATCATTTTAGCATTTGGGTTAACTTTAATTAGCGAATCCATTATTTTTCTGTTTAATCTTCCCGCTGCTTCTCTGTAAGGACTACTTCTTTTTTCTCCTCCTGAACGTGATGGCCAGTGGTTTACAATTACGCTAACTTCTTCACCATCTAACATTCCTGTAACTAAAAGTTGGTCACGTGTGTAAATTCTTTTAGTTTTAGTATCGTAATTTTTATTTTTTTCTATCTCATCGTCATCACCTTCACTTTTCTTAGACTTCTTGGCCGTAGTCTCTTCGTTTTGATACACATAAAGCGGCACATTGATGTAACTTGTCGGTTGGAAATATTTTTCTTGGTATATAAAACCAACATCAATTCCACGTTTATCTGGCGAGTCAAAATGAACAACTTTGTATCCTTTGTCAATTAATCTTGGATGTTTGACTAAGTCTTCTAAAACTTTTCTGTTTTCTACTTCACAAACACCGATGATTACAGGAGCATTTTTCTGCATATCACTTGTTCCTAATTCAATTAGCACTCTACTTAAATTGTCTAATTTTTTTTCATAATTTTTTTTAGTCCAGCCGTTAACTGGCGTATACTCTTCATCATAAGTATCTGGATCATTGATGGTATCAAATAAATTTTCGACATTATAGAATGCGACCGTGTGCACTTTAAACTTTTTGTCTTGAGCTAAACCATTGTTTATTGTGAATAACACAACAAAAGCAGCAATAAAATTTTTAATTTTCATAAAACGAATGTTATATAATTATCAAGTTGTATACAAATTGGGTGCCAAAGGTAAATAATATTATTAAAAGTTATACCTTTGTAGGCTGTTAAGTTTTTAAAAGCTTAACATTAAATTAGTATTAATTTTAATATTCTTTATGAAAAAACTTGTTTTAAGTACTTTACTAGTACTACAAGCTGTTTTTGTTTTCGCACAACAAAACCCAGCCTTAAAAGGTAAGGTTATCGATGCTAAAAGCCAAAAACCATTACAAAACGTTGTTGCTTTGATTCAAAGTACCAACCAGTCTGTTTTAACTGATTTTGATGGAAATTTCGTTTTTCAAACGGTTCCGCCTGGTAATCAAGTTTTATTGGTGAAAACTAATGGTTATAGTCAACAAACTTATTTGTTAGAACCATCTACGGAAGAAACTGTTGATTTAGGTATTATTGTTTTAGAGGAAGACATTACTTCTGAACAACAATTGAGCTTAGTAACTATTACTGAAAATGATTTAGGTGATGATAATAGTGGTTCTGAAAGTACCGCAGGTTTATTACAAGCTTCTCGTGATACTTATCAACAAGCTGCTGCCTTCAATTGGGGACAAGCTCGTTTTAGAATCAGAGGTTTAGACAACGAATATGGTACCACGATGATTAATGGTATTGTAATGAACAAGATTTATGATGGAAGACCACAATGGAGCAACTGGGGGGGTTTAAACGACGCAACTAGAAATCAAGAATTTTCAATGGGTTCTGCTCCGTCTGACTACACATTTGGTAGTGCTTTAGGTACGCAACAAATCAATACTAGAGCTTCATTCTATCGTCCTGGAACAAGAATTTCTATGTCTGGAACGAATACTAATTATAACTTCAGAACTATGGGAACTCATGCGTCTGGTATGAACAAAGACGGTTGGGCTTTTGTGGTTTCTGCCTCAAGAAGATGGGCTGAAGAAGGTTATTTTGAAGGAACAGATTATGCTGCAAATTCATTATTTGCAAGTGTTGAGAAAAAAATTAACGAAAAACACAGTTTAAACTTAACTGCAATTTACGCTCAAAATAGTAGAGGAAAATCATCTCCAAACACAGATGAAGTTACTAATTTAATGGGAATTGAATATAATTCTTATTGGGGATATCAAAACGGCAAAAAACGTAATTCAAGAGATAAAGACATTGAAGAACCAATCGTAATGTTATCTCATTATTGGAAATTATCCGAGCGTACTAATTTAAATACGAATGTTGCTTTTCAAACAGGATCTATTGGTAATACAAGATTAGACTATCAATTAGGAAACAATCCTGACAAAACATATTATAGAAATTTACCAAGTTATTACAATAATTTAGGTGGCTATTCGCCAGAACAATTAACTGCAATTGGTCAAGGTTTTCAATCTGATGCTCAACTAGATTGGGATGCTATGTATTATGCAAATACTACAAGTGCTTTTGCAGGAAGAAGTGTATACGTATTGTATGAAGACAGAACAGATGATAACCTGTTAAACGCAAATTCAATTTTACAATCAAGTTTATCTGACAATATAAGTTTAAATGCTGGTGTTAATTTTAGAAAATTAAGATCTCATAACTTTCAAAATCTTTTGGACTTAATGGGTGGTCAGTACTTTTCAGATATAGATACGTTCTTTGCTGGAGATGCTTCACAATCAGATTTAAATAATCCAAACAGACAAGTTGGTGAAAATGAAACGTATGGTTATAACTATTTGTTACGCGCTTTAACTTTTGATGGTTTTACGCAATTTAAATTCACTTATGACAAAGCAGATTTTTATTTAGCTCAATCTTTTTCTAGAACAGAATACCAAAGAGAAGGTTTATATAGAAACGGAATTTATGCTAATAATTCATTCGGAAAAGGACAAAGTATTACTTTTGAAAACTTTGGATTTAAAGGAGGTTTAACTTATAAATTATCAGGAAGACATTACTTTGACTTCAACGGTTTATACCAAACTAAAGCACCGAGTCTAAAAAATGCATTCTCAAATGCTCGAGTTAACAACAAACTAACAACAGATATCAAAAGCGAAACAATTGTGAGTGCAGATGGTAGTTATATTGTAAGAATGCCTAAATTTAAAGCAAGATTAACTGGTTTTTATGCTAAAATTAAAGACGCAACAGAAGTAAGTTTCTACTACGGAGAATTTTCTGATGAAGCTGGCGATAGCGATACCTTCGTAAGTGAAATTACTAGAGGAATTGATAAGCAAAATATGGGAGCGGAACTTGGTTTAGAATACCAAATTACTTCTACAATCAAAGCTACAGCAGCGGCTTCTTATGGTCAATATATCTATTCAGGAAATGCTAAATTAAAAATTAATGATGACGCACTAGCTACAACAGGTTCGAATACATTAATTGATTTAGGAACAACGTATCTTAAAGATTATTTCCAACCAGGAATGCCTCAAAAAGCTGCTTCTTTTGGATTAGAATATAGAGCTCCTCAGTTTTGGTGGATTGGTGCTAACGTAAATTATTTAGCAGATAGCTACATCGATGTTTCTAACGTTTTAAGAACAAATAACTTTACGATTAACCCAAGTGGTGATACTTATCCTGGAGCAACTCAAGAAGCGGTTAGAGAAATTTTGAAACAAGAAAAATTCGACGATTTTACTTTGATAAATTTAACAGGAGGAAAATCTTGGAGAATTAGTAAAGCAAATAGAAACACGGTTGGATTCTTTGCTTCGATAAACAACGTTTTTGACGTGAGATACAAAACAGGCGGTTTTGAACAATCTAGAAAAGCTAATTTTCCAGACTTACAAGCAGACAACGCTAACGGAACACCTTCTTTTGGCTCAAAATATTTCTATGGTTATGGAAGAACAGCATTTGTTAACTTCTATATTAACTTCTAACAAAAAAGACGATGAAAATTAAATTTTTAAAAATATTTTTAGTTTTAGCGCTTGCAACAAGTGCTTTAACTAGCTGCGTAAGTGAAGATGATTATTCAATTCCTAAAATCATAGAATATACCTTCACCGAGAGTTTCAATGATATTCCAACTGGAAGCGGATCAAGTGAAATTCCAATAAATTTGACAGACTGGGTAAATTATAACGAAAGTGGTACACGTTTGTGGATTGGAAAAACATTTTCTAATAACAATTTCGCTGAGTTTTCTTCGTTTTACTCAGCATCAGGAGTTTCAGATAAAACATGGTTAATTACACCTGCCACTGACTTAACAACTACTACTGCACCAACACTCTCATTTTCTACTCTGACTAGATTTGCTAATGGATATCCTTTACAAGCACTAGTTTCTACAAACTATGATGGAACAACTGCGGGAATTGCAACAGCAACGTGGACGGAACTTTCATTTGCTAAACCAACAGCAAACGATGTAACTGTAAGAAGTGGCGCGATTGATTTAAGCAACTATATGTCAAGTGATAATGTAAGAATCGCTTTCAAATATACAGGTAGCAAAACTACTGGCGGTGTTACAACAACATTACAGTTAGATAACATTAAGATTACAAAAAACTAAATGCTATGAAGAAATTAAAATTGATTGCAACAATCGCTTTTATGGCGAGTTTAACAAGTTGTGTTAATGGTGATGATTATGGAACTCCAGAAGCAGCATGCATAACTATAGACAAAACAAAAGAAGTTATAGACGTTACAAATATGGCAACATTTAGTGCGGCGCCGTACACTGCAGACGCAACTGTAACAGATTATATTGAAGCTTACGTTACATCAAGTGATGAGGGTGGAAATTTCTACAAGTCTATTTCTATGATGTCGCTAGACGGATTGAAAGGATTTAGCATACCTGTAGATTCTTACAACTTATACACTGAATTTGAACCAGGTAGAAAAGTAACAATAAGATTAAATAATACTATCTATCTTGTTAAGCAAAATGGTTCAACGGTTATTGGTACATCTTTTAATAGTGGTGTAGGAAGAATATCAGGGGTTGAATACAAAAATGTAATTTTAAGCTCTTGTGATAAGGTGGACGAAAATGCTATCGTAAAGAATCTAACAATAGCGCAAGCCAAAAATGATCAAAACTTAAATATGTTGATTGAACTTAATGCAGTTCAATTTACAAACCCTTCTTTAGGTAAAACATATTATGATCAATCATTAAATAGTTTTGGTGGTGCAACGAATCACGAAATTATTGATGAATTTGGCACCAAAATTATTGTTAGAGTTAGTGAGTTTGCAGGTTTTGCAGCCGCTAAAACTCCAAGTGGAAATGGTAAAATTAGAGGTGTTTTAACTAAATTTGGTAGTACTTACCAATTTATGATTAGAACATTAAACGATGTTAAACTAACTAACCCTAGGATTTAAAAACGCTATTTTGATAATGAGAATGCGCAATTTTGAGGTGTAAATTTCAAAAACTTGAGCTCTTTCAATAGCTTCACTAATAGTTTTAGTTAAAACATTACGGCGCCTTTGATTAAGACTAAGGTTTTTTAAGATGAAAATCTCATAGTTTGAACCTGACACCAACAGCAAACAATTATGTCAACGATCTTAACATAGTTTCGATTAAAAGTTCAAACACAGGTGATATATTTGCGTTGAAAGTTGGAAGCAACTCACTATACAATTTACAGATTGATAAGATAGAAATTCAATAAAACGATATTTCTTCACTTCTAAAAGGCTATTCTTAATTGAGTAGCCTTTTTTTGATTTGTACGAAATTGTAAAACCATTAATAAATTCGCCTAACAATCTAAATAGGGGCAAAATTCGGTCGCTTTTTTTATGCTCGAAAATCCGTATCTTTGTACTCTTAAAGAAAGTATATGTTAGAGAAAGAAGTAATTGACTTTGAAAAATCAATAGTAGTAGGAATTGTAACCCAAAATCAGAGTGAAGAGAAACTAAGAGAATATCTTGACGAACTGGAGTTCCTAATCTTTACTGCAGGCGGAAAAGTGATCAAACGCTTTTCACAAAAAATGGAAAAACCAAATCCAAAAACCTTTGTTGGAACCGGAAAATTGGAAGAAATTAAATATTACATCAAAGACAACGACATAAAAACCGTTATTTTTGATGACGAACTTACGCCATCACAGTCTAAAAATATCACAAAAGAATTAGATTGTAAAGTATTAGATCGAACCAATCTTATCTTAGATATTTTTGCACAACGTGCCGAAACATCCTACGCAAGAACCCAAGTAGAACTAGCGCAATGTATTTACTTATTACCGAGACTAACCGGAATGTGGACGCATTTGGAGCGTCAAAAAGGAGGAATTGGAATGCGGGGACCTGGTGAAACAGAAATTGAAACCGATAGACGTATTGTTCGTGATCGTATTGCTTTATTAAAAGAAAAAATCAAAGCAATCGACAAACAAATGGGCACGCAACGAGGAAATCGCGGCACTATGGTTAGAGTTGCAATTGTTGGTTATACTAATGTTGGAAAGTCAACTTTGATGAACGCTGTTGGAAAAAGTGATGTGTTTGTAGAAAACAAATTATTCGCAACACTTGATACTACGGTTCGAAAAACCGTAATTAAGAATTTACCATTCCTTTTAAGCGACACGGTTGGATTTATTAGAAAACTACCAACACAACTTGTAGATTCGTTTAAAAGTACTTTAGACGAGGTTAGAGAGGCTGATTTATTGCTTCACGTTGTAGATATTACACATCCTGAATTTGAAGAACATATTGCTTCGGTAAATAAAATTTTACAAGATATAAAATGCAATGAAAAACCAGTCATTATGGTTTTCAATAAAATTGATGCTTATCATCCCGTACAGTTTGATGAAAACGATTTAAGTATCGAAAAAACCTCCAAACATTTTACTTTAGCCGAATGGAAAGCAACTTGGATGAGCAAAATGGGTGAAAATAATACGTTGTTTATTTCCGCTACCGAAAAAGATAATTTTGAAGAATTTAGAGAGAAGGTTTATGAAGCCGTAAGAGAAATTCATATTACCAGATTTCCATACAACAAGTTTTTATACCCCGATTATAAAGACGCTGTAGAAAACGAAAAAGACCTCGATTGAGGTCTTTTTTCATTTATATCAACTAGATCAAATTAGAAACCATAATTCACACCAACACCAATAACTTGTTTGGTTTGAAAGCCTCTAAAAGCATTATCATCATAAATAGTTTGGAAAGCAAAATTCGTAGATAAATACTTATTAACTTTCAACACAATATTCAATTGATAATCGATATCCACATTTTGAACATCTTCTAAATAGTTAGAATATAAGTTCAGCGTATTTTCAACAGAAACGTTTTCCATAATGTTGAATTTATAATAACCATTGATTGCCGCTCCTAATTCGTATCTAGAAGTATCGCCTTGTTCTACACCAAAAGAAGAACCAAATTCCGTGAAATGGTCGTGAACCATAATTAATTTTGAAGTTGCCGGAGCAAAATTCACTTTTAAATTATCACTTTTTTTCCACAACATACCCGGTCCAAACTGGAAATAAGCTGGAGAAAAGAAATGTGATATTTTAAAACTTTGAGTCGCTGGATCTAAACCCGTATCCATTTGTGTTTTGAAATTGAAAAAGGCAGAATAAAACCATTCGCCTGATGCTCTTTTTCCTAATAAAGAATTTAATTCTAATCTATCATCCGTTTTTTGAGTATCAGCTCCTTTGATTTTTGTCAAACCGTAAGAAACAATCCATTTATTATCCCAATTCCAATCACCATTTTTGTAGTTGAAATCATAGTTCATTCCTACATTACCAGCGAAATTATTTTGTCCACCAGCTTGCCAATTGCTAAAAGAAGATTGATTGGCTAATACGGTAAAAACTCCTTTTCTTGTCCAATGCTTCACAGTGTCATTCGAAGTTTCTTGAGCGAAACCAACTGAACTGAAAGCAACTAAAAGTAATAAAACTTTTTTCATTTTTATTTTTGTTTAAAATTTTGAAGCTGCAAAAGTACCAATATTTCACAAAAAAATAAAAATTCTAGGTCAAAACGTCAATTTATACGATAAGAACTACTTTTTGAAAAGCGGAACAGCCGAACAAGCTTCACCAAACATAACACTTCGAGCTACTTTAATTAATTTTTGAATTGCTAATGTATAAATTTGATTAGGAACTGCTTTTTTGGAACAGCCTTTCAGAATTACTGGTTTCTGAAAATAATCGGTATAATCTAATTTATTTAATACATCTTGATACCAATCAATAATAGCCAATTCTTTATTTCCGTGGATTATTTTTAAAGCATACGGAGCTAAATGAACCGCTACCAAAGCATAAGTCCAAGCCGGAAGTATTGCATCAGTAGCGCAATTAATCGCCACATATTTGTCTTGATAAGCCGACCAATCCATAGCTTTTAAATGGGCTCTAAAATCGGATTCTTTCAAAAGAAATCCTTCCAACAGCCATTGGGAAATATCTAAATCCACCACGTGTTCATCCGGATAATAATCTTCTAAATCGAAAACCATCAACGAACTCTCAGCTACCTTATTTATAATTTCTTTTTCCATAGTATTTTATTGATAACCTTCCGCTTGAAGCGTAAATAATTGTGCATATAATTTATCATTTGCCATCAATTCTTGGTGAGTTCCCGATTCTAAAATGCGGCCTTCTTCCAAAACAATAATGCGATCGGCTTGACGAACCGTACTAAATCGGTGCGAAATAATTACACTCGTTTTATTTTTAATCAAATGAATGAAACGTTCAAAAACTTCACTTTCTGCTTTTGCATCTAAGGCCGATGTTGGTTCGTCTAAAATCATCACCTCAGCACTTTTCATATAAGCTCGAGCTAATGCAATTTTTTGCCATTGTCCACCCGATAATTCCTGCCCTTTTACAAATCTTTTTCCTAGTTGTTGTTCGTAACCCAAAGATAATTCGGCAACAACTTCATCGGCCAAACTTAATTGTGCCGCTTTTTCTATGCGTTCTTGGTTGTCAATTTCATCTATTTTTCCAATAGCGATATTTTCTTTAACCGTGAATTCATATCTAAAGAAATCTTGAAACAAAACTCCAAAATAAGCTTGATAATCCTTTTTATTATACCGATTTATATTAATTCCGTCCAACAGAATTTCTCCTGATGTTGGTTCGTAAAATCGAAGTAGTAATTTTGTTAAGGTCGTTTTTCCAGCTCCATTTTGTCCAACGAAAGCAATTTTTTCACCTGCTTTAATTGTAAAACTGACTCCTTTTAGAATTTGATTGTCTGATTCGGGATAAGCAAAATACACCTCTTTAAATTCGAAGCCTTTCAGAATTACTTTTGGCAACGGAACATCTTCTTTTGTTTTCGGCTCGACCGAAATATCGATAAAGTCGAAATAATCTTTTAAATACAAAGAGCTTTCGGAAATTCGTGTAAACCTTGAGAAAAAGTCTTGCAAATTCTTCATCAATCGATTAAAACTTCCTGAAAGGAACGTCAATTCTCCTAATGTAATTACGCCCGATAAAACGCGATAAATGATAAAAACATAAGCCGCGTAATAACTTAAAGAACCCAATAAATTAAACAGAAAACCATAGCTCGAACGTTTAATGACTAAGGATTTATTCAGTTTGAAGTATTTTGTTGCTAAACTTTGAAAACGATCGACTATAAAATCGGTCAAGCCGAAAAGCTTAATTTCTTTTGCGGTTTTATCATTCGCTCCGATGTATCTTAAATAATCTAATTCTCTTCTTTCGGCTGTCCAACTTCTCGCTAAAGAATATTGTTGTTGGCTGAAGCGAACTTCGTTGATAAATGAAGGAATAATACTTAAAACCAAAAGAATAATCAGATAAGGTTCGAAGTAAATTAATCCGGCAACTAGTGTTAAGATCGATATGGTATTTTGGGCTTGACCCAGCACATTTGACATCAAATCCACACGACCGGCAGTTTGGGTTCTCGCCCGATCTAGCTTATCGTAAAACTCTGAATTTTCGAGCAGACTAATATCAATCTCATTGATTTTTTCAATGATTTTAACAGAAGTTTTAATGTTGTATTGATCGCCTAAAATTCCATCCGTAAGCGAAATAGCTCTACTCACTAAATCAGAAAGCACGACTAAGATAAATTCAATTAAAACATACTTCCAAAGTTCCGAAAAGTCTTTCCCTCCTTCTGTAGTAATTTTAATAATGTCGTCAATAATAATCTTTCCAATCCATAAGATTACTATGGGTAAAAAAGCTGCAATTAATCTGCAAAGCGATGCAATTAAAAACAGCTTTTTATTGGTTTGCCAAATTTCCTTAAAGAAACGAGGGATGTAACTCAGGGAATTAAAAGAATCTTTTAACCCTATTTTTTCTTTATCATTTAATGATTTCGGTTGAAAACGTGCCATATTTATAGTGTTCAGTGTTCAGGTTTTAGTGTTCAGTAGTAAAACTGCTTACTAATTACTGAACACTGCCAACTGGTTTTATAGCATTCCCAATTCTAATTTTGCTTCTTCGCTCATTAAATCTTTGCTCCAAGGCGGATCAAAAGTGATTTCTACTTCGCAAGATTTTACTACATCGATAGATTTTACTTTCTCTTCCACTTCCATAGGCAATGTTTCTGCAACTGGACAGTTTGGTGAAGTCAACGTCATTAAGATTTTAACATCGTTGTCTTCGTTAATCATTACATCGTAAATTAAACCTAATTCGTAGATATCTACAGGGATTTCTGGGTCAAAAATTCCTTTTAAAACCTTCACTACGTTTTCTCCTAAATTTACTGTATCGTTATATTCTTCCATTTTTTGTTTTAATTTTTCTTATTTATTGTTGTCTAGTTTGAAATGCCAAAGCATACATTTTAATCTGTTTAATCATCGAAACTAATCCGTTAGCTCTCGTTGGTGATAAATGTTCTTTTAATCCGATTTCGTCAATAAAATCAGTGTTTGCGTCTAAAATATCCTTTGCCGATTGATTTGAAAAAGAACGAATTAAAATAGCAATAATACCTTTGGTTAAAATTGCATCACTATCTGCTGTAAACACGATCTTCCCATCTTTTTCTTCTCCGTGAACCCATACTTTTGATTGGCATCCGCGGATAATGTTTTCATCAACTTTATACTGTTCATCAATAATTGGAAGTGTTTTCCCAAGTTCGATGATGTATTCATAACGCTGCATCCAGTCCTCAAACATTGAAAATTCATCGACTATTTCGTCTTGTATTTCTTTAATTGTCATTCTTTATTTAATTTTTCTGCAACTTCGGTAATTGTGTTTACTAATTTTTCTATGTGTTTTGGCGGACTTCCTCCATCAAAATCACTAGAAGTAAACACTTCACTGTCCTTAGTAATTGATAAATGTGTAATTGGAGCGCCATCATAAAAACGTTTGTCTGTTGGTGCTTTTAAATCTTTAATTATTGTTACATCAATTTCATTATAGGCTAATAAAACAGCATTTAAATCCTCTTTATTTAATTCCCAAAAAACCGGTTTTGCGTGTTGATCTGTTTGTACGTAAATTCGACTATTAATAATTGAGATTTTTCTGAAATAACCTCTAGTAAGCGATTTAACAACAATAGAACTTGGTAATTGAACATCATCTTTATTCAAAATTTGCACTTTTACATCTTTAGATTTAATGATCTTTTCATTTGTTGAATCGATAACTTTTTTCTGACAATTACAACTAGCAATCAACATAATAATAACTGAAAAATAATTAATTGATTTCATAACTTTGATTTTTAAGATAACATCATATGGGCTTTTTTAACCGCTTCTACAAAGATATCAATTTCTTCCTTGGTATTATAAAAAGCAAAACTTGCTCTAATTGTTCCAGGAATATTGAAAAAATTCATAATAGGTTGGGCACAATGATGACCGGTTCGCACCGCTATTCCTAACTTATCTATAATTGTGCCAATGTCATACGGATGAATGCCTTCGATATTAAAAGAAATCACAGAAGCTTTGTTTTCACTAGTTCCATAAATGGTTAATCCTTCAATTTCCAGCAAACGTTTTGTTCCGTATTCTAATAATTCTTGTTCGTAGGAAGCGATATTTTCAAAACCAATCGAGTTCATATAATCAATCGCGGTTCCTAAAACAATTCCGCCTGAAATATTCGGCGTTCCTGCTTCAAATTTATGAGGTAAATCGGCATAAGTTGTTTTTTCGAAGGTCACTTCTGCAATCATTTCGCCTCCGCCTTGATAAGGTGGCAATTTTCTTAACCATTCTTCTTTTCCGTATAAAATTCCAACACCGGTTGGTGCACAGATTTTATGACCAGAAAAAACGTAGAAATCGCAATCCAAAGCTTGAACGTCTGGTTTTAAATGAGGCGTTGCTTGTGCTCCATCAATCAAAACGGCAGCACCAACTTGATGTGCTTTTTTAATGATATATTCTATCGGGTTTACCGTTCCTAAAGCATTAGAAATATGATTTACCGCAACAATTTTAGTTTTATCGGAAAGTAATTCATCAAATTCTGACATAATTAATTCTCCTTTTAGATTCATTGGAATAACCACTAATTTTGCACCGGTTCTTTCACAAAGAAATTGCCAAGGCACAATATTACTGTGGTGTTCCAAAGCAGAAACCATTACCTCATCGCCTGCTTTTAATAAACTTCCAAAACCATTCGCCACCAAATTTATTCCGAAAGTTGTTCCCGAAGTAAAGATGACTTCGTGATTGTGTTTGGCATTTAAATGCTTTTGAACCGTATTTCTAGAAATTTCGTATGCATCAGTAGCCAATTGACTCAACGTATGCACACCACGATGGATGTTAGCGTTAATTTCGGAATAATATTTAGAAATGGCATCAATTACCACTTGAGGTTTTTGCGAAGTAGCTCCATTATCAAAATACACCAAAGGTTTTCCGTTCACTTTTTGTGAAAGAATAGGGAAATCGGCTCTTATTTTTTGAACATCAAACATATCTAATCAATTTGATTACAAATTTACGACATCCTTGTTTATAATTGGAATAAATAAAGGTTAAAATCCTATTAAAACGTATCTCCTGCTCCACCGCCACTAAATCCACCGCCACCAAAATCCATTGGACTTGAATTTGCAGGCGGAGGAGTCGTTGCATTTGCGACTGTCATTAAAACTTGAGCATTTAAAAGAAACGAATTATTGGTATCTCTATCAGGTTGAAATGTTACGCCTTCCGTTTTGTTTTTTAATTTTTGAATGCTGAAATAGGCCAACCCGAAAAGTAAAATTCCACCTATTACCATTACATATTCTAAAGGTAAAATGGAATAATAATAACGAATCGATGAAAAACCAAGCACTAAAGTGATTAATCCAGCATATAAGATGATTTTGTCCTTTCTTTTTATACCGAAGAAGAAATAAACCAATGGAATTAAAAAGGTTAAGCCATAAAAAACAACTGCAAACGGAATGTCAGAGGCAAGACTAACCTCTAAATCCATTAATTCTGATGCAATTTCTCTTACTACTAAATAATTTACCGCTAAATAACCTAACAATAAAGTTACCATTCGGATGGTGTCTAAAGTTTTAAAATAGGGATACAAATATTCTTTTTTTCGAAAATAAACGGCTGTAAAATAAACTACAACTGCAATAATGAAACAAACGAATGATAGATAGAACTTTGGTAATAAATTATGTTCAATGATTGCCGATGAAAATAATCCTAACAAACCAATATAGGCTAAAACAGCGGAAATGGTATGCATAAATCGGATGGCAAAAAACAAACCCGCAATTATCATAAAGGCAAAAACCGCAATAACAGATTCAGAAGCAATCCCGACTCCAATTAAAAAGGCAATTTGTGTAATTATTATAAAAGAATCGTCTAAACCGTGTCTGAAAAACTTCAATTTCACTAAAATTTCTAAACCCACGTAAGCAACTATAGCATAGAAAAAAGCCATAACTTCAAAATTTTCGGTTCCGATTGAAAATAGTACAACAGAAAAAGCACCAATCACAGTTGAAAACAGGAAATTTCCCAATAAGAAGAATAAAAAACGAAACAAACTATTACTGTTGGATTTCAGTTGGTTCAACACCTTCTTCAATTCTTCTAAACGCTCTTTGGATAAAAATTTCTTGTCATACAATTTTTCGCCTTCTTCTGCTAAAAAATAGTTTTCTAATTCGGTTTTATTATATGCTTGCATCTTTCTCTTTATTAAATTTTCTAACTAATTTGATGAACATAAAAATACTAGCAATCACATAGAATGGTGCCAAGACAAAAATCAACTCATAAAAACTATCAAAAGGCAATAGTTCTAACAATTGTCCGCCAATAATGTTGAAACCAAAATAACTGTAAAGCAACATAAAGGCAAAAATTGAAGTAGCATAAATGCGATGACTTAATTTGTAAAAATAGTAAGTAAATCCAGCAACAATTGGTATAAAAACAAACCAATAATCCGACAATAAACCAGAAAGCAGGCACAATCCCGTCAAATGCACAGCAAAAGACGCAAATACAAAATGAAAGTGTGCTTTGATTTTTTCCTTGAGCGAATATTCCATCCAAACCAACAGCAAAATTCCTAAAATTAAGCCCGAATAAGTGAGATTTAAACTCGAATAGATTTCGTTATCCAACATACTTTGTGGCGTAATACTAATTCCTATAAACGCAGTTAAACTGGTAATCGCCATAGAAAGTACGATGCGATTATCAAAATAATAAGCTACGCCAAAACATACTACAGCAGAAAGTAAGGAAACATAAGCGTAAGACTCATCAAACAAACTAAATTGATAATTCGCATAACCTAGAAATATACAAGCTAATAAACTTCCGGTCAAAACTACATAATCATATAATGGATTTTCGAAAAAAACTTCTGAATTATGATAGCCTTTTGCGTTTTTCAAGGCGAAGTAAAAGCAAATCAACATCAAAATTAAATTCAACGAAATAATTGCTATATGTCCGATGGAATCAATATTATTGTACACCATTATTCCAATTCCGGAAGTAAAAGAAATTACTGCAAAATATACCAGCAGCAACAATTCACTTCGTAATGAAAAAATATTTTTCTGCTCATAATTTGCCACCTCATCCAATTTTTCTTGGCTTAAAAGTTCTTTTTGGTGCAATTTTTTCAACAATAAGTTGGAGAAATGATGTGTTTCCATAAGCTGTAATTTGAATAAAGATAGTAAAACAAGTTAATTTACCTTCTAAAAACAAAAAAACCGCTCAAAAAAGCGGTTTTTTAATATTATTCTAATATGATTTTTATAAATCAAATCCCATATTTACGCCTAATTTATCGGCAATAATACGTGCAATTTTCGATTTTAATTCGGGAATTTTAATGCTCGATGTTACTTCGTTTGTAAAAGCATACATCAATAATGCTTTGGCTTCTTTCTGTGGAATTCCACGTTGTTGCATGTAGAACATAGCATCTTCATCTAATTGTCCGATGGTACAACCGTGTGAACATTTTACATCATCTGCAAAAATTTCCAATTGTGGTTTTGCGTTGATAGTCGCTTTATCGCCTAATAAAATGTTGTTATTTTGTTGGAAAGCATCCGTTTTTTGAGCTTCTCTTTCAACGAAAATCTTTCCGTTGAAAACACCTGTTGATTGGCCGTCTAAAATTGTTTTATAATTCTGATGACTTTCACAATTTGGTGTTGCGTGTTGCACTAAAGTATGATGATCTACGTGTTGTTTATCGCCAATAATCGTGATTCCTTTCATCGTAGAATCAATTCTTTCACCTTGATGATAGAAGTTTAGGTTGTTTCTTGTGATGTTTCCACCAAATGAAAACGTATGAACCGTAACTCTACTTTCTTGCTTTTGAGCGATATAAGTATTGTCGATCAAATTCGCAGTCTGCACATCGTTTTGGATTTTATAATAATCCACGATAGCACGTTTTTGAGCGAAAATTTCAGTTACTGAATTCGTCAATACCGGATTTGAGTTCAAACTTTGATGACGTTCTATAATTTGAACGTGTGCATTTTCGCCCACAATAATTAAGTTACGAGGTTGCACCATCAAAGCCGCTTCGTTTCCTGTAGAAAAATAGATAATTTCAATTGGTTTATCAGCTACTTTGCTTTTTGGAATGTTGAT
Organism: Flavobacterium psychraquaticum; assembly: GCF_034497725.1. Classification (NCBI taxonomy): domain Bacteria; kingdom Pseudomonadati; phylum Bacteroidota; class Flavobacteriia; order Flavobacteriales; family Flavobacteriaceae; genus Flavobacterium; species Flavobacterium psychraquaticum. Next base: position 376,612 of record NZ_JAXKVR010000030.1, read on the forward strand.
GTAAGCACCTTCCAATGAAAATGCAGTGTTTAATGACGTTAAACTATCATCTTTATCCGCAATTTGATTGAAATAGGTATCAATTACCATTTTATATTTTGGTTTGGTCAAAGCCGAAGCCATCAAACAAACATCCAATCCATCGTGCGTAGTTGAAGACAAAAACGAACTAAAAATTCCGTCAATGAAAACAACTTTAAACGTGTCGACTTCGTGCAAAAAGTATTTTTTTACTTCTTTAAATTCAATAGCATTTTCTTTTTTTGGAAATACTGAAAAATCATTTTTTAAAATAGCATTTAACGAAGTATATTTCCAAGATTCCTCTTTTTTAGTAGGGAAACCTTTATTTTCAAAGTTTTTTATGGCGTCGCTCCTAAGGTCGTGAAGTTCAGAATGTGCAGCAATCTTTTCTTCAAAAGCCATAAACGAGGCAATCATTTTATCTTTTAATTCCATAATTTTTGTTATCGGTTATTAGTTATTAGTTGTCCGTGGTTTACGGAAAACAGAGAACTGACAACAGTTTAAACCAATTCGTTTTTAATCCAGTCGTATCCTTTTTCTTCTAACTCTAAAGCCAATTCAGCTCCACCAGTTTTTACGATTTTTCCGTCCATTAAAACGTGAACGAAATCTGGAACAATATATTCTAACAAACGTTGGTAGTGTGTAATTACTAAAACCGCGTTGTTTTCATTTTTCAATTTATTTACACCATTGGCAACAATTCGAAGGGCGTCGATGTCTAAACCTGAATCCGTTTCGTCCAAAATAGCGATTTTTGGTTCTAACATTGCCATTTGGAAAATCTCATTACGTTTCTTTTCACCACCCGAAAAACCTTCGTTTAACGAACGCGATAAGAATTTTCGATCCATTTCTAACATTTCCGATTTTTCACGGATCAATTTCAACATTTCGTTAGCCGGCATATCGTCTTGCTTGTTCGCCTTACGTTTTTCGTTGATTGCTGTTTTGATGAAGTTGGTAACCGAAACCCCAGGAATTTCAATTGGGTATTGAAAAGATAAGAACACGCCTCTATGAGCTCTTTCCTCTGGTTTTAATTCAGAAATTTCTTCGCCTTCTAAAAAGATTTCACCTTGACTTACGTCGTAATTTTCATTTCCAGCTACGATTGAAGCTAAAGTACTTTTACCAGCACCGTTTGGTCCCATTATAGCGTGTACTTCGCCAGCATTGATTGTAAGGTTTAAGCCTTTTAATATTTCTTTATCGGCAACACTTGCGTGTAAGTTTTTTATTTGTAACATATTAATTGTAATGTCCTTTTAGTGACAATATATTTAAGATTTGTAATGTGTTTTCGTCTGTTATTTCATAAATCAATCGGTGTTCTTTGTCAATTCTTCTTGACCAAACTCCAGAAAGATCGTATTTTAATGCTTCCGGTTTTCCAATTCCTTCAAAAGGATGTAGTTGAATGTCTTCTATCAAAGCGTATATTTTTTTTACTATACCCTTATTTCCAGATTTTATCCAAAAAACTAAATCTGCTTTCGCTTTGTTGGAAAAATCTATTTGCATAATTCTTTCAACTCTTCCATTGTCATTCTAACCCCTTTTCCATCCTTGATGCTTTGTTGAGCGTCTAAAATTTCTTTTACAAATTCGGGATTGTATGGTTTTTCTGGTTTTTCAACAATTTCAAAACCAAGTGACTTTGCCAATGATTGTAACACTGGATAATCTTTTTTCTTTACGTTTTTTAAAATTATATCCATAATAATTGTAATTTATTTCTAATTCAAATTTACAAAAAATTATCCCACTGAACCTTCCAACGAAATTTCTAGTAATTTTTGTGCTTCTACAGCAAACTCCATTGGTAATTTATTCAATACTTCTTTGCTAAATCCGTTTACGATTAAGGCAATTGCTTTCTCCGTAGGAATTCCACGTTGGTTGCAATAAAACACTTGATCTTCGCCAATTTTAGAAGTTGTTGCTTCGTGTTCAATTTTTGCCGAGGCATTTTTACTTTCGATATACGGAAACGTATGTGCTCCACAATTGTTTCCCATTAATAAAGAGTCGCATTGTGAAAAGTTACGTGCGTTTTCGGCTCTAGCTCCAATTTGAACTAAACCTCTATAACTATTTTGTGATTTACCTGCTGAAATACCTTTTGAAATAATGGTTGACCTAGTGTTTTTTCCTAAGTGAATCATTTTTGTTCCAGTATCGGCTTGTTGGTAATTGTTGGTAACTGCAATCGAATAAAATTCTCCAATTGAATTATCTCCTTTTAAAATACAAGAAGGATATTTCCAAGTTACGGCAGATCCTGTTTCTACTTGTGTCCAAGAAATTTTTGCGTTTTTCTCGCACAAACCTCTTTTCGTTACGAAGTTATAAACACCACCTTTTCCAGCTGCGTTTCCTGGATACCAGTTTTGAACCGTAGAATATTTAATTTCTGCTCCGTCCATTGCAATTAGTTCTACAACTGCTGCGTGCAATTGATTTTCATCACGACTTGGTGCTGTACAACCTTCTAAATACGAAACATAACTGTCTTCATCTGCAATTAAAAGCGTGCGTTCAAACTGACCCGTTCCACCTTGATTGATTCTGAAATAAGTTGATAATTCCATCGGACAACGAACGCCTTTTGGAATGTAACAGAAACTTCCGTCTGAAAATACTGCCGAATTCAAAGCCGCGTAATAATTGTCTTTTTGTGGAACGATTGTTCCTAAATATTTTCGAACTAATTCTGGATGTTCTTTAATAGCTTCAGAAATTGGACAGAAAATAATACCTCTTTCGTTTAATGTTTTCTTGAAAGTTGTTGCTACTGAAACCGAGTCAACTACAATATCAATCGCCACATTATTCATTTTCTTTTGTTCGTCCACAGAAATCCCTAACTTTCTATACATTTCTAAAAGTTCCGGGTCTACGTCTGATAATTTCTTATTTGGATCCGCTTGTTTTGGTGCCGAATAATAAGAAATCGCTTGAAAATCTGGTTTTTCATAATGAACATTTGCCCATTCTGGTTCTTCCATTTGTTCCCAAGCTCTGAAGGCTTCTAATCGCCATTCCGTCATCCATTCGGGTTCTTCTTTCTTTTGAGAAATTGCACGAACCACGTCTTCGTTTAAGCCAATTGGAAAAGTTTCAGCCTCTAATTCGGTATAAAATCCGTATTCGTATTCCTTATTTTCTAATTCGACTTTTAAATCGTCTTCTGTATATTTTGCCATAGTATTATTATCAAATTAACCCGAATTCTTAACGCTTCAGGTTATTAAACATTTACATTGAGAAACTCTCTCCGCAACCACACGTTCGGGAAGCATTTGGATTGTTAAATACAAATCCCTTTCCGTTTAAACCGCCCGAAAATTCTAAAATTGTTCCCGCTAAATACAAGAACGATTTTTTTTCAACGGCTATTTTTACATTATTATCCTCGAAAACCTTATCGTTTTCTCCAATTCCTTTATCGAATTTCAAGTCGTAAGACAATCCCGAACAACCTCCGCTTTTTACACCGACCCTTACGAAGTCCACGGAAGCATCAAAACCATCTTCTTGCATCATAGCAACTATTTTTTTGCTTGCTGTGTCAGAAACTTTTATCATCGTTATTTTGATTTTGTCTAAATTAAAGACAAAGATAAGTTATAAATTACTTTTTACAAGAGTTGCTAACAATTTTATAACTTATATAAGGATAGTTTCTGTTTATGGGATTTTTTGTAATTTAGCTGAAAAATAGAATCAAATGAAATTACATCCTATAGAAGCTGGGAATTTTAAGCTAGATGGTGGCGCAATGTTTGGCGTGGTGCCAAAAACACTTTGGAGCAGAACCAATCCGGCAGACGAAAATAACCTAATTGATATTGCAGCCAGATGTTTGTTAATTGAAGATGGAAATCGCCTTACCTTGATTGATACCGGAATGGGCAACAAACAGTCGGATAAGTTTTTTGGTCATTATTCGCTTTGGGGAGAACATTCATTAGATAAATCTTTGAAAAATGCGGGTTTTCATCGCGATGATATTACCGATGTTTTTATGACGCATTTGCATTTTGATCATTGTGGTGGAAGTGTCAATTGGAACGCCGGAAAAACAGGTTACGAAGTAGCATTCAAAAATGCTAAATTCTGGACCAACGAAAATCATTGGAAATGGGCAACCGAACCCAATTCCAGAGAAAAAGCATCTTTTTTACACGAAAATTTAATCCCGATGCAAGAAAGTGGTCAGTTAAATTTCATTACAAGACCCGATGGCGATTTTGGTTTTTCAAACGAAATGGGATTTGATATTTTTTATGCTGATGGTCATACTGAAAAACAGATGATTCCACATTTAAATTATAACGGAAAAACAATAGTTTTTTGTGCCGATTTATTAGCAACAGCTGGTCATATTCCGATTCCTTATGTTATGGGCTATGACACACGACCGCTTTTAACGATGAATGAAAGAACAAAGTTTATGAACGCAGCTGCTGAAAACAATTATTACTTGTTTTTAGAACACGATGCGCATAATGAAATTATCACTGTTGAAAAAACAGAAAAAGGTGTTAGGTTAAAAGAAGTTTTCACCTGTGCCGATATTTTAAAATAACGTTAAAAACAAACCTATTTGTAACAAATACAAAGTTCAATAGACTAACATCATAGAATTAATTAATCGTAATTATGAAAAAAAATTTCAGACCACTTTATTTAAGTTTAGCTTTTGCAATTGCCTTAGCTAGTTGTGGAACACAAAAAATGGTTTCAACTCAGGTTGAAAATATTGATAACTTACCTCTAAAAGTTACGCCTTTAGCTGAAAAAGACTTGCAACGTTGGAGTCATTTAGATTTAGTAAAAGACACTGTTCCAGGAATGAGCGTTGATAAAGCTTATAAAGAATTGATTAAAGGGAAAAAAGGAGTTAAAGTAATCGTTGGAATTGTAGATTCTGGTGTTGACGTAAATCACGAGGATTTAAAAGCGGTTATTTGGACTAACAAAAAAGAAATTCCAGGAAACGGAATAGACGATGACAAAAACGGCTATATTGATGATGTTCACGGTTGGAATTTTCTAGGAGAAAGTAATAACGAACAGTTAGAAATGACTCGTATTGTTAAAAAAGGCCCTGGAACGCCAGATTATGAAAGAGCGAAAGAAAAGTTAGAGGAAGAAATCAAAGGAATTCAACCGCAGAAACAGCAATTAGATTTTATTTTAAATGCGGAGAAAACATTAGCGACTCATTTAAAGAAAAGCGACTTTACTTTAGAAGAAGTAAAAGCAATTCAGACGGAAGATACTGGTTTAAATCAAGCAAAAACGATGTTTTCTCAAATTTTGAGTACTTCAACAAAAGCTGAATTCGACAAACAAATTGAAGGATTTAAAGATTATGTTTTCGGTCAGTTAAACTATAATTTAAATGTTGAATTTGACGGTCGTTCAATCGTTGGTGATAATCCAAATGATATTAACGACACAAAATATGGAAACAATAACGTAATTGGTCCAGATCCTAAAGAAGCGAAACACGGAACACACGTTGCTGGAATTGTTGCTCAAGTTAGAGGAAACGGTAAAGGTGGTGATGGTGTAACGAACAATGCTGAAATTATGGCTGTCAGAGCAGTTCCAAACGGTGATGAATATGATAAAGATATCGCATTAGGAATTCGTTATGCAGTAGATAATGGTGCAAAAGTTATTAACGGTTCTTTTGGGAAATATTTTTCTCAAAACAAAGAATGGGTTATAGATGCTATCAAATACGCAGCTTCTAAAGACGTTTTAATTGTTATTGCAGCAGGAAATGATTCCCAAGATTTAGATGTTACTAATAAATATCCAAACGATACGTATGATGGAAGTCCGGAATACGCAAATAATATGTTGATGATTGGGGCGCTTACGCCTAACTACGGAACCAAAATGGTAGCTGGCTTTTCTAATTACGGAAAAAACAATGTAGACATTTATGCACCAGGTGAGAAAATCTATGCAACAACTCCTTTAAACACTTATGAGTATTTACAAGGAACATCAATGGCTTCACCAAATGCGGCTGGAGTTGCAACTTTAATTCGTTCTTACTATCCAAAATTAACAGCGGTTCAAGTAAAACAAATTATGATGGAAAGCGGAACGCCGTTGAAAAACACTGTTACTGTTGGAGAAGATAAGCACAAAGCTAACTTTGCTGATGTATCTAAATCAGGAAGAATTGTAAATGCTTACAACGCTTTAATTTTAGCTGAAATAATGTCGAAAAAATAATATTTTCGAAGATTTTTAAAAGACCACAAATTCACTATGAATTTGTGGTCTTTTTTTTGGTCAAAACACTGACAAACAGAACGTAATTTTAATTAGAAAATTTTGTAACTTTGTTTAAAATAAACGATTATGACCACTATAACTTTAAAAATAAACGAGAAATCTAAAGCGGGAAAAATCCTCACAGGAATGATTGAATTGTTAAGCAAGAACAAAAGTGATGTTGAAATTGTTACAACTCCCAATTTTGAAACTTTAAAAGCTATGGAAGATTCGAAAAACGGCAAAGTGATTAGGGCTAAAAATGCCAAAGAATTACTTTCAATTTTAAAATCATAATGTACACAATTGTTGCTACGAATAAATTTAAGAAAGATTTTAAACTATGTATTAAAAGAGGCTTAAATACTGATTTGATTGAAGAAGTTATTTTTGAATTAGAAAAAAATGGTTCTCTGCCTTCTAATTATAAACCTCATCTTTTAAAAGGTAATTTTAAAGGGTTTTGGGAATGTCATATTCAACCTGATTGGTTGCTAATTTGGCAACAAGATGATGAAATAAAACTTATTTCACTGACTAGAACCGGAACCCATTCCGATTTGTTTTAAAAAACGTATCTAGGGCGAATCAACATTCGTCTTTCTATATTCTTTTTACTATTTTTACGCTTTAAACTTTTTAAGATGAAGAAAATAGTGCTTTTTTGCTTGTTTACATTTTTTGGCTTCGCCCAAAACAATCCAAATCCAGGTTATTGGCAACAACACGTTGACTATAAAATGGATGTAAATATGGATGTGAAAAAATTCCAATATACCGGAAAACAAGAAATTGTTTACACCAATAATTCAAACGATACGTTACACAAAGTATATTACCATTTATTCAATAATGCTTTTCAACCCGGAAGTGAAATGGATGCACGTCTGCAATCGATTACGGATCCAGACAAAAGAATGGTGCGAACCTTCAAAAAGGAAGGGAAAGATATTAAAGAAAGTAGAATCAGTACTTTAAAACCAAATGAAATTGGCTATTTAAATATCGCTAACTTCAAACAAGATGGTGTTACAGCTACAACTAAAGTAGTAGGAACTATTTTAGAAGTTACTTTAGCCAAAGCCATTTTACCAAAACAAAAAACTACATTATCGTTAGATTTTGAAGGACAAGTTCCTTTGCAAATTCGTCGTTCAGGGCGTATTTCTGAAGAAGGCGTGGCTTTATCAATGACGCAATGGTATCCAAAATTATGTGAATATGATTTTGAAGGTTGGCAAGCAGATCCTTACATTGGAAGAGAATTTCACGGTGTTTGGGGCGATTTCGACGTGAAAATTACTTTAGATAAAGACTACACTATCGGTGGAACCGGTTATTTACAAAACAAAAACGAAATTGGTCACGGTTATGAAGATGCAGGCGTAAAAGTCGTTTATCCAAAGAAAACAAAAACCTTAACTTGGCATTTTGTAGCTCCAAATGTGCACGATTTTGCTTGGGGAGCAGACAACGAATACATTCACGATATCTTAATTGGTGAAAATGGAGTAGAACTGCATTTCTTCTACAAGAATCAGAAAGACAATTTAGAGAATTGGAAAAAAATGCAACCAAAAACGGCTGAACTTTTATCGTTTTTCAATGAAAAAATCGGACCTTATCCGTACAAACAATATTCGGTAATTCAAGGTGGCGATGGTGGAATGGAATATGGAATGAGCACGTTAATTACTGGAAACAGAACTTATGGAAGTTTAGTTGGAGTTACCGCTCACGAAATGGCACATTCTTGGTTCCAATTCGTATTAGCAACGAACGAAACCAAACACGAATGGATGGATGAAGGATTTACTTCTTACATTTCTGACTTAGCTATGGACAAAGTTTTGCCTCCAAAAACACCAAAAAACACCTTTGAAGATGCTTATAAAAACTACGTTTATTTAGCAAAATCGGGTAAAGAACAACCTTTATCAACTCATTCTGATCGTTATGATTTGAATATGGCTTATGGAATTTCTGCTTATAGTAAAGGAGAAGTGTTTTTAGCACAACTGGGCTATATCATTGGACAGGAAAATTTGGATAAAACTATCAAACGTTATTATCACGATTTTAAATTTACACATCCAACACCAAATGACTTCAAAAGAACAGCCGAACGTGTTTCCGGAGCGAATTTAGATTGGTATTTATTGGATTGGACCTTGACGACAAACACAATTGATTACGCGATTAAAAGTGTGGAAGAAAACAAAAATAATACTTCTGTAATCTTGGAACGTAAAGGAAGAACGCCAATGCCTTTAGATATTATGGTAGAATATGTTGATGGTTCGAAAGAATTCTTCTATGTGCCACAAACAATGATGCGATGGGAAAAACCAAATCCATACAAAGAAGTAAAAAGCACGACTTTAAAAGATTGGGGTTGGGCTCATCCTACATTTACTTTTGAAATTGGAAAACCAAAATCAGACATCAAATCGATCGTTATTGATCCGAGTGGTTTGATGGCCGATGTGAATAGAGAAGACAATTCCTATCCGAAAAAATAAATAGTTTAAAAAGCCGATTCTCAGAGTCGGCTTTTTTTATACCTTTGCCTTATGAATTTTACTTATCCCAATCATCAAAAACTAAAAAGCAAAACCACTATTGATTCGCTTTTTTCTGAAGGCAAATCGGTTTCAAAATATCCGTTGCGATTGGTCTATGTAGAAAACACGGAACCCAATGCCGAAGTCATAAAAATGGGCGTTTCGGTGTCTAAAAAATATTTCAAGAAAGCGGTAGATCGCAATTATTTCAAACGCCTTCTTCGGGAAACTTATCGTTTAAATAAAGCAATTTTATTGGAAAACAACGAGAAGAAATATGCATTTATGTTTTTCTATCAAACCAAAGACCGTCTTTCGTATGAAGAAATTGAGTTAAAAACCAAACAACTTTTTCAGAAATTCATCGATTTACCAAAGTAAATTGACACAATGGTTTCCTTTTTGTTTAATATTATTTACTTTCGTAGGATAGTATTAATCAACTCGTCAATTTATGAACCGTTTCGTCAGCAAAAAAATAATTATTCCCGTTGTAGCTCTTTCATTTCTATTTATTGGCGTAAGTTTCAAGAACGATTTTTTTGAAATTGCGAAGCAAATTGAGATTTTTACAGGCGTTTTCAAAACCGTAAATCAGAATTACGTGGATGAAACTAATCCGGGTGAAATGATGGACAATGCTATAAAAAGTATGTTGAAAGAACTAGATCCTTACACTACCTTTTTCAACGAACAAGATGTTTTGAAATTCAAAATTAACAATACAGGCGAATACACCGGAATTGGTGCAATGGTGCAACGCAAAGATGGAAAAGTGTTTTTAAAAGAAATTTACAAAGGATTTCCTGCTGATAAAGCCGGGTTTAAAGCGGGTGATGAAATTACGCAAATTGGTGATGTAAATTTAAAAGAATATACCGAAGATGCTTCTCAATTATTTCGCGGTGCAAAAAACACGAATATTGTTATAAAATTTATCCGACAAGGAAAAGCACAAACAGCGACTATTATTTTAGATGAAGTAGAAATCAAGGCAGTTCCTTATTATTCCCTTTTGAAAGACAATGTAGGTTATATTGTTTTGACAAAATTCACCGAAAAAGCGAGTGCGGAAACTAAATCGGCTTTATTGGATTTGAAAAAACAAGGTGCTACAAAAATAGTCTTGGATTTACGAGGCAATCCAGGCGGATTATTGCACGAAGCGGTAAATATTTGTAATTTATTTGTGCCAAAAGATGAATTAATCGTAACCACCAAATCTAAAAACCCAAAACACAATCAGATTTATAAAACTAAAAACGAACCGATTGATTTAGAAATTCCGTTGGTAGTTTTGGTTGATGGAAAAAGTGCTTCAGCTTCTGAAATTGTATCGGGTGCTATTCAAGATTTGGATCGTGGCGTGGTGATGGGAAGTAGAAGTTTTGGAAAAGGATTAGTCCAACGTCCGCTAAATTTATCTTATGGAACCCAAGTAAAAGTAACAATTTCTCGCTATTATACGCCTTCTGGACGTTGCATTCAGGCATTGGATTATGCACACAAAGACGAAAATGGAAAAGCCATCAAAAAAGCACAAAACGAATTCACGGCATTTAAGACGAAAATAGGAAGAACGGTTTATGATGGTGGTGGCGTTTTGCCAGATGTGGAAATCTCAGAAACAAAAACGGCAAATATTACCGATGCTGTGGTTAAAAAAGACGGTATTTTTAACTTCGCGACACAATTATATTATAAAAATCCGAATGTAACTGGAATTCCTGTGGTTTCTGATGCTGATTTTGCGAATTTCAAAACATACTTAAAACAAGAGAAAATCAGTTTGGACACCGAAACCAACAAAGCACTTAAAAACGTCTTAGAAAGTGCTAAAAAGGAGAACATCGACACACAAATTGCTGCTGAATACAAACAATTAGAAAATGCTTTGGCACGCAACCAAGAAATTGAACTAGAAGCTAATAAAAATCAAATCAAAAGATTACTTCAAGAAGAATTAATTATTCGTTATCAATACCGCGAAGGGTTGTATGATTTTTACACCAAAAATAATGTGGAAATTGAAAAAGCAATCGCACTTTTAAATAATGCTACGCAATATAAAAACCTTTTAAAAAAATAAGATGAAACGCTTGCTTTCCCTTTTATGTATCGTTTTAACCAGCTTTACTTTTGCACAAGAAGAGGAAGAAGTGCATTCTATTTTTTTTGAATTTGATAAGTATAATTTAAAAGAATTACAAGCCGATGCTGTTGTGGGATTTGTTAGTAAAATCGATACTTCGCGCATTGCTTCGGTACAAATTTATGGTTATTGTGATGATCGTGGAAAAGACGAATATAACTTTGTACTTTCAACAAATAGAGCAAATGCCGTAAAAAATAAATTGGTTGAAAAGGGAATTAAGAGTAAAATCATAATTACCCTTGAAGGAAAAGGCCGCATTATGCTTGATGAAGATATGCAAACCAATGTCCCGGAAGCCCGTTCTAAAAATCGCCGTGTTGATGTAGTCGTTAACTTTAAACCTATTGAAATTGAGGATTTAAAAATTCCTGGTGTTTATAATTCCGTGCATAAAGACGCAATAATCGGGGATCGAATTTACTTAGATAAAGTGCTTTTTGAACGCGGAAGCAGCAAGCTAACCTATCAGGCAAAAAAGGAATTAGATCGCCTTGCCGTTCAATTGCAAAAGAACAAAAGCATTCATTTTGAAATTCAAGGACACGTTTGTTGTACACCTACATTTCAAAAGGAAGCGGTGGACCGAGATACTAAAAAGCGAGAACTTTCAACCAACAGAGCCCAACGTGTTTACAACTATTTCTTGCTGAAACAAATTAGTAAAACCCGAATGACATTCAAAGGGTATGGCAGTACTCAATCGTTGAAAAAAGGAAGCTCTTTAGACCGAAGAGTAGAGCTTTTGATTACTAAAAACGAAACTCCGATTAAGAAGAAATAGTTTTTAATTTTAGTATCCTTTATAATTTTATAGTAAATTAGCGTTTTAAATAATAGTCATTCTGTTTCCTATTTATGCGAAAAATCATACCCATTATTGCGATACTTACTTTAAGTTTTAGTTCGATTTCAACACCAAAAACGAACCAAACCACCTTAGTTCTAAAAAAAATGAAAATTTTACTAATAACGCTTTTTTTGTCAACTCATTTGTTCTCCCAAAATAAAGCCTCATATACAGTAAAGCTCCTTCAAAATAATGGAATTGAAAAAGGTGAAGTCGGTTATCTCTATACAAATAGTAAACAAAAAGCAAACTCGTTTTCTTACACTTTATTATTTTCGAATGAAAGAGCAAACTTCTTCATTGAAGAAAATCTTAATTTAGATAATACAGATTTTATTTCCATCAAAATGTTTTCTAGATATAAAGGTTATGTAATTTCCGACTCCGTATTTAATTATATAGAAAAAAATATAGGAACAAAGAAAAATACATTAAAAACCCCCAGAAATAAAGATTGGGAACTTTCGAACGAATCTAAAATTATCCAAAACTTCACCTGCTATAAAGCTACATCCAAAGAAATTGTAAAAAATAGCAAAGGCGATTTTGAATATGTGATTACTGCTTGGTACTGCCCACAGATTCCCTATCAATTTGGACCAAATGGTTTTGGTGGTTTGCCTGGACTAATTTTTGAATTACAATTTGATACGGCTCTTTATGGCTTAACAAATTTAACTTTAAACGATTCAAAAATAAAAATTGATGAGGTTGATCCAAATAAAATTATTACAGAAGAAGAATTTAATAAAAAAATGCAAGAGATAAGAAAAAATTATTAGAAAACATATATGAGAAAAATTCTGTTTTTACTATTCTTTAATTGTCTGACTTACGCTCAGTCTGGCACTGTCGTATACGATGCTATTCCTAAAAAAATTGATACTTCAAATTTAAAAGCTTCTGATGATTTAACGACAGATTCTGATATAAAAAATATGTTTCACGAAATGGAGAAAAGTCATTTTAGTACAACGCTTATTTTTAATCAGGAAAAAAGTTTTTTTACTATTCCAAATGACATAAATGAAAGTGAAATTGAAATAGGCGAAAAGCTAAATAGAATTTTGTTGAAATATCAACCAACTTATACAATTATAAAAGACAGTGCAACTTATTCTTTGAAAGAGAATTTTATGGTGAAGGAAAAAATCATCAACGATTGGGTAATATCTACTGAAACTAAACAAATCGATAATTTTAATTGCTATAAAGCAACACGCGTAGAAAAATTAAAAAATCGAAAAAATGAAGAAAGTGAACTAACAACTACTGCTTGGTTTTCCCCAGAAATGCCTTATTCTTATGGTCCCACAAATTATAGTGGTTTGCCTGGGCTAATCTTAGAATTAGAATTTAGAGGTTATAAATATGTTGCCACAAAAATTACATTATCTAAAGAAACAATCGCTATTGAATTACCAAATAAAAAAGTAATCTCAAAAGAAGAATATTCAAAAAAACTAAAGGCAAACTCACAATTCTAAATGCGAAATTCAACTATTACTTTTTTCACTCCTCTCAAAACATAAAAAAAAACTTGAAAAACTCGCTGAAAAAATCAAATACTTTCTATTTCAGAACTAGTAAGTTCGGCGTTTTTATTTTACTAAAACTCATTTTTAAAACCAAAAACCTAGCAAAGACGGGGAAAAAAAGTTGAAAATGTACAGAAAATCTGTAACAGAAATAAAAATAGATGTTTTAGATTTGTCTTTGTATGTACAAAAGCATTTAGTAATTTTAAAAATTACAAATTATGAAATCGAAGATTCACGAACTCCAAAAAAAGAATAAAAATTCGTGAGTAAAAAATTTATTTTTAGTGCAGTAGCACTTATGGCATTTTCTTTTGCTGGTATGGCTCAAGAGAAAGAACAAGATAATAAAACAACAGAAAGCGGAACGGATTGTAAAGTTGAAAAACTCAGCGCTTACACCCAAATGCGAAATGATGGACTTAGTCATGAACAGGCATCAGGCGCTTCTTATGGTATATATTTTGCCTGTCTACGTCTTAAAACTATTATTGAATTTTAATTACAAATAATTTTAACAAGTTATAATGTCCAAATTTTTTATAACTTGTTAATTTTCTTATCATCATAAGAACTATTCCATGAAAAAAGCCCTATTCCTTCTATTCTTTTTTATTAATTATAGTTTTTGCCAAGAAAACATTAGTGTTTTGTATAAAGTTAAAATTGAGGATGAAAAAGATTTATTTTCCAAAAACGCAACAGTAAGAGGCTATTTTGAAAAAGCTATTCAAAATGCATCCTTTTTAGAATTTAAATTAATCTGTCAAAAAGAAAACTCGAAATTTTCTGTAATTTCAAATTTGACAGAATTAGACATTTCACTAAACCAGACTTTACTATCATTTTCAAATTATACTGGTTTAATTTATGAAGAAAAAAATAACATTCTACAACAATCAATAATATTAGGCAATAATACATTCATAAAAAAAGCAATAAAACAGGACTGGATTTTAGAGAATAAATCGAAGAATATTGATGGCTTTGTTTGTTACAAAGCAACAACTACGAACAAAATTACTTATGGTGAGAAAATATTTAATCATTCGGTAATTGCTTGGTATTGCCCTTCAATACCTTGCAATTTTGGTCCAAATGGTTATAGTGGTTTGCCTGGTTTAATTTTAGAATTACAAGTCAGAAATGTTGTTTATGGAGCAACACAAATTGACCTAAACACGGCTGAAACTTTTGAAATCGATACAAAAAAAATGAAAATATTAAACGAGCAAGAATATAAGGAAGCTTTAGATAAAATGAATGATTTTTAGTGCAGTAGCACTTATGGCGTTTTCTTTCGCGGGTATGGCGAATGACATCGAGGAGACAAAAGTTGGAGTAGAAAAAATTAAAATAGAAGCTGTTAATGAAGTAAAGAAAGTTGATGACCCCTGTGTTCAATTTAGTTTTGATGCATTGGATAATTTCAACGCTTTAACGGGAACAGAATTACATGGTTTAGCTGCGGGGAAATTCATTATCGCTGCTTATGAACTTTGTGATAAAAATCGCTAATTAAATCATTTTAGTAAGGTTGTCCTTCAATTTTAAATTGTCCCATTCTAATTGATTTCAAAATCTAATATATCTTTACTCGTTATATAGTGAGAATCTAATACAAAGTTTGAACTTTTAAAAGGTCAATATCTTTAAACTAAAATTTAAGATCGATGGATAACCTTACTTTAAAAAATGGAAAATGAAAAATTTAATACTATTTTTAAAAATATTTATATTTACAAATATTGCTTTCTCTCAAAATAATCAATCAATTGAGGTAAAGTATTTAGCAATATTGGAACCATTTGATAAAGAAATGATAGAAAAGACAAATAATTCTTTATTTGAAAAAATAAACAATTCTCTATTAGACAAAAAATATCGCTTAATCGTCATGAAAAATGGGTTTTCGTTTCGTCAAGAAGACCAGAATATGCTTTTGGATGAAAATCAAAAACTGATAGCTAATCTGGTAGATGCTGCTTTTTCTATTCAGGAATTTTATTATGATAAAGAAAACAATCTGTTATTTTCACCCTTTAATAATATAAATGTTATAATTGAACATAATTATGATTGGATATTATCAAACGATAGTAAATTGATTAATAATTTTCTTTGTTACAAATCAACCTGTGAAGTTAATTATTTAAACAAATATGGAAAAATTAGTGTTAAAAAAATAACTGCTTGGTATGCTCCTGAAATAAACTATAACTATGGTCCTAATGGGTATATGGGTTTACCAGGAATGATTTTGGAAGTAGAAGTTGATAAAACAAAATTAGTTGCTATTGAAATTTTATTTCTAAAGGACGCTAAAAAAATAGAATTTCCTAAATTCAAAACCATTTCGGAAAAAGAATTAATCAAAAAAACAGAACAAGATTTTAAACAGTAATGCCAAAATACCTAATTCTACTTCTCTTTTTCCCATTATTCTCTTACTCTCAAACCATAAAAAAAACGTAAAAAATTCGCTGACAAAATCAAATACTATCAATTTCAAAATTAGTAAATGCGGCGTAAAAATTTTTACTAAAACTCATTTTTAAAACCAAAAACCCAGCAAAGACTGGGAAAAAAAGTTGAAAATGTACAGAAAATCTGTAACAGAAATAAAAATAGATGTTTTAGATTTGTCTTTGTATATACAAAAGCATTTAGTATTTTTAAAAATTACAAATTATGAAATCGCAGATTCACGAACTCCAAAAAAAGAATAAAAATTCGTGAGTAAAAAATTTATTTTTAGTGCAGTAGCACTTATGGCGTTTTCTTTCGCTGGTATGGCGAATAGTGGGGTAAAGAAAAAGAAAGAAACTCAGAAAGTAAAAAAAGTAGAATCCGTTGAAAAGGCCGCAGATTGTAATCTTGCAAGGTTTCAAGCTTATGTTTCCGCAACATCTGCTGGATTTAATCACGAGGATGCAAGTGGAATGTCATATTCCATCTATTTTTTATGCCTTAGATTAAATTCTGAAATCGGCGAATTCTAAATATAAAATAATAATTGGGCTGATCTATTTTTTCAGCCCTTACAATATAAAAATGAAGAAATACTTATTCCTATTGTTATTGCTAAATATTGGTTATGCTCAAAAAAATATCCGTATAACCTACAACGTTACTATCCAAAATGAAGATATTTTCAAAGACAATGCCGATTTAAGGAAATTAATGGATAGGGCAATTAAAGACGCCAAGCATTTAAACTTTGTGTTGTTGTGTAATACAGATGAAAGTTATTTTTATTCTAAAAACCATTTAAATACCGATGATAAACTACTTTTAAATTCGAATCTTAATTTCGCACAATATAGAGGAGAAATATATCAAAGAAAAGATTCTCTTTTTTGTTATTCTAATTTACTTGGAAACAACATTTATCAAAAGAAAAATGCAGCAGTTGAATGGGTTTTGACCAATGAAACTAAAATAATTGATGGTTTTACCTGTATGAAAGCAACCTCAAACTTTAAAGTTGTTAACAAAGAAAAAATATTTAATCATCCGGTAATTGCTTGGTATTGCCCTTCAATACCAAGCAATTTTGGTCCAAATGGTTATAGCGGTTTGCCTGGTTTAATTTTAGAATTACAAGTTAGAAATGTTGTTTATGGAGCAACACAAATTGACCTAAACACGACTGAAACTTTTGAAATCGATACAAAAAAAATGAAAATATTAAACGAGCAAGAATATAAAGAAGCTTTGGATAAAATGAATGATTTTTAGTGCAGTAGCACTTATGGCGTTTTCTTTCGCTGGTATGGCGAATGAAGTAAAAGATGAAATAAAAGAAGACTCTGTTTGTCTCAAAGTATGGCTATCTCAAGTTAAATTTTATTTATCTTGTGGTGCTTCGGAGGCTGATGCTTTTGAACTTGCCGACCAAGGATTTGCGCAATGCCAAGTAAATACGGGAACACAAGTAAACCCATAAATATCAATATGTTTTTTTTAAAAAATATTTTAATAATATGAAATACTCACTACTAATTTTTTGTTCTTCCATTCTTTTTGCACAAAATAGCACAATTAAATATGTTGCAATGCAAGTTGAAGAAGAAGCATTTCAAAAAAACCTTACTATTGACGCTAGAAAATCATTTGAGGTGGCTGATGACCTAGTTAGTACTGTTAAAATAGAATTAATATTTAATGACTCTATTTCTGTTTTTAAGTTAGAAGATAATTTCACACCTAATACTTATGAAGAACGACTAGCTGTTACTAAAGCTGGTTTGACCGTGCCTAGATATATGAATCTCACTGAAAACAAATCCTTCTACAATAATAATGGCAATCCAATTATGGGTGAAAAAGAATTTTTGGTATATTCAGATTTAGATTTTAAATGGAATATTTTAACTGAAGAAAAAAAAATAAATAATTTCACGGCAATTAAAGCGATTGGAACCGCTAATAAAAACGATAAAATTGTAAAAGTAATTGCTTGGTTCGCTCCAGAATTGCCCTATAGTCACGGACCCAATGGTATTGGTAATTTACCCGGAATTATTTTAGAAATGCAAATTGGCAATATTCATTATATGGCTAAAGAAATTTTAATAAAAAATTCAGTCAAAACAATTGAAATTCCCAAGAAAGGTAAATTAATTTTATCCGAAGACTATTACAAACTTCAAAAAGAAAGATTTGAAGATTTTGAGAAGGGATTTTAATTACTTAAGTCATAATAACAATTATGTAATAGTTTCACGATACTTTTTGTTAAATGTAAAACCGAAAACAGTGAGAATTAAAATTAAATTGTAAAATTTGTCTTTCTATATACAAAAGCATTTAATATTTTTAAAAATTACAAATTATGAAATCGAAGATTCACGAACTCCAAAAAAAGAATAAAAATTCGTGAGTAAAAAAATGATTTTAATGCAGTAGCACTTATGGCGGTTTCTTTCGCTAGTGCAGAGAATTCTAACTGCGAAAATTATTGTTAAATCTTAAAAAAACGGAGTAGCATTACGCCGCTAATCATTTTTTATGAAAAAAATTATCTTTTTATTATTTTTTACAGTATCCGTTTATAGTCAAAACTATAAAGTAGTATATGGTAAATCTAGTTTTAGTACTGAAAAAGATTTGAGTGAAATTAAAGATATTAATGTTAAAAACAATATCATCAACATTAATAAATCTTTCAATCAACTGGAATACGAATTATTGATTAATGACGAATTTGCTGTTTTTCAGTATGTAAAAAAATTGAAACTTCCTGAATTTAATCCTAGAGCAATCACAGCGGGTGGCGGTGGTGGAATTCATTTTTATAATAGAGCGAATCAAAAGGAAGTTTTTGCGACAGAAATGTCTGGAAACAAGTACTTTATTGAAAGTCCTATCAATAAATATGAATGGAATATTACTAATGAAAGTAAAATCATCAATGAATTTTTGTGCTATCGTGCTGAAGCAAATGTGAATTATGAAGATTTTAGAGGTAAAGAAACTTATAAAATTGAAGCTTGGTTTTGTCCAGCCTTACCGTTTTCATTTGGCCCAGACGTTTATTATGGTTTACCAGGTTTAGTCTTTGAAGCCTATAAAACCAATTCAAAAGTGAAGTTTTATTTAAAAAGTATTGAAAAGATCAGCCCAGAAATTCCAATTTCGTTTCCTAAAGAAAGCAAAGTAACCGAACAAGAGTTTACAGCAATTTTTAATGCTGAAATGAAAAAATTAACAGAAGAAAATTAAACTAGTTATTACTAATTCTAAATGCCAAAATCAATATTCCTATTACTAGTTTTTTCAATGTTATCTTTCTTGCAATCCTTAATCGCAACCGTGAAAGACTCGCTAACAAAATCCAATACTTTCTATTTCAAAATTAGTAAATGCGGCGTAAAAAATTTTACTAAAACTCATTTTTAAAACCAAAAACCTAGCAAAGACTGGAAAAAAAAGTTGAAAATGTACAGAAAATCTGTAACAGTAATAAAAATAGATGTTTTAGATTTGTCTTTGTATATACAAAAGCATTTAGTATTTTTAAAAAATCAAACAAAATGAAATCGAAGATTCACGAACTCCAAAAAAAGAATAAAAATTCGTGAGTAAAAAATTTATTTTTAGTGCAGTAGCACTTATGGCGTTTTCTTTCGCTGGTATGGCGAATGAGATTGAGGAGACAAAAGTTGAGGTAGAAACAGCTGAGAAAGCATTAATCTTAAAAGAGAAAGACTGTCTTCAAATCACTGTTGACCAAATGACTTTGATAGATCCAAACCTTACTTTGAGCGATAGTTTTGCAGCAGCTCTTTCATATGCCTTATTCGTTGCTTGTAATGGTGGAGTAGCTTCTGGGCCAGCAGATACAGTAATCGAGTTGCCATAATTTTGAATTTCATAAGGTTGTTAAATAGGATAAAATAATTTCAATTCGTTTTTAAAAAACAGTTATACACCAAGATATTAATAACCTTATGAATTCTCTAATCCTATTAATAAATGAAAAAGACAATAATACTATTACTAATTAGTTTAACTTGCTATTCCCAATCAGGTCTGGTGAAATATGAAACAATTTCAAAAAAATATTTAGAAAATAATAAAAATGCAGAAAACGCGAGTAAAGATGTCACAGATTTGTTGAAACTTATTGAAAATACTTCTCTTGAAGTAACGCTAAATTTCAATAGTCAAACGAGCCATTTCTTCATTGATGATAAAAGAAATAACTCTGAAATTAAAACTACAGAAACAATCTCAAGATTATTAATGGAATTTAATATAACTTATACCTTTTTAAAAGACAGTTCTGTTTATCAATTGATTGATAATGTTTTAGTGCATAATAAAATAAAGTTGAATTGGAAAATTGAAAATGAATCTAAAAAAATCGATGACTATATTTGTTATAAAGCAACGCTTGTAGAAAAATATAAAAATAGAATGAACGAAGAGAAACAAAAAACCGTTGTTGCTTGGTTTTGTCCTGAAATCCCCTACTCTTTCGGTCCCAATGAATATTATGGCCTTCCGGGTTTGATATTGGAATTAGAAAAAGATGAAAATAAATATGTTGCCACAAAAATCACATTATCTAAGGAAACAATCGCTATTGAATTACCAAAGAAAAAAGTAATCTCAAAAGAAGAATATTCAAAAAAACTAAAGGCAAACTCACAATTCTAAATGCCAAAATACCTAATTCTACTTCTCTTTTTCCCACTGTTCTCTTTCTCGCAATCCTTACTAGGAACCGTGAAAGATTCGCTTGGAAAACCTTTGCAAAATGCCAATGTAATTGCCAAACCGCTAGTTGAAAAACAAGGGCTCAAATTCGCTATTGCAGATCATATGGGAAGGTATAAATTAGATTTAGAAAAAGAAGTGCCTTATGAAGTTCGCGTTTCTTATTTGGGCTACAAAGAAGAGGTTTTAAATCTTCCGGCTAATTTTTCACAGAAAGAACATCATTTCAAACTCAAAGAAACCGGACAAGAACTCAAAGAAATTATTATTACACACGAATACAAACCTGTAATCGTTAAAAAAGATACGCTAATCTATGATGTAAAAGCTTTTACCACAGGAAACGAACGCAAACTTAAAGAGCAATTAGAAAAACTACCCGGTGTAGAAGTAGATAAAGACGGTGGCGTAACCGTTCAAGGTAAAAAAGTTACTAAATTTTTAGTCGAGAATAAATCGTTTTTTGGTGGTGGTACAAAATTAGGCGTAGAAAACATTCCGGCTGATGCGGTTGATAAAGTCGAAGTAATTGACAATTTCAACGAAGTAGGTTTTCTAAAACAAGTTTCGGATTCGGATGATTTGGCAATGAACATCAAGCTCAAAGAAGATAAAAAGAAATTCGTTTTTGGCGATGTAGAAGCGGGTGCCGAAGTAGCAGACGATAATGGTTTTTATTTGGGTCACGCGGCTTTGTTTTATTATGCTCCAAAAACCAATGTCAGTTTCATTAGTGACCTCAACAACATTGGGAAACGCACTTTTTCGTTTCAGGATATGATGCGTTTTCAAGGCGGTGCGAGTAGTTTTATTTCGGGCCGAAAACAATTGACGGATTTATATGCTTTTGCAATGGACAATACGGATGTTCTAGAAAATAAATCGCGATTTAGTGCCATCAACTTCCGCCAAGAAATCAATACGAAATTAGATATCGAAGGTTATGGAATTTTCTCGAGTCTTTTTTCAAAAACGGCTTCAGAAAGTAGTATCGAATACCTTCAAAATAGTGCCGTTACCTTTGAAAAACGTTCTTCATCAGGCAGAAACAACTCGGTTTTAGGCATTGGCAACATCAAACTAAATTATACACCAAATACGAAAGAAAAGTGGTATTACAATGGCCAGTTTCAATCGAGCACAAACGATATTAATTCTGTGTTGAATTCGGCTCGCGATGGGCAATTGTCTTCGTTTGAAACGTTAAATAAAGCCGATAATATTCAAATTAAACAATTTGTAGAATGGCACAAGCAAATCAATAAAAAACAAACTACGACATTGGTGGTCAATCAAAGTTATGACAACCAAAAACCCAGCAATACATGGTTAACCGACACGGAATTCTTAACCGGATTAATTCCGTTAGCAAACGATACGTTTTACAACATTCAGCAAGTTAAAAAAGTAAAAAACAACAGTATTGACGCCTTGTTCAAGCACTATTGGATTATTAATAATTTCAACCATTTGTATACCAATTTGGGAAACAATCTAGGAACGACACAGCTTGAAATCACCGAAAAACAATATCTAACCGATGGTACAATCAATGATTTTGCGTCGAATGGTTTTGGAAACGATTTGGATTATTTGCTAAACGATTTGTATTTGGGCTTAGAATATAAATTCAAATTAGGCAAATGGGTGAACAAACCCGCCATTTATGCCCATTATTTTCATTTGAAAACACAGCAAATTTCGAGTGATTATGCGTTGAACAACACTTTTTTACAACCGAGTTGGTTAAGTGAATATGAATTCAATCAGTCGGAAGATTTAAAGTTCAATTATAAATTGGTTAATGAATTTCCAGAGGCCACTCGCTTGCTAGAGCGTTATACGTTGCAAAGCTACAATTCGGTGTTTAGAGGAAATGCCTTGCTCAAGAACGAGCGTTTTCACAACGCCACTTTAAACTATAAAAAAAACAGTATGTATCGTGGTTTGATGCTTTTTGCTAATGCGAGTTATACCAAAAAGATCAAAACCATTCGAAATGAAATTGGTTTAGACGGCATCAACCAATTCACCACGCCAACAATTACGGATAATCCGGAAACATCGTATCGCGTTTCGGGAAGTATTGATAAGAAAATTTATCGCTTTAGAATCAATTTTAATGCGAATTTATCTTGGTTCAATTACCTGCAAACCATCAACAATCAGACAGTTTCAAATGATAGAAACAACCAGACTTTAGGTATAAAACTTCGCACAGCTACTAAAAAATGGCCAAGTGCAAGCGTTAGTTATAACAAATCATTTAGTCAGTTTTCTGGTTTGACTAAATCTTCGTTAACTTCTGATCGATTGGGCTTTGATTTGGACATTGACTTTTTGAAACATTTCAATTTCAAAACGGATTATCAAGTAACATTCAACGAAAACAGCAATAATTTAGCTACCGATTTTAGAATTGCTAATGCGTATTTGAGTTTTCAGAAAAAAAACAATCCCTTTCGTTTTGAACTTTCGGCACAAAATTACTTGAATAATGGTACGAAAATCAACAATTCTTTTTCTGATTTTATGATTTCGAGTTCCACTACTTACATTTTGCCAAGAGTGGTTCTGTTGACAGTGAGTTATAAATTATAAGAATAGAATTACAAAACTCAATTATTTTCAAAATCCACACTTGTAGCGTTTTTATTTTCAGCAAATCACTTTTTTTAAACAAAAATCCCAGCAAACATTGGAAAAAACAATTGAAAATGTACAGAAAATCTGTAACAGGAATGAGAAAAGATTTTATAAATTGCCAAAGATAAAATTCAATATTTAAAATATGTTTTTGTAAACTATTAAATTATTTGAGTTTCTGTATATATGAGTTAGCAGAAAATTTTGAAAAAGTTGTTAAAAGGACGAATCACTTGAAGATACACTAGAATTCATTCAAGGAAATGTGAAGTGTTAACAAAAAATAAAAAAGAAATATGTTGACGGGGCGGTATATTAACCAGTTGAAAAACTAAAAAATAGTACCTAAGATTGTCGTCCTTGCGGTAGTCCGTAGAATAAAAAATGGAAAAAAATTATAAAGATGAAAAATACAGTAAAACATATTATTAAAAATACATTTAATTTTAGCGGGATAACTACTAGAAAAGAGTATTGGTCCTATTTTTTTATTATAATTATTCTAATAAATTTTATAGTACTTTCTTTAGTTTTTGGGATATTTGAAGCTAATTATTTGAAAGTAAATAACATTAAACCCAACGGCTTAATGTTTAGAAATGAAAGAGCGATTATCAATATAATTTTAGTACTACCTTTAGTCTCTGGAACTGTGAGAAGATTAAGAGATGCTGGCTTTTCAGTTTGGTTGTTATTTATACCTGTACTAAACTTAATACTTTGTATGTATCCAACAAAAAAACTAACGTAAATTTATTTAAATAAAGAGGGTTTTCAATAACGGTTTTTGGCTAAACCTAAAGGCCGTTATTAATGTCTTAAATTAGTATAAGAATTCGTTACCTTAAAGCAACAAATTATATAAAAATCATTACATAATTTTTTTAAATCAACGCTCTTTTTAAATTTTACTTCATAAAACTATTTTCAAAAAACAATCCCTTTCGTTTTGAACTTTCGGCACAAAACTACTTGAATAATGGTACGAAAATTAACAATTCCTTTTCTGATTTTATGATTTCGAGTTCCACTACTTACATTTTACCACGAGTGGTTCTGTTGACAGTGAGTTATAAATTATAAGAATAGAATTACAGAACGAAATTATTTTCAAAATTGATCCCTCTAGCGTTTTTATTTTCATCAAATCCCTTTTTTTGAACAAAAATCTCAGCAAACATTGGAAAAAATAATTGAAAATGTACAGAAAATCTGTAACAGGAATGAGAAAAGATTTTATAATTTGCCAAAGATAAAATTCAATATTTAAAATATGTTTTTGTAAACTATTAAATTATTTGAGTTTCGTGTATATATGAGTTGCAAGAAACCTTATGACCAACGTTCGTGCATAATTTCAACGTTCAGCCTACGAAATGGCTTAGTAAAGAAACGAAATAGCACCTAACTGAAGAAAGTAAATTTATTGTATCAGGCAGAAATCCATATTGGAAAAAATAGCAGAAAATCTTTGACTGCCTTAAAGAGTCAAAAACTCTTGCAAAGATTGAAGCAAAAAAAATATAATTATGAATAAAATTAAAACAATTCTGTTGATGTTAGTAATATTTATTTTTACATCTTCATTTACTAGTAAAGACGTATTCCTTGCGCATAAATGTTCATATAAAGTATACAGCGCAGATGGTACATTTCTTGGAAATTGGGATACATGGGTTCCAGATGATGTATCATGTGGTAGCAGTAAAGCTAAAGCATTAGCAGTTGCCGAATACAATGTTTGGAATTAAATAAAAAAAAACAACTCATTTAAAGCAAATTAATAAATATTTAAAATGAAAAAAATTATAACAAATTTTATGTTGATTGCGGTTTTTGTATTAGCAGCATCATTTACTACAGAAGAATTAATTTTGGCTAAAAATTGTTCTTACAATGTGTATAACGCAAATGGCACTTTTTTAGGCACTTGGGATATAAATGTGCCTGATGATATGTCATGTGGTAGTAAAGCTGCAAAAGCGTTAGCAGTAGCAGATTACAATGTTTGGAATTAATCATTAATTATTAAAGAAGCGAAGTTAATTGCTTCGCTTCTATTATTTAAACCCCAATTTTATGAGATATATTTTATTTTTTTTTGTGTTAAATAATTTATTTGCACAGCAGACAAAAAAAGCGGCAATCCAATTGCAATATTCTGAAACTATTACACATAGACCATCAATTGTTAACAATTATGATGGAATTTTATTAATCCAAAATGAGTTTAGTTATTATACTTCAACATTTAATAATACAACAAAAGAAACTGATAATTTTAATGATGATGAAATTATATTAGATAGTAAGGAGGATAAATTTACAAATGAGGTTTTTATTAATACTAAATCCAATGAACTAACAGAAAACCTTTTTGAAAAGGTTATTTTAAAAAAATCATATTCAGTTTATGAAAATTTACCAAAAATGAAATGGATTTTTCTTAAAGGTGAAAAAAAATTTAACAAAATGAATTGTAAAAAAGCACAAACTACTTTTAGAGGACGTACATATATCGCATGGTATACTTTAGAAATACCAGTAGCAATAGGCCCTTGGAAGTTTAATGGATTACCAGGTTTAATATTATCTATAGAAGACAGCGAAAAAGTTTACAAGTGGGAAATAAAGACAATAAAATATCCTTATACAGAAAAGAAATTAAACTTAGCTGAAAATTTTAAAAAACGTTTCAAATACAAAAAAGTAACATTTAAAGAATATGACGATATATATATAACTGCGATAAAAGATAAAATTTCAATGATTGCAGCAAGAAATAAAAATCGAGAATATAAATCTTCATTTAGCTTTTCAACATTTCAAAATAAAGAACCTAGTAATGAAATGAGAACGCAAACTGAATTTAAATAATAATGAGAAAGTATTTCTCAATTACATTATTATTGTTTAGTTTTTTACTATTTTCTCAAACAGTTATCGAGGGTAATGTTAAACAAATTAAAACAAATGTATCTTTAAATTCAGTGACTATCATATTAAAAAATCATAATGATGAAATAATATCTTATACATATTCAAACGATGAAGGAAATTTTAAAATATCAACTAATGAAAAAGGGCACTTCATAATTATTGCAACTTCAATTGAGTTTGAAGAAAATAAGAAAGAAGTAGTAATTGATGAAAATCATAAATCAATAAAAGTTTCTTTTATTCTTACAGATAAAATATATGAACTAAATGAAGTTTTTTTAGAGGCAAAAAAATCGATCTATGTCAAAAATGACACAATTGTATTTAACGCAAAGTCTTTTCTACAAGGCAACGAACAAACAGTAGAAGATTTACTTAAAAAAATTCCAGGTATAAATGTTGATGAAAACGGAACTATCAAAATAGGTAATCAAGAAATAGAAAAAGTAATGATTGATGGCGATGATATGTTTGAAAAAGGATACAAAATTCTAACTAAAAACATGCCAGTAAATCCGATTGATAAAGTTGAAGTATACCAAAATTACTCTAACAATAAACACTTAAAAGGTATAGAAAACAGCAATAAAGTAGCCTTAAATTTAACTTTAAAAGAAGATGCCAAACGAGTTTGGTTTGGTAATATCCAAACTGGTTATGGTGTAGTTTCAGAAAATCGTTACGAATTAAAAAGTAATTTGATGAACTTTGGTAAAAAAAATAAATATTATTTCTTAACCAATCTCAACAATACTGGCGAAGATGCTACTGGAGATATTAATCATTTAATTCGTCCCAATAGCTTTGATGAAGCTGGTAGTATTGGTGATGACCAAAATGTAAATTCATTATTAGGCTTGGGCTTTGATACTCCTAATCTAAAACAAAAAAGAACTAATCTAAACAATGCCGAAATGCTGTCTTTGAATAGCATTTTTACGCTTTCAAACAAAGTAAAGCTTAAAGCTTTAGGGTTTTTGAACAATGATGAAAATGATTATTTCAGAAATAGTATGCAAACATTTTCTGTTGGTAATACAACTTTTACCAATAAAGAAGATTTTGTAGGCAGAAAAACACAAATTACAGGTTTTGGAAAAGTGGATTTAACCTACGACATTTCAAAAACTAAAACTTTTGAATACACGGGAAAATTTAACAAAACCAACGAAAAAAATAGAAGTGATTTGTTATTCAATAACGATTTATTAAACGAACGATTAAATGCAAACAATCAACTTTTCGACCAAAAATTGGTTTACACAAACAAGTTTAAAGATAACAAAGTTTTTTTACTTTCAAGTCGTTACATTAATGAAAAAACACCTCAAAACTATTCGGTTAATCAATTTATTTTTGATGATTTGTTTACCGAAAACGCTAATAACACCAAACAATTTAGCGAAAACAAAATGCAATTTGCAGGTGTAGAAGCTCATTTGTTAGACAAAAAGAAAAACGGCGATTTGTTGGAACTAAAAATCGGTAATCAATTGCGAATAGATAATTTAGATACTCGATTTGAATTATTACAAAACGAAAACAATCTTGCTTTTCCGAATGGCTATCGAAACAATTTAAGATACTCAACAAACGATTTGTATTTGTCAGCAAAATATCGTTTTAAACTAAAGAATTTTGCCTTATTAACCCAAGCAGACGCACATCAATTGTCTAATCAATTAGAAAATTACAATGTAAAATCTAATCAAAATCCGTTTTTTATAATGCCAAAAATTGGCTTAGATTGGAAAATTAACGAGAAAAATAAACTCCTTACTTCATACTCTTATAATACTACAAATGCTGGAGTTTTAGATGTTTATTCGGGTTTTGTACAAACTGGTTTTCGCTCATTTTCAAGAGGTTTAGAAGAGTTTAATCAATTAAATTCATCAAGTGCTATTTTAAATTATACGTATGGCAGTTGGGGCGACAAGTTTTTTGCTAATACTTTTATCTTGTATTCCAAAAACAATGATTTTTTTAGCACTAATTCAATTATAGCACAAAACTTTTCACAATCTGAAAAAATTATCATCAAAGACCGTGAATTTTTATCTATTTCATCAAGCATTGATAGGTATTTTAAACCTATAAAATCCAACTTAAAAATCAATTTAGGAGCAACAAAAACTAATTTTAAAAACATTGTCAACAATTCAAATTTAAGAGAAGTTAAAAACTTCAATGCGAATTATGGTTTTGAATTGCGTTCCGGTTTTAGAGGTTTTTTCAATTATCATATTGGCTCAAAATGGAATTACAATGAAGTGCAAACTACCATAAAAAACAACTTCACAGACAATATGAGTTTTTTAGACTTGTCTTTTATGTTTAATGATAAATTTAATATTCAAGCACAATCAGAACGTTACTTTTTTGGTAATTTAGACAAAAACAACAATAAATATTATTTCTTGGATTTAGAAGCTCGTTATGTGGTTAAAGAAAATAAACTAACTTTTTTCCTGTCAGGTAATAATCTTTTTAACACAGAAACATTTAGAAATTACAGTATTTCAGACATCAACATTTCACAAACCGAATATAGATTAATGCCAAGATATGTGCTTTTGAAAATGGAATATAGGTTTTAAAAAGAAGAAAGGCTTCTTGCAACAGCAGTTACACAAGATTTGGGTTTCTTTTTCCCAAACCTCGTGTAGCTGCGGGACGTTGACTTTTTAAAACATTTCAATTTCAAAACGGATTACCAAGTAACATTCAACGAAAACAGTAACAATTTAACCACCGATTTTAGAATTGCTAATGCGTATTTGAGTTTTCAGAAAAAAAACAATCCCTTTCGTTTTGAACTTTCGGCACAAAACTACTTGAATAATGGTACGAAAATCAACAATTCTTTTTCTGATTTTATGATTTCGAGTTCCACTACTTACATTTTGCCACGAGTGGTTTTGTTGACAGTGAGTTATAAATTATAAGAATAGAATTACAGAACAAAATTATTTTCAAAATCCATATTTGTAGCGTTTTTATTTTCATCAAATCACTTTTTTTAAACAAAAATCTCAGCAAACATTGGGAAAAATAAATGAAAATGTACAGACAATCTGTAAGAGGAATGAGAAAAGATTTTATAAATTGCTAAAGATAAAATTCAATATTTAAAATATGTTTTTTTAAACTGTTAAATTATTTGAGTTTGGTGTATATATGTGTTGCAAGAGATTTTACCTCACTATTGCTGAAAAACTCTTGAATAAAGATGAAAATTATTTATTAACCAAACCAACGTTAAAGCATGAAAAGCAAAATTAAAAAAAGTATTCAGTTGTTGGGAATTTTTCTATTCCTTACGGCAATCAGTTGTGAAAATGATTCTATCACAGAATCGGAAAGCCAACCATTCACATGGGAAAGCACCAAATGAGGTAAGTTCTGACTTTTTTATACGAACAACCACGATTAAAGATGTGAACTCATTTTTAAAAGAAAAAATCAGTGCAAATAGACTGCAAGGCAGAAATAAAAACTATTCCTTATCGGATTTTTCAATCGATACCACTTTTATCAATCAGTGTATTTTAAATAATGGAGAATTATCGTTTTTCTTTTAGAATTTATCCTATAGATAACTCTGAAAATCCAAATG
The DNA here is from genome assembly GCF_034497725.1 of Flavobacterium psychraquaticum. Lineage (NCBI taxonomy): Bacteria > Pseudomonadati > Bacteroidota > Flavobacteriia > Flavobacteriales > Flavobacteriaceae > Flavobacterium > Flavobacterium psychraquaticum. The sequence goes on from NZ_JAXKVR010000030.1 coordinate 406,481, forward strand.
ACGTTTATAATCTGGTCATTTCTAAAATTGACAACGAGTGGGAAACTTCCATCTTTCTGCTCACAAAAAATAGTACTCCTATCAATGGAAAACTATTTTCATCAATAGAGAAAGTTTATCAAAGTGCAGGATTACCGAATGGAATAATGGCTCGTACAATTTCTGGATTTGCAGAAACCACCTACTATCACTGCACAAACACTGGAAAATGCAAGACAACTGGCAGGTGCGATATGTGTAAACTTTGTGTTACTACAAGGGTAGAGTTTATAGTGATTAATGATCCCGAAGAGGATGATGACCTTTCATTCCAAGACCCAATTTTTAATTATAACGGCGGAGGAAGTGGAGCGGTAACTAATAACCCTTCACCAAGCACTACTCCTTGTGAGAAAGCAAATTCGGTACTTGAGTCAAAACCTTCTTTCAAAACTAAAGTACAGGGTTTGGGTAGCCCAGCAAATTTGGCTTTATCTCACGAAAAAGCAGTTCTTAATTTTGAAAATGAAGCAACACCCACTGAAATTCAAGGAAATGCAAATAATCCATCTGTAGGGATTCCTTTAAATCCTGTTAACAAATATATTTCAATTGCACACAATCATCCCGATATTCCTCCTGGAACTTTATCCGTTTTTTCAATTGCTGACTTATTAACTGTTGCAGTATTATTAGATAAAAACAAAATTGATGCTTCACAGTTTGTAGCTTATTTGCCAACTAAAAAAGGCACACAATATGCTTTTACCATAGAAAATAAAGATAAGTTATTAGATTTTTTCTTTTACAGTACTAAAGGGAGTTTTGCAAATGTTAATCCTAGCGATACTAATAAATATTATGCGTCTAAAGATATATTTAGACCAATTTATGAAAAATACTACAAACCAAGTAATCCATTGAGAAAAATAAAAGAAACAGATACCGACAATGAAAATGTATTAAAAGAATTTCTTAATTTTATGGAAGAAGCGGATTTAGGTATTACACTTTTAGAATCGACAGATAATTTTGAAAGTTTTAAAACAGTTACAAAAAATGGAAATAATACACCAACAAGACAAAATTGTCCATAATTTAAAAATATAAATATTATGAAAAATACAAATTTCAAAAATACATTTACAATCTTAATGCTTTTCATTTCAATTGCATCTTTTTCACAAACACAAGCATTCATTGGTACTTGGGAAAATCAAACTGGTAATTCTATATTTAGAGTGATTATTTCGCCAAACTCATCGGGTCATGTGGAGTCAGCTCCTTTAATGGGAAGATACTTTAAAGTAAATATAAATAACGGTATGGAAGTTATAGAATATTCATCTGATCTTGCTCCATTAGGCAATTTTCAATGGGAACCGGGGTTTTATGCGTCAGTATATCCGAATTCTATTTTAGGAGGAGAATTAATTGATCACACCTACTTAGACACTACAAAATCAAAATGGGGCGACCTTAGCATTACATTAAATACAATTTCCTGTTTAACGTGTCCTTTAACTGCAAATTGGGAAGTTGTACGTCCTTCTGGTTTGAGATTAGATAACGAACCGCCAGATTATAATATTCCAACTAGTATTGTACTTACAAAGCAATAAAACTGTATATAAAAACCTCTTGCAACAACGGTTTAAATCAATAGCGGCTTTCGGGTAAATCTGAAAGTCGTTTTTGTATTTGCAATGCTTGGTGCATAATCTAAGGTTTGTTTATATTTACTCGCTACTGCTTTAAGCCGTAGGACGTTAGCAGAAAATTTTGACCAGCGTTGTCGGAAAATCGCTTGCAGACAGAAAACTGAACTAAGTAAGGGTAAGAAGAAACGGTTAGCATCCTAATAGGTTGAAATTGGAAACGACTATCACAAGATGGTTCTACACTTTTTGTGATTATTTTGTAGGATTTTGAAAATTACCTGAGATTACAAAATTAGCTATCAGGAAAATAATTAAACAATCAGTTGCTTAATAAAAAATGAAAAATAAAATAATATTTTTAATATTAGTTTTAGTTCTTTACTATATTAATTTTATGGGGAGAGCTAATGGGCTATTTTTCAATTTTTTGATAATCGGGATTATTAATTTCATTTTCACTTATTATTTACTAAAAACAAACCCATTTAAAAAAAAGGGCTTGTTTTTACTTTTTTTTCCATTTTTTCTTCTAACACTCACAACTTGTTATGGCTTTTATATGAAGTTAACTATGCCTGGTATATTGGATTACATCATGTACTTGGTTTCAACATCTTTTGGCATTTTAATTTATAAATCTTTGAACAAAAAAAGTATAATAATTTTATATTCAATTATCTATTTGCTATTGGTTTATAATTACAGTAATTTAATAGAGTTATATTATTTATCAAAAGAGCAAAATGTTAATATTAATAAATTCGTTCCTATATTAAATCTTCAAGACAAAGAAGGTGACAAAGTAATTATTAAAAATGAAAATAAAATTTTAGTAATAGATTTGTGGTCTTTAAGCTGCGGCAATTTTATAAAATCATTTCCTAAGTTCGAAAAAGTAAAAAATGATTTTAAAAATGATACTGAAGTAGCGTTTTTTTCAATTAATATCTATCAATCTAAAGATGAGATCGAAAAAAGTGAAAAAATTATAAATAATTACACATTTAAAAATTTTTATTCTGACAAATCGTTATTTAACACTTTAAACTTTAATAGTGTGCCGAATTATATGATAATTGGAAAAGATCAGAAGATTAAATATTTTGGACGACTTAATGTAGAATCTTATGAAAACATTAACAACATTTATAAACTAATAAAAAATGAAAAATAGCTTTTTTTTTAACTCTTTTATTATTATTAATTTCTTGCAACAGAACATCAAATCATCTTGCTGAAATTGAAATAGATAAAATTCAAAATTTTGGAACAATAAAAGTTGGTGATACAATAAAAAAAACATTTTTCGTAAAAAATTTATCTGAAAACACACTAAAAATTAAAAATTTAAAAACTAGTTGTGGTTGTACAGTTGCTAAAATTAAAGATTCTTTGATTGAAAAAGGTGCAGGTACAAGTATTATTGCGCAATATATAGCTGAACCTGATGATGTTGGTCTAATTGAAAAATCAATAATTATAGAAGCAAACACAGACCCTACTTTCACTGTACTTTATTTAAAAGGTAAAGTAACTAAATAGTGTAAACAAATTCCTAAAAGTTATACGTTTTTAATGGATGAAGCCAGATTAAACAAATAGCAGTTTTGGCGAAGCCAAAACTGCTATTTGTTTCAATAATATCAAATGTATAAACCTTTTCTAAATCGAACAATTGGCTCAATTGAAAAGGACATTTGACAAAATAGAATAAACTCCTGCCAAAATAGATCAGACAACCGCAGCAGTAAAACAGATATTTAGCCTAAATTGAAAAACGAATTGAGGCGTGAAAATACTTTTCGTTACTTTTTACTAATCATAGAACGGTCTTGTGTAATTTAAACCTATTTTCGCTTCATCTGAATATGCGGAATATCATCCTCTAAATACATTTCGGAAGTTTGAACAAAGCCGTGTGATTCATAGAATTTCTTTAAATATTCTTGTGCTGAAATGGTAATATTGTGTTCCTTAAAATGTTCCTTAACAGCTGCGATGGAAACCTGCATTAAATCGTGACCGAGTTTTTTATCGCGGTGCTTCGGGCTAACCACAACTCTTCCTATTGAAGCTTCTTCAAAATAAATACCTTTATCAAATATTCGGGAATAAGAAGCTAATTCGTTGTCTAAAAATCCAAGAACGTGAATTGCTTTGTCGTCTTTCCCGTCAACATCCTGATAAACGCAATTTTGCTCCACCACAAACACTTCAGACCGAAGTTGTAACAAAGAATATAGTTCGGAAGTAGAAAGTTCGTTAAATCGCTTTATTTTGAATTCTTTTTGCATTGGTCAATAATTATTTTGTCAGCATTTTTAATCCCGCTTTAGCAATTCTTGTATCTTCACTATCATGTGCTCCTCCTACTCCAATGCCACCGACTACTTTTCCGTTAATGAAAATAGGAACGCCTCCATCTAGCATTAGAAAGTTCTCATCTAAAAAACGCACATCTTCAGGAATGCTTCCGTTTTTAATGCCTTTTGCAATTTCGGCTGTTTCTCTTTTTTGAGAGTTTGCCGTATAAGCTTTTTTATAACTAGCACGAACCGTATGCACTCCTGCATTATGATGTCGCAATACCGCTAACGTTTGTCCAGATTTATCCACAACGGTTACTGTAATAAATAAACCGTCTTTTTCCGCTTGCGCGAATGCTTCCTGTGCTATTTTTTCCGCCATTTTTCCAGTAAGAACGGGTTCTTGTATATATTCTTCTTGTGCGTGGATCATAATTGTGAAAATTAAAGCTAAAAAAAGAGTGAATTGCTTCATAAAAATTATTTTTTTATCGTAAATCCTAAACTTTCCACGGCTTTCTTAGCAATATTGTGATCATTTTCACCACCGCCTCCACCAGAAACGCCAAGACTTCCTACTAATTCGCCATCTTTAAAAACAGGAACACCACCACCTAACAACAACAATTCTGGAAGTGTGTTTAAATTTGTAGCAGTTGGATCAGCTGCTGCTTTTTCCATCAATTCGAAACTTGGTGTTTTCGTGGAAACGGAAGTATATGCTTTTCTTCGCGAAGCTTCGGTATTGTGAGGACCAACGTTATCGCCTTTCACTAATAAAAGTGTGACGCCCGAAGCATTAAGAACAGCTACGGAAACATTTTTATCTAATTTTTGTGCTTCTAACTTCGCTTGTTCGGCTAATTTCAAAGCACCCATTTGATTTAAATCAGAAGATTTAACTACATATTGTGCTGAAGCTGAAAATGCAATTAACAAAAATAAAGCACTGCAATTAATTCTAAAATTTGTTTTCATCTCGATGTATTTTAAAACGATAAGTAAAAGTAAAAAAAAAGTCCCCTTTAAAAGGGAACTTAACATTATTTTAGAAATTTAACCGACTGAATAATGGCTTCTAATTCGAAAACCAAATCTCGTTTTGATTTAGAAGGATTGTAAGTAAATCCTTCTAAAATTAAATAACGGTTATTTTTAGTGTCTTTAATGGCATAATTTACAAACGGTCCGGCCATAAAATCATTTTTCAATTCCCAAGTTCCTTTTGTTAAATAGGTTTTTTTACCTGCAACTTGAACATCAAACAAATAAGGCGCATAAGCTTCTTCTGTTATCATCCAGGTGTTTGGTAAAGTTCCTTGTATGTTTTCTTTTCCAATTGCATCGCGCATTTGAATAATATTAGCAATAACATTACCGTCTTTTTCTATTTGCTCAATAGGAACTTCGTAAATTAAAATACTGTTGTATCCAGAGGTGAACTCTTTTCTAAGCCAAATGAACTTATCTTTGACCATATCATATTTGTAACCAAAACCTATTTTTAAGCTCACTCCAAATTTCTTTTGAATTTGGGCATCGCTAATTAAGGATTTCGTCATTCGAACTTGATTCTCAATAATTTCAGAAGCTTTGATAGTTTTAATAATTTCCGCCGACTTCTCTTCCAACAATTTTAAAACATCTTCCGTAGTTTTACCCGAGATTAAAAAAACATTTTGCGGTTTAGCATAAGCGTCTTTAGTAGCGGAAAATCCGGTTTTATTTGATTTACTGATGATGATGATGTTGCGGCTTTTTCTAACAAACCCTTCAAAAACTTTGGTAGGATATTGATTTAAGGTGAACAAAGGCTCTTCTTGCGGCAAACCATCAACCGGAGCTGCAAATTTCTTTCTGATACTGTCGCCAATTTCTCCGTTCCAATAATTGTCATCAATAATGATCGAAACATTACTCATTTTTCCGTTAGAGTCTGATAAAATGGCTTTGGCTTCTGTCGCATTATCTTTGCAAGAAATAAAAGTTAACGCTGTTAAAAAAAGAATGGCTAGTTGTTTCATAAAAAAATATTATCCGTTAATTTTCAATTTCATACCTGGTTGAATATTGTCACCGCTAATATCGTTCCACTTTTTTATGTCGTCTGCCGAAATGCCTGGAAATTGTTTCGCAATAGAGTATAAAGAATCTCCAGATTGCACTATATAACTCCCGTTTTTACTTGCTTTAGCGACTGTTTTAGTAGCTACATATTTGTCTGAATAAATTTTTAATTTTTTTCCTGCTTGAATGTTATTTCCTTTAATACGATTCCAAGATTTTAAATTTGCAACGGAAACATTATATTTATCTGCAATTTTTCCTACGCTTTCACCTGATCTAATCGTGTGATATTGCAATTTTCTTTGTGAAGAACTTGTAGTTGTATTGTTTACGTTTTCTACTACCGCTTCATAGGCTATTTTTTCTTTATAGGTGTCTAAATGTTCTAGATAGGCGTACACTTTTTCTTCATTAGAAACGAAAAGTCCCATTTTGTTTTTGGGTAATCTCAAAAAATGAGGTTTGTCTTCTGTGTATGGAATGACATTTAATTTATATATTGGGTTTAAAAACTCTATTTGCTCCACAGGAATGTCTAACAAGTCTGAGATATGAGTGAATGTCATCTGTTTCTTAACCATTATTGTGTCGGTTTCAAAATAAGTTACGGCTGCTTTTTTAGGTTGCAAACCGTGCTCTTTTTTAAACTCATAAATATACATCGTTGCCAAAAATGCCGGAACGTAATTGGCTGTTTCACGAGGTAAGTTTTTACGAATATTCCAATAATTTTGGCTTCCGCCCGATCTACGAATTGCTTTTGAAACATTTCCAGGACCGGCATTGTATGATGCTAAAACCATACTCCAATCACCAAAAATACCATACAAACTTGACAAATATTGACAAGCCGCTTCTGTTGCTTTTAACGGATCATAACGCTCATCTACATAAGAATTCACTTCTAAATTAAATTGTTTCCCGGTAGGATACATAAATTGCCACAAACCAGAGGCACCTACTCTAGATTTAGCTTTTGGATTTAAAGCAGATTCTACAATTGCTAAATATTTAATTTCTAACGGAACATCATATTTTGCTAAATGCTCCTCAAACATTGGAAAATAATATTCTGAAATAGCCATTAAACGTTCAAATGCTTTGGTTCTATTCTTTAAAAAAGACTTAATTGTATTTTCTAAAGCTGGATTATATTCGATATTAAAAGGTGATTTTGCATCTAACTTTTTCAAGCGTTTTTTTAATAATTCTGTAGATAAATCATAGGAAACTGCATTATCGATATCGATATCGGAAATATCAGAAAACATTCCTTCAGACAGTTCGATGTTGCTAAGTTCAGACAACCATCTTTCGTCGATACAATTGCTGGTAGAATGATTTACAAATGTGGTTTTTAGTGAATCTAAATAACTTACTTTATTTAAAATCAATGGATTTACCGGAATGCTTTCTTGCGCAAAACCAATCATTGAAACCAAAAGTGTTAGGTATACTAATTTTTTCATTATTGTTGTTGTTTGGGGAGTGTTGTATCTAATAACTTAATTATCAGATTATTATTGTATTATTAATCTAAAATCGCTGCAATTCCAGGTAGGTTCTTTCCTTCCAGCATTTCTAACATCGCCCCACCACCGGTAGAAACGTAACTCATCTTATCTTCAAAACCAAACTGTTTCACTGCAGCTACGCTATCGCCACCACCCACTAACGAAAAAGCCCCGTTTGCTGTTGACTCTGCAATGTAATCGCCCAATGCAATAGTACCTTTTGCAAAATTTTCCATTTCAAAAACACCTAATGGACCATTCCACAGAATTGTTTTTGAATCTAGTATAATTTGTTTTATGATTACTATTGATTTTGGACCTGCGTCTAAACCTTGCCATCCATCAGGAATGTGGTTTACATCTACAATTTGTGTTTTTGCTTCATTTGAAAATGAATCTGCCGCAATAACGTCTACAGGTAAATGAATTTGAACTCCTTTTTCTTTGGCTTGTTTTAATATTTCAATAGCTAATTCTAATTTGTCATCTTCACAAATTGAATTGCCAATTTTTCCACCCAATGCTTTTATGAATGTAAAGGTCATTCCGCCACCAATAATGATGTGATTTACTTTGTCTAAAATATTTTCTATGACCGTAATTTTTGAAGAAACTTTACTTCCGCCTAAAATCGCTACAACCGGTTTTTCTGAATTTTTCAGCACTTTTTCAATACTTTCAATTTCTTTAGCTAATAAAAGCCCAAAACACTTTGCTCCATCAAAAAATTGTGCAATTATAGTAGTTGAAGCGTGTGCTCTGTGTGCTGTTCCGAAAGCATCATTGACATAAATATCACCTAAAGAAGCTAATTTTTTAGCAAAAACAACATCTCCTTTTTCTTCTTCTGGATGAAAACGTAGGTTTTCTAGTAGTAAAATTTCGCCCGATTGCAACTTCTTGGCAGCAGATTCAGCTTCTTCACCAATACAATCTGATGCAAACTTCACTTTCTGACCTAAAACTTCTTCTGTTTTGGCGAGAATATGTTTTAGAGAATAATTTTCTTCAACGCCTTTTGGTCTTCCTAAATGACTCATTAAGATTACACTGCCACCGTCCTTCAATATTTTATCAATAGTTGGCTTCGCGGCCTCTATTCGCGTGGAATCGGTTACTTTAAAGTTTTCATCTAAAGGCACATTAAAGTCTACTCTGATTATTGCTTTTTTAGTATTAAAATTGAAGTCGTTTAGTGTTTTCATTAGTTGGAATTTAATTCGAATGATTGCAAATATAAATTATTGTATTCTAAATCTTTATAACAAATATCATATTTAGCAAATTTTTAAAGTTTATTACAACAACAAATTACTAAATTGAAAATTCAAGTAGAAGTTTAAAGATAAAAAAAGAAAGCGATAAAACAGAGCTCTACGATATATTATAAAAACTGAAATAACGCGCAATTGTAGAAATTATAACAAATAAAAAAACCAGTTAATACTGAAGATTAACTGGTTTTTGAAGTAATTATCTAGTAGATAATTCTATTCTGAGTACACGGACAATTGCTTAGCCCTTGAAGGAAATCGAAACCTAGCGTTATCATATGCGTTCCTGAGTTGTAAGGAAGTAGGTCGTTAGTGTTTATTTGGTAGGAATATCCAACGTAGAAATTTTTGTTTTTCAACCCGGCCATTGGTCCTATAGTTGCTGGTGTAAAAGATTGATCGTTAAAAACTCTTGCCGTGATTCCTGCCCAGTAATAATCTTCGTATTGGTGATATTTTACTTTAAAATTTAAATCGGTAGTTGATCTTCCGTCACTCTGAAAGTATTGAAAAAGCACTGATGGTTCAAATTCAACATCTGAACTTGAACTTGCAATATTAAAACCAGTATAAACTTGATAATTGGCTAACAAATTAGGTTCAATTTTACTAAAATCGTCTATGTTTTTAGGCAATATGTTTGACGCATTAAAGGCGAAAAAATAAGCCTTAATTCGATATAAAAATCCAACATCGAAGTTATAATTTTGATTGAATCGATTCCCATTTATGGCTGGGTCTAAATTATTATCAAAATTTTCGATTTCAATTTTAAACTGATTTAAGTTAAAAGACAAACCTAGAGAGAGATATTGCTCAGAGTTTTGATCTAAAATTAAGTGATGTGCATAAGATAATTTAGCGCCATATTGTCTGGTATTTCCATTCTTATCGTTGTATAGGTTAATACCAACACCTGTTGTATTAGCAATCCTGAAATCTCCAGATAATGACTGATTCATTGGTGCATCTTTTACACCAACCCATTGCGTTAATCCATTTAATCGAATTCTGGCATTGTCTCCTATTCCCGCATAAGCAGGAGATATTAGAAAAGGATTATCGGCTAAATATTGGGTTTGGGCAGGAACCGAAAGTTCCTGTCCAAACCCTTTAAAAAAGGATAATAAAATAATTGTTAGGCTAAGTATATTTTTCATGAGATATCTTTAAATGATGATTTGGCTTTACAACCTTAAAATAAATTATGTTGTCTCTGGTTTATCTGTATAGTGTGAAATTCCCTATAAATTCTCTCGTATCTGAATCACCGTTTAATTTAATAACATACCAGTAATCACCTGTTGGGAGTGGTTTGTTATTATATGTTCCATCCCAAGAATCTCCTTGTTTTAATGTTACTACTTTTCTACTGTATCTGTCAAAAATATACACTACTAAATTAGGGAAACCTTCAGTATATATTGGCGACCATCCATCATTAATTCCATCACCATCTGGCGTAAAATAGTTTGGAATAGTAACATCATAAAATGTCATAAAAATTGTTTGTGTATCCTCACAACCATTATCATCAATAACAGTTACTGTATAATTTCCTGTTTGGTAAATTGTATACACTGAAGTTGAACCTACATCTTGGCCGTTAAGAATATACTCATTTCCACCAGCGCCACCGCTTGTTGTTGCTGTGAATTGATTTAACCCTGTTTGCGCTAAAGTCAATACTAACGCATCATAAGCTATAACATCAAAAGTAATAGTTTCACTACATCCTGATATGTGATTTACAACCACTGTGTGTATTCCTGGTGCGACTGGTGCGAATACATTAGTAGAAGCAGCCGTTGCGCCGTCTAAACTAAACGTGAATTCAGTTAAAGGAACAGCAGGGTTTACATCAACTGTAACAATGTTTGTTGGTATATTTCCAGTACAATTAGGATCAATAACTACAATTGGTTGAATATCAACACCTGGAGCAAAAATTTGAGTGAATTGAAAATTACTACAACCATTTGCATCTGTTACAGCGAAGTTATAAGTTCCCGCAGGCAAGTCTAAGAAACTAAAGTCGCCAGTTAATGAAGTTTGCGTTAAAGCACCTCCATTTACACTTACAGTATATCCAACGGTTGCTGTTACTGTACCGCCAGTTAATGTGAAAGTGAAGTCAGTACCATCTTCAAAACAAAGCTCTGGAGCGATATTTAAAGCCGCTAGAATTATTGACGCTGGTTCTGTTATTGTGAAAGAAATTGGTGTTAAGAAACATCCTGCCTGATCTTGAACGGCAACCGTATAATTTCCTGGTGCCAAATTTGTAAACGTTCCGTTATTAACAGTTACAAGCGGATTAGACGATATTGAATATTGAATTGTTCCTGTTCCTCCAGTTGCAACAACAGTGATACTACCATTATTTAACCCATTACAAGTAACATTAGTAAAAGAACTTGTATAGACAATTGGAGTTGGTTCCGTAATTGTAAATGATGATGAATTACCTACACAATCCCCGCTAGTTACGGTAACAGTATAAGTTCCAGCAGGTACATTTTGAAACACACCGTTGTTTTCAATAACTCCCGCTGGGGACGGATTAAGTGTATAAATGTAACCACCTAAACCGTTCGTAGCCGTAGCTGTAATTGTAGCAGTTCCTCCGTTACAAGAAATAATAGCGTTAGTGGTATCAACCTGAACAGATACAGGAATTACAGGTAAAACCTCTATACTTCTATCTATCTCTAAACAATTATTAGCATCGATCACATAATATTGATAAGTACCCGGTGCTACGGTAAAACTTACTGAACCGGTAAAAGTTGTGTATGGCCCGCCTGCTGTTGTACTGTAACTATATGGTGCTGTTCCTCCAGACGCAGACAATGTAATTGTAGACGGAATTAAGCAAGTTGGTGCCGTTGCTGTTAATTGAGCTGAGACAATAGTTGCTGGCTCAGTAATTGTAATAAGTCCTGTAGGAGCACTACATGTGAAGGAATCAGAAACAATTACGTTATAAGTTCCTGCACCTAAGTTTTCAAAAACATTACTTGTTTGTGGTGCAGAAGTAACTCCTGTTCCAACATTTACTAAGCTATATAAATAACCACTACCTGCGCCACCAGTAACACCAGTTACCGTTATTATACCATTGGTAGCACCAAAACATAAAAGGTTAGCATTAGTACCGTTTATAGTCGCATTAATAGGAGTCGGAACCGCTAAAACGATTGTCGTAGAAACTGGACAACCTAAAGCATCTCTAACGCTAGCAGTATAAGTTCCTGGTGCAATACCCGTAAAATATGAAGTGGCAGACCAAGGACTAATAATTGTAGCACCTAGTTCTAATTGGAATTCATAAGGTGCGCCCCAACCGTCTAAAGCAGAAACACTAATTGTTCCATCATCTGCTGTTGCAACACAAGTAATCGGCGTGCTGTTAGCAAATATTTGTAAAAGTGCTGCTGGTTGCGTAATAGTAAAGTTTGTACTTACTGTACAAAATGGAGAACCTATCAATGTAGCTTGCAGTTGATAAATACCACTTGCTAAATTATTAATGTTTTCAGGACCTGCAGAAGTTGTAGTTCCATTTGCAACTGGATTACCTAATTGGTCTGTAATAGTGTAAGTAAAAGGTCCGGCATCATTTGTAGGAGTAAGATCGTTATCAATAAAATTAACAACTATACTTCCGTTCGTGCCACCAAAACAAGTTACATTATTACTTACCGTCACATTTACATTAAAAGTATTTGGACTGAATACGTAGTGAATTGTTTTAACACTACATCCAGTATCTGTATTCGTTACTGTAACTTCATAATTTCCAACTCCTAATCCTGTGAAAATCGGAGAAGCTTGTGGCCCTACACTGTAAGTATTACCAAGACCCACTACCTGATAAGATAAAGTAGGAATCCCTCCTGTACTTACAACGTTTATTGTGATTTCTTCATTGGTTGTACAAGTAATTGGATTTGTTACGCTAACTGACGGAGTAGCAATTGAAATAAATGGAAGAATTGTTGCTGTAGTGGTTCCGAAACATCCATTGTTGTCATATACGTTTATAGTATATGTGCCACCTAATAAATTAGATTCTGTATAAACGTTACTAGTACCACTTTGTACAATTGAACCACCTAGAATAAACTCATAATTGATATAAGTTGAGGTACCACCTGTTACTCCACTTACTGTAATAGCAGCAAAATTAGTAGTGTTTGTTCCTGTCGTACAACCAAATTCTGATACTGTTGCAGCTGTAACAGCAATAGCAGCAGGCTCGGTTACGGTAGTGTTCAGCGTATTAGTACAACCTCTATCTGAAGTTACAGTAATTGTATAAGCACCTGCTGGTAAGCCATTAAACACGTTTGAGCTTTGTGTTAAGTTAACCGGACCAGTAATTTGATAACTATATGGAGGGTTGTTATTACCTGCACCTAAAATCACAACAATACTACCATTAGCAACACCGTTACAAGTCGTCGCTATTGCATTAGTAATAAAAGTAACTGGTGCTGGTGCAGCAATTGTAACTGGGATATTAAACGTACAACTAGTTGTATTATCTGTAACAGTTACAGTATAAACACCTGCAGGTACATTTGAAAATACATTTCCTGAAAGGGTTATTATTGCTCCCGGATTGGGTGAAATACTATACGTATAACTGCCAGAACCACCTGATGCAGCCACAGTAACAATACCATCGCTTACACCACAATTAGCAGTTGCAGCAATCGTCGCCGTTGCGGTTCCAGTGACTGGAGGTAAAATAGTAATACTTTGCGAAAAAGTACAACCATTAACATCTCTTATGATTACGGTATGTGTTCCAGAATTTAATCCCGCAATAACAAATGAATTTGAAGCATCTTCAGTGTATGAAGTGAATGTTCCACCATCCACACTATACGTATAAGGAGCAATTCCTAAACCTGTTGTTCGTGTTACTCGTATGCTGTAATTTCCATCTACTGAATTACACAAAGTAGTTGCTTCTAACGTTAGAGTAATTGCTGGATTACTATCTGTAGGAACCAATGGCACATTCACCATTTGAATACAGTTGTAAGCATCTTTTACGTAAACATCGTAAGACCCGCCTTCCACATTAAACACATTTGAAGCCTGACCCGCCCATGTAGCGGCGGTTGGAGCTGTTCCACCAGCAGTCACAATTTGGTATGAGTAAACTGGAGTACCGTTTGAAGCAGTAACCGTTATTTGACCTGCATTGGCATTACAATTATCATTTTTAGTAACATTTGCAACCAATGACAACAAAACCGGAGATTGTGAAATAACAAAGTTAGCAGTAGTTTGTGAACAACCATTAAAAGGTCCATTATTTTCAGTCAATAATATGTAATACGTCCCTGGAGCCAAAGTTCCAAAATTATTAATTGTAACTGGAGCACCCGTTAATCCAGCTGAAGTGCCTAAAACTCCGACTGGAGCATTCGTTAATGCAGAAAATATTTGATAAGAAACGCTAGTTCCCGAGTAATTACTGAAAGTCAAGTTTGCACTTCCATCGGCAAAACCTGTACAAGTAACATTATTTGGAGTTGCAGTTGCTACGATTGTCGATAATGTAGGAACTGGACCAAGAGCCGTTTGGAAGTAATAACAATTAGTTGTAGCATCAAATACTATGAAACTATAAGTTACACCTGGAGCTAATCCTGTAAAAGTTGAAGATAAACCACCTGGAACATCTGCTGGTTGATAAGGAGCACCACCTGTATAAAGGGGATAAGGTGCGCCAGTATAAATTGCAAAATAGTACGGTCCGCCCACCACTAAAGGTGTAACAGTTACAATAATGGTTCCTCCTGTTGCACAATTTGCAGTAGCAGTAGAAATATCAATATTTAAGCTGTTTGGTGGTGAAGCCATATTAATACTATTTTGTATCAATTGGCAACCATTTGCATCTACTACCGTTACCGTATAAATACCAAATTGTAAAATGGTAAATGCATGATCCTCATTTGTAGTTGTAGTGTATGAAGCTACAAAGCCTTCTGTGTTTCTTAATTCAATTTCATAAGGTTGTGTCCCTCCACTTAAATTTTGTACTAAAATACTTCCAGCAACGGTTCCTGCTCCACTTATATCACACTGAATATCCGTTTTAACAATATCGAAAAATACCGGAGCTGGTTCCGTAATTGTTACAGTTGATGTAGCAGTACAAGAATTAGCATCTGTTATTGTAACTGTATAAATACCCGCATTTAAACCAGTAGTTACATTCCCGAAAACTTGTGATGTAGTTGTATTAACAACATTAATGATATAAGGCCCTTGACCTCCATTTTGTGTAATAGAAATTGAACCATTATTATCACCATTACATTTACTATTTGTTAATACGGTAACAGTAGGTGGATTTAAAACCGGTAATGGGTTAATTGTAATTTGTGTCGTAGTACTTGCACAACCAGTTGCGTCTGTAATTATAAAAACATAGTTACCTGCGTTTGCTGTTGTATAAGTAAAGGTTGTTCCTACTACTGGAGTTCCTGCAGTTGGAGTAGGTGTTCCTCCATTGAAAACTACTTGATAAGTATATGGTGCAGTTCCTCCATTAATTGTTCCAGTAACAGAAGCATTTGGAGTTGATGTACAATCCAAACCAGAGGTTAAAATCACATTTGCAGCTAATTTCGGAGCTATAATTAGTGATGGTACGCTATAAGTACAACCAAAACTATCTCTAACAATAATGTTATAAGTTCCTGCTGGAAGATTTGTAAAAGTATTATTTGTTCCAAACACACCACCGTTTAAACTATATTGATAAGGAGCTGTTCCGCTGGTTGCATTTACAGTAATAAATGTTGGTGTTGTTCCAATACACAAATTCGATGTTATTGTTGCTGTTGGCGTAGGTGCTACAGGTACAACTAAAACCGTATCAATTGGGTCAATACAACCGTTTGCATCACGAACGTTAATAATATAATTTCCAGGAGGAATGTTTGTAAACGTATTGTTTGTTTGATAAGCAACAATTATGTTACCTAAATCATCTTGCAATTGGTACTGATAATTTAAAGTACCACCCGTTGCAGTTGCTTGTAATGTTGCACCCACTATACAAGTTGCAGGTGAAATTATTGTAGCATTTGTAACCAAGACAGATGGCTGAGTAATTACTTGACTTAATGGGAAAGCACAAGGAGTTGCGGTTAAATCATACTGAACTAAAACAGTATGAGTTGAAGCACTAAGACCTGTTAAAACTAGAGGTGACGTTGCTTGTAATATGAAAGGACCGCCGTCTAATGAATAATAAAAACCTGCTGCGTCAAAGTTTGTTGCAGCGATTGTGATTTGACCATTATTTGCTCCATTGCAAGTTGCGTTTGAAGAACTAGTAACTGCGGCAGTAAAGGCCTGACCACAAGCAATATTAATTGGAAAATCGACTTCTGTAATACAAGCTATTGGTAATTGGTATACTCTTATGTCGTCAATAGCTGCGTCATTTCCACTGTATAAAATACTTCCTGAACGTATTACGAAATTTAAGGTAGTATTATTCCCAGGATTTAAGGTTAATGTTTTTAATTGCCAATTATTTACAGTATTATCAATTATACCTGTAGATTGTGTTGCAATAACATTACCACCAGTATCTACTAATTCTAAAATAAAATCTGGATCTGCAGCATTAACTCCAACACGCAATAAATTTGCTAAGTATAATTCTACGTTTACAGGTTGATTAGGCAATACATTATTGATTGTTTTGCTATATAATATTCCATAAGGTCCTGCTGCAGAACCAATATTAACTGCTAAAAATCTTCCCGTTGGATCAGTTGCATTTGACGTATGATCTCTATACGGATGCCAGTTACAATTGTTAGGAATAATAGCACTCGTAACGCTGTACTGATTATCTTCAATTGTTCTTGAACCACAAGATGATGGAGGTAAAGAAAGATTATTTCCACACGGAGTAGATGCGGGATAAGGCTGATTATTAAAACAATATGCTGTAGCTATACCCGGACTTGTTGTACTCGCACCTCTACCAAAATCTTCAAATAATAAATTACTGAAAGTTGGAATATTTAAGTTTTGATATTGGACCTTTATGATATGCGGGCCACAAGGTACGTTTTCAAAAATATTACTAGGTACATTTGTGTTTGGTACGCCATCAAGCAAATAAGTGTAAGCAAAATTGCCTCCATTATTATTAACCGTAACAGTTGATGTTGCTGAACCATTACAATTAAAGTCTGGATTATCTACAATAATTGTTGGTGGGTTTGGTGCCGGATCTATAGTTACCACCATTGGAAATATACAAAGGTTAGCATCTCTTACATAAATTGTATAAGTACCCGGTAATAAAAATGCTGTGTTAGTAGGACCGTAAGTAACGCCATTGTTGAAACTATATTGATAAGGAGGAATTCCACCTTGAGGGTTGGTAATTCTAACTTCTCCTTCTCCTAATGGTCCACAACCTGCTAGTTGCGAAACACCACCCGATGCTGTTAAAGCAGTAGCTGGTTCAGTAATAATTATATTCTGAGCTATAGTAGTACAAATTGTTCCCCCTAAAGTGTATTGAACTATTGTTGGATAAGTTCCTGCCACTAAACCAGTAAAACTTGGATTTGTCGTAAACGTTCCCCCATTATCAATGCTATAAGCAATTGAGTATCCGTTAGTATTGGATACATTAAATGTAATTGAACCGGTATTGCTTCCATAACAAAGAACATTTGTTTGAGAAACTGTAAATACTGGGGCAGGAATTTGATTTACAACTATAGTAGTTGTTGCCGTACAGTTATTAAAATCTGTAACAGTTACGTTGTAAGTTCCTGCTGTTAAGATTTCAAACTGCGGAGTGGTTTGAAAACCTGCAATTGTGCTTACTTCATAAACGTATGGAGGAGTTCCTCCTACAGGATAAATTGTTATTTCACCAGGGCCACACGTTAAAGGAATTGTAACTGCAGCGGTTACAGTTAGCGGTGCCGGCTGAGTTAAAGTAACTGTTTGTGTGTTTGTACAACCATCCGTTGTTGTTGCGATAACGGTATAAGTTCCTGAAGGTAAATTAGAGAAAATATAGTCATTTGAATTAATAGGCCCTGCTGAATTTACTAAAACAGCTCCTAAAAATAATTGATATGTATATTGTGGTTCTACGTTATTTACTTGAACTCTTATACTTCCTTGTCCGCCATTACATAATGGTTGTGTAGGAATTACATCTACTGTAAAATTTCTTACAATTATTGGAATGTTTGGTATTGTGAAAACACAATTTCCAACTCCAGTTCCAACTTGTCTAACATAAACTGTATAGTTTCCTGCTGTTGCAATTGGAAAGATATTTGTAGTTTGCCACGGTCCGGTTGGACTTAAGCTATATTCATATCCAGTTGGAACACCATTTACCGTTATCGATCCATTGGTACCACAAATAATATCTTGATGTACTTCTGTGGGTGTAAATAAATTTTGATATACATTAAAATAGTAAGTTCTAAAACATCCATTTTGGAATATTATTTGAACTCTATATTGTCCTGCTGCATTAGCATCAAAATTTGGACCTGTCGCTACTTGGTTCCATACACACGAGGAATTTGTATTTGGACAGTCTACAATGGTTGATGCAGCACAACTAGTTTCATCTAGTTTCTCCCAAATGATACTTGTTGCATTTAATATGTTTGTTTGAATCGCTCTAACATCCCCAGTTCCACAAAGGAAAATTTTTGGTAAATCAGAACCAAGATTAGTACAAAATCCAACCTGATCTGCAAAAGGTATAATTGGATTTGGAACTACACCATTAAAATCAATAACATTGATTGTTTCAATAATAGACAAACATGGAGCAGGTGCTGTATTCACAACTGAATAAGTTCCTGTCGTTGTTGTTGTATATGATTGGTTAGTTGCTCCTGGAATTATGTTTGCTGCAGTTGGCGGTGCACCACTATGCCATTGATAATTTGTGTATCCTGAACCAGCAGTTAACACAACAGAACTTCCACATAAAATCTCATCTCTAATAAAGTTACAATCATCAATTCCTACAAGGAAATTTGTAGTTCCAGGTTCCGGTATTAAACATGCGCTAATTCCAGAAGCACTAGGTTGTTGATTTTCTACAATATTACCGGAATTAGCACTACTATAAGTTTTAAATGCTAAATTTCTAATTTCATTTGAACAAGCATCTCGTAGCGAATTACAATCATCAACAACTTTAACTTTAATTCTAATTAGATATTGAGCGCCACCTTGTGTAACTAATGAATTAGGAATTGTAAAAACTATAGTGTTTGTCGCTGCATTGAAAGTATAAGTAACTCCAGGAGGTAAAATCAAATCGGCAGGTAAAAAATCTACATTAACAGGAAGAACGTCTGTTATAGTAAAAAATGTAGCATTGTCATTACCAATATTTTGAAATTCTAAATCATAATACAATTGCTGGCTAAGATTGACGTTTCCATTACCAATATTTGTATTTGCTAAATCTTTAACAGTTTTAATTAGATTAATTTGAGGCTGAATGATTTCTACGGCAAATGCATTCATATAATAAAAGTACGCGTCTCCACTAGATTCTAATCGAACTGTAGCTGTAGTACTTCCGTTCGCAATTACTCCATTTCCGGGGTTGTTAACATTAATTATACCTGCATCAAAACCTAATAAATTGGAACTATTAAGATTTCTTGTAGTAAATGGAACTACATTATTTAATACATTCACAAAATCTATACTAGAATTAAAGAAGTTATTTACACCTCTATTAGGAGTGCTTAATGCAGTACCGTTTATTCTCAAGCGATCTCCCGTTAAACCTAAATCTCCCTCTAAAGAAGAAAAAGCTAATTTTGCTCTAACCGGCCCAACAGGTATGGTTGTAAACCCAGAAATAGGAATATTCAACCCTCCGGTAGAGCTAATTGAACTAAATCCATCAAACAACGTTATATTTTTAGCGGTAGCAAGAGGATCTTCATACACAACAAACAATGTCCAGCCGGCCGAAGTATTTGAAGTAGAACCCGCAATTAAATTGGCAACACCATAAGTTCCATTAGCGTCTGCTAAACCTTGAACTAAAGCAGTCACATTAGCATAACTAGCATATCCTTTTGAAGTTGCAGATAAATCCAATGGAAAAGAATCATAGATTACACTACCCGTAATATCAGTGTAGTTAGCCGCTCCTGGCAATTTAAATTTAACTGTGTTTAGGTTAGCCCTATTTACCCTTCCACTCGTTATATCAGCTTGCTTATACATACCTGCCCAATATAATCCTGCATATTTAATAGCGTAACATCCCGTAGTTTTTGAAGGGATCGTTAAATCAGCAGTACTTGAACAAAATGTAGTAGGATCACTATCTACATCTGTATATTGCATATTGAAATCGTTGTTATTACCTCCTACATTGTGCGGTACATTAGCAGTGTTTGCTCCTTGCACTCTATTCAACACATTATTTCCAATTAATAACATATCGCCTTTTAAGGATGCAGTATATTTGCCCGAAGTAAAAGGAACAAAATTTTGCGCAACAATAACGTTTGTCACTAACAAAAAGAAGGTTAGTATGGATAAGAATTTTTGGGTAGTTCTTTTCATTATGTTTCTAGAATTAGGTTTCTATTTATTTTAATTGTCTTTTTTATATTATCTGTTTTATTCCACTTTAGCAATAAACATATTTTTGTTGTATGTCTTAGTGCCTTTAGCTTTTAACTCCTGGTTAGCGTCGCCCATCGTATCCGCTTTCGCAATGTATACATAATAAGTACTGTTATGCAAATTATAAAAGAAATTTACATTTGCTCCCCCACCTGCACTAATAACTGTAGATAAATAGGCTTTTGTTTCTTCAAGATTACTAAATGTTTTTAAAACCAAATAATATCCAGCACTTACATCTGTTAATTTTTTAATAATTGGAATGTCAATAATCGCATTTGGATTATTAGTTGATTCGCCTTCTTTATTTTTAGGCGCGGTGTCATTTCCACCTACAACTTCCTGGTTTTTCTTTAAACCTTCCAAGTATTCTTGATTTCTACGATTTCTTTCCGTTTCACTGTCGTAATCTGCCTTTTTAATCCTTCTTAATCTTTCGGCTTCTTTCTCGTCTTTTATTTTCTGAATTTTTAAATCTGCTTCTTTTTCAAGTCTATTAAATGTTTCTCTTTTTTGTTTTAAATCATTTAACATTTTTTGATAATAATCATTCAAAGGTTTAGCGTCGGTATCAGAGATCCCCTTAGCTTTAATTTCTTTTAGCCTTTGGATGTTTGAAGCTTCAAAATCTCTAATCAATTTATCGAACTCTACTTTGTTTAAACTTATTCTTGATTTTAAATTCTCAAGTTTCGCATTTTCTTCTTTTGTGTTCACAAAACCTTTTGGTCCCCTCACAGTACCATCCGCGTTTAAAGTGTTTTCTAGTAAAAACTCTTTTAAATCGGCATCTCTTTCTTTTACAATTGCTTCTAAACTTTTAGTTAACTCGTCTGATGCATTACTTTTTGTTTCAATATCCTTCTTAAATGCTTCAACAGCTTTATTCGATTCATCTGATTCTAGTTTCTTTCTAAGCGCCTCTTCTGTTGAAAGTTTATCCTTTTCTGCTTGTGCTTTTGCCGCAGCTTCTGCCTTAGCTTTGTCTGCCGCCGCTTTTAAACGAGCCGCTTCTTCAGCTGCTAATCTATCTTTTTCTGCTAGTGCTTTTGCCGCAGCTTCCGCCTTAGCTTTGTCTGCTGCCGCTTTTAAACGAGCCGCTTCTTCGGCTGCTAATCTATCTTTTTCTGCTTGTGCTTTTGCCGCAGCTTCTGCCTTAGCTTTGTCTGCTGCCGCTTTTAAACGAGCCGCTTCTTCAGCTGCTAATCTGTCTTTTTCTGCTTGTGCTTTTGCCGCAGCTTCCGCCTTAGCTTTGTCTGCTGCCGCTTTTAAACGAGCCGCTTCTTCGGCTGCTAATCTATCTTTTTCTGCTTGTGCTTTTGCCGCAGCTTCCGCCTTAGCTTTGTCTGCTGCCGCTTTTAAACGAGCCGCTTCTTCGCCTGCTAATCTATCTTTTTCTGCTTGTGTTTTTGCCGCAGCTTCTGCCTTAGCTTTGTCTGCTGCCGCTTTTAAACGAGCCGTTTCTTCAGCTGCTAATCTGTCTTTTTCTGCTTGTGTTTTTGCCGCAGCTTCTGCCTTAGCTTTGTCTGCTGCCGCTTTTAAACGAGCCGCTTCTTCAGCTGCTAATCTGTCTTTTTCTGCTTGTGTTTTTGCCGCAGCTTCCGCCTTAGCTTTTTCTGCTGCCGCTTTTAAACGAGCCGCTTCTTCAGCTGCTAATCTGTCTTTTTCTGCTTGTGTTTTTGCTGCTGCAGCTGCTCTAGCTTTATCCGATTTAGCTCTTTCTGCTGCTTTTAAACGAGCTGCTTCTTCGGATGCTAATCTGTCTTTCTCTGCTTGTGCTTTTGCCGCAGCTTCTGCTTTCGCTTTATCTGCCGCCGCTTTTATACGTGCTGCTTCTTCTGCCGCTAATCTATCTTTTTCTGCTTGTATGTTTACTGGCGCTTCTAATTTAGCTTTATCTTCAGCTGCTTTTAAACGGGCTGCTTCTTCATTTGCAAGTCTATTCTTCTCTGCATTTGCAGCTGCTTCTGCAGCTAATCGTTCTCTTTCCAGTTTAGCATTTGCTAATTTTTCTGCGTTTTCTTTATCTTTTTGAGCTTTAGTTTTTAGTGCAATAGTTGTTGATGTCTTTTTAACAGGTTTTTTACTTCCACCTTGTTTCTTTACACGATTAGTTATATTGATATTTTCATATTCGTCAAATGTATAAGCCAATAAAAACTGATGACTTGATCCTAGCTCTGATACATCTCCAAGACCTAAATCATAGTTATATCCCAACGAAAATCTTTCTGATATTGTAATTCCTACCCCAGCAGAAAAACCGTAAAGCGTATTATACCCTCCTTGAATCCATGCTTTGTTAGGGATATCTAATAATAAGTTAGCGGCTAGAGCAGTCGCATCATTCTTTTTTTCAACAAATACTAACGTTGAAAATTTAGCATCGTCTAGGAATCTTCTATAGCTATTTATGTAACCTGTATACATGACATGACCTAAATAACTATTTTCCTGATTATCTTTAACCATTTCACTAGTTGCAAGATTATACAGGACTAAATTATTTACGGAAACACCAAAATCAAAAAATTCAGTACCGAAGTTTATACCTGGTTTGAGGCCAATAAGTGAATTGGCTTTTTGATTTTGAAGTAGCGGTTCATTCTCTACTGTAATTATTTTTCCAAAATCAAAAGTAGAATTATAAAAATAGGTGTTTATACCAAAAGCAAGAATTGATTCATCCCCCACAGGAACAGCGTAAGAGTAATTCACAACTCCACCAAAGTTCTTCAAAACACCTGCGCTTTGCTGATAAATACCGATCCCGAATCTAGATCTATTGCTCAATCTTCCTAAATAATTAGCAAAATAGAATTGTGGCGCATTTTCAAAATCTACCCATTGACGTCTATTAACAATTGTCAAAGTAGGTGCAGTTTCTTTAGCAAAACTAAAAGCAGGATTAATTAAATATTTATTGAATTTAATTGAATTCTTTAATGATATATCAAAGGAACTGTTTGCATTTTCCTGAGAAAACACAGTTATGCAAAAAAGTAGGGTGGTTATTAAAAGGTATTTCTTTTTCAAATCTTTATTACTTTATAACAGTTATTGTTCCTTGTTTTATCTTACTACTTCCTTTAGAAATTATATAATAAAAAACGGCGTTTGAATTAATAAAATCTGATTCTTCGGTGGGCCAGTTATCTAAATAATTATCAGTTGACAAAAGCATTTTACCAGAAGAATTGAAAATCTTAACATTAATGCCGGATTGAGATGTAATTGAATTAGGTAAAACCCAAGTATCATTAACACCGTCATTATTTGGACTTATTAAATTAGGAACTTCATTTATTTCGGGTTTTTGTACAGCGATTTCAACCTCTTCACTTACTATACAACCAGATGTTTGATTTATTATTACTTTGTAAGTACCAATTTGATTGACTGCTAATGTATTTGTTGTCTCTGGCAACAACACATTATCTTTATACCATTGGTAAACCGGACTTGCCGCCGTTGTTGTTATAACAATGTTCACAGTTTGTCCTTGATAAATAGAAATAGGAGAGGCTGGGACAACACTATACGTAAAAGTTATAGGTGATAATATAATTACATTTGATTCTGCAACACAAATGCCATTATCAGTAATTAATTTATAGTCTCCTGATGTGGTGGTTAAGTAACTAACATTGGTTGCTCCGACAATTTCTTGATTATCTTTATACCATTGATATGTGTATTCTGGTCCGATTAAATTACCCGTTAAAGTGACATCTGAACCTTCACATATTTGATTACCACTACTACTTGTAATAGTTAAATTTGACGACGCTTGAGATGAAACCGTTATAATTCTTGATCTAGAATCGAAAGATGGTGTACACACACCATAATTTGTTTCCACAAAATATTGACCAGGTTGGGTAACAGTTAGAGAACTCCCTGTACCGACAACTATGTCAGTCGGTAATTGTTTTTTCTTCCATACATAGGTTAGTTCGGGATAAAAAAGAGGAGAGGAATTGGTTCCTGAATTATAAATAAAAAGAGTGAAGCTTCCTCCACCTGAGCAAAATGCTACATTGTCAACTCCGGACGGCGAGTTCACTAATATCTCTTGGTTGTGCTTTATGTAATAGGCGTCAAAAGCATCAGAATTTGGACTTAAGGCTGCTGGACTTGAACTTCTCACTCTTAACTTGTAGTTAGGGCCAAAAGTTATCGTCGGCAGACTAAAGGTCATTGTGTATTGTGCTCCTACTAATGAAACTGCGGCAGGAACTACTAATGGAGCTGTCGCGAAATCATTATTAGACATTTCTAAAGTAAAAACATTATTCGAATTAATATTACTTGAGGGACTTGCTGTAAATGTAATAGTGTGCGTTGTATTAACAAACTGACTTTCACACAAAAAACTAAAACTCAGGATCGGTTTAGTGATTACGATTTGACTGCTTACAGCAGAAGAAATCGCTAAAGCAATAATTAAAAAATTATATTTAAATGAAACGCTAAACCCGCTCATAATTATTTTATTTTATATATTTAGAAGACATCATAACAAAAAGACTTCTCTTTTAAACTTACCTACCTTCATCAACTATTATTAATTACATACCATTTTAAACAGTAGTTCCAAAGTCTACCTGTTAATTACTGCACTTTGTCGTTATAAATTACATTTTACAATAAATTAGGATTAATCTAATCAAAAATTTAACTTTTCATTATAACTTCCTTAGCAAATATAATTTTTTTATTCTTCTTTTCAGTACAGTTTTTCTGTACATTTTCATTTTTTTTTCCTAGCGTTTGCTGGGTTCTTCGTTTTTTTTTAATTTCAAGCAATGAAATACACGTAAAATTGTATTAAAATTAACGAAAAAATAATTTGGGCCAAAGATAGTATAAAAACAAAGCTCTGCAATAAGTTTAAATTTAATGTTTTGTATTTGAGTTTAAAATGTTGAGCCTTCGGCAATTGAAAAGTTTAAGAACGTCGCGGAAAAACAAAATATCATTACAATATTTCTTTCATAAAGTTAAACAAGAAATAAATTATAAAAAACTTTAAAAACATTACTTAATATGGCTAAATATGCATTAAACCTTCAATAATAATGATAATTTTGATTGTTTCAATTTAAATTCATCATTATTATTAAGAGCTATATTTAGGTTTAATAACGCAAATTAATAGTGATTAATAATTAAAAACACATTTAAAATTAAAAAACAAAAGCCTTTTTCTTATTTAGAAAAAGGCTTTTGTTTTAATTTTTTACGATACAAAAAAAGCATTTTTTTTTGTAAATCTTGTTATGTTTTGAAAATAATTTCCCAAAGTTTAAATTAAAAACTTTAAACAAAACACTATAAATTTAAGATAAATAATCTTCTAACTTAAATATACGTTAAAAAAATTGTTAATAATCTTCAAGCTTTTAATTGAATTTAAATGATTATAAAATTTCTAATTAATAAATTAATTCAATTTTAAAATCTCCCTTAAACAAAGATTAAGACAGTAGTCGTAGCTCAAGATTTCTAAAATAATTTTGATAGAAAAATTAGTTTCGTGAAGTAAGTGCTTTAATTTAAAAGAAGGGGGAGAAACACAAACGTAGACTACTTTAGTAAAATCAATAAAACTATTTCGTTGCTATTGAAGTTTTAGTATTGCGTTACTTTATAAAAAATTAGCGCTGTAAAATTTACTTTACACCGCTAATTTTAATTCTATAATCTGGAGTTCTTTCATTATTGGGATCATTAAAAATGTCGGTTGCTGATGCCTTATAATAAACATTTCCAAAAATAGCTGCAGCAAACATTGATTCCAAATCTTGACTTTCAGTAGTACCTAATTCTGATATGATATTGTTTTCACAATTATTAAAAAATATTTTTTTTAATTTAATCTTATTTATATTTTCTGGATTGAGCGCAATGTTAGAACTTAAAAAAAGAGCCGTTTCAAATCCTGAAATTATACTCTTATTCAGAGAAAAAAAGCAACCGTCATTTATATAAATTGCTTCTTTTATTAAACCTTTAGTAACTGCCTCACCATCACTCTCATTAATCATTGAGAAATTGGTCATCGAAACGTTGGTTTGTGGTTTTGTAAAATCCGTAATATCCCTATTTTCAAACTGTTTTATGGTTACTGCCCTAAAACTTGTACTAGCTGAAAAGTAAGCATATCGTATTACTAAACCGTTAGTTAACTCACAATTTACACCTTGAGTCAATTCGAAATCGCTGTTTTTAGATCGGTACGCAATCATCTTTGTTCCCTTAACATTTCCGCCAATGAATTTAAATGAATTTCCATTAGAAAAACTAGATTGAAGACCATCAATTACAGTACCCGTTCCGACTCCGATAAAACTTACAGCATCGTAGATAGAATTTCTATTCTTACCTTTTCCGGCAAACTCAACTCTTACGTTCTTAATTGAACCAGAATTATCTGCAGGATTTGAACCACCCGCAGTAATTAAACTCGGATCTATAGACGACTCAATTTTATAAACACCACCATAAATATTAATAGGCGCGTTACCTAATATATATATGCCGCCCCAGTCTCCAGGTTTTCTTTCCTTGGCAGATTTAGAAGATGTGAAAATTATGGGATTATTAGGCAATCCTTCTGCAACTATTTTCGACCCTTTGGTTATAATTAAGGTACTATATTCATCCGTACTGGCTCTAATTATAGTTCCTGGTTCAATAGTTAAAGTCGCATTATTAGTCACATAAACCTCTCCGACCAAACTGTAAGTTTCAAAACCCGATAATTTAAAGTCTGAAGATATTACATTTGGTAATATTTTTGTTGTTTGCGGGTAATCTGTCGTTAAAGGTTTGAAAGATGTCCAGCCGTAAAGCCAGTTACTTTGTCCAACGATTCCCATTTCCTGTTGTGCAAAAGCTAATGAGCAAGTAAAGATTGCTAAAATTAAAAATCTAATATTTCTCATAATTTGGGTTAAAAAATAATTAATTTTGAGTACTACTACTCACCATTTTCAATACTTCTTCATAAAAAAGGATTGCATTTATAATATTTGAAGTATCGGAATAAGGTAGGATTGCATCCAAAAATTTATCATTATTCTCAATAAATTGACCTCTGTTTATAATTTCTTGGTCTAAGGCAGCGGTATTTTCTTTACTGGCTGGGATTCCAAGATCTGCAAATGAAACGCCCGGTTTTGGTGTCACACCGATATAAGGAAAAACATTGTATAAAATTTTAACTCTTTCTTTGTATAACGGAATAAGCTGCCCTTTCGTCATATCTTGAAGTTCTTTTAAGTTATGGTATTTAGAAATTCCTCTAACGTTGATAATAATTTGCGGCGCGGCTTTTTGATTTTTTTGAGCTACAACTTCTACTGATCCTAACAAAAAAAATGATAAAAGTCCTAAGTAAAATAATTTCATATTATTGGGGTTTTATAGATTTAAAAAAAATGTTTTTATGTCTGCCTTATTACAAATATATATTAATTAATAAAAACAAACAAAATAAAATTTAGAATTAAACGATTCTATTACAAATAGCTATTTTTAAGGTTTAATTCAAGATGTTAAAAAAAATTAGGACAAACTTTTTAATCCTAAAGAAAAATTTATTGATATCATTAAAAGGGTGTTTTCAAAAAACGTGCCAAAAACAATTTGTACCACTTAAAAATCGAATTACTACTGTGAAAAAAAAGTTATACCGTACGTCTTAATAAAGATTTCATTCGTAAAAATGTTTTATATTTGGCACATGCTTTTCAAAGATATTTTAGGACAAGACCACATTAAAAACCACCTTACTAAAAGTGCCGAGGCAGGAAGAATACCTCACGCTCAATTGTTCGCTGGTCCAGAAGGTTGTGGAATGTTGCCGATGGCGATTGCTTATGCACAATACATTTTGTGTGGAAATTTAGGCGGTGAAAATCAAGGTGAAAATACTGTATGTAATTTAAAATTTGATCATTTTTCTCATCCCGATTTGCATTTTGCTTTTCCTGTAGCTTCTACGGATAGTATAAAATCACATCCCGTTAGTGATAATTTTTTGACCGAATGGCGACAATTTTTAACAGAAACTCCATACGGAAATCTGTTTGACTGGTTAAAAACTATTGGTATCCAAAACAAGCAAGGTTTAATAAATGTTGATGAAGCCGCCGAAATCAATAAAAAATTAGCGCTAAAATCCTATGAAGGCGGCTATAAGGTGATGATTATTTGGATGGCTGATAAAATGAACACCGCTTCGGCTAATAAATTATTAAAACTGTTAGAAGAACCGCCAGCAAAAACTGTTTTTATTTTAATTACAGAAAACGTGAACGATATTTTACAAACCATCCTATCACGCTGCCAATTGATTGATTTTATTGGTTTAAGTGAAGCGGTAATTGCAAATGCTTTGGTTTCACGTGAAAAATGCGATGCTACTTTAGCACAAAAAATTGCACATCAAAGTGAAGGAAATTATAATAAAGCACTTCATCTTTTTAAAAAGGAAGAAGATGAATTTCCTTTTGATGAATGGTTTGTAGAGTGGGTGAGAAGTGCCTTCCGAGCAAAAGGAAATGCTACAGCAATTTTAGATTTGATTGCATGGAGTGAAAAGATTTCAAAAACAGGAAGAGAAACGCAAAAACAATTTTTACATTATTGCATACAGTTTTTTAGACAAGCGTTGCTATTGAATTACAAAGCTGATGATTTAGTTTTTTTAGAAACCAATGTACCTAAATTTGAATTAAAAAACTTTGCACCTTTCGTAAATAGTTCAAATATAAATGAAATCTATAAAGAATTAGAAGATGCCATCTACCATATTGAGCGCAATGGAAGTAGTAGAATTATCTTAACCGATTTATCCATAAAATTAACCCGATTAATCCATAAAAAAGAATAAATATGATACAAGTTGCCCCATTATTAGTTTTAGCCTTTTTAGCCATAACTTTCTTACAATCAGGATACGACAAAATGAAAGATTGGAAAGGAAATGTTGCATGGTTAACAGGCCATTTTACCAACACCGTTTTAGCAAAACAAGTTCCCTTTGCTTTGGGAATTATTCTTTTATTAGAAATAGTTTCAGGTGTTTTATGCGTATCGGGAATTATTCAACATTTAATGCAAGAGGTAGTGCTGAGAGGTTTAGGTTTCTATGGTGCAATTTTATCAAGCATTACATTGTTGTTCCTATTATTTGGACAGCGTTTAGCTAAAGATTATGATGGTGCACGCACTATTGTAATTTATTTTATTCCGGCAGTAATTGCTGTTTATTGGTTAAGCTAAGCTTGCTTTAAACATTCGTAATTCGTCCCACGAGAATTTATCGCCGTGGATTTCTTTTAATTCGCCTAAACTTTCGCCTTTAAAATCTTTAAATGCAGCGCTCAACTCGACGATTTTATCAGCCGGTAAAATATCCGAAAGTTGCACGATTTCCATCTGAATCAATTTAGTGAAATGATTATAAATGGTTTGAGGCGTAAGTTTACGCTGCTTTGCAATTTCGAAAATAGTCATATTTTGTTTCCACAATTCTAAGGTATCTTCGTAAGTAGATTTCTTGGGCTCCTTAGTTTTTTTCTTTTTCGAATCTGTATAATACGAAACATCGTCGTCATCTTCGACCAAAGCGATATTTAACTTTTTGAAGCGTTCTGAAACTACAACTAACTTATTGATTTTGTACACGTTGATATCTTCGGAAACTAAATTCTGTTTCGAAATTTCTTTTCCATCAACAATAGTTTGAGTAAGTAATTTTACTTTTTTAAGTTGAATAATCGTTCGTATTTGCAGCTCTTCTAATTCCACTAATTCATCGTGGAACGCTTTTACTTTTTTTGTACGTTTGATTTCTTCAATTTTCAACAACAGTTCTTCGGTTACATCGTCTAAAATTTTAAAAAAGTAATCATAAGCAGCGTCGCAACGTTGTTTTACAAATTGAGGTTCTAAATTATCCGAGGTAAAAATATTTTGCAATTGCACTAAAAAATTTGCCGAAGGAGCCAAAATAGGAGCCAATTTATCGTGTTGAAGTTTTGCCCACTTTTCGTGATTCCCTTTTGTAGATTTTGCTGGTTCGGAATTATAACTAAACAAGTGATTCCGCCATTCTTGGACTAACTGCTTGAAATCGAATGCTATAATCAATGAATGCAACCAAAAGCTAGAGGTTTCTTTCGCTAATGATTTTTGTAAAATTTCTTCAGAAGCTTTGTTTTCAGCATAACTCAACACATCTTCGTCGCTAGAAATACCATTCATTCGCAAAGGAGACAATAAAACAAGCCCTTTTAAAGAACGCAATCGCGATAAAGCCACATAAGCTTGTCCAGGCGCGAAAACTTGGGATACATCTAACGCAGCTTTGTCAAATGTTAATCCTTGACTTTTATGAACCGTAATTGCCCAAGCCAACTTAATAGGGTAGTGGACAAAAGTTCCGATTACTTCTTCCTGAATTTCTTTCGTATTTTCGTTGATGTTATAGCGGATATTCTGCCATTCATAACGCTCCACTTCAATGGTTTTCTTTTCTTCTGTAAAATAGACAAATATTTCTTTTTCGGTTAACGACTTGATAACGCCCATTTTACCGTTATAAAATTGTTTGTCCGCATTCAAATCGTTTTTAACAAACATTACTTGAGCACCCACTTTTAGCTGTAATTTTTCGTCAAGCGGAAATATTTTTTCTGGGAAATCGGCTGTTATTTCGGTAGAATAAGTAAATAATTTTCCGTCTAAATCCTTCAAGGATTGTGCATTAATAGTGTCCGCTTTTGCATTATGCGTAGTCAAAGTGATATAACCTTTATTTTTCTTTAGATCGAAATTAGGTTGAACGAATTGATTCAAAGTTTTCACATCTTCGGCAGTGATCTTATTGTGTCTTAAATTATTCAAAACATCAATAAACTCAGCATCTGTTTGACGAAAAATCTTATCTAATTCTATATATAAAGGAGGATATTGTTGAATAATATGCGAATGAAAAAAGAACATCCCACGGTAATAATTCTTCAACATATTCCATTCTTCATTCTTCACAACTGGAGGTAATTGTAGCAAATCTCCTATAAAAAGCACCTGAACACCTCCAAAAGGTCTTTCGTTTCTACGCACTCTTCGCATCATAAAATCCATAGCATCAAGCACATCGGCTCTTAACATTGACACTTCATCAATGATTAACAACTCCATATTTCGAATCACCGCACGTTTTACGTTATTCATCTTAAAATGACGGCCTAACGAATCACGATTTTCGAATTTAACAGTTTCAGAAAAATGTGGTAGTTGTTTGTTGTCAGGGATAAAGCCTCCAAAAGGTAACTGAAACATCGAGTGAATCGTAACGCCATTTGCATTCAAAGCGGCGATACCTGTTGGAGCTACAACAACAGTGTTCTTGTGAGTTGTAGCAATAATTTCTTTTAGAAGTGTAGTTTTCCCAGTTCCGGCTTTACCGGTAAGAAAGATTGACTTATTAGTTTGATTGATAAATCGAAGTGCATAAGTCGCAGCGGCTGATAATGATTCCATTTGGCATATAATTTTGAACTACAAATATATAGAAACGATATTAAATAAAAAAGTCCCGATAAAACGGGACTTTAAATTATTTTTTCTCTTCAGCTTTAGCTTCTGGTTTGTCGTCTTTCTTAGTTGACTTATAAGAATCGTTTAATTCTTTTAAAACATCTTTTGTAATATCATACTGGTCTTTAGCATAAAGAATTGTAGCAGCATCACCTGTTCCGTATACATAATCGTATCCTTTCTTTTTACCATACGTTTTGATGAATTGTTTTACTTCACTAATTAAAGTATCTTTTAAAACAGCCCCTTCTTGTTGCAATTGTTGTAATAAAGCATTTTGCTCCATTCCTAATTGTTGTTCACGTTGTTGTAATTCTGCTCCTTTCTGTTGAGCCCATTGCTGCCCTTTAGCTTGTGCATTTTGTTGAAAACTTTGAGCTTCATTTTGGAACGCCTTTACTTTCGCTTCTAATGGTCTTCCTAACTCTTGAGATTTAACTTTGAACTTATCATCTTCGTCTTTAAATTTTTCATATTTTTCAATTAACTCAGAAGTATCAATGTAGGCAGTTTTAACATTATCAGATTTTTCTTCATTTTTGTTACAAGCTAAAATGCTTAATGCAACACCTAAAATTAAAATGGCTTTTTTCATTTTGTATAAATAATTATTTTTTTTGTAAAAGTAATAATAAGTTCGCAAGAAGCAAATTTGTAGCTTTTTTATTTATTTTATTGTTATCAATATTTCTTATCAACAATAAGTAATCTATAATTATAAGCTATCAAAACCAACTTTCACACGTTCAATCTCTTGGGTTTTCAAAAAATAATGGCTAAATCATATCTAAAGACCTATAAAAGTCGCTAAAAACGCTTTAAAATAGTTTTTACTTGTTTTTTAAGACATAAATATGTGATGAAAACTCTTTTTTGAAGATTCCTGAAATATTAGAACTTAATCCAATAAAAAATCCAGAAATAAAATTCATTTTACCCGTTTTGTATTTTTCAGATAAAAGTGACACATAAAAACTATCAAACCACATTGGCTTGACATCTTCCAAATTCATATTTTGTTTGTCGAACAATTTTTCGATGGCTGTTTTTGAAAAATGCCACAAATGTCTTGGCACATCAAAAGCCGCCCAAAATTCTTTATAGTGTTTTGCGTCGTATGATTTGAAATTTGGAACGGCGATAATTATTGTTCCCCTAGGTTTTAACAAACGCTTCAATTCGGCAACTTGATGTTCAACATCTGGAACGTGTTCTAAAACGTGCCACATTGTAATTACATCAAAAGAATTACTTTCTAACTTTTCAATGGTATCACCAAGTTTTATTCCTTTCCCAATTGCAATTCCTTTAGCTTTATCATTTGGTTCAATTCCTAAGATTTCCCAATTCTGGTTTTTACATTCCAAAAGAAAATCTCCAGTTCCGGCACCAATATCTAAAATCTTACCTTTTAAGGGATGATGTGCATTAATCAAACGGACTTTATCTCGAATTGCTTTTCGTTTGATAAAATGATACATCTTTTCAAATAATGTACGTTTTCCATCGGTATGCGAAATATAATCTTCGAATTCATAATAAGCACCCAAATTTTCCAAAGTAGGTTGGGGATGGGTTTTTAAAATTTGATATTCTTCATTTAACAACAACGAGAAAGATTCTCCTGAAACAGAAAAATCTTTAACGGTAATAAAACTTTTATCTTCTAAAAAATTCATTTAATTTTATTTTTTATGCGAAAGGCTTATTTGAATAGGGTTGACACGATTGTTTCACGTGAAACATTTTTTTTAGTGGTCAGAAATCAGTCGAACGTTACAGTCAATTACGTGTTAGTTATTAAGGTTTTCTATTTTAGGAAACTAAACTAATTTATTTCAAATGATTACTGAGACTGAATACTGAAACCGAATACTGAGACTGTAAACTGAGACTGTAAACTGAACACTGAACACTGCAAACTGATCACTGAAAACTGAACACTTCCTTATCTTCCCATATAGATTAACAGTACTGAAACATCACTTGGTGAAACACCACTAATACGAGAGGCTTGAGCAATTGTTTTCGGCCGAATCTTATTTAGTTTTTGTTTGGCTTCAATGGAAAGTGATTTAATTTTGTCGAAATCGAAATTATCCGGAATTATTACATCTTCTAAACGTGTTAATTTATCCGCATGGTTTTTTTCCTTTTCTATATAGCCTGAATATTTAACTTGTATCTCGGCCTGTTCTACAATTTCTCTGTCTAAATTATGCTCTTCAATGTAAGCAGCAACTTTTTTAAATTTTCTAAAATCTTCCAAATCCAACTGTGGACGTGAAAATACTTTAAACATTTTATCGGGTTGACTCATTGGCGAAGAACCTTTACTTTCTAAAATTGGATTTGCTTCTTCAGGTTTTAAACTTGTCTCTTTAAAGAAATTTACCATTGCATCCGATTTAGAAAATTTTTGTTCCATACGGATTAAACGTTCTTCTTTTGCTAAACCTAACTCAAAAGCTTTAGGTGTTAATCTAAAGTCAGCATTATCTTGACGCAATAAGGTTCTATATTCGGCACGAGAAGTAAACATACGATACGGTTCTTCTGTTCCTTTCGTAATTAAATCATCTATCAAAACTCCAATATAAGCTTCATCTCTTTTTAAAATAAATGGAGCCCTTTCTTGCACTTTTAAAGCGGCATTAATTCCGGCCATTAATCCTTGAGAAGCGGCTTCTTCATAACCAGTTGTTCCATTAATTTGTCCGGCAAAATACAAACCTTCCACTAATTTAGTTTCTAAAGTGTGTTGCAATTGCGTAGGAGGGAAGTAATCATATTCGATTGCGTAACCCGGACGGAAGAATTTAACTTTTTCAAATCCAGCAACAGAGCTCAAAGCTTTAAACTGAACTTCCTCGGGTAATGAAGTAGAAAAACCGTTAATATAATATTCGCAAGTTGTCCAACCTTCTGGCTCAACAAATAACTGATGTCTTTCTTTATCTGCAAAACGATTAATTTTATCTTCAATCGAAGGACAATATCTCGGACCTAAGCTTTTAATTCTACCGTTAAACATCGGACTTCTGTCAAAACCTTCGCGTAAAATATCGTGAACTTCTAATGAAGTATAAGACATCCAACAAGATCTTTGTGTTTTTAAAGGAGCGGTTATATCTGAATAAGAAAACTTTTCTGGAACTTCATCACCTGCTTGTTCAGCCATTTTAGAAAAATCTAAAGAACGACCATCTACTCTTGGAGGCGTTCCTGTTTTCATTCTTCCGGCTTCGAAACCTAACTTTAATAAATCTTCTGTAATTCCAAAAGAAGCACCTTCGCCAGCACGACCTCCACCAAACTGTTTGTCTCCAATATGGATTAAACCGTTTAAGAAAGTTCCATTTGTAAGGATAACCGTCTTGGCTTTTATCTCGATTCCAAGTGAAGTTTTAACGCCGACAATCTTACCATTCTCAGCTAAAATTCCAGAAACCATTTCTTGGTAGAAATCCACATTGGGTGTGTTTTCCAACATCGTTCTCCATTCTTCAGAGAAACGCATTCGATCAGATTGTACTCTTGGGGACCACATCGCAGGACCTTTCGACTTGTTCAACATCTTAAATTGAATAGCCGTGCGGTCTGAAATGATTCCAGAGTAACCACCCAAAGCGTCAATCTCGCGTACGATTTGTCCTTTAGCAATTCCACCCATTGCAGGATTACAAGACATTTGTGCTATGTTCTGAAGATTCATTGTAACCAATAGGGTAGAACAACCCATATTAGCAGACGCGGCAGCGGCTTCACAACCAGCGTGCCCAGCACCCACAACAATTACATCATATTGATTTGAAAACATCTGTTATATATATTATGTTCCACGTGAAACATTTTAAAAAATTTTATTTTATAATCCTTTTTGTTCCACGTGAAACATCTGGATTTTTTCATCTTCTTTCGAACGCATTAGTAGTTCGTCTTCAAGAGATTTGTCTTTATATCCACAGTAATGAAGAATGCCGTGAGACAATACACGTTTGATTTCATCCTCAAAAGGAACGTTGAAATCTAAAGCGTTTTCTTTTACTCGTTCTACAGAAACAAAAATATCACCTTGTAATAAATTTCCTTCCGTATAATCGAAACTGATTATGTCAGTTAAAGTGTCGTGATCTAAATAATCCACATTGATTTTATGCAGGTATTCATCATCACAAAATATGTAATTAATTTCACCTTCGTCAAAACCTTCTGAAGCAATTACGCGAGAAATCCATTCCTCATAATGCGATTCGGTTGATAAAGTAAAATCGGTTTCGTAATTAAAACTAATCATTGTTTTTAAAATAGTGTTGTACTTTTTGATTAAAATTCGGTTGCAAAGGTAAGCTTTGTCGGTTTAATATTTCTACACTATTTATATATTCTTTAAATTCTTTAGAGAGTGGAGTAGTGGAGCCATTGAATTCTTTGCTATTGGATTTCGATTGGCGTTTCGTGTCTTCTCCTTGTTGTTGAATAGCATTTTCTAATTTCAATAATTCGTGTTTTAAATTAAGCATCTTTTGAAGCGTTTCGTTTTTAAAACCTTTGTTGATTAATTGCTTTTCTATATCTTTCATTTGGTTCAAAGCATTCTGACCTTGACCGGACAAACCTTCTTTTTCTAATGCTTTTTGAAGAGCATCTCTCAATTGTCTTTGTTCTTTTAGAATCTCTAACACTTTACCAGCATTTCCTTCAGAACCGTTTTCACCACCATCACCACCTTCGCCAGATTGTCCTTCTTTACCCGTTTTTCCCTTTTGTTTTCCTTCACCAGGTTTGTCTCCGGGTTTGTCTCCAGGTTTTTCACCAGGCTTTTCGCCAGGCTTCATTCCATCTTTCATTTTTTCTCCTAAACCCTCTTGCTTTTTTATAATGTCTGGCAATTGCATTCCTGCACCTTGTCCTTTTCCAGGTTTTGGTTTACCTTGTCCTTGACCTTGCATTTCCATATTCATATCGCTTTGCACATTACTAAGAAAATCAGCTAAACGATTCGCAGAAGTTAAAACGTATTGTTGATGCGAAGCTCCTTTTGAAATGTTACTATCGGCCAAAGTTTCTAAAGATTTATCTAAGTTGTAATGGATTTCTCCAACTTCTTTTAAAATAATTTCAGTGATTTTTGGGTTACGCATCGAAATAGCAAACAAGCTATCATCCACGTGTTTGAATTGTAATTTTAAATTTTGCTGTTGTTTTAAAACCTTATTTAATTCCAACGAACGAATTTGAGAACGGCTTGTTGTTTTAATTAATGCTTCCTCTGAAAAGGAAAAAGCTAAAAGATTATCCAAAATCTGACGTAACAATTTCACATCTTCTTCCATTTCTTGCTTTTCTCCTGAAGCCATAGCCGCGGCCATTTTCTGACTCATCTCTTTGATCTTAGCTGAGGCACTTTTTTGTTTTGGTTTAGCCTTCGATTGGTTTTCCTTTTTTAATTCCTCAGCCGATTTATCTAAATCTTTCTTGATATCTTCTTGTTCATTCTCATCATTTGGAATGTCCATAGGTGATTTCAAATCTTTATTTTCTTTGTCTAAATCTTGCAAGTCTTTTTGAATCGCATCGAATTCTTTATTAATAGCTTCTTGATTCTTCTCGGTATTTTCTTTTGCATTCTCGGCTAACTTATCTTGCTTCTCAGCTAACTTGTTTAGTTTATCTGCAATTTGCTCGGCCTTCTTTTCAACATAAAAACGCTTGGTTAATTCCACCAATTGCTCTAAGTTTTGTTTTTGATTTTTAGCGTTTTGTTTCAGCTTATCGGCTTTGTCAAACAATTCGTCTTTTTCCAATTTCTTAGAAAGCTCTTCTAATTCTTTCAATAGTTTTTCATTCTTTTCAGATTGCTTTTCAGTTTCTTCTAAACGACGCAACAATTCTTCCTTGTCTTTGTCTTGGGCTTTCGGATTGAAATCTTCTAAATTTTCGGATAACTTTTTGGTAAATTCTTTCATCATTTCGTCTTGTTGCTTTTGACGTTTAATGAAGTCTTCCACTTTCTTCTGATCTTTGAAATCTAATGTAGTTTTCTCTTTGTTTAACTTCTGTAATTTATCTAATTCTGAAAGTTGTTTTTCCTGATTTTGTAACGAGTTTTTTAAACTGTTAATGTTTTCATTCTGTTCATGCAGTTGTTTATCGTCTTTTTGGTCTTCTGTTAATTCATAATGAAGGAAAACGGAAGATTTAGTGCTTTTATACTTATTAACTACATCATTATCAAATACTTCAAAGTAATATTCGTAATTTTGACCCGCATCAATTGCAATGCCATTCGGAAACGAATAAATAAACTGATCAACCGCTTGTTTGTTGATTGGTAAATTAGCTTTTTTAGCAGCACTAGGATTTCCTTTCGGATAAAAAACAACTTGTAATTTTGTTAAACCATAATCATCGGCCACTTGACCAATCATCATTTTGGATTTCAACTTTAAAGAATCTGGAGCAATTTGCACATTAATAGTTGGAAATTGATCTTTGATAATTGCAACTTGATAAACCAATTTTTCAAACTCCACTACATTCTTATTTGAAGTGATTATTTCATAATTCAAATTATCTGAGATGCTTCGCGAAAGCGTAAATATGGAATTATTCGAAGTAAATTGTTTTTGTTGATTATTAGATTTGAAGAAAACTTTATCAGTTGCTATAGCATTAATTCTCCAATTTACAACGGTGCCTTCAGGAACAACTGCATTTCCTGTTCCTTGAATAACTTCCGATTTCTTTCCTAAATAAGAAGGATAATTCAAAACCATTTCGAAATTAGCAATCATTGGAACAGCTACAACATTGATATTATAACTTTTCGAATTTAAACCATTTGCTTCAAGTGAAAATTCAACATCTTTTGAAAGTTTAGCAAACGTATATTCGAAAATTCCTGGTTTTGTGTTTTGAAGAAAATATTCTTCATCACCTATTTGAATTGCAATATTTTCAGGCATCACCTTTCCTTGCGTTTTTACCTGAAGAACGAAATCAGCATTTTGTTCAACCTTTAAAGATTTATTTAAAATCACAAATTCAAACGGAGCAGGAGGAGCATATTTTGTTTCATAATTCACCACGCGACTAAAACTATTTGAAATTACAGCGGAATTTCCGGTAACGAAAAATAAAACTATTAATAGGATTGGAACAATCGCATAAGGTAAAAACTTTTTATTTCTAGAAAAATTCACCGCATTTGAAAATGGAATCGGTTGTAAGCTTGACGCTTTTTGTTCAATTGACGCCAACAATAATTCAGACGTTTGATCTTGATTTGACAATTGCAGAAAATTCAATAACTTATCCTTAACTTCTGTAAAATGATTTCCGATAATTTGTGAAGCTTCCTCGTAATTAATTCCCTTTTGTAATTTGAATAATTTAAACAAAGGGAATGCAATAAAGCGAATCAATAAAAAAGATTCAACAGCAACAAACAACCAAAACAAAATAGTTCTTCCGGTAGTTGATAACCACAGAAAATATTCAATTAATAAGGTAAAAATGAAATACAACAAACCCAATCCAATGAAAAGAATGCTTCCTTTTATCAGTTCGTTCGTGTAAAACTTCTTAATAAAACCTTCAAGTTTTTCGAAAATGATGCCTTTTGTATTCAAAATTGTTGATATCTTGTTTATAACCGATAAAAATACAACAACTACCAAGAAAAATCAATATGTTTTGATTGAAATTTAACGTTTTACGAGGCAGATTGTTAATAACCTAATTATTTTTCCGAATTGAAAATTCTTACTTAAAATTGTAATTGTATCTTTGCAAACACATCGACAACCCTCGTGTGAAAATAAGGATAAAAACTATATAACAATGTCTAAACAAGTTCGTGTGCGTTTTGCACCAAGTCCAACAGGACCTTTACATATTGGTGGTGTTAGAACCGCTTTATTTAATTATTTATTTGCGAAAAAACATAATGGTGTTTTCTATATTCGTATTGAAGATACGGATCAAACGCGATTTGTTCCAGAAGCAGAAGCGTATATTTTTGAAGCTTTAGAATGGTTGGGAATTGCACCGGATGAAACAATTGGAAAAAATGAAAAATTTAGACCCTATCGCCAGAGCGAAAGAAAAGAAATGTACAAAGAATATGCGGATCAGTTGATAAATTCGGGTTGGGCTTATTATGCATTTGATACGGCAGAAGCTTTAGATGCTCATAGAAAACAACACGAAGAACAAGGCAAAACGTTTATTTACAATTGGCATAATCGTGAGAAATTAGATACTTCATTAGTAATTACAAAGGAAGAAACAAACCAAAGAATTGCTAATGGCGAAACTTATGTAATCCGTTTTAAAACTCCAGTAAATGAAATTTTAGAATTAAAGGATATTGTTCGTGGCGACATTAAGTTTGATACGAATTTACTAGATGATAAAGTATTATTCAAATCTGACGGAATGCCAACCTATCATTTAGCCAATATTGTGGATGATCATTTGATGGAAACTTCGCACGTTATTCGTGGTGAAGAATGGTTGCCAAGTATGCCATTACATCATTTATTATACAAAGCATTTGGATGGGAAGCTCCAGAATTTGCTCATTTGCCTTTGATTTTAAAACCTGTAGGAAATGGGAAATTATCGAAACGTGATGGTGATAAATTAGGATTTCCGGTATTTCCTTTGGAATGGAAAACAGCAGAAGGGATTTCATCAGGTTATAGAGAAAAAGGATTTTTCCCAGAAGCGGTGATTAACTTTTTAGCTTTATTAGGTTGGAACGACGGAAGTGAACAAGAAATATTTACATTAGAAGAATTGGTTGAAAAATTTGATTTAAACCGAATTCATAAAGCAGGAGCGAAGTTTGATCCAGACAAAAACAAATGGTTCAATCACCAATATTTACAAAAACAAAGTGATACAAGTTTAGCGGAATCGTTTAAAAAGGATTTAGCCGAAAGAAATATATCGACTTCACTCGATTTAACAAAAATCGTGGGAATGATTAAAGAAAGAGCTCATTTCGTAAATGAATTTTGGGATTTAGCCGATTATTTCTTCGAAGCACCAACGTCTTACGACGAGAAGGCTTCTAAAAACTGGAAAGAAGAAACGCCAGCATTAATGGAACAAGTGATTTCGGAATTAAATAAGATGGAAGACTTCACTTCAATGAATATCGAAACACTTTTAAAAGAGTGGATGACAACGAACGAAATAGGAATGGGGAAAGTAATGCAACCGTTACGATTGAGTTTAGTGGGAGCTTTAAAAGGGCCACATTTATTCGATATTATCGAAATGATTGGAAAAGAAGAAAGCATAAAGCGAATAGAAAAAGCAATCGCAAGTTTATAACAACAAAAAACCCTGCAAATGCAGGGTTTTTTGTTGTGTATTATTTCTCGAAAAAAAGTACTTTATAATATTTTTCATTATCAGATTCAATTAACCATATCCCTTCGGAAGAAAACAAAAATTTTAAATTTAATTTATTGTCTTTATTTAAAGAATCAACATAGTTCTTAATATCAGTATTGAAATCATATAGAATTAGTCCATATTTATTTGTTAGAATGTTTTCGTTTGAGGGTAATTTATAAACTTCTGGAATAAAGGAATTATAAAAATCTCGAGGAGTTAGTTTCTTCTCTTTAAACTCAACTTTATTCTGTTTAAGAATAATTCCATCTTTTTTATCTAAAATAAAATAATGAAAATATTCCTTATAATAATTAGTACCCACATTAAAAATAAGTTCATTACCAAAATCACTTAAAGCAACTTGCAACCTGTAAAGATGTATTTTTCTATTAAAATCTTTTTTATCATCAATTTCTTTAGATAATTCCCATATTTTGTTTCCATTTTTATCAAATTTAAAAACATAAAAACCAGATACTTCATTATAAGAATCCATGCTTTTTGACTTCTTTGTTAAGAGTCCATACACATAAACATTTTTTTCATTGTCAATTATAAAATTATTTATTGCAAGGTCATTAGCAAAAACAGTAAGAGTATTGTCAAATTTACCAACAATAACATAAGTTGCACCACTATTAGAATAAGTTAAAAAATTATCTTTAATTTTAATTTCGTATGAAAATTCTTCTGTTAGATTTCCGTTGAAATCATAAAGAGTTCTATACAAAATTGTAGATTTATAATCTTTAGCAATTGATTTAGTTACTATTTCAAAAGAATCATTACCAATAAGACGAATAGTGAAACCTAATTCTCCACTGTAATTAATATTGTCTGAACTCGTAAGACGCTCAATATTGATATTATCTATTTTTAATCTTCTTGTTTTATTTGTAAAAATTTCAATTATTTCAACATAGACATCATTTTTTTTAAGGTCCAGCTTGTCTTTTCCTTTTTCATTTGATAGAAAAATTAAATATTTATCGTTAAAATGTTGACCAATTATTTGATTATCACTAAAAGAATTATAATTGCTCCTTTCAAAAGTAGAAGATTTTTTACCATTTGAAAAGAAGTTATATTCATAAATACCTCTCAGACTAGAATAGTCTGTAGCTTTAACTGTATTCCCTGTATTTGAGTAAGTACAATACATTAAATCAACATTCTCTAATACAGCAGCTTTCTCTCCTATTGTATTATAAGAGTAAATATTATTAGTATTTTCATTAGTCGATGCAAAAATATTTTTTCCTTTTTCAATTATTAATCGATCTGGATGATCTACAAATCCAAAATCAACTGGAATATTATCTTTTTCATATTTTTCTTCAATAATAAGTTTTTGAGAATGTGCTGAATTAAATAAAGTAAGGGTAACAAGAATAATAAGTTTTTTCATAATAATTTTGTTTGAAAATAAAAAGCGTAAATATAAACGACTTGGGGTTTGATACTAATTTTTAAAAAGATTTACTTTACAAATAAACTGTAATCTGAGCACTAATCAAACCAATATTTCCTTTTAGTTTTTCACCAGTTAATTTTACAGCATCATTATTCTTCAGATTCCCGAAGAAATTTGTCAAACCGTATTGATAACCAATTCTTGCTCTTACGTTTTTGATTCCACCGTTTATTCCAACATAGAAATTAGCATTAATTTTAGAAACATCAATAATATCTTTAGCGATCAGACCTGGTTGATCTAATAAAAGATTGGTTTCGTCCTTCTTAGCAATACCCAATTTTCCATTTACTTGTAAAACCGGACCAAATTCTAAATTCAAATGGTCTTCAATTGCCACATAACTTGGTACAATATAAATTTGAACGGCCGAAAGTTTAAAATTAGTTTGCGTTTGAGCTAAGCCGTTCAACGTTGGAATAGAAAAATTACTATCCGTAAAAAACATTCCAAAACTCATTTGCCAATTGTTATAATAATTTCCTCTTACGCTTAAACCCCCAATCCAACCCGATTCTGGCGTAACTTCAAAATTAGAAGTATAAATATTCATTTGTGTTACACCACCACCAATACCAATTCGGTTACTGTCTTTGTTACCACGTTGAGCAACAACAGTACTAGAAATTAAAACTAATAAAACAACTAATTTCTTCATTTACATAAATTTACGCGTCAAAATTAAGGTTTATAAAATAGTTTTTGTAACTTTTTATATAAAAAGGCGTATAACAACTATAACAAACTAATATATAAACTATGAGTCCATTTTTTTACATTTTCCTAGCGATAGGAATATTTGTTTTTTTAAGTTCTTTTTTTACTGTAAAACAACAAACTTCAGTTATTATTGAGCGTTTTGGAAAGTATGCCAGCACGAGAACTTCGGGTTTACAATTGAAAATTCCGGTTGTAGATCGTATTGCTGGAAGAGTAAATCTTCGTATTCAACAATTAGACGTAATGATTGAAACGAAAACTAAAGATAACGTATTCGTTAAACTTAAAGTTTCTGTTCAATTTAAAGTGTTGCAAGAGAAAGTATATGAAGCGTTCTATAAATTAGAATATCCTCACGATCAAATTACTTCTTATGTATTTGATGTGGTTCGTGCAGAAGTTCCAAAATTAAAATTAGACGATGTTTTCGAAAGAAAAGATGACGTAGCAGTTGCAGTAAAACGTGAATTAAACGAAGCAATGTCGGCCTATGGTTATGATATCATCAATACGTTAATTACTGATATTGATCCAGATATTCAAGTTAAAAATGCGATGAACCGTATTAATGCTGCAGATCGTGAAAAAACAGCAGCAGAATATGAAGCAGAAGCAGGAAGAATTAGAATCGTTGCAAAAGCAAAAGCAGAAGCTGAAAGTAAAAGATTGCAAGGTCAAGGTATTGCGGACCAAAGAAGAGAAATTGCTCGTGGATTAGTAGAATCTGTTGATGTATTAAATAGAGTTGGTATTAACTCGCAAGAAGCTTCGGCTTTGATTGTAGTTACCCAACATTATGATACGTTACAAGCGATTGGTGCTGATTCAAATAGTAACTTAATCTTATTACCAAATTCACCACAAGCGGGAAGCGAAATGTTGAACAATATGGTAGCAAGTTTCACAGCAAGTAATCAAGTGGGAGAATCTATGAAAAGAGCAAATTCTACGAAGAGAAAAAAGCAAGGTGAAGCTAACGACGATGAAGATTCAGAATAATAAATGTTTATTATTGATACAAAAAGAGAGGCTAATTGCCTCTCTTTTTATTTACAAACCATT
The DNA here is from genome assembly GCF_034497725.1 of Flavobacterium psychraquaticum. NCBI lineage: Bacteria > Pseudomonadati > Bacteroidota > Flavobacteriia > Flavobacteriales > Flavobacteriaceae > Flavobacterium > Flavobacterium psychraquaticum. The sequence continues at coordinate 451,268 of NZ_JAXKVR010000030.1, forward strand.
TGATTACAAAAGGAACTGCAATTTTTAAAACTGTTCCAACAGGTCCAGATATAAAGTTGGAATAGATGTTTCCAACGTTTGCAATGGCCTGAAAGGGTAAGACACTTTCTTTCGTTCTTTCGAAATTAAGCTTAATTTTATTGTAGTTAATTTCTTTTTCTAACTTAAGAATTTCCAAATCGCGTTCAATTTCGGCGTATGAAGTATATTTTTTAGTTTCCATAATTAATCGTTAAAAAATATTTCAGAGAAGCGTTCTAAAATTGGTCCTTCAATTATTCTATCTTTTACAAAGGACAAGAGAAGGGCTAATACCAAATAAATTCCACCTACAATTAGAAATCCCAAGGCTGTACTTCCGACTAAATCGCCCAAAGCATAAGAGCCAGCTATCGAAATAAAAAGTAAAAAAATCAATAAGAACAATGCAATTAAAATAAATTTAAGAATCATTGTGGTCGACTTCATTGCTACTTTAAAACCCCAAAGTTTATAATAAGCAAGTGAACTATCAATATAAGCTTTTGTGCTTTCTTGAATGTCTTCTATATTTTATTTAAGTTCATCAAATGCCATTAGCGTTGTAGTTTGGCGTTTTGTTTTTTAAGTTCGGCTAACTTCTCCTCTAAAAACGTAATTGTTTCTTCTGCTTTATAACTTGTTTTCGAAAGCAAATTTTCAATCGATTCTTTTAAGTCTTCTTTTGTGTCCGTATATTTTTCCATCGCATCTTCTTCAAAAGAATTAAATCTGTCCACTGCTTGATTTTTTAAATCATCAATTCCATCTTTAATTTTTGCACGAGTTACCGAACCTTTATGAGGAGCAAATAAAATTCCTAAACCTGCTCCAATTATAGCACCTAATAAAAGTGCTGACGCGTTATCACTTCTGTTTGACATAATATTTAGATTTTTATTAAAGTTACGAAAAATATATGTGCTATGATTGGATTTATGATAAAATTAGTACGAAAACGATTTAGAAACGAAATAAGAAATGTTTGATTAGCTCACCATACAAGAAGTATAACAATGCAAAAAAGTGGTTAACATCGAATTTATGAAGGTCAATTTTTAAGTAAAAAATGATGTAAGTTCGAAATAAAATAGATAAATCTTATAATCACAAAAAGTGATTTATACGCTCTTCATAATAAGTAAAAGCTATTCTAGAAAAAACATAAAAAAAATCTCTACTAAAGTTTTCACCTTATTAGAGATTTTAATTATTTTTTTGAAGAAAATTTTATTGAACGCTAACTTTTGCCCAAGTATCTCTTAAACCAACCGTTTTGTTGAAAACTAATTTTTCAGCTGTTGAATCTCTGTCGACACAAAAATAACCCAAACGTTGGAATTGGAAATGATCTAATTCTTTTGAAGACGTTAAACTAGGTTCTACATATCCTGTAATTACTTTTAAAGAATTTGGATTGATGAATTCTTTGAAATCTACTTCTTTATTTCCATCTGGATTTTCGTGTGTGAATAAACGGTCGTAAATTCTAACTTCCGCTTCTTTCGCGTGTGGAATCGAAACCCAGTGAATTGTTCCTTTTACTTTTCTTTGACTTGCTTCTGAACCACTTCCTGATTTAGAATCTTCATCATACGTAACGTGAATTTCAGTAATATTTCCGTTTTCGTCTTTAACAACTGATTCACCTTTAATGATATAAGCGTTTTTCAATCGTACTTCAGTTCCTAAAGTCAAACGGAAAAATTTCTTATGTGCTTCTTCCTGAAAGTCTTCTCTTTCAATATATAATTCTTTAGAAAATGGCAATTGACGGTAAGTCATCACTTCTTCTTCTGGATTATTTTCTGCTTCTAACCATTCTTCTTTTCCTTCTGGATAATTAGTAATTACTAATTTCACAGGATCTAAAACTGCCATTACACGAGGTGCAATTTTATTTAAATCTTCACGAACACAGAATTCTAAAAGCGAAACATCGATTAAATTATCACGTTTTGCAATTCCGATGGTGTTGGCAAAATTTACGATTGAATTGGGTGTATAACCACGTCTTCTCATTCCAGAAATCGTACTCATTCTCGGATCATCCCAAGACATAACGTGCTTTTCTTCAACTAATTGTGCTAATTTTCTCTTAGAAACTACGGTATGTGATAAATTTCTACGTGCAAATTCTCTTTGTTTTGGACGCACTTTAGTTTCATCATAAATTTGGTTCAAAAACCAATCGTATAATTCTCTATGAGGTAAAAATTCTAACGTACAAAAAGAGTGCGAAATTTGTTCTAAATAGTCACTTTCACCGTGAGCCCAGTCATACATTGGATAAATACACCAATCATTTCCTGTTCTGTGATGATGTGCGTGCATAATACGATAAATAATAGGATCACGCATTAACATATTGTTTGCACGCATACTAATTTTAGCACGCAATACGTGAGTTCCTTTCTCGAATTCACCGTTTTTCATACGGGTAAATAAGTCCAAATTCTCTTCAATAGAACGCGTTCTAAAAGGAGAATCCGTTCCAGGAGTTGTTGGTGTTCCTTTTTGAATAGCCATTTCTTCAGAAGAAATACTATCCACATAGGCTTTATCTTTTTTGATTAATTCAACAGCCCAATCATATAATTGTTGGAAATAATCCGAAGCATAACATTCTTTATCCCATTTAAAACCAAGCCATTCAACATCGCGTTTGATAGCATCTACGAATTCTTGCTCTTCTTTTGAAGGATTAGTATCGTCGAAACGAAGATTAACAGGTGCTTTATAATCCAATCCCAATCCGAAATTTAAACAAATAGCACTTGCGTGACCGACGTGTAAATATCCATTAGGTTCTGGTGGAAAACGAAAACGTAATTTATCTTGTGTCAAACCATTTTTTAAATCTTCTTCAATGATTTGCTCTATAAAATTCAATGATTTTTCTTCTGTTGACATACTGTTTTTTCTAACTTTACTGCAAAGATAGAAAATGTTTAAAGTTTAAAGTTTAAAAGTTGCCTAAAAAAATTGTGGTTTCAGTGACTTGAAATTTAAATTTTGTAACTTTGGTATAAACAATTAAAAATGAAACAGCTAACCGTAACCTTACCCGATGAGTTTTATGATTCATTTATCGCCTTTTTTAAGCATATTCCAGATGTGACAATTGCTGAAAAAAAAGAAAGCGAAGTTCCTTTATGGCAACAAGAAATGGTTTTAGAACGCATTAAAAATGCTAAACCAGAAGATTATATGAGTTGGGAAGAGTCAAAAAAGATACTAGATGCAAAATGGCTCAAATAATTTTGAAATCGAGATTCTAAAAAGAGCAAGTTTAGAAATTGATGAAATATCAGAATATTATGAGTCGTTGGTCGATGGATTAGGAACTAAGTTTTATATAGAACTAAGTTTTTATATTGAAACATTGCATTACATTCCTTTTTTTGAAAAAAAATATAAACTGATTAGAGTTTTGCCTTTGAAGAAATTTCCATATTCTATCCATTTTTCGGTAAATGAATCAGAAAAAATTGTCGAAATACACGCAGTAACTTGCGATTATCAAAATCCAGAAACACTTAAAATAAAATAAAAATTGGGAACAATCAAATTAAATACCATCCGCACTTATTCCTATCACGGTTGTTTGATCGAAGAAGGAAAAATAGGCTCTGATTATACGGTAGACTTAGAAATTAAGACTGATTTACGAAAATCTTCACAGACTGATGAATTAGCAGATACAGTTGATTATGTACTTTTAAATCAAATCGTTGTAGATGAAATGGCGATCAGATCTAAACTATTAGAAAATGTTGCCCAACGAATTATCACAAGATGTTTTGCTGAAATACCTTCAATTTCTAGAATAAAATTAGGCGTTTCAAAGATAAATCCACCTATTGGAGGCGATGTAGCTTCAGTTACAATTGAATTAGAAGAGTTTAGAAATTAACAATAAAAAAAATCTTCCAGAATTTACTTTAAATAATTAAGGTAAATTCTGGAAGAAAATTAAAAATATCAAGAGCTATCTATTCTAAACGATAAGCTCTATTTTTATATAAATTACTCGAAGCAATAATATGTGCCAAAGCGTCTTTTGCTAATTCTTCATCCAAAGTAGTTGGCATTAATTCGGTATCACTTTTCACTTTAAATTGCAATGGTTTTGCATTTGGATTCATAATAATGATATCGTCCGCAACTCTAAAAGCATAAGTTTCGTGAAATAACATTATGGTTCTTCCTTTGGTTTCTTTTGTTAATTTCATAAGGTTTCTTCCTGGCATTGTTGAGTTTGTGGTAATTCCCGAAAGGGCTAAAACCGTAGAAGGAATATCCATTTGACTGGCTAAATTGTCATAAGTAGTTCCAGGTTTCACATTCGGTGCAATAATTAAAGCTGGAATATGAAATTTATTTACTGGAACTAAGTTTTTACCATAAGTTCTAGTATTGTGATCAGCAATTACAATAAAAATAGTGTTTTTATAATAGGCTTCTTTTTTAGCTAATTCGAAGAATTTACCAATAGAGAAATCAGCGTATTTCATAGCATTGTTGACTGTATTTTTTTGTTTATCGTAAAGTTCAATCCTTCCGTCAGGAAATTCAAAAGGTTCGTGATTAGATGTTGAAAACATTAAGGAGAAGAATGATTTATCACCTAATGATTTAAAATAATCGTTTGCTTTAGTCGCTAAATCTTCGTCTGAATAACCCCAAGTTCCTTTGAACGCATATTTTTTTTCGTCAGCATCAAAATCAGTTTCATCAATGATGTTTTTGAAACCATTTCCATTGAAAAATGATGCCATATTATCAAAGTTCGACATTCCTCCATAAATGAAACTCGTGTCATAATTTTGTTTTCCAAAAACTTCAGCTAACGTGAAAAAACCTTGTTGAGCTCCACCTAATTTTACAGCACTTTCAGATGGATTTGGTAAAAATCCTGAAACAACTTGTTCAATTCCTCTTACACTTCTAGTTCCTGTGCAGTATAAATTGGTAAATAACAAACCTTCTTTTGATAACTTATCTAGTTCTGGTGTTAAGGGTAAACCATTTAAAATTCCAACATATTCAGCTCCTAAGCTTTCTTGCAAAAAGATAACAACATTATATTTAGGTTGAATGGAATCGGGCTGTACTTTATGTAATAATGGGATTTCATTGTTTATGAATTCTGTAACGTCCATATATTTTTTAACTCTTGAATAAGCCTCTAATTCGTCCATTTTACCGTATTTCTTTACATCGCCTTCATTCTTCATCGAATAAGCAGCAAAAGCAACTGTATAAAGTGAATTCAATCCTAATGAGTTCGTCATTTGATCCGAACAGAAAATTGCATTACTTGCATTGATTGGACGTTTAGATGTTAAACTTCCACGAGCACCAAAAAATAATAGAAATGCTACAAAAGGTAATAAAATTAATTTAGGAATATAATTAGTTGCTAAAGGATAAAATACTTTCTTTCCGTTTTTGAAAGCGAAAAACAATGCAATTCCTAGTAAAATTGTAGTAATAATTAAAGAAGGTAAATAACTTTTAATAAGTGTTCCAACCACTTCTTTTGGATAAATTAAATAATCTAAAAACAAGCGATTTGGTCGTGTATCGTATTGGTTGATGAAATCCAAGGTTGATAATTCCATCAATAATAATAGGAAAAGGAAAAATATAAAGTAAATATTAAAGAACTTTTTCATTTTATCTAAAACTGTACTTGGTAAAAAAGTAAGTAAAATGAAGGGAAGAACTGATAAATAACAAAGAATTATCAAATCAAAACGAAGTCCAATACTGAATATTTGTAGAAAGTTTTCAGTTTCTACAATACGTTCTCTAAAAATAAAAAATAAAAATATTCTACTTAACGTGTTGATTAGTAATCCAATTAAGATAAAACTAAGGATTGGTTTTAGGTAACGCAAATGCTTCATAATTAATAAAGTGTTTAATTCAGACAAAAGTAAACTTTAAAACTAACTATAAATACTTAATAATTGCTTAATATTTTTTGGTAAAGAGGAAATAAAATGTAAATTTGCAATCCATTCAACAAAAGGCGTCGTGGCCGAGCGGCTAGGCACCGGTCTGCAAAACCGTCTACTCCGGTTCGAATCCGGACGATGCCTCCAAAACCTTCTAAGTAATTAGGAGGTTTTTTTATATGATAATTTAGGAAAATACTGTTCGAATCAGTCCCGAAGCTTCGGGAGATGCCTCTAAAACCTTCTAAGTAATTAGGAGGTTTTTTTATGCTTAATTTTAGGAAAAAGGGTTTCTGAAACAAGTTCAGAATGACAAAATCAATAATTAATTATTCTACAACTGCAGTTTTTGGTAACAACTTGTTGGTAATCATTTCTTTTTCTTTTGGAAAGAAACCTTGAAGAATAAAAAATAATCCAAAAATTAAAATAATAATACTGATTACTCTTTTAATTTTATAAATATTTGAAGGTGTTAATTTGTTTTTTAATTGTTTAGCTAGTAATATCTTACCGATATCGAATATCAGATAAAATAATAAAATAGCAGCAAAAAATATGGTAATTCTTGAAGTATTCATTTCCATTTGAGGTCCGTAAGTAATGATAATCATCATCCAAAAACCAAGCACACCAATGTTAATGAAATTTAGAAAAAAGCCTTTAAAAAATAAACCTAAATAATTTTTTTTAGGAATATTATCATCATCAATTTCAATTTCTTGTTGTTTTATGAAGTTTCTTTTTAGTAAAATAAAAGAAATCAAACCATAGCTCAGCATAATAATTCCGCCAATTACAAAGAGTGTTGGGTTATCTTTTAATTGTTCTAAAAGTTGATTTGTCGTTAAATAAGCAATTAAAATAAAGATAATATCACTGAAAACAATACCTAAATCGAATACCAATGCTGCTCTAAACCCTTTTAAAATACTGGTTTCAAGCAACACAAAAAATCCAGGACCAATTGAAAATGCCAATAAAAGTCCCCAAGGAATTGCAGTAAGTATATCGTGTAAATGCAAATGTTCAGTATTCAGTTATTAGAATTCAGTGTGTGTTATAAAATACGAATTTACAAAAAATTCTGCCAACTAAAAACTGAACATTGAATACTATTATTTCACTTGTTCAATAGTGCCACCAGCAATCTTCTTTTCGTTGATTTGCTTTGGTTTACCATAAATTTTGATTTCTCCCCCAGCTCTCGTTTTAGCATCAACTAATTCCGTTGCATAAACGTGTGCTATTCCACCGGCATTTACGGTAACAACTGTTTGTTCCGTGGTGCAATCTTGACCGTCATATTTTCCGCCAGAGTTCGATAGAATATCTTGATTTCTAACTGTACCTTTTACCGTTACAATACTTCCTTGCGAAACTTTTACTTGCAATCTGCTGGCTTGTAAATTTGGTATTTTAATTTCAGAACCTTCTTTACAAATAATATCGAAATTAATAGCCTTTATTTCGTCAGAAGTTCCTATTCTACTGCCTTCATTGGCTTCAACAGCATCTATTTTTTTAAAATAAACAGTAACTGAAATTGCATCTCCTTGTAAAATTTTTGTAAAAGACATTCTAATTTTTAGTTCACCATTTTTATTAACTAATTCCACTTCTTGCGAATTAGAACCATTTAAAACAACTTTGTTTTCAGTCGATGCAATAAGCATAACATCAATTTTATCAAAAGAAGTTACTTTTTCAAAATCACCCACTTTTTTTTCGGTTTGAGCAAAAGCCATCGAACCGCATAATGCTAGTATAAATGCTATTTTTTTCATTGTAATATATATTTAAAAATTATCCTACAAGAATTATAACTCTTGTAGGATATAGGTTAATCAAAAATTGTTCCTTTTTAAGTTTAAAAGTCAACCCAACTGATCACTATTTACTGATTACTGTTAACTTTTATTACTATTTTTTTCTTAAGTAATTGAAATCCAATTGTTTTTTTACTAAATCGGCATTTTTAACTTTCACGTAAACTTCATCTCCAAGTTGTAAAATATTTTTAGAAACTTCGCCCACTAAAGCATATTGTTTTTCGTCAAATGTGTAATAATCATCTCTAATTTCACGAATTCTAACCATTCCTTCGCATTTATTTTCAATGATTTCTACATAAATTCCCCATTCGGTTACGCCTGAAATTACAGCTAAGAATTCTTCATCTTTATGATTTTGCATAAATTTAACCTGCATATATTTCACAGAATCTCTTTCCGCGTGAGCAGATAAACCTTCCATCTGTGAACAATGCACACATTTTTCTTCATACACTTCTTCATCTACACTTTTTCCACCATCAATATAATATTGTAACAAGCGATGAGCCATAACATCGGGATAGCGACGAATTGGCGATGTAAAATGACTGTAATAATCAAAAGCAAGTCCATAATGACCAATATTTTCGGTCGAATAGGCGGCTTTACTCATACTTCTAATTGTTAAAGTATCTACTAAATTTTGTTCTTTTTTACCTTGAACGTCTGATAATAAATTATTTAAAGAACTCGAAATATCTTGTTTAGAACGTAAATTCAACTTATAACCAAACTTAGCAATCACCGTTTGAAGATTGATTAATTTATCTTCATTCGGTTCATCGTGAATTCTATAAATGAAAGTTTTCTTCTGTTTTCCAATAAATTCTGCTACTTTTCTATTAGCAAGCAACATAAATTCTTCAATCAAATGATTGGCATCTTTACTTTGTTTGAAATAAACACCAATAGGTTCTGCATTTTCGTCTAAATTAAATTTCACTTCTACTTTATCAAACGAAATTGCTCCAGCTGCCATTCGTTTTTGACGTAGAATTTTAGCTAAATCATTCATTTTTAGAGTGGCTTCAACTATTGGTTTTGGCACTTCATAAGCACTTCCTGTAATTGAAATTTCAACTGGAATACTAGCTGATTTTGTTTCAATGATACTTTGTGCTTCTTCATAAGCAAAACGTTGATCTGAATACGTTACGGTTCTTCCAAACCACGAATTTAGAATTTCAGCTTTGTCATTCAATTCGAAAACTGCCGAAAACGTATATTTTTCTTCATTTGGTCGTAAAGAACACGCAAAATTCGATAATACTTCTGGAAGCATTGGCACCACACGATCCACTAAATAAACCGAAGTAGCTCGGTTATACGCTTCTTCATCTAAAATACTGCCTTCGGTTACATAATGCGACACATCGGCAATATGAATTCCTATTTCGTAATTCCCATTTTCTAAAATTTGATAAGACAAAGCATCATCAAAATCTTTAGCGTCTTTTGGATCAATTGTAAACGTTAAAACATCACGCATATCGCGACGTTTTTTAATTTCTTCTTCCGTAATTGACGTATCAATTTTATTTGCAAAAGCTTCCACTTCAATCGGGAAATCATACGGCAAACCATATTCAGCTAAAATTGCGTGAATTTCTGTATTGTGTTCGCCCGGTTTTCCTAATACTTTTACAACAGAGCCAAATGGAGAATCAGCTTTTTTAGGCCAATCTTCAAGTGCAACTAAAACGACATCACCATTTTCGGCTTCTCCAATTTTATTTTTTGGAATAAAAATATCGGTATACATTTTCGCATTAGCGGTAGAAACAAATGCAAAGTTTTTCTGAATGTCAATTACACCTACAAAATCATTTTTCTTACGTTCTAGAATTTCCAAAACTTCCGCTTCTGGTTTTCTTGAACTTCTTCTGTTGTAGATATACGCTTTTACTTTATCACCATCTAAAGCGTGATTTAAGTTTATAAACGGAATAAAAACATCATCTTCTAATTCATCACAAACGAAATAGCCCGTCTTCCGAGAAGTCATATCTACTTTTCCTTCATAGTATTCTGCTTTGGAAATAATTTGATATTTGCCAACTTCCGTTTCGTGAATTTTATCTTGTGCTTTTAATATTTTTAAATCTCTAATAATTTCATTTCTGCTTTTTGTATCATTTAATTCTAATACAGCGGCAATTTGTTTGTAATTATAGGATTTAGAAGGCTCTTTTGCTAATATTTTAAAAATTTGTGCGGTAAAATCTTTTGTTTTTTTACCTAATTGTTTTGGTTTCTTACTCATTTATCATTTCTATTTAAAGTTGAAAGTTACGAAATAGTTGGATTGATTAACAATTTATACCTCAGATTTAATGAAAAAATAACTTTTCGTATATTTGTAATCTAACGAAAAATGAAAAGAAATGAATGAATTTGTAGTAGTTGCTATTTTTAACAACCAAAGAGAAACAATTAAAGTAAGAAGTGTATTAGAACGAAAAAACATTCGATACATCATCCAGGATGAAGCAGTCGTTTCTGTAGATCCGTTGCAAAGTATTGGTCTTGGGGACATTAAATTAAAAGTGGAAGAAGAACAAGAAGAAAATGTTAAAAATATTTTAAAAGAACTTAAAAAAGAAAAGTTTATTATTTAATGATTAAATTTAAGGGTTTACAATTATGTAACCCTTTTTTTATGACGTATTATGAAAGATTTTATCACCGTTGCTACTTTTAATTTTCAACACGAAATATTTAGTTTAAAAAATATTTTAGAACAAGAAGGAATTGCCTGCTTTTTTGAAAACGAAACTACTGTTGGTATTAATCCTTTTGGTTCGATTGCTTACGGAGGTATAAAACTAAAAGTACATCCAAACGATGAAGAAGTGGTGAGAACTATTCTAAAAGATTTGAATGAAAACAATCCGTTGAAAATTGTTTAATTTTTTTATTTTGAAAGTTATCAACATATATTAAATACAACAAAAAATATTTTTAATAAATTTTAAATTTATGATGTGTATTATAGTGTGTTAATAGCTACTATAAGTTTTCGATAATAAGATGTTATTTAAAGTTATGGTTAGTTATACAATCTAATTAACAATTTTTAAAAGGACTAACGATTTGAAAATTAGCTGGAATAAAAATCATTTTATGAAGTTATGAACAACTGTTAAAAAATGATTCTACTATACATTTGTAAATAACTTTAGCAATCAATTTCTATTAATAACTAGGTGAAAAATGTTGATAAGTATTCAATAAATCACCCAAACTAAATTAGCTTTTTATAATTAAGATTTGGATTACAATTTATTTCCTTACAACCAAAAAAAACTTCTTATTTTCTATCTAAAGTTGTTAACAAAAGTTATCATTTTAAGTTTCTTTGATTATCAAGGGTTTAAGAATAGCTATTAACAATTGTTAATATCGTAATCCGATTATGTTTTAATGTATTGATTATCAATATTATAATAAAATTAATTAGATTTTAAGAAGTTGAGGAAGAATAGTGCTTTTAACTTTAGTATTTTTGTAGTAACAAAAACGCAACTTATGAAAATTTCAATCGGAAACGATCACGCTGGACCAGCTTACAAAAAAGCAATTGTCACTTATTTAGAAGAAAAAGGATATACCGTTTTCAATCACGGAACGGATTCGTTTGAAAGTGTGGATTATCCAGATTTTGGACACGCAGTTGCTTATGATGTGCAATCTAAAAAAGCCGATTTAGGAATTGTAATTTGTGGTTCAGGAAATGGAATTGCAATGACAGCAAATAAACATCAAGATGTTCGTGCGGCTTTGTGCTGGACAAAAGAAATTGCAGGATTAGCACGTCAACATAATGATGCGAATATTATTAGTATTCCAGCACGATATACTTCAATTGAACAAGCCGTTGAAATGGTGGACACTTTCTTAAACACAAAATTCGAAGGCGGAAGACACGCTAATAGAGTGAATAAAATAGCTTGTAAATAAAATTAGATAATGGATATTTAGAAACTAGATTTTCAGAATTGAAAATTTACTTTTTTTTACTTTCTGAATATCTAAAAAATCTAACTATCCAAAAAACTAAAAAAATGAGTCACGTTCACATTCAAAAGCACGAAGTAAAAGGGAATAATCTATTAATTTCTATTTTACTAAATGTTGTTATTACTGTGGCCCAATTGATAGGTGGAATTATATCAGGAAGTTTAGCATTGATTTCCGATGCTTTGCACAACTTTTCTGATGTAATTTCATTAATTTTCAGTTTAGTCGCTCATAAATTATCCCGAAGAAAAGCTTCTTTAGATCAAACTTTTGGTTTAAAAAGAGCCGAATTAATAGCCGCTTTTGTAAATGCTGCTACTTTAATAATAGTAGCTTTTATTTTAATTTATGGTGCTATTGAACGTTTTTTCAATCCGCACGAAATTGAGTCTAATCTTGTTATTTGGTTGGCTTTATTAGGAATTTTAGTCAATGGTTTTTCGGTAATCTTACTTAAAAAAGATGCTGATCATAACTTGAATATGAAATCGGCTTATTTGCATTTACTAACTGATATGTTGGCTTCCGTAGCAGTATTAATTGGTGGTTTGTTAATGAAATTTTACGATTGGTTTTGGGTAGATAGTGTTATGACCATCTTAATCGCTGTTTATTTAATCGTTGTAGGATTCGATTTGATTATAAAGTCGACCAAAATGCTAATGCTTTTTACACCAGAACATATTGATATAAAAGAAATTGTTCGAGAAGTGCATAAAATTCCAGGTGCCGGAAGATTGCATCACATTCACGTTTGGCATTTAAATGAAGAAGAAATTCATTTAGAAGCCCATTTAGAATGTACTTCTGATATTTCGCTAACCGAATTCAACACTTTATTACATCAAATTGAAGTTTTAGTTTTTGATAAATTCGGAATCAATCACATCACCATTCAACCCGAATTTAAGAAAGAAGATCCAAAAGATTTTATCGTTCAAGATTGATTTCTAAAACTTTAGATGTATCTTTAAAGGTAAAATATTGTATAACAAAAATATATTATGCACGCATAGTATATTTTTTATACATTTACATTCTATAACTAGAACCAAACAACTATGTCAACTACTTTAACTATTAAAAAACTCCTTGTTGCAAACAGAGGAGAAATTGCTATTCGTGTATTTCGTGCAGCGACCGAATTAAGAATTCAAACTGTTGCGGTGTATACTTTTGAAGATCGCTACTCTTTACATCGCTACAAAGCCGATCAAAGTTTTCAAATTGGTGATGACACAGAATCCATCAAACCTTATTTAGATATTGAAGAAATCATTAAAGTAGCCAAAGAAAATCAGGTTGATGCCATTCATCCTGGTTATGGTTTTTTATCTGAAAATGTATCTTTAGCCAAACGATGTTTAGAAGAAGGAATTGTTTTCGTTGGTCCACGAATTGAAGCAATGTTGCAATTAGGCGATAAAGTTGAAGCAAAAAAAGTGGCCAGAGCCATTGGTGTTCCGTTAATTCAAGATTCAAAAATAAAATTAGTAACGGTAGAAGATGCTATAAACGAAGCAACTGCAATTGGTTTTCCAATTATGTTAAAAGCTGCGGCTGGCGGTGGCGGACGAGGAATGCGTGTAATTCGCAATGCCGAAGAAATGAAAACTGCTTTTGTAAATGCAAAAAGTGAAGCTTTAAAATCATTTGGCGATGATACTGTTTTTATAGAAAAATTCATCGAAAATCCAAAACATATTGAAGTACAAATATTAGGTGATAATCACGGAAATGTAGTTCATTTATACGAAAGAGATTGTTCCGTTCAAAGACGTTTTCAAAAAGTAATTGAAATTGCTCCTTCGATTTTAAAGCAAGAAACCAAGCAGAAATTATATGATTATGCGATTAAAATTGCAAAATATGTCAATTATAACAATGCCGGAACGGTTGAGTTTTTAGTAGACCAAGAAGAAAATATTTACTTTATCGAAGTAAATCCAAGAATTCAAGTAGAGCACACCATTACGGAAGAAATTACCGGAATTGATATTGTTCGTTCCCAACTTATTATTGCGGCGGGTCATCCTTTATCGCACAGTCAAATATTTATTCAAAAACAAGAAGATATTCCTTGTAAAGGTTGGGCAATTCAATGTAGAATCACCACGGAAGATACAGAAAACGACTTCAAACCTGATTACGGAACTATTATCGCTTATCGAAATGCAGGAGGTTACGGAATTCGTTTAGACGAAGGAAGTTGTTATTCAGGCGTAACAATTTCGCCATTTTTCGATTCGATGTTGGTAAAAGTTTCATCCAGTGGCCGAACTTTAAAAGGAGCTTCGGACCGATTGAGAAGAACTTTAGAAGAATTTAGAATTAGAGGTGTAAAAACAAATATTCCGTTTTTAACCAATGTAATGTCTAATGAAACCTTTAGAAATGGCGAAGCAACGGTTAATTTTATTCCAGAAAATCAACATTTATTAAAACCTCGTCAAGGATATTCGCAAGACAGAGGAACCAAATTAATCAAATATTTAGCTGAGGTAAAAGTAAATGGTCATCCTGATGTTAAAAAAGTAGATACCGATAAAGTATTTAGAAAACCTTTAGTGCCACAAGTTCCACAAGCTGAATTTCCTAAAGGAACGAAGGATTTATTAAATGAAATGGGTAGAGAAAAATTCATCCAATACATTAAAAACGAAAAGAAGATTTTCTATACCGATACCACTTTGCGTGATGCACATCAATCGCTTTTCGCAACGCGTTTACGTAATTACGATATTTTAAAAGTTACGGAAGGAATGGCTAAAAATTTCCCACAACTTTTTTCATTAGAAGTTTGGGGCGGAGCTACTTTTGATGTTACGATGCGTTTTCTGCATGAAGATCCGTGGGAACGTTTAAGAGCGATTCGAAAAGCAGCTCCAAATGTATTGCTTCAAATGTTATTTAGAGGAAGTAATGCCGTGGGATATTCCGCTTATCCAGATAATGTTTTAGAACAATTTATCATTAAAAGTGCCGAAAACGGTATCGATGTGTTCCGAATTTTCGATTCCCTAAACTGGATTGAAGGTATGAAACACAGTATAAAAATCGTTAACGAAAAAACAAATGCTATCGCAGAAGCTTGTATTTGCTATACCGGAGACATTTTAAATCCTGAACGCCAGAAATTCAACTTAGATTATTATGTGAACTTGGCGAAGGAATTAGAAGCTGCCGGAGCACATATGTTGGCGATTAAAGATATGGCGGGTTTACTTAAACCTTATGCGGCTCAAGTGTTGATTACCGAGTTGAAAAAGCACATTTCAATTCCGATTCACTTGCATACACACGATACTTCTTCGATTCAATCAACAACTTATTTAAAAGCAATTGAAGCTGGAGTTGATGTTGTAGATGTTGCTTTGGCCTCGATGAGTGGCTTAACTTCGCAACCAAATTTCAACTCACTAGTTGCTGCTTTACAAGGTTCGGAAAGAGAAAATCCGATTGATCTTAAAAAATTAAACGAATATTCGAATTATTTTGAAGTGGTTCGCGAATATTATTATCCGTTTGAAAGTGAATTAAAAGCAGGAACTGCCGAAGTATATGATCACGAAATTCCAGGCGGACAATATTCAAATTTATTACCACAAGCAAGAGGTTTAGGCTTAGAAGATAAATTTGAAACCATTAAAGAAAATTACAAAGTTGTCAATCAATTGTTTGGCGACATTGTAAAAGTAACGCCTTCTTCAAAAGTAGTTGGTGATATGGCTTTATTTATGACTTCTAATAATTTAACGGCTCAAGAAGTCTTAGAAAAAGGCGATACTTTGGCTTTTCCAGAATCGGTAAAACAACTTTTTAGAGGTGATTTAGGGCAACCGTATTTAGGTTTTCCAAAAGAATTACAAAAACTAATTTTAAAGAAAGAGCAACCATACACCGAAAAACCAAATGCCCATTTAAAACCAATTGATTTTGAAGTCCAATTAAAAGAACTTCACGAAAAATTCGATGATAAATTAACTACCGAAGATTTATTGTCTTACATAATGTTTCCAAAGGTTTTCGAAGATTTTTATAATTTTAGAAAGCATTTCGGAAGGGTTGAAAAGTTACCTACAAAAAGCTTCTATTATCCTTTAAAACCAAATGAAGAAATTATTGTAAACTTAGATTTAGGAAAAAACATCATCATCAAATTACGCTATATGGGCGAACCTAATGAAGATGGTTTTAGAGAAGTATTTTTCCAAATGAATGGTCAAACAAGGAATGTATTGGTGAAAGATAATGCTGTAAAATCGGTAAAAGTTACTAATGCAAAAGCCAGCGGACCAAATGATATTGGTGCGCCATTACAAGGAAGTTTACTTAAAATTTTAGTAGCTGAAGGAGATAAAATAGAAAAAGATACGCCTTTGTTCATCATTGAAGCTATGAAAATGGAAACCACTATTTGTGCTCCAAAAGCAGGAACAATTTATAAAGTAGTGCTAAAAGAAAAAGCAATGATTGAACAAGATGATTGTGTAATTCAACTGCAATAAATTTTTTAAATATAAATTATAAAGCTGTTTCATTTTTTGGGACAGCTTTATTCGTTAAATTTACCAATTAAGACCTAAAATTTTAATGAGCGAAAATAAACCACAGTTTAAAAAAGAATATTATCCGATAAATGATGAACTAAGAACGTATCTTGAAAAGTATAAAAGAGTTACAAAAACCAATGTTTTTTATGACGATTTACTACGTTTTCAAGGCGCAATCGATGTGTATGATAAAAACGGAAAGGATACTTTATGGATACGAGTTTATTATAACGAATATGAACGCGTAGAAATAGATCGTTCTCTTAAGAAAATTTATACGCTGTTACATTCTGATGGAAATGAGAGTAATTTCGACTTCTTAAGTGTAGATGAAATTGATTTTTGCACTTTTGGAAATTCGAAGCCTTTTCGTATCAAAGTTCGAAATAT
The DNA here is from genome assembly GCF_034497725.1 of Flavobacterium psychraquaticum. Lineage (NCBI taxonomy): Bacteria > Pseudomonadati > Bacteroidota > Flavobacteriia > Flavobacteriales > Flavobacteriaceae > Flavobacterium > Flavobacterium psychraquaticum. Next base: position 468,050 of record NZ_JAXKVR010000030.1, read on the forward strand.
TTTAAATGATAATTACACGCATTTTTACATCAAAAAAGCCGATGCTTCGCGTATTTTTGGTTTAGAATTAGAGCATATTTTATCGCCAAATAGAATTAATTACTTGGTATTTAAAGATACGTTGATTGAAGAACATATTTTAGGAATTCCGGGCGATGCTTTTCTTGAAAATAACTTAAAAAAATGTACGGAACACGAAAAAGCACAGATAGCTAAACAATTTGTGAAGTTCAATGAACGCTGTATGATTGGCCTTCTTGGCGATATGCGGTCGTATAATTTCGTGATTATTCCTATTTATGATTTTGATCAATTGGTGTTTAAAATTAGAGCCATCGATTTTGATCAACAAAGTTATGAAGGAAGTTTTAAGCTGTATAAACCGTTCTTGTTCAAAGAAAATTATTTGTATAGTAAATTGGTGCAAGACAAATTAAATCAGAATGCGATTGAGCAATATCAAAATGAAGAACGTTCAGTATTAGTTAAAAGATTAAGCGATTCAGAAACCCGAATAAACGATTTGATGTTGGCTATGAAAAACACACAATTAGCACCAAAAGAACACGTAGAACAACTCAAAGAAGAAGTGTATCAATATTCATTAGACATCGAATTCAAAAAAGCAAATTCAATGGGCGAAGTGGTAGAAGCAGCATTAAATTTTATGAAGCGAAATTACAAATACGAAGAATAGCACTGATTTTTAAACTGTAAAATAATCCAATCCAAAATAAACTAGAGCCAGTTGAATTACTATAATTCCGAATACTATTAATTTAAAAGAAGTTTTTTTTGTTTTGTGTCGAAATACCAGCATCGCCAATAAACCTCCAATCGTTCCTCCAAATAGCATTAATAGAAATAAACTTTTTTCAGAAACTCTATGTTCTCTATTTTTCGCCAATCGTTTGTCATAACCAAAAACACTAAATGTTATTAAGTTTATCAAAAGAAGTAAAGCTAAAACGAAAGGCATTTTTATAATTTTTTCAAATATACTACTATATTCCTTTTTAAAAATTTCAAATTAAACTGTTTAATTTTGATAATTCAGTCAATAGGTTGACGCAATTTACATTAGTTTATTATCTATAGAAAAATTATTTAGCATCGGAACGAATTAAAAAATAGATTTACTAAAAATTGGATAGCATTAACTATTTTTGGCGAACTTATGATCAACAAGAATTAGATTGGTTAGAAGAAAGAGCAGAAACGCTAGCCGGATTTGAATTCAAATGGAATGAAAGGAAAAAATCAAAAATTCCAATAGCTTTTTCAAAAGCCTACCCAGAAGCTACTTTCGAAGTAATAAACAAACAAAACTATTTGGATTTATTAGTATAAAATAAGCATATTTAAAAAAATGACAACGATTCAATTCATTCAAAACCAAACCAATATTGCTGTTAAAAGCATTGAAAATACGCTACAATTACTTTCTGAAGATTGTACAATTCCCTTTATTTCCCGCTATCGAAAAGACTTTACTGGAAATTTAGACGAAGTTCAAATTGAAACAATCGCCAAATTAAACAAGCAATTTGAAGAAATCAACAAGCGAAAAGAAAGCATTTTAAAATCGATTGTAGAACAAAATGCACTTTCTCCCGAATTGAAATCGAAAATTGAAAACAGTTATGATTTACAAGAGTTGGAAGACTTTTATTTGCCTTATAAAAAAACCAGAAAAACAAAAGCAGATACCGCTCGTGAAAACGGATTAGAGCCGTTGGCCAAAATCATTATGGCACAAAATAGCGATGCTATCGATTCTATTGCTTCTAAATATTTGAACGATAAAGTAGTTAATGAAGATGATGCATTGCAAGGAGCAAGAGACATTATTGCCGAATGGATTAATGAAAACATTTACATTCGAAAAAGTTTACGTCGTGTATTTCAGCGGCAAGCGGAAGTAATTACGAAAGTGGTAAAAGCTAAAAAAGACGACGAAAATGCGCAGAAATTTGTACAATATTTCGATTGGGCAGAACCGATTTCAAAAACGCCTTCACACCGATTATTAGCGATGCTTCGTGCTGAAAACGAAGGATTTGTGAAATTAAATGTGGCTATCGATAGAGAAGAAGCCCTTAGTTTCATTGAAGAAAACATCATCAAAAACAAAAAATCTGATGCTACTTCCCATTTAGAATTAGCGATAAAAGACAGTTACAAACGCTTATTAGAACCCGCAATTTCAAACGAAACCTTGCAAGAAGCGAAAGCAAAAGCCGATATTAAAGCAATTGATGTTTTTTCTGAAAATTTGCGTCAATTGTTGTTAGCACCGCCCTTAGGTGAAAAGCGAATTTTAGCGATTGATCCGGGTTATCGCTCGGGTTGTAAAGTGGTTTGTTTGGATGAAAAAGGCGATTTATTGAACAACGAAACCATTTATCCGCACGCTCCTCAAAACGAAAGTGCAATGGCGATGAAAAAAATTCGTTCGATGGTCAACGCTTATAATATAGAAGCCATTTCGATTGGAAACGGAACCGCTTCACGCGAAACGGAGTTTTTCATCAAGAAAATTGCATTTGATAAACCGGTTCAAGTTTTTGTGGTTTCAGAAGCTGGTGCATCGGTGTATTCGGCGAGTAAAATTGCTCGTGAAGAGTTTTCTAATTACGATGTAACGGTCAGAGGTTCGGTTTCTATCGGACGAAGATTATCCGATCCGTTGGCGGAATTGGTGAAAATCGATCCAAAATCAATAGGAGTGGGGCAATACCAACACGATGTCGATCAAACAAAATTACAAACTGCTCTTGATAGCACGGTAATTAGTTGTGTGAATTCAGTCGGAATTAACATCAACACCGCAAGTAAATCTTTATTAAGTTATGTTTCTGGAATTGGCGCGAAAATGGCTGAGAACATTGTAGCCTATCGTTCAGAAAATGGTCCATTTCAAGATCGAAAAGAATTGAAAAAAGTACCGCGTTTGGGCGAAAAAGCGTTCCAACAAGCCGCAGCATTTATTAGAATTAAAGACGGAAAAAATCCGTTAGATAATTCGGCAGTACATCCGGAAGCTTATAAAATTGTAGAGAAAATGGCTAAAGATTTAGGAATTAAAACCACAGAATTAATCGCCAACAAGGAATCAATCGCTAAAGTAAAACCTGAAAATTATATCACACCCGAAATTGGAATTTTAGGTTTAAAAGACATTCTTAAAGAATTAGAAAAGCCAGGATTAGATCCAAGGAAAGCAGCCAAAATATTTGAATTTGATCCAAACGTTCGTTCCATTAAAGATTTAAAAACAGGACAAATTTTACCAGGAATTGTGAATAACATTACGGCTTTTGGATGTTTTGTAGATTTGGGAATTAAAGAAAGTGGCTTGGTTCACATATCCCAATTGAAAGAAGGTTTTGTTTCGGATGTAAACGAAGTTGTAAAAATGCACCAACACGTGCAAGTCAAAGTGGTTGAGGTCGATGAAGCGAGAAAACGCATTCAGTTGACGATGGTTTTGTAGCAACAAAAAAATTCCAAATTCCAAAACTTACCTTAGTAACGTTTGGAATTTGGAATTTTCTAATTTCAAAGCAAAACTATTTTCTAGTTTGCTCTTCTTCAATTCTTTTAGAATAACCTGATTTTTTACCCAAATAAAAACCAATAAAAAATAAGGCGACTGGAAGTATTAAGGAAAAAAACACGATTATAAATTGAACCGGACCAAAAGTACTTAAACCAACCATAGGTTTTATTCTTTAATTTTTTCTTCTTCTTCTTTTCTAGAATTAGCCGGTTGATCATCGTCTTTAGCAGCGTTTTTAAACTCCTTAATTCCCGATCCAATTCCTTTCATTAATTCAGGAATTTTTTTCCCACCAAAAAGTAAAACCACAAGAGCAATTACTAAAACAATTTGCATAGGACCAATAGCTCCTAAAAATATAGATAATGTATTCATAATTACATATAATTTAAAGTACAAAGATATAAAGAAATATACAAATGATTATTTTTTAACTAATTATTATGTTGTTTAAAATTACAAACACGTTGTATTTAGTATATTTGTGGTATAAACCGTTTTAAAATGGCTAAAAAGAAGGTAAAACGCCAAATACTCCAACGAAAATTATTCAATAAAAGAAGGTTAATAATTCTTAATGAAGATACTTTTGAGGAAACTTTTTCATTAAAATTAAACTTAATGAATGTATTTGTTGTGGGAACAATCGGAGCTATTTTAATCATAATTACGACGACTTATATTATAGCATTCACAGATCTTCGCGAATATATTCCGGGTTATGCTTCTACAAAATTGAAGCAAGAAGCTATGGAAATGGCCATTAAATCAGACTCTTTAGAAAAAATGGTAAAAGTGAATAACGCTTACATTGCTTCCATAAAAAAAGTATTGACAGGCGATTTAGAATATGCGAAACTCAATAAAGATTCTATTGCTGCGGCTGATATTTCTAAAAATGATGAAACTGGACTTCTGGCAACTACAAAAGAAAGAGAATTAATAAATCAAGTGATTAAAGAAGATAAATATAATGTGTTTGAATCTTCTAAACCAAAGGTTAGTTTTGTAATGTTTGCACCTGCTCAAGGAGCTATTTTACAAAATTATAACGCTTTGAATAAACATTTAGCCGTTAAGATTGCATTAACGAGTAATACGCCAATAAAATCAGTTGCAGCTGGAACAGTAATTTTTTCCGATTGGACCCCGAGTTCAGGGTATGTAATTATTGTGCACCACAAGGATGATATTTTATCAGTTTATAAAAATGCAGCTTCAACTACTAAAAAACAAGGAAATATTGTCAAATCAGGTGAAGTTATTGCATTAGCAGGCAATTCAAATACCGTTCAAAATATGGGTGTAACGCTTGTTTTCGAATTGTGGAAAGACGGTTTCCCAATTGACCCCACTCAATTTATCAATTTCAATTAAGATGGCTATTAAAGCATTCGCGGCGAAATTATTTGCCAAAAGAATTCATACTAAAACTCAGAAATGGGTTACAAATCCTGTAGAAACACAACAAAAAGTTTTTGAAGCTTTACTTCGGGAAGCGGCTCAAACGGAATTTGGAAAAGACCACGATTTTTCGAATATTAAAACGTATGCTGATTTCGCTAAGAAAGTGCCGGTTCGCGATTATGAAGGTTTGAAATCTTATGTGGATCGCGTTGTAAAAGGAGAAGCCAATGTGCTTTGGAAAGGAAAACCACTTTATTTTGCTAAAACTTCTGGAACCACTTCCGGAGCTAAATATATTCCACTAACAGCGGAATCGATGCCTTTTCACATTGAAGCCGCTCGAAATGCCATTTTAGGATATATTTATCAAACGGGTAAAGCTGATTTTGTAACCGGTAAAATGATTTTCTTACAAGGAAGTCCACTTTTGGAAGAACAAAACGGTATTAAACTCGGACGATTATCCGGAATTGTTGCTCATTTTGTTCCGAAATATCTCCAAAAAAATAGAATGCCGAGTTTGGAAACCAATTGCATTGAAGACTGGGAAACCAAAGTAAATGCAATCGTAGCGGAAACCATCAACGAAAATATGTCGGTGATTTCAGGAATTCCGTCTTGGGTGCAAATGTATTTTGAAAAATTAAAAGAAAAAGCGAATAAACCAGTTGGTGAGATTTTTAAGAACTTTAATTTATTCATTTATGGCGGTGTTAATTACGAACCTTATCGGGCTAAATTTGAAAATTTAATTGGAAGAAAAGTGGATTCTATTGAGTTATTTCCGGCTTCTGAAGGATTTTTCGCATATCAATCGCATAATTTCAACATTGTAAATAAAGAAGGAATGTTGTTGTTGTTGAATTCAGGAATTTTCTACGAATTCATAAAAACTACAGAATTTTTCGATGGAAATCCAAGACGCTATACAATTGGTGAAGTGGAATTGGGCGTAAATTATGTATTAATCATTTCTACAAATGCCGGACTTTGGGGCTATAATATTGGTGATACCATTCAGTTTACAAGTTTGAAACCTTATCGAATCATCGTTTCGGGCCGCATTAAACATTATATTTCTGCTTTTGGTGAACACGTGATTGGTAAAGAAGTCGAAGCGGCTTTGCAAGAGGCGATGCAAGAAACGGATGTTCGTGTGAATGAATTTACGGTGGCACCACAAATCAATCCAGATTCAGGATTTCCTTATCACGAATGGTTCATTGAATTTGAAAACGAACCCGACAATTTGGAAGATTTTGCCTTAAGAATAGACAATGCAATGCGAAAACAAAACGCTTATTACGATGATTTGATTGTAGGCAATGTCTTGCGAACGCTTGTCATCAAAAAAGTAGTAAAAAACGGCTTTCAAGAGTATATGAAATCCATTGGAAAACTAGGCGGTCAGAATAAATTACCAAGACTTTCTAATGACCGAAAAATTGCTGATTTTTTTAAATAGGATGAGAGAAAAGATACTGACTTTAATTTTTTTTAGTGTTTCGCAAATTGCTTTTTCACAAATCAAAGGCGTGGTCAAAGACAGCATTTCGGGCGAACCGATTTCGTATGTGAACATTTGGGTAGAAAATGAAACGATTGGAACCACTTCTGAAGCCGATGGACGTTTTTCTTTGGATGTGAAACAAGATAAAAACATTGTTTTTTCCGTTTTAGGCTATGAAAAAAAGAAATTGAAAGGAACAAATGTTAGTTTAGTTCAATTGAATCCGATTGCTTATGAATTGGATGAAGTAATTCTTTTAGACAAAAAACAATCCAAACAAGTGGAAATAGGAAACATCAAAAACGCCATTTTTCAATCGTTTGATAATGGGCCAAAAGTAGAAGCCAAGTATTTTCCTTATCAAGCTTCTTACACCAAAACCAAATACATTAAAGAAATTACAATTTTCACAGATAGTAGAATAGATAACGCTACAATAAAACTGCACTTTTATAGTGTGGATGAAAATGGTGCACCGGGTCCGGAATTGCTAACCAAAGATCTTATCGTTAATTTAAAAAAAGGAGTGATCAAGCATCATTTTTCAGTTGAAGCTTATGATTTGGTTTTTCCTAAAAACGGATTATTTGTAGCTTATGAAAAACTATTAATTGAAAGCAACAAAACCGGAACCAAATACCAACCTTATGTCTTGTATAATTTCGTAGAAAGAGCTAATTTCTATACCTATGCTTATGGTAAATGGACTAAATTAAGTGCTGATTTTCAAAAAGATTTACAAATTTATGAACCTTCAATTAATCTAATTTTAAGTAACTAAAAATAAATTGTACTTTTGCAGGTTAGATAAACATTATATAATGAAAGACATTAAAAACATTTCGCGCTCTAGAGCGCAAGAGTCCTCAGCAGCTATTGAGCGACTGTACATAACGATGAGACATTTATTCAACAGAGGTTTTTATAAACCAATGGGAATTTCAGGAGAAACTTTACGCGAAGCTTTATTAGCGCTTCGACCAGAAATTTACGGATCTATTGCTGAAGAAAAAGTAGAATTAAATGGATTATTATACGTTATTGAACGTTTACCAATAGGAATTGAAGAATGCCGTTACATCAATTTAACGTCAGATGAAGGCTATTCGAACTCACATTTTAAGGCGATTGTTCCGCCAAAAAGAAAAAGAAATTGTTACCGAATTGACGATGAGCAAATGAACGTAGAAATTACAAGAGGTCGTTCAGACATTTATGATATTTTAACACATTTGACTTTCATTTTCATCGAATCTCATAAAATTAAAGATAAAGTTTTAATAGATGAAGAAGGAACGGTTTCTCGCGATTGGCAAAAACTAGAATCAGCCGTTAAACAAACTAAGAAATTAAGTTTAGTGGAGCGCGAAAAAGCGATCTCTCACGCAGCTAATGTATTGGGAAGAACTTTCGCTAAAGTGCAAGATATTTATGATGATTTCGCTACGCCAGAAGCACCCGATCGTTTTTTACACGTGGTGTATTGGTTAGGGAAATTAGCGATGGAGGAAGTGGTAGATAATAACAAAAGAACCATAACGTTTAGTCCAATTTTAAGAGAACGTTTAGGACATCACATTTATGGAGATATTTGGGCAACAAGAATTAAACAAGTTTTACAACAAAACAATTTATTACAGCGACCAATACATATCATCAGTGCGAATATGCACAGTGTTATGAATTCAATATTTGCAGAACCTGTTATAGGGAAAAAATACAAAAACGCTCCGGAATTTCAGATGTTTGAAGACTTAAGTAGTTCATCAAACAAAGAGTTACGCAAGAAAGTAGAAGATGTTGCGTTACAACAAGGAATGATTTCATTACCAGACACCTCTGGAACCAATATAGATGTTCAGATTTTTGATACGGCTAAGATCGATTTAAGTAAAACTATTTTTGCATCGTCTCAATTAAAAATGGAAAAACCGGTATTGATAGTTATGGATTATGCTTTTGGAGAACAAGCTTTTGAAACCATCGATGAGTTGTTAAAACCTTATAAAGAAGAAAAGAAAGAAAAAGTATTCTTAAATGTGGAATCAGTTTCTATTATGGGAAAAGCAGGAATTCTCCAAGGTGGAAAAGGCGATATAATGATTCCAAGTGCACACGTCAATGAAGGAACAGCCGATAATTATTATTTTGAAAACGAGTTGACTAAAGAAATGTTTGAAGGAAATGACATTCCTGTTTTTGCTGGTCCGATGATTACCGTTTTAGGAACTTCGCTTCAAAATAGAGATTTGTTGAAGTTTTTCCATGATTCTACCTGGCAAGCAATCGGATTAGAAATGGAAGGCGCTTATTATCAAAAAGCAATTCAATCGGCTTCAAAAATAAGAAAAAGTATTCATCCAAATGTGAAAGTGAGGTATGCTTACTATGCTTCAGATAATCCTTTGGAAACAGGAAGTACTTTAGCCTCAGGTGGATTAGGAACAACAGGTGTGAAACCAACCTACTTGATTACCATTAAAATATTAGAACAAATCTTTAATACAAAATAACCAAAAATGAGTACAAATTCTCAAGATCAAGAAATCGATTTAGGTCAAATAGGTAAAGGAATTAACAACTTTTTTAACGGAATGGTTAATGCTTTCTTCGACTTCCTGTTTTTCATCAAAAAGAAAATAATCATCATTGCTGTTTTATTTATTGTGGGAGTTGTTGCAGCTTTTTTATTAGATTCTAAAGTGTATAATCATGAAATTTCGGTTATTCCAAATTTTGGAAGTAATGAGTATTTATATAAAAAAATTGAGCAAGTTGATACGAAACTTAGGGAAGATGATGCTGTTTTTTTCAAAGAATTAGGAATAAAAAACTATGAAGATATCCTTAGTGTTGAAATTGAAGCTTATCCAGGTATTTATAACTTTGTGAACAATAAAAACCAAGAGAATAATTTTGAATTGATAAAATTGATGGCCGAAGATGGTAATCTTGAAAAAATCATTAAGGACAATGTTACAAGTATTAATTATTACAATCATAAAATCTCCATCCTGACTAAAGGTATGTTTAAAAAAGATGAATTCATTATTCCTTTATTAAAATATCTTAATTCTTCTCCTTACTTTGAAATTCAACAAAAAGTTTATCAAAAAAACTTAAAGGATAAAATAATTTTAAATGATTCTTTGATGAGTCAAATTGATAAATTAATTGTTTTGTTATCATCTAATGGCTCTTCAGGTACAATTTCCATTTCAGAAAAAAACAGTATTCCAGAGTTAATAGAAAAGAAAGATAGGTTATTCAATGAAAATCAACAATTTCTATTAACAGATAACATTTACAACAAAATTATAAAAGAAGAAAGCAGTGTTATTAACATAAGAAATTATGAACCCTTATTACTAAACAATAAAATTTTATTCCCCATAATTTTGATTTTATTGTATTTTATAATCTACTATTTTTCAGTGATTTATAAAAAACAACAAATAAGAGTAAACGCATAATGAAACATATATTAGTAACTGGTGGTGCCGGATTTATTGGCGCCAATTTTGTTCCCTATTTTATAAAAAACAATCCGGAATACCATTTGGTTAACTTGGATTTACTAACTTATGCTGGAAATTTAGAAAACGTTAAAGAAGTTGAAAATCATCCAAGATATACTTTTATTCAAGGCGATATTTGTGATAATGACTTTATAAAACAATTGTTTGATACCTATCAATTTCATAATGTAATTCACTTTGCAGCAGAAAGTCATGTAGATAACTCTATTTCAGGTCCGGAAGCATTTATTAAAACTAATGTTTTAGGAACATTTAATCTTTTGGACTCGGCTAGAAAACTGTGGATGTCAGCTCCAAATCAATACAATACGGGTTTTGAAAATGCTCGTTTTCACCATGTTTCTACCGATGAGGTTTATGGAACATTAGGCGAAACCGGTTTGTTTGAAGAGACCACCCCTTATGCACCAAACAGTCCGTATTCTGCTTCAAAAGCGGGTTCGGATATGATTGTAAGAAGTTATTTTCATACGTATGGAATGAATGTGGTTACCACCAATTGTTCTAACAATTATGGCCCGAAACAACACGATGAAAAGTTGATTCCAACTATTATTCGTAAAGCTATTTCTGGTTCAACTATTCCAATTTATGGAGATGGTAAAAATGTACGCGATTGGTTATATGTTTTAGATCACTGCAAAGGAATTGAATTAGCATTCAAAACTGGAAAATCTGGAGAAACCTACAATATTGGCGGAAGAAATGAACGAAATAATTTATATATCGTAAATGCTGTTTGTTCTATTTTGAATGAATTACAACCAAAATCTGAAGGTAAATATCAAGATCAAATTACATTTGTGAAAGACAGACCAGGTCACGATTTACGTTACGCAATTGATGCGACAAAAATTGAAAGTGAACTAAGTTGGAAAGCCGATGAAAACTTTGAAACTGGTATTCTCAAAACCGTAGAATGGTATTTGGAAAAGTTTAAAAAGTAAATAAAATTGTATTAGGTTTATACGGGTTATGTACGGAGTATCTACGGGATATCTATAGGGTATCTACTTATCAAAATAAAGTTAAATATGAAAGGAATTATATTAGCAGGAGGATCAGGAACTCGTTTGCACCCGTTAACATTAGCGGTTAGCAAGCAGTTGATGCCAATCTATGATAAACCGATGATTTATTATCCGTTATCCACTTTAATGTGGGCTGGAATTAATGAAATTTTGATTATTTCAACACCACAAGACTTACCTTTATTTGAAAAATTATTAGGCGATGGTAGTCGTTTAGGTTGTCGCTTTGAATATGCAGTTCAAGAAAACCCTAATGGTTTAGCGGAAGCTTTTATCATTGGTAAAGAATTCGTAGGAACGGATAAAGTGGCTTTAGTTTTAGGGGATAATATTTTTTACGGAACTGGTTTAGCTGAATTATTACAAGCTAATAACAATCCAGATGGTGGTATTGTATACGCCTATCACGTGAATGATCCGGAACGATATGGTGTAGTAGATTTTGATGGAAATGGAAAAGTATTATCAATAGAAGAAAAACCAGAAGTTCCAAAATCTAATTTCGCTGTCCCAGGAATTTATTTTTATGACAATGAAGTCCTAGAAATAGCAGCCAATATAAAACCTAGTCACCGCGGCGAATTAGAAATTACAGACATTAATAAAGTATATTTAGAAAAAGCGAAATTAAAAGTTTCCATTCTAGACAGAGGAACCGCTTGGTTAGATACTGGAACATTTCAATCATTAATGCAAGCCGGGCAATTTGTACAAGTAATTGAAGAACGCCAAGGTTTAAAAATTGGTGCAATTGAAGAAGCAGCTTATAAAATGGGATTTATCGATGCGGCACAATTAGAAAAATTAGCGGAACCTTTACTAAAAAGTGGTTATGGAACTCATTTAATTAGTTTGATTAATAAATAACTATGAATTTTACTGCTACCAAATTACAAGATTGTTACATTATTGAACCCAAAATAATCGCGGATGATAGAGGTTATTTTATGGAAAGCTTCAATGAAAAAATATTTTTAAACGAAGTGGGACAAAACGTTCACTTCGTACAAGACAATCAATCGTTCTCAACGAAAGGTGTTTTGCGTGGTTTGCATTATCAATGTGGCGAACATGCACAAGCAAAGTTAGTTCGTGTTTTGCAAGGAGAAGTTTTGGACGTTGCCGTAGATATTCGTCCTAATTCAGCAACTTATGGGCAGTATGAAGCAGTAGTTTTATCGGCTGAAAATCAAAAACAATTTTTTGTACCCAGAGGTTTTGCACACGGATTTTTAGTTTTATCAGAAACTGCTACCTTTTTTTATAAATGTGATAATTTTTACAACAAAGAATCAGAAGGTGGAATTATTTTTGACGACTCAACCCTAAATATTGACTGGAATTTTCCAACAGAACAATTGATTATTTCAGAAAAAGATACGATTTTACCCAATTTAGACAAGGCAAAAAAAGTATGGTAGTTTTAGTCACAGGTGCCAATGGCCAAGTGGGTCAAGCTATACAGTCCGTTGTGGAACACTATCCTTCAATTAATTTTATTTTTTGCGGTTCTTCCGATTTAGATATTACAAATCTTAATAATTGTGAAGCTGTTTTTCAAAAGCATCAACCTAATTTTTGTATCAATACAGCGGCTTATACAGCAGTTGATAAAGCCGAAAGCGAATCTTCAAAAGCTTTTGATATCAATGCAAACGGAGCAGAAAACTTAGCAATTACGTGTAAAAAAAGCAATACGATTCTAATTCATATTTCTACTGATTTTGTTTTTGATGCTTATTTTTTAGACGGAATTGCCTATTATGATAGAGAACTTAGACTGCCTTTAAAAAGCAATTTAGGACTTACAGAAACCGATGTGCCTTTTCCAAGTGGTGTGTATGGTTTAACAAAACTACAAGGAGAACAAGCGATTCAGGCGCATTGGGAAAAACATTTTATCATTAGAACTTCTTGGGTATATTCTCAATTTGGGAACAATTTTATGAAAACTATGTTGCGATTGGCATCGGAACGCGAAAGTTTATCGGTAGTAAACGACCAAATTGGTACACCAACAAACGCTGTTGATTTAGCTCAGGTTTTAATAAAAATAATTGAGTTTTGTCATACTGAACTCATTTCAGCATCTAATTACGGAATTTACAATTTCAGTAACGAAGGGCAATGTTCTTGGTATGATTTTGCTAGTGAAATCTTCCATCAAAAAGATATTACTATTGATTTACAGGCAATTTCAACAAAATTGTATCCTACTCCAGCGAAAAGACCAGCTTATAGTGTTTTAGATAAATCAAAAATAAAAGCCACATTTGGTGTAAACATAAACGATTGGAAAACAAGTTTAAATAACTGTTTAAAACATTACTAATAAATGAACAAAACGTTAGTCATCCTTCTGTTTTCAGTATTTTTATCTTTTGGACAAGGATCGTCAAAGGGTTATTTTGACGCCCAACTTTTTAGGGGAAATATTTATAAACACACCAATGATGTAGGGCATTTAATCACGGGGCATCCGGATGGTTTTATGTTGAGTTATAACTGGAAAACGTTTGGTAAAAAAGAGTGGGAGCAAGTATATAATTATCCAGATTATGGTATTTCGTATCATTATGTGGATTTTAAAAACCAATATTTAGGCGTCAATCACGCGCTGGGTTTGCATTATAATTTTTATTTTTTTAAGCGTAATTTAATGTTTCGAATTTCACAAGGAATTGGGATGACTTCCAGCCCTTATGATAAAGAAACTAACAATAAAAACAACGCTTTTGGTACAAAAATAATGGACAATAATTATTTTCTTTTACAATATAAGAAGGAACATATTATAGATCGAATCGGTTTTCAAGCAGGATTGCTGTTGACCCATTTTTCAAATGGAAGATTTAAAGCGCCAAATAGCGGTATTAATACTATCGCATTAAACATAGGACTGAATTATAGTTTTGACGATCAACAGGCTTTTATTAAAGACTCCTTGCCTTCAAATGAAACCTATAAAGAACGAATTAAATATAATATTGCTTTTAGAACTGGAATTTCAGAAGGACCCGTTCCGCATTTGGGCCAACGGCAATTTTATCACATTGGACTTTATGCAGATAAACGAATTGGTCGAAAAAGTGCTTTACAACTAGGAACCGATGTGTTTTTTTCTAGATATTTGAAAGATTATATTGCGTTTGCATCGGTAGCCTTCCCAAAAGGACACAAAAGTTATGCAGATCCGGATGTGGATTATAAACGTGTGGGATTATTTGTAGGTTATGAATTATTCATCAACAAACTATCGATAGAAGCACAAGTTGGTTATTATGTATACAAACCGTTTGCTTATGAAATTGATTTGTATCAACGATTGGGTGCAAAATACTATCTTTACCAAAATGTATTTGCTGGTGTGGGTTTAAAAACACACGGAGCAAGAGCAGAAGCCATTGAAGCAACTATAGGAATTCGATTATAATGAAAAATTTCACCTACATAATTTCACTAAGTTTACTTGTATTAGTAAGCAGTTGTGGTATTTCTGAAGATTGTTTCAAAGGAAACGGGAATCAGATTACGCAAACATTTCCCTTGGAGAATTTCACAAAAATAAAAGTCTATGACGGCGTAGGATTAGTTCTTAAAGAAGGTCCAATTTATGAAGTAAAAATAAAAACGTCTGACAATATTATTGGTGATTTAGATGTGAAGTTAGTTGGTGATATGTTGGTTGTTAAAGACAATTCTACCTGCAATATTGCTAGAGATTATGGACAAACAGTTGTGTATGTGACTACTCCTACTTTAACAGAAATTCACTGTAAAACGGAACAAGATATTAAAAGTGATGGTGTTTTAAGTTATCCAAGTATTTCAATATATTCAATTGACATTTCAGACGGAGCCGGAACTGGGGATTTTTATTTAGACGTGGCTTGTAATAATCTTTATATTGAAAGTAATAATGTATCTAATTATTATATAAAAGGAACAAGTGATACTATGCACGTATTTTTTTCGTGGGGAAATGGTAGGTTTCAAGGAGAAAATTTATTTGTGAATTCAATATCATTTTATCATAGAGGAAGTAACAATATGACTATACATGCTATAAATTCTTTAACCGGAAGTATATATGCTACTGGAAACGTTGTTTTAAAAAACAATCCTATTCAAGCACCAGCTGTTACAGAACTTTTCAAAGGGAGATTAATTAATGATTTTTAATTCGTTCAAGGATTTAACGAATTATACGACTAATCATCAATTTTCAAGCGAATTAAATTTATAAAACGAAGATAGATTGAAATATGGGCTAATCCAAAACTTCTTTAATTTTAGCTTCAAAATTTTTTAAAATATTTTCTTCAGAAAAATTGTCGAGAACGTAGTTTTTAGCTTTTTCATCATAATTTAAAAGAGCTATTTTATTGTTTTGTTGTTTTTTAATATAATTTAATATTGGGTCAATTTCATCCGTATGAAAATAACCGTCAATTTGATTAGTAGTAAAAATTCGAGAAACTTCCGAGTCTTTGTTTCCTGTAATGATTGAAGGTTTTCCACTTGCCATCATACCAAGTATTTTAGACGGCATAACCGTGTCTAAAACATCTGTCTTTTGAAAAAGAAAGTGTAGGTCAGCGCTGCACAATAAATCGTTTAAATCGCTATAAGGAATTGGTTCATAAAAACGAATACAATTAAATTTTAAAAACTTAGCCTTTAGTTTTTCAACGTACGCACCATTGCCCACAATAACGATTTCTACACCTTCTGCATTTAGCTTTTCACATACGTTTTCACATAGTTTCCAATCTTGTTTTTCACCGATATTACCAGCGTATAAAAGTGTGAATTTATCTTTATTTATAAAAGGATGTTGTTTAGCAATATTTGGATTAATGTTTTTGGAAGAAATCCAATTTGGGAAATAATAGATAGTATTAAAATCTGTTTTTTGTTTAGATTTTTCAATCATATTAAAACTAATTGTACTTAAAACATTAGCTTTTTTTAACAAGTATTTTTCAAAAGAAAAAACGCTCTTTTTAATCACTTTCCCTAAAAAACTTGAGTGTAAAACACCTGATTGAAAAGCTAAATCAAATTCAAAGTCTTGTACATGTACCCAAAGTTTTGCTTTAGTTTTTCTTGCTAACAAGTAAGCCGTTAAAACAGAAAGTGTAAACGGAACAATACAAATTACAAGATCTGTTTGTTTGATTTTTTTTGAATTTATGTAATTACCCCATAAAAGACTTAACATTAATTTTATTCTTCCAACAAAAGATACATTTTTTGGTATAAATTGTTTGTATCTTAAAACAGTAATACCATCAATTATTTCATTAAAATAA
Organism: Flavobacterium psychraquaticum; assembly: GCF_034497725.1. NCBI lineage: Bacteria > Pseudomonadati > Bacteroidota > Flavobacteriia > Flavobacteriales > Flavobacteriaceae > Flavobacterium > Flavobacterium psychraquaticum. The sequence continues at coordinate 484,414 of NZ_JAXKVR010000030.1, forward strand.
GTATTTTTGTTTTGATATTCGTCAGCTATTTGCCATTTAGGATAATATGGAAAACCAGTTATGACAGAAACATCATATCCTTTGTTAGATAAAAAAACAGCAAACTGAGAAGTATAAAGACCTATTGCAGTGTCCTCTGGCGCATAATTTCCAGTAAATAATGTAATAGTTTTTTTTGAGCTCATTTCACAGGATAAAATATAACTTATTAAAGAATACAAAGTTTATTTAATAGGATAAACTTTGAGAAAACACTTAAATTTTGTTGCATTAATTTTTCATTGTTTTATCGAAGACATTAATTATTGATTCGACAAATTTATCTTCAGAAAAATTATTTAAAGCATAATCACCATTTTTGTAGCCATCGAGTTTGAGAGTTTCCCAGTTTTGTTTAATATAAAGTAATTGTTCTTTTAAACTTTCTGGATTGTTTTTCTCACAAAACACAGCGTTTTCATTGGTACAAACGTCTTTGATTCCCGCATGATCTGTTGTTAAAATATAATTTCTAAAAGCCATACCCTCTAATAAACTTATTGGTTGGCCTTCAAATTTAAAATAGGTAGGTAAGCAAAATACATTTCCCCAAGTTAATAAATCGATTTTTTCTTGGCCCTTAACTTCACCCAAGTACTCCACATTTGGCAATATTGCTAGTAGGTTATCTACATTATTTGCCTCATCTTTATTTCCAGCTACTTTAGTTTTAAAAACAGTACCTTCTTCATTTAAAGATTTTAAGGCTAATAACAAATCGTTGATACCTTTTGACTTTAAAAGATTACTCATATAAATAATCTTAATTTCACCGTAATCTTTGATTAATTCTTTTTTTAATAAGTTTTTGTCGATGAAGTTTTCAACTATGTAAATATTCTCATCTCTCAAAAATGGTTGCAGATTGTTAATAAGACATTTAGAAAGCACTATCCCTGAATCAAAAGATGATAGAATTTTAAACACTAATTTTTTCTTCCAGCCGTTTAGTTCATTATACATGGTTTCTAAATAGCCACTTTGTACATGAATAATTAATTTTTTCTTAAATAGCTTAGATAAAAAAATAAAGGGTGCATATTTAAGTACGCCAAAGAAAGAAATACCAATAGTTATGTAAACATAATTAACTTGAAGAATTTTGTAAGCCTCAAAAAATCTCAAAAATATTTTAAAATTACTTAGATCTAATTGCGATTTTAAAACTATTTTTTTAGAAAATTCAGTGTCTATTTTTTGAACTTTCCAGTTTCTGCTTTTTAATCCATTGAATAAAATTTCATTTTGAAAACTTATACCTTTTGTAGAACCTGGAAAAGGACCTATAATTAACGCTTTATTCATTTTTTTTTATTTGTGGGTAAAGATAACTTTTTTTTAATTGCGTGCAAAAGACCATAATTTTTTATAAAACCTTATTTTATTACTCTTTGCGAGTGTTGATATGTTTTTGGATAGAACATAAAAAAAGATAAAAAATAAGAATAAATAAGCATACCATTTTCTCGCTCAATAACGTTTTCCGTAAGAAAATTTAGTAATAGGAGTGATAGAATGCTGATGGCTAAAAAATTTTTGTGAGCGTAAAAAATCTTAAAAATTTTAAAAACAGTAAATAAATATAATAGTAATCCAACAATTCCGGAGGTTAGTAAAATGCTAAAAAATTGATTGTGACAATTGTATGTTTTTAAACTTAAATCGATTCCTTTTTCTATATAACAAGGGTCAAGTTGGCTTTGTGTATTTCCTACACCATAACCAAAAAGTGGTTTTTCTTTTATTTTTGAAAGAGAACAAATGTATATATTCTTTCTTATAACGGTTGAAGAACTTAAGTCGCTGGAAGTAGTAACATTTAATAAATCTTGAAACCTATTTATATTTTTATATTTTGGTAAATATTGAATAGTTAAAATAGTTATTAAAAGAAAAAAAGCAATTCCAATGACTGTTTTTTTCATGCGAAAGTAACCAAGCATTAAACCTGTAACTGTAATTATCAAGTATAAAATAGGTCCTTTTCTCATCAGTATAGCTAACACCACAAGCAAAAACACTATTTGTATAATATAAAATATTTTTACAGTTTTTCTATCGTTCTCTTTTAGGAAATGTAAAAGCATTAAGATTGCAATACTAATGTATATCGACATGTATATTGGATGAATAGAGAAAGCTCCTAAACCAATATTGATTAAATTTGAGTAATGTATAATGGTGTCAGAAGTTGTAAGATATTGGGGCCTGAAGTATATGAAACTTAAACATATAAAAATGAAATTCGAAATAATAAATCCAACAAAAATAGAATTAATCGTTTTTTTGCTTAGACAGTAATTATTCTTATTTAAAATTCCAAATATTAATGGGAATGCCACAATTGAAGACATCGTAGACAACCTTGAAAACCCATCTTTGTACATCTGTGAATAGGATAGACTAAGTAAATAAATTATAAATAAAAAAGAAATAGTAAGCACTTTTTTATATGGAAAAGAAGCTGTTTTATCTTTATTAATATAAGAAAAAATTATACACATTACCAGAAGCAAGACGATCGGATATGCTTTAAGTTTATTTGGTATTACTAATATTAAAGAATTAAGAATTAGTAAAAAATTAATAATTTTAGGTGTTTGTTTTTTGAGATTTAGCATAATAATTTATCACTGAAAATATAATTTTAGGAAACACGTAGGCAGCTAACCAAAAAGAGACTATAAAAGCTATTCCATTGGTTAAATCTCCTCTTAAAAAAAACATTAAATAAATAGAAAAATAGAAAGCAAATACAGACTTTAAATAGTCGCCACTTCTTAACCACTTAATCATTATTATAAAGAAGTAAGCTAAAACAATTGCAAATACAATAATTCCAAAGAAGCCAAAATTTATATAACCTTCTGATATAAATGGATTTGATAAATTGTCAAATGTAAACTTATACTTATCCATCAAATAATTTCCAATTAAAAAACCAGTTGTTTCTGGTTTTGATTCCCAGATACTTCTAGGCACAAAAAAGAAAACACTACATAATAGTTGTTCCCCATATACAATAGTCTTTTGATCAAAATAATTAATTGTAGCTAAAAAATTTGAATATGCATCATAATGAAGCGAATTGAAACCATCTTTTAAGCTCATTTGTTCAATCGTTTTGTAAAACAAAGATGGTTTAGATATCATTTGTGCTATAGAATAGCGCGCATGTGTAAGAATCGACATTAATGGAAAAAAAACAAGCATAGCAACAAACATAAACCGCAATACTTTATAATTGTCAGCTAATATTTTTCTAAAAAATAAAAAAACCAAAGTTATGTATAATGGTCCTAGAGCATTTCTTTTTTCTGTTAAAGGGTTTTTTAGTAAGAGTAGCGTTAGTAAAAAAAACATAAAAAACAAAAAGACATAAAAATAATTCTTCAGAAATTTATCTTTAGTTTTAAGGTAATTATAGGATATAATTATGCCCGATAAAGGAATTATATATAAAAACTTTTGAGTAATTAAATTACCAGCAACAGTACCTTGCTCTCCTTCGGTATAGTAATCGTTTTGATATTGAAAGATAATAGAGTTAAAATTCAACACAAAAATGAAGACACTTATAACGAATAAAATAAGAAGGAAGAAGGGAACATTTTTGTATTCAAAATCTGACTTGACCTTTAAAGGTATAAATTTTTTAAAATAGAGGTAAGAGACCCCAAATACTATATTGAATAACAAAATATATAAATTTGCTCTTAAACATAAGACATCGCTGTAAGGAAAACCCTGAGTAAATGATCCTCCGCCATAGCCAAGCGTAAGTATTTCATTTATTTGTACAAGAGGAGAAACTATGAAAAAAAGTAAGTTAAAAACAATAAAAACACTTAAAAATGGCGAAAAGGTTTTTTCAATTTTGATGTTATAATAAGCAAAACAGAAGAGTATTAAAAAATTAATAAAAAAAGATAATTCTACACCAATAGGAATATTAATATAAATAAAAAAACATACAAATGACAAAAATATTATAGATAAAAAAAGGTTTTTTGGCATAATATTTTTGTCGTTTATTGATATTAATTATACAAATCTAACAAATTTGTATCCATATATTCATTGCTAAATACAAATGGATCTTTTTTTCCGTTAATGGAAACAAATTCATACATAAATGTTTCTTTGTTATATTTTATAGACTCGTATAGATTGTAATAGACCATAAATTTTCCAAAATCACCATCAATTAATTTGTCTTTATATTTAACAGATATGTTCTTTATGGTTATTTGATCAACTGCTTGATTTTCTCCTAAATCTAATCTTATTTTATAAGGCAATTCTCCTGCTGGAAAGTCAAAGATAATTTTTTGCATTTCATTACTGCCATAGACATAACTTTCTAATCTATAATCTCCTTTAATTATTTCACTCTGTTCAACAGTATAGTATACTTCAAATTTGTCATTAAATGAGCTTTTAAATTCAACGATAAGCTGAACAATATCTTGAGGAGATTTTACTTTCTCTTTTACTTCCTCTTTATCAGAGCCACAAGATAGAAGCAAGGCAAAAACAACTAAATATTTTAAGAAATTAAATGTTTTCATTTTTATGAATTTATCGATTTTGGCAAATATAAATAAATAAATTAAAAAATTTTTATTTTTTCATCCAATCTATGGTTATCCGTACTCCGTCCTCTAAAGTATAGGGCAAATCACCACAAATCTCTTCTAAATCACTTAAATCGTAAACCATATCTGTAAGTAGGTTTTTTAATCTAAACGACGTTAGCGGCGGATTTTTCCAACCCATAAGTTTTAAAAAATCACCACCAAAAGCAACATACTTGAGAAAATTAAAAGGTAGCACCTTAGGTTTGGATACTTTAGAATGTTTTGCAATTAAATTTGCCCAAGCAGTTAATTCAAGATTTGGATAATCAGACAAATAATAACACGTAAGCAGTTTTTTGTCAGTAAAAAGTAACTTGTCAAGTTGATAAACCGTATTTAAAACAAATCCAAAAGATTTTTTAGGATTATAATTATTAGGTATGAAAAAACGATTATTTTGAACAGTGTCAAAAAATGTGCGATAGGGTATTTGAAACCATGGTCCCCAAATAGACGTGGGTCTTACAATTATATATGAATGGTTGGCTTTTTCTTTTACGAGCTTTTCACCTATCATTTTGCTTTGACCGTAGAGGTTAGGCGGACAGTAGTCGTCAAAATGTTTGGGCGTATAATCAATGTTACAAACCATTCTACTTGATGCATAAATAGTTTGTTTTACACTTAGTCCTTCTGTGTTTAAGATATTAATTAGGTTTTCCACACCTTGAATATTTGCATTATATCCAAGGAGATTTTTATTTTCGTTCAAATCTGTTCTAGCTGCCAAATGAACGATATAATCTGGTTGAAAATCAAATATCTTTTTTTTAAATTTTTCAAAGTCTAAGATATCTCCTTTACACCAAAAACCTATCTGTTTTTGGTTTTTCGGTTTTTTAATATCATAATTTAACACAGTGTGTTTATTGTGATATAAATCAATTAAATTTTGACCAATAAAACCCGACCCTCCAGTAATTAGTATTTTGGACATTTTAACCTCTTTTATATAATAAATCTACTTCAATATATTTGTTTTTTGAGCCTAAATTAAAATCTAACATGCCACAAACTTCAAATCCGTTTTCATTTAAAAATGTGTTAACTTCTGTAAATGTAGGTTGATTGGTGTAAAGGGTTTCAAGATTAGCTTCAATAATAATGTAATTTACTTTTTGAATAATATTCACAGCTCCTTTTAACACTTCCAATTCAAATCCTTGCACATCAAGCTTTAATAAAGTTGCTTTAGGGATTTGTATTTCTTTAAAAAAAGTATCTAAAGTTGTTATTTTTACATCAATTTTTTCAATATGTTCTTTTGGATAATATTTATTTTCTTCACTAATGTCTAAAATAGAACTCACATGACCATATTTATTTTTATTGAACGATATAAAACCATCTTCATTTCCAACGGCTAAATTATAAACTTTTATGTTTTTTATTTTTGAAAATTTTTGTTCAATATTTAAAAAATGATCCTCAAGGGGTTCAAAAGTATAAATTTGTGCCTCTGGATAAAAAAAATTAGAAGCCTTACTAAATTGACCAGAATTTGCGCCAACATCGATAATTAAATCTAATTCAGAAACAATTTGCTTCAAATTAGTTAAAATTTCAAATGAAGAAATTGAAAACAATTTTCCACGAAATAGATTTGTTATCCACTTTGTTTTGAAAATAATAAACAATTGTTTCAAAATAATATTATATTTCATTTATTTAATTTTATTGATTATTCTATAACTTTTAAACGGGAAAGTGATTGTCCAGATAATTAAGATCATCAAGGAAGACAAAACTACACCATTAATTCCCAATCCTAAATTTATAAAAAAATAGGATAATGGTACCTTTACTATCACACTTAATACTAATACCAAAATATATAAATTCAAATGTCCTACACCATAGAGAAAGTAAGTGTAGAACACGGTAAATATTCTAAGAGTCGCAACTAAAGCTGTTAACAAGATAAAATAGGCTGGTACATTTATGGTTTCCTTTATCCATAATTTCAACACAAAAGGGCATAGTAACATTGCTATAATATGAACAACAATTATTGCAATATAATAATTATTAAACTTTCTAAAGGAATCTGAAAGCGCTTCCTTATTTCTATCGATATAATTTTTAGCAAAAACAGACCACATCGGATTTAATACGGCCATAAAAACTAAGACAGGAAACTGAAAATATTTTGTAACTACCTCATAAATTGCAACTTCTGAAGGGCCAAATGCATTAGAAATAACATATTGATCGGAAGAAAATATAAACATCACACCCATTTGCGTAATTAAAAATTTTCCACCTAGTTTTAAAATGTCTTTTAAATAAGTTCCTTTTAAATTAAGGGATGATTTTAAATTTATCTTTTCTTTCTTAAAAAAGCGATAAGTATAAAACAAATTAATAGTTAAAGTAAAGAAACCGTTGATTAGAGTTATGGCAAGTAGTTTGTCTGTCGAATCAATATTTGGAAGTAATAAAGTACATATCCAAACAAAAAAAGTTAAAACAATTTGATTTACTGCAATTGATTCTTCTGCATATTTTCCTTTTAAAAACGCAACATATAATGATTTTTGTAAATTTGCAATAAGGCCTAAACAAAAGAAAAATATATTTAAAAGGAATAGGGTCTTAACAAATTTTGATGATTGAAAATCAATGTTCAAATAAGTGTTTAAGTCTATAAAATAGATAAACACGAAGAATATAAAAAAAATAAATGCAGCTAAAATAATAGTTAGAAAATAGTTGGTCTTGATATAGCTTTTTATCATATCGAGATTATTTTCAGCAATAAGCACCGGAATTTTTGTTTTTAAGGAGGATTGAATTCCAAAATCCATTAGTAAAACTAATTGAAATAAAGTAAAGACTAAAACCCATAAGCCATAATTTTCCTGGCCTAAATAATCCATTAACAAGCGAATAGCTACAAATAAAGAAATACCAGATATTCCTTTATACACACCACTCATAATTAAATGATTATTCGAAATTTTTTGTAGCATTACTTAAAATTACTGTATTTAGTATCTTTTAGCCATACTAAAGTCTTGTTAATGCCTTCTTCAAGCGATATTTTATGTTTCCAACCAAGATTATTTATTTTAGAAACGTCTAATAATTTTCTAGGAGTTCCATCTGGTTTCGACGAATCAAACATAAGATTTCCTTCATAACCGACCGTTTTTTTTATTAAAAGAGCTAAATCTTTAATAGCTAAATCTTCACCTGTGCCAATATTAATTGTTTCTGCACTATTGTAATTTAACATCAAAAATAAACATGCATTTGCCAGATCATCTACATATAAAAATTCTCTTTTTGGAGAACCGCTTCCCCATATTGAAACTTCATTTGTATTATTATTTTTCGCTTCAATAAATTTTCTTAATAAAGCTGGCAAAACATGAGAGTTATTTAAGTCAAAATTATCATTTACGCCATACAAGTTTGTAGGCATAGCTGAAATAAAATTACTACCATATTGTTGTTTGTAAAACTTACACATTGCTACACCAGAAATTTTAGCAATAGCGTAAGCTTCATTCGTTGGTTCTAAGGATCCGGTTAACAAACTGTCTTCACTAATGGGCTGTTCAGCATATTTTGGGTAAATACATGAACTTCCCAAAAACAGTAATTTTTTCACATTGTTCAAATGTGAGTGATGAATTACATTATTTTGTATCATCATATTTTCATATAAAAACTGCGCAGGATAAGTGTTATTGGCAAGAATTCCACCCACTTTTGCAGCAACTAAAAAAACATAATCTGGTTTGTTATTTTCGAAATAAGCGGCAACATCAGACTGAATTCTTAAATCCAATTCTTTGGAATTTGGCAACATAAGATTTAGAAAACCATTTTGTTTCAATTCTCTTACTATAGCTGACCCGACCATTCCATTAGAGCCAGCAACGAAAATTTTAGCTGTTTTTTCCAAGTTCTCTTCTTTTTACGTGTTCTAAATCGTGATGAACCATAATTTTTACTAATTCTTCGAAAGAAGTTTTATTTGGGTTCCATCCTAGGTTTTGTTTTGCTTTGTTAGGATTACCCAATAAAGTTTCTACTTCTGCGGGTCTGTAATAATTTGGATCTACTTCAATTATTGTGGTTCCGCTCGCTTTGCAGATTCCCTTTTCATTTTCTTCTTCTCCCTGCCAAACAATGTCAATTCCAACTTCTTTAAATGACAATTCACAAAACTCTCTTACAGAGTGTTGCTCACCTGTTGCAATAACATAATCTTCTGGCACATCTTGTTGAAGCATTAACCACATGCATTCTACGTAATCTTTTGCATATCCCCAATCTCTTAAAGAGTTTAAGTTTCCTAAATAAAGTTTTTGTTGTAGACCGTGTTTAATTCTTGCTGCGGCCAATGTGATTTTTCTTGTCACAAAAGTTTCACCTCTTCGCTCTGATTCATGATTGAAAAGAATACCATTAACAGCAAATATATTATAAGATTCTCTATAATTTTTTGTAATCCAAAAAGCATATATTTTAGCCACACCATAGGGACTTCTGGGATAAAATGGAGTCGTTTCTGTTTGCGGAATTTCTTGCACTTTACCAAACAATTCAGATGTTGAAGCTTGGTAAATCTTAGTTTTTTGTTCTAAGCCGCATATTCTAACAGCTTCTAATAAACGAAGAGTTCCTATACCATCAGTTTCGGCAGTGTATTCGGGTAATTCAAAAGATACCTTTACATGTGACTGCGCCGCTAAATTATATATTTCATCGGGCTTAATTTGTTGTACTAAACGAATTAAATTAGTAGAGTCTGTCATGTCTCCATAATGCAATTTAATTTGTTGTTTGTTGTGTAAGTCCTTTATTAAGGACTCAATATATAAATGTTCGATACGTTCTGTATTAAATGTAGAACTTCGTCTAATTATGCCGTGAACTTCATATCCTTTTTCTAATAGTAATTCTGCTAAATAAGAGCCATCTTGACCGTTTATTCCTGTTATTAAAGCTATTTTCATTTAAAACACCTATTTGACTTGCAAATATAAAACTATAATTAAATTAACACCTTATTTACGGATAAATATTGAATAAAGAATATAACTAGAAGAAAGAAAAAAATTATATCTTGCATTGATTATGTTCACAAAATAATATGATTAAATGAGCAAGTTAAAATTTCAAGACAATCTGTTTTTTCAAATGATTAAAAACGATTTTAAAGGCAATCTTCTTTTACTATTATTTGTGCTTGTTTTAATCACAATTCCTCTGAATAATTTTATAAACAATTCGTTTTTAGTACTGTTTTTTGTTTGTTCCTTCTATTTTTTTAAAAAGATTGATCTTTTTATCGCCAAAGAACAAGTTCTAGTAGTTCTTCTTTATTTCGTAATGTTGCTTTCATACACATGGACAGTCGATAAAGACTTAACATTAAAAGCCTTGCCAAAAGAGATTCCCTTATTGTTAATTCCTGTTTGCTTTCTTTTTATTTATAAATCTTTCACTCGTAATCAGAGTAAAATCATTAAATATTACAGTTATTCAATTATACTTTTAACATTTATCTTTTTTTTAAAAGCAATTTTCAACTACTTTATTTCAAATGATATAAACGTTTTTTTGTATCATAATTTAGTTTCAAAAGAGTTAAATGCGATTCACTTTTCTGTTTTTGTAAGCATTTCGCTGTTTTATTTTCTGACAAAAGATTCTAAAAAAAGTTTAGATTACAGTATAACGATTTATCTTTTTCTTTTTTTATTATTATTGTCTTCAAAAATTATGATTTTTACTACCGTAATATTAATTGCGGTTTATTTTTTCTTTTTTTCTAAATCTGCTAATAAAATGCGCTTGCGAAATTTAATTATTCTAGCGGCTGCTATTTTTACATTTCTATACTTTGGAAAAATTAAAGAAAAGGTACAATTTGAATTTAACATAAAATCAGAAAGTAATATTGGGCACACGGTCATTAATAAAAAAGAGATCGGATCTAATATTATTAGTATGAAAGAAGCTTGGTATAACGAAAAATTTAACCAAACGGACTATTTTTCAGGAACTTCTTTCCGAGTTTATCAAACACGTTTGTTTTTTGAATTTTTAAAAGAAGAGTCGATTTTTTGGACCGGATTTGGACTGAATGCTTCTTATAAAAAAATAGAAGAGAAAGGAATTTATTATAATGTATTTCAAGGCACTAACGAAATTGATGGTTATCAGAAAAAGAATTTTCACAACCAATATATTCAGGTTTTTGCAGAATTAGGTGTTGTTGGTTTCTTATTATTGCTTCTAATTTTAGGCTTGAACTTAAAAAACGCCTTTAAAAACAAAGATTTCGTCCATATTGCTTTTGCAATTCTAATGATAAGCTTATTTTTGACCGAATCTTTTTTGTGGAGACAAAGAGGTGTTGTGTTTTTTACAGCTTTTTATTGTTTGTTCAACACAATTCATTTATCAGAAAAAGAAAAAAAATAACATGAAAAGAATATTAATTACTGGTGCAGCCGGTTTTCTTGGCTCTCATCTTTGCGATAGATTTATCAAAGAAGGCTATTTTGTTATCGGAATGGATAACTTAATTACAGGCGATTTAAAAAATATTGAACATTTATTTAAAGATAAAAACTTTGAATTTTACCATCACGACATTACAAAATTTGTACATGTTCCAGGAAACCTCGACTATATTTTGCACTTTGCCTCACCGGCAAGTCCGATAGATTATTTAAAAATACCAATTCAAACCTTGAAAGTAGGTTCTTTAGGAACACACAATTTATTAGGATTAGCACGCGTTAAAGGTGCTAGAATTCTTATTGCTTCCACTTCTGAAGTATACGGTGATCCATTAGTGCATCCACAAACGGAAGAATATTATGGAAACGTAAACACGATTGGGCCGCGTGGCGTTTATGACGAAGCTAAGCGTTTTCAAGAATCCATTACAATGGCCTATCATACGTTTCATGGTGTAGAAACTAGAATTGTCCGTATTTTTAATACTTACGGACCGAGAATGCGCTTAAACGATGGTCGTGTAATTCCAGCTTTTATAGGACAAGCACTTCGTGGCGAAGATTTAACTATTTTTGGAGACGGAAGTCAAACACGTTCGTTTTGTTATGTAGATGATCAAGTAGAAGGTATTTTTAGATTGTTGCATTCTGATTACCATTTGCCTGTAAATATTGGTAATCCAGATGAGATTACGATTAAAGATTTTGCAGATGAAATCATTAAATTAACAGGAACCAATCAAAAAGTGGTATATCATCCCTTGCCAATTAATGATCCAATGCAAAGACAACCTGATACAACCAAAGCAAAAGAAATTTTAGGTTGGGAAGCAAAAGTGTCAAGATCCGAAGGCATGAAAATTACGTATGATTATTTTAAGACGCTCTCGTCTGAAGAATTGTTAAAAGAAGAACATAAAGATTTTACAAAATACATTCATTAATTGAAAAACAAAACCGGAAGATACTCAGTTTATATTAGACCCATAATAATATTTTTAGATTTATTAATCGTAAATCTACTAGTATTATTATGTATGAGGTCTGCTATGAGTAATTTTGGTTATCATACTATATTGACCATTTTTTGGTTGATCATATCGTATTATTCAGGATATTATGAAGTATATCGTTTTAGTAAAGGAATTGAAATCTTTGGTAAATTATTAAAACAATTTTTCTTTATCAGTTTAATCACCTTTGCCTATGTTGGATATAAATATAAATATGTAACAACAGATGAAGTTGGAAGATACATCCTTTGGTCTTTTATTCTTGTTGGATTATTAAAATTTTCAATTTTCTTTCTGTTAAAAAAATATCGTCTTTTATATGGAGGAAATCACAGAAATGTAATCATTATTGGTAACGGAAAAAGCGTTGACGAATTAAAAGATTTTTTCACAAACAATCCCGATTATGGATATAATTTAAACCATGTTTTTGATTTTAAAAAAAATAAGAAAACCGAATTGGGAGATTGCAAAAACTATGTTATTGAACATAAAATAGATGAGATTTACGCATCAATAAGCACACTTACTAATAGGGAAATCAATAATTTAATTCATTTTTCGGATAATAATTTAAAAACTATTAAATTTTTACCCGACAGCAAAAATACTTTTTTACGAAATTTAGCTGTTGAATATTATGGTTATATTCCCATAATTTCTCTTAGAACAATCCCTTTAGATAAAGAAGTAAACAAACGTTTGAAGCGTTTTTTCGACTTCGTTTTTTCTTTAATAATTATCGTCGGAATTATGTCTTGGTTAACACCATTAATAGCGCTTTTGATTAAACTAGAATCAAAAGGGCCGGTGTTTTTTAAACAAAAAAGAAATGGATTGAACTATGAGGAATTTTCATGTTATAAATTTCGCTCGATGCAGTTAAATCCTATTGCAGATATAGAGCAAGTGCAGAAAAACGATCCGAGAATTACAAAAGTGGGAAAGTTTATTAGGAAAACGAGTATTGATGAGTTACCTCAATTTTTTAATGTTTTACTTGGAGAAATGTCTGTTGTAGGACCAAGGCCTCATATGGTGAGCCATACAGAAATGTATGCTAAAAGCATCGATAAGTTTATGGTGCGCCATTTCATTAAACCAGGAATTACCGGCTTAGCCCAAACTAACGGTTTTAGAGGAGAAGTTGAAACAGAAACCGACATCATTAATAGAGTAAAATACGATATCTTTTATCTAGAAAATTGGTCACTATTGCTAGACATTAAAGTCGTTTTAGCTACTGTGGTTAACGCAGTTAAAGGGGAAGAAAAAGCCTACTAATGAAAGCGCTAGTTTCCATTATAACTCCAGCTTATAATTCCGCAAAATTCATTTCCGAAACCATTCAATCTGTGCAAAACCAAACCCATGAAAACTGGGAAATGATTATAGTAGACGACGGTTCTTCAGATGAAACACTAGCAATTGTGCAAGCGTTTATTGATAAAGACAAACGTATTAAATTCTACAAATTAGCACTTAATTCGGGACCAGCTGTAGCCAGAAACACCGCTATTGAAAAAGCTTCTGGTGATTTTATGACGTTTATTGATGCCGATGATATTTGGTTTCCTACATTTATAGAAAACAGTATAAAAACAATTCAAGAAACCAAAATTCCTTTTGTATTTTCTTCTTATAAACGAAGTAATGAACATATGGAATTCGTTTATTCAGATTTTATTGTGCCTCAGAAAGTTTCTTATTCTGATATTTTAAAATCGAATTCAATCAGTTGTCTTACCGCTTTTGTAGATGTTAAAACGCTAGGCAAAAAATACATGCCCTTAATTCGAAAACGTCAAGATATGGGTTTGTGGTTGAATTATCTAAAAGTCATTCCATTTGCGTACGGAATTCAGGAAACACAAGCCATTTATCGCATCAGACAAAATTCGCTTTCTAGAAAAAAATCAGATTTGATTAAATACCAATGGCAATTTTATAGAGAAGTGGAAAAGTTGCATATTTTTCAAGCTTCTTATTATATGATGCATTGGATGTATCGCGGTTTTATGAAATATAGAAATTAGTTTTCGACTTCGTGCAAACTGATAAATGAATCATAAATTCGACTGAAATTGCTTCAATTTTCCGCTTTCCGTGCGTTTCAATACTTCTTTTCTGTTGTAAGTAAAATGCAAACCTGGTTCTAAATAATTGGCAATTGCTTTTTCAATTTCCATAATTTGACGGGAAGTTAAAGCAATCGAACTAACATAGTCAATTTCAAAAGTGTCTAATTTAGTTTGACGAATTATAAATTCTTTTACATTACCACCGTCTTCGATGATACTTTTAGTAACGTAATAAAATGTTAAACCTGGCGATTTTTTTCCACTAGGTAAAATAGCGATATCACTTGTTCTACCTATTAATTTTTTTAGAATAGGTTTTTTTAATGTACTTTTTTCGTCTAAAATTCCAACGTCACCTATTTCATAACGAATAAAAGGATTGGCTTTGTTGTACAAGGAAGTAATCACAATTTTACCTTCAATTCCATACGGAACAGGTTGATTTTTTTCATCTAAAATCTCTACAAATAAGGTTTCTGAATTTACTTGCCATTCGTCTTTCGTCCCGACACTTTGGGATTGAAAAGCGATTAAGTCCAACTCTGAAGCTCCGTATTCATTCACAATTGGAATTCCTAAATGCTTTTCCAGTAGCATTTTATCTTCTTCAAAAAGCATTTCCGATGTCACCATACAGACTTTTAAAGTCGGACAAAAATCAGTTAAAATGATATTTCTGGCTTGTAAATATTTTCCAAAAAGCACAATCGAACTCGTGTAACCATTGATGTAATCAAACTTTTTATTTTTAAAATGATTGAAAACGCCATCTAAAACTTTGTCCGATAAATCAAAAATTGGAAAGCGAAATCTTTTACTCAAAAAGTCTTTTAAACGTTCTTTTCTGTAACCTATAAAATCCAACGGAATGCCATAAAATCGAGCTTGATACGACGAATTAAAATCAATTGCATACCAACCAAAACGATGAATGATTGAAGCCCAAGTAATTGCGTGCGCTTCCTTATCTTTTGCAAACACAAACGGATCGCCACTGGAGCCAGAAGTTTTATTAATAAAAACTGATTTTTCAGAATATCCTTTAGAAAGACGTTCTTTTAAGGGTTTTTGTAAGTCTTTTTTGGTCAAAACTGGTAAATCTAACCAGTTTTCACACGTTTCTTTCCCAACTAAATCGCGATAAAAAGAATTGTTTTTCAGGTGGAAGGCAACGATTTCTTGCTTTTTATGTTCTAAATATTCCGGATAATTAACTTCCGAGACAGCTATTATTTTGTCAAAATCAATCTGAGCTTTCTCAATTGGAAAACCGCTTAATTTTAAAGAAAGATGAAACAAGTTGAACATAAAATAAGAGTTACCTTTTAGTTATAATAGGACAAATATAATTGGTGTTTGTATTTTGGCGACACAATTTTTATCTCATTCGTATTTCTATTTTGAAGCGTTATTTTAATACCTTTTTTATAAAAAGTTTCATTTTCTGTCTTATAAATTTCTTGTTCGGAATGCGTACAATCTTCATATTCTTTCGTGAAAATTATTTTTCCAGTCGATAAATTAAAATCGGAATTCAACCAATATTCACAAGGAGCACCAGACATACTTGAATAACCAATTAAATAAAACGCCTTATTTTGAAAGCGATATTTTTCTGTGTAACCCCATTTCCACCGACTTCCACCATAATGACTTATTGATAAAACACCGTTTTTAATTAAAATACTTTCAAAAGGATCTCCCATCATTCCACCATCTTTACTACCTAAAAGTACGTTTTTTGATTGTTCGCAAATAATCCAGTCTTTATTCTTTTTTTTGTAGATAATCAATTCTCTCGAGACACTTTCTTCATCCTGATTTTCTTTATCACAATTATAAGCAACTACTAATTCATCAACTCCATCTTTATCTAAATCGCCGTGGACGGAAGCAACTACACTGAAATTTGATGGAATAGGAATTTCCTGTCCTACCGCAAGAAGAGCAGCGCTAAAAAAGAATAAAGAAAAGCAGTTTTTCATAGTATTCAAAAATATACAATCCAGAATCGATAAACTATTTAGTGGAAACTTTTTTTTAAAAATAAAACGAAGTATTTTTGCCACACAACGTAACAACTCACAAAATGACAATTTTACTACTTGGTTCTGGCGGACGCGAACACGCATTAGCTTGGAAAATGCTTCAATCTTCAAAATGTACTTCCCTTTTTGTTGCACCTGGAAATGCCGGAACCGCTTCAATCGCAAAAAATGTTGCTTTAAACCCAATTGATTTTGAAGCCGTAAAAGCTTTTGTCTTAAAAGAGAAAGTTGAAATGGTAGTTGTTGGCCCAGAAGATCCTTTAGTTTTAGGAATTTACGATTATTTTAAAAATGATACTGAAATCAATCATATTCCAGTAATTGGCCCTTCAAAAGTGGGGGCTCAATTAGAAGGAAGTAAAGAATTTGCCAAAGAATTTTTAGTGAGACATAATATCCCAACGGCTAAATACGAAAGTTTCACAGCAGAAACGGTTGAAAAAGGCTGTTTGTTTTTAGAAACTTTAGAAGCTCCTTATGTTTTAAAAGCAGATGGATTAGCCGCTGGAAAAGGTGTTTTAATTTTAGCTGATTTAGAAGAAGCTAAAACTGAATTACGTAATATGTTGATTGGGGCGAAGTTTGGTGCTGCAAGTTCAAAAGTCGTAATCGAAGAATTCTTAGATGGAATTGAATTAAGTTGTTTCGTTTTAACGGACGGAAAATCTTATAAGATATTACCAACCGCAAAAGACTATAAAAGAATAGGAGATGGAGATACGGGATTAAACACTGGCGGAATGGGAGCTGTTTCACCCGTACCCTTTGCAGATGCTGTTTTGTTAGAAAAAATTGAAAATCGAATCGTTAAACCAACAATTGATGGTTTGCAAAAAGATGGAATTGAATATAAAGGTTTCGTATTCATTGGTTTAATCAATGTAAAGAACGAACCAATTGTTATTGAATATAATGTAAGAATGGGCGATCCGGAAACGGAAGTAGTAATGCCAAGATTAAAAAGTGACTTAGTTGAAATTTTTGAAGCCATCGGGAATCAAGAATTAGATAAAATTACTTTAGAAATCGATGAAAGAGCTGCAACAACTATTATGGTGGTTTCTGGGGGTTATCCAGAAGAGTACGCTAAAGGAAAAGAAATTTTTGGTTTAGATAAGATTAAAGATTCTATTGCTTTTCATGCAGGTACTTCTTTAGAAAATGGTAAGGTTGTTACCAATGGTGGACGTGTAATAGCTGTAACATCCTATGGGAATACCTTTGAGGAAGCCATAAAAAAATCTTACCAAAGTATAGAAAAACTACAATTTGATAAGATGTACTTTAGAACAGATATTGGTAAGGATTTGTAAAAATCCCTACCAATATCGTTTTTATTTCAAAAACGAGTGAGCAGTTGTGTCTTGAGTGTCTTCGTTGTTATCATTAAACATTTTTAATTGTTTAACCCAATAAACCATAGCCCCAATACAAATAATCACAAAAACCCAGTTTAAAATGTTAGCAATCCACCAGTTGGTCAATTCTATTTCTCTTAATAAATCATAAGGAGCTAATAAAAAATCTGTAAAAAGCGATCCTATTCCTTCAAATAATGATTTCATTTTAATAATGTATTATATTTACACTACAAAAATATAAAATATTCGCATGATAGCAAGCGTTTTTAGTAAAACAAGACCATTTAATTATTTAGTAATAGGAATTCTATCGCTATTGTTTTTTGTTTTTAAGTTCATTTCCATTGAAAAGCCTGCAACAGATTGGATTTTTTATGTAGGACAAGTTGGTTTATTTGTGCTAATATTTTCATCTTTAGCTATTTTAAATTTCATTGCACTTAAGAATGGCTTGACCAAGAATAATAATTATGCCCTTTTATTATTTTTTGTATTTTTATTGTTTTTCTCGTCTACTTTACAAAATAAAAATATAGTTATTTCCAATTTTTTGTTGCTTTTAGCTTTGCGAAGATTGATTTCTTTGAAGTCGTTACTGTCCACTAAAGAGAAAATTTTTGACGCCTCATTTTGGATTCTTTTAGCCGCGTTATTTCACTTTTGGAGTATTCTTTACATTATTTTGGTGTTTATTGCGATTATTCTTCATGTTTCTAGAGACTATCGCAATTGGATTATACCCTTTATTGCTCTATTTGCTGTAACAATTCTATTTTTTCTAGTTAATAGTTTCTTGGATAATTCGTTGGTAAGCAATCTATTGAGTAAAACATACGTAAGTTTTGATTTCTATTATTTTGATAATATTTATCAGCGAATTGCACTAGCACTTTTTTCTTCAATAAGTGTGTTTTTCTTTGTTTCCCACATTTTTGATATTCCTAGTAAAGCCTTGAACATGCAATCTTCTCACAAAACAATTTTATTTTCTTATCTATTAGGAGTTGGAATTTATTTGCTGTCGGCTAATAAAAACAATGGTAGTTTAGCTTTTTGCTTTGCCCCTTTATCGATTATGGGTGCTAATTTTATAGAAAAAATAGAGAATAATTTAATTCGAGAAATTGTTGTTTATTCCTTAGTAACATTAGGATTGCTCTTTTTTATTATGCAATTATAACTTACTTCCATAAGCTAAATCACCCGCATCTCCAAGACCAGGAACAATGTAGTTTTTTTCATTTAATCCTTCATCAAGAACCGCTACCCATAAATGGCAATTTTTAGGAATGTTTTCTTCTAAATAAGCAATTCCTTCTGGTGTAGCAATTACTACGGCAATGTGAATTTCTTTAGGTTTTTGTTCTAAATGTAATTTATTTAAAACCGCTACCAAAGATTGTCCAGTAGCTAACATGGGATCAATTAAAATTAAATTTTTATCTTCAAACGAAGGAGCGGCTTGATATTCGACTAATATTTCGAAAGCGTCGTCGTTATTGTAATGATTGCGATATGCCGAAACAAATCCGTTTTCCGCATCGTCAAAAAAATTCATAAAACCTTGATGCAAAGCTAACCCTGCACGAAGTATTGAACACAAAACTACAGGTTCTGCAATTGTAGTAGTCTGTTTAATGCCGAGTGGCGTTTGCACAGCAATTGCTTTATAATCTAGGGTTTTACTCAGTTCATAAGCCATAATTTCTCCAATACGCTCAATGTTTTTTCTAAAACGCATGCTGTCTTTTTGAATGTGAACATCACGTAATTGGGTTAAAAAATGATTTAGAATGCTGTTTTCTTCGGAGATATAATGGATTTGCATGGTTTTATTTTTTATTTTCAGGATAAAAGTACAAAATTTCGCTATTTTTGTATGAATTTAAAAAAGATAAATATGTTTGCTGAATTTGCCTTTCCTATTTTTGAACAAAGTATCAAAACGTATCACATTGTAAATGATGTGTATCAGCCTGTTGTAAATCCTTATGAAAAAGGAACGATTGAATATTTATTATTTGCTAAAAACTGGGTAGACACTGTGCAATGGCATTATGAAGATATTGTTCGTGATCCAAATATTGATCCGGTTGCTGCTTTGGATTTAAAACGTAAAATTGATGCATCAAATCAAGTTCGTACGGATATGGTGGAATATATCGATAGTTATTTTTTAGATAAATATAAAGACGTTCAAGTAAAACCAAACGCTAAAATCAATACGGAAAGTCCTGCTTGGGCAATGGACCGCTTATCAATTTTAGCTTTGAAAATTTACCACATGAACGAAGAAGCTACTCGTGCAGAAGCAACAGCAGAGCACAGAGCTAAATGTCAAGAAAAATTAAACGTATTGTTAGACCAAAAAAGCGATATGTTCATTTCTATTGGTCAATTAATAGAAGAATTTGAATCAGGAGATAAATTTATGAAAGTATACAAACAAATGAAAATGTATAACGACGAAGATTTGAATCCGGTGTTGTATCAGAATAAGAAATAGTCATCGTTAGATGCCTAAACCAAAACACATACTAGTAATAAGGCTCTCAGCAATGGGCGACGTCGCAATGACGGTCCCGGTACTGAGGGCTTTTTCATTACAATATCCTGACACTAAAATTACTGTAGTTTCAAGACCTTTCTTCCAACCTTTTTTTGATGGAATTCCGAATGTGTATTTCTTTGGTGTCGATTTAAATGAACGTCACAAAGGATTTTTTGGTTTAATGCGTTTGTTTTCCGATTTAAAAAAACTGAATATTGATGCTGTTGCCGATTTACACAATGTGCTCCGATCTCAAGTGGTTCGCACTTTCTTTGCGCTAAGCGGAATAAAAGTAGCTGCAACCAATAAAGGAAGAGCCGCTAAAAAAGCACTAACCCGATTAGAAAACAAGGTTTTAGAACCTGTGAAAGCAATGATTGAAAGACATTGTTCCACTTTTGAAAAGTTAGGATTTCCGATTAATCTGAAAAATCCGCAATTTCCAGAAAAAACGATTTTATCAGATGAAATCACTACAATTACTGGAACAAAAAAAACGAATTGGATTGGAATCGCACCTTTTGCACAATATGAAGGTAAAGTGTATCCAATCGATTTAATACAAGAAGTAATCGACGAGTTTGCTAAAAATCAAAACCAAACTATTTTTTTATTTGGTGGTGGCGACAAAGAAATTCAACTATTAAATCAATTACGAAAGCAATATCAAAATGTCATCGTTTTAGCGGGGAAACTAAAATTCAAACAAGAATTAGAAGTAATTTCGAATTTAGATGTAATGCTTTCTATGGATTCTGGAAACGCACATATTGCTGCGATGTTAGGTATTAAAGTTATTACGCTTTGGGGAGCAACGCATCCTTTTGCAGGATTCAAACCTTTCAATCAGCCGGATGATTTTTGCATTACTTCCGACGGAGAAAAGTTTCCCTTATTACCAACTTCTATTTATGGAAATAAAAAAGTTGCAGGCTACGAAGATGTAATGCGAACAATTTCAGTCGAAAAAGTTGTGAAGGCTATCGAACAGCAGTTGTCAAATTCTTCAAAATAATTAATTTCCCACAATTCAGAAGCTAATTCTTACAGTTCATCCCTTTTTTATATTTTCTGAAAAGCTGTTTATCTAGTTTTGATCTATAAAATAAGAACAAGATGGAATTTATAGTCAAAATCGGTATTTACATTCATGCATTTTTCGGTACTATCGCACTATTGTCAGGACTAGGTAGTATGCTTTTTCAAAAGGGAAGTAAAAACCACAAAAAGTCAGGTAAAATGTTTTCAATTTCTATGATAATCAGTTCTGTACTATCATTACCAATTGCGTGGATGCCGAATCATAAAAACATGTTTCTATTTTTAATTGGAATCTTTACCATTTATTTAGTGCTTTCAGGAAATAGAATCTTACTTTTTAAAAATAAAAGTAAAGCTAATTTGCTGGACAAATTTATTTCAGGTTCGTTATTTTTCAGTGCAATTTTAATGCTTGTTTTTGGAATACTTCACATTTTACAAAATCAAAACGGAGGAATTTTGTTTTTGTTTTTCGGAATAATAGCATTAGTAATGTCGATTCGTGATTTTAAGTTCTTTAAAAATATTGACAAAACGAAAATCCTTCCTTTTCACATAGGTAAAATAACTGGAGCTTATATTGCTTCTGTTACCGCTTTTTTAGTTGCGGGAATACGGTTGGAAGGAATACTTTATTGGATTATACCTACAATAATTGGAGGTTTTGTTATTATTTACTGGACCCAAAAAATAAGTCCAAAGAAGAAAATAGCTTAAAGATAAATCTGATTGTCGCGACAAATGTCTAAAATATACCTTTTAAGGTTTGCAATTGTTTCCTTATAATCGGGTTCATCATATCCAAAGCGTTCGTGTTCGGTTTGTTCCTTTTCTAAAGCATTACAACCTTTCAAGACTTCTTTAATCATATCTAAAAGAATCAATTCTTTACTTTTAGCTTGTTCGAATTTGAATTCAATTAACTGATCTTCTAATTGTTCACAATAAACCAAAAGCTCCTGTACTTCGGGTTCATCCAAAAGTTCAGGAGCTTTTTTAAAAAGTTCGAGTTTATTGATCATAATTCTTCTTTACGGAATTCGTAACTTTTCTGAAATACTAAATATCGTCAAAATCTATTTTTATAGTAGCCGATGTCGGATGCGCTTGGCAAGCTAAAATTAAGCCCTCAGCAATTTCATCATCAGACAAAATTTGATTCTTTTTCATTTCGGCAGTTCCTTCAGTAATTTTACAAATGCAACTGCTGCAAATTCCGCCTTGGCAAGAATAGGGAACATCTAAACCTTGTTTCAACGCAGCTTCTAAAAGCGTTTGCTTCTGGCTCATTTCAAAAGAGCTAGTTTCATCATCTACAACAATTGTTATTTTAGTATGTCCTTCTAAAGAACCTGAAATTTCATTTTCCGTTGTTGAAGCCGTAAATAATTCAAATTTGATGTCTTTTTCACTTACATTATGTTCTTTTAAAACACCTGAAACCAGATTAATCATATCTTCTGGTCCGCATAAATAAAATTTATCAAATGTTTTTTCGCTGTGTTTTTGCGACAATACATTGTTTACAGCAGCTTTATCAATTCTGCCGAAGAAATCGCCTTTGTTGGAATTGCTATAAGCATAATGTACAAAAAATCGCGCTACATATTGTAACTGTAATTCGTGCAATTGTTGGTGAAATATTGCTTGTTCTGGTGTTTTATTTCCGTAAGTTAACACAAATGTGCTTTTTGGTTCACTTTCTAAAACGGATTTTATGATGGATAAAACAGGAGTAATTCCACTTCCAACTGCAAAACCAGCATAGTTTTTCTGACGGTCGGCGTTGGGTTCAAAAATGAATTTTCCTTCTGGAGTTCCCACTTCGATAACGTTTCCTACATTTAATTTTTCATTGGCAAATCTCGAAAAGAAACCACCTTGAACCGCTTTTATAGCAATTCGAAGTTCCCCACTGTTTGGCGCCGAACATATCGAATAAGCACGACGAATTTCTTGTCCGTCAAGCGTAATTTTTAAATTAACATATTGGCCCGCAACGAACTTATAGAAATCTTGGAATTCTAAAGGAACATTAAACGTTAAGGAAATTGCCGAAGGGGTTTCTCTGGTTATTTCTTTTATAGCCAATTTATAAAATGTAGACATAGCGTATTATTTTCCACAAAAATACTACTAATAAAGAAATTAAGAAATAGAAATAACGTTTCTCTACGAAAATTTTATACCTAAGACAGTTATACATAAGAAAATTATGCATACATTTGTTTTTGAAATTTATACCCTATGAAAAATTCACAATTATATAAAGGAAGTTTGAACACCATCATAATGAAGCTTTTAGAGGAGAAAGGGCGCATGTATGGTTATGAAATTACTCAAAAAGTAAAGGAAATCACTAAAGGCGAATTGCACATTACCGAAGGCGCTTTGTATCCGGCATTGCACAAATTAGAAGCGGAAGGGTTGCTTGATGTAGAAGTAGAGAAAGTAGATAATCGCTTAAGAAAATATTATAAACTTACCGAAAAAGGCACCACAGAAACCGTAAACCGGTTGGCAGAATTAGAAGAATTTATTAAGAACATGCAAACGATTGTAAATCCTAAATTGAGTTATTAGTATGAATATTACTACAGCAAATATTACGTATATTGAAAATTATTTGAAATCTAATGGTGTTATTTTTGATGATTTAAGAATTGAGTTAGTTGACCACATTTCGTCAGCTGTTGAATTTGAAATGGCAAAACACGACCTTGGATTTGAAAAAACGTTTTCAAAATATGTATCCGAAAACAAATCGGAATTTTTAAATCCAAACGAGCCAAATAACAAATGGAATTTCACGCTAGCACTGAAAACTTTTTTCAAGTTTCTGATTAATAAAAATGTGATCATGGTTGCACTCTTGTTATTTATTGTTTTTCAACGAAATTATTTTGAAATCATAAAAGAGCACAGTTCGTCCATTCAACTTTATGCAGTGCTAACACTTATCGTTTTTAGTTTGGGATGGATAGCATTTTTTAATGGTGTTTTTAAAAAGCGTTTTTTCGCGTTGGAGAATAATTTTAATGTGATGATTCTCTTTTTTGGTCTATTTAATTTAGCAAGAGTTCTGATAATTCCGCAAAGTGAATTAGCTGTAAATCTTACACTTATTTATGGTATTCTTACGGTTTTATTTATTTGGTTTATTGCTAAAACGACTTATAACTACTACAATAAAAACAAACAACTTTATACCGCTTGCTAATGAAACTCACACAAGAACAAATCAGTCAGTTAGAAGATTACGTTGCGAAAAGTAATGTGGTATTTTACGAAGTTTACATGGAAATCCTAGACCACATGATATTGACGGTAGAAGAAATGATGCTTGATGAAAATCGCTCGTTTGAGCAAGCATTCCAAATTCTTAAGGAGAAAGATTTCAGTAAAACTGAAATTAGTAGAATTTCGAGAAACAGTTCAAAAATTTGTAATAGTAGAATGTTTGCAAATTTTAAAAATCATCTGCGAATGCAAACAAAACCATTCTACTTAGGTTTGAATCTACTTATATTTATTTTTATTTTCTTGTCAAAAAATGCATTGGACGGTACTTTATTAATGTTTATTGCAATTAGTATTATTTCATTAATTGACCTTCCGTTTTTCTATACTAATTACCGCCAAAAAAAATTAGTAGTACTGAACACGCACAATTTGATGTTTTATTATGGTGTTGTTCCACTGATTTTCATTGCATCAATGGCGATGGTGAACACCTTTTTGAGAGAAAGTAATTTGTTTAGTTCGATTTATACTAACCTCATACTTCCTTCCTTCTTTGTCTTGCTTTTCATTGGTTTTTCATTCAATTTGAAGCAGAGAAAAAAGACATTTTCTGAAGCAAAACAATACGTTTATTAAAAACTAAAATTACAGAAAGATGAAAAAATATAGTATTTTAATTGTGTTATTTGTCCTTGGATTGACAAATAGCTTCGGTCAAGAAATGGGTTCGTGGAAAGGAATTTTAAATGTTCAAGGAAATGAATTGGAAGTTATTTTCAATTTAAAAGAAGTAAATAATCAACTTACTTCTACAATGGATATACCAGCTCAAGGAGCAATGGGTTTGCCAATGGATGCAACAGTTTTGACTAATAATAATTTGGAAATCAACTTTACGCAAGCGGGAATTGTATACAAAGGAATTTATAAAAACGAAAAATTCACAGGCACTTATTACCAAGGTGGTTTAGCACTTCCTTTAGAATTAGAAAAGCTGACAAAAACAGGTTTAGATGCGAAAGATTTAGAATCTTCCGAAGCACAATTAAAAGCGATTGCAGATTTTGACAAAGGTTCTTTCAAATATTCAGTAGAAGATTTTATGGAAACTTCTAAAGTATCGGCCTTTCAATATGCGCCCAATGGGAAATATCTTTCTTACCGGGAAAAAGATGCGTCCGGAAAAAATCATGTCTATGTAAAAAACACAGCTACAAATGAAATCATTAAAGCTCTTGCAGAAACGAATCGTGTGATAAAAGGATATGGTTGGATAAATGACAACCGATTATTGTATGTAATGGATAAAGACGGTGACGAAAAAACACATATTTATGCCGTAAATATTGATGGTACAAATAATGTAGATTTAACTCCTTTTGAGGGAGTTACAGCTGGACTGTTGAATGGTTTGGAAGAACAAGAGGATTATATTATCGCTTTAATGAACAAGGATAATTTGCAAGTTTTCGAACCTTATAAAATTAATATTAATACCGGAGCTTTAGAAAAATTATATTCGAATACAGACCTATCAAAACCTATCAGTTCTTATTTATTTGATAAAGAAGGCGTTTTAAGAGGTTATGCAAAGTACATCAATCAGGGTTTATCCTTCGAATACTATTATAAGGGAAGTGGTTCCGGTGAATATACTCTCTTAGTTGAAGCGGAATCAAATAATACTTTCGGCGTTCTTACTTTTAATTATGCTTCTAATAATCCAGATGAAGCTTATGTGATTACAAATATTGATTCAGACAAAACTAGAATTGTTTTATATGACTTAAAGAAAAAACAAATTATTAAAGAAATCTTTTCTCATGACAAATACGACGTTTCATCAATTGTGTTGGATGAACTTCGAAATTATGAAATTGCTCTTTTAGGCTATAATGGCGCAAAGTATGAAACTAAAGCCGTCAGTAAATACTATCAAAAACTATACAAAAAATGGAGTAAAGAATTTAAAGGGAGTAAGTTTAGTATAGCAGGAAGAACAAAAGATAATTCTAAATATTTACTTCTTGTTGCAAGCGATAAGAATCCAGGACAATATTATGAATATCAGGCGGTGAATCAGAAAACAAAATTACTTTATGATTTAAAGCCAAAATTAATCGAAGGCGATATGGCAGAACAACGGCCTATTACTTTTACAAGTAGAGATGGTTTAACGATTCACGGCTATATCACATTGCCAAAATCCGTTTTAGCAGGTAAAAAAGTGCCACTAATTGTTAATCCGCACGGTGGCCCACAAGGCGTCAGAGATTCTTGGGGTTTTAACCCGGAAGCCCAACTCTTCGCTTCGAGAGGTTATGCTACACTTCAGGTTAATTTTAGAATTTCGGGAGGTTATGGTAAAGCTTTTTTCGAAGCAGGATTTAAGCAATGCGGTAGAAAAATTATGGATGATATTGAGGATGGCGTAAATTATGTACTGGAACAAGGTTGGGTAGATAAAGATAATATTGCTATATATGGTGCTAGTCACGGAGGTTATGCCACATTAATGGGCTTAGTTAAAACACCCGAATTGTATACATGTGGTGTAGATTATGTAGGGATTTCAAACATTGAAACATTTTTTAAATCGTTTCCACCCCACTGGAACGAACAAAAGAAATTAGTTTATAAATACTGGTATGACTTAGAAGATGAAGCAGAATTAGCAATTGCCAAACAAGTTTCCCCAATCAATAATGTTGATAAAATCACGAAGCCTTTATTTGTAATTCAAGGGGCAAATGATCCCAGAGTAAATATTAATGAATCCAACCAAATTGTAAAAGCTTTAAGAGCAAAAGGCTTTGAAGTTCCTTATATGGTAAAATATAACGAAGGACACGGCTTTGTTAGAGAAGAAAACAAGATTGAATTATATAAAGTAATGCTAGGTTTTTTCGCTCAAAATTTAAAACAGTAGAAATTTTTATTTGACCTCAATATGAAATTAACCGAAGAACAAATAACCTACATCGAAAATTACATCCAGCAAAACGACATCAACTACTATGAAATTTATATGGAAATTTTAGACCATATGATTTTAAGTGTGGAAGATCTTTTGAAAAAAAATCCAACTACAAATTTTGAAGATGCTGTTTTGATAGCCAAAGTTGAAGGTTTTGGCATAAAAGGATTTAGAGGATTATTGCGTGAAAAATTGAAACTTGCTCAAAAACAAGCTAGAAAGGATAATTTAAAAAGAATTAAAGAATACTTTACCTTCCCAAAAGTAGTACTGACCCTAAGTGTTTTTGTTTTTTATTATCTGTTTTTAAACTTGTTTAAAGCTCCTCAAGAGGCTAGTATAATTCCTATTATTGTCGTTGCATTGTTTGGGATATTTCAGTCTTTTTATTATCGAAAATATACTAAAATTAATAAAATGATTGTTTTGAAGACCAATTTACTAGGTGTTTATTCGTCCCTGATTTTTGCCTTAGTCCAACTTTTAGGTCTTTTTATAATTTTTGCTAAAAACAGAATTGATTACAATCATTTTGTAGCAAAAGGAGTAATGGCTCTTATTTTTACCCTTACTTTTATTTCATTATTAGTATTTATTGAAGTTCGAAAAAAAACGATTGAAGAATTAAAAACGCAAATTTTCGCTTAAATATGAAACTTACCAAAGAATATATCCAATTCATAGACAACTATCTCAAAAATAGCGAAGTCATTTATTATGACATTCGCATGGAAATGCTAGATCATGTTTCATCAGCAATCGAACAAAAAATGGAAGTGGAACATCTCGATTTTTATGATGCTTTCAAAAGTTATATGGTTGTGAACAAGAAAGAGATTTTGAAAGGAAATAAAGAACAAGGATTAAATTTTAAAGAACCTTTAAAAAAGTTTGGATTGTTTGTTATTAAACCGTTTCAGATAATAGTAGCATTAAGCGTTTTTATAGGAGTATATTTTTCAACAATTTATTTTGGTCTTAAAAATTTTCATGAACACTATTTTTGGATTATAATTATATCCTACTTAGTTTTTGGTTTTTTCATTTTTTGCTCACTCGAAAAAAGAAATTTTATTATATCGATAAGAATTTTTCTATACTCTTTCTTTTATACCAAATAGGTAATTTGTTTTATAGAACTATGAATGAAAATCTACCATCTGCTGTTATTTTTAATAGCATTGTTTTATTTATCTTTATAGCATTTGTACGATTTTACTATATAGAAATGAAAAGCTTCAAACAGAAAAATCAATTTTTATTCCAATGAAACTCACCACTGAACAAATAGACCGTCTCTACCAATTCACACGCCAGCATTATGTGGAATGGTATGATTTGCAAACCGAGTTAGTTGATCATCTCGCTAATTCGATAGAATTGCAATGGCAAGAAAACCCTAAAATCGACTTTGAAGACGCTTTAAAAATTGAATTTAAAAAATTTGGTGTCTTTGGGTTTATGGATGTCGTTGAAAAAAGACAAGCGGCTTTAGGAAAAAAGTACAATCACATAATTTGGAAACACTTTAAGGCGTTTTTTACGATCCCGAAAATATTTCTCACAAGCGCTCTAATTTTTGCTTTGTTTCTAGTTCTTAAACTCGTCTATTTTTACGAAATAGTTTTTGTGGTTACAGTTGCTGTTTTTTTACTAATGATTCCGACTTTAATTTTTGAACGAAAAAGACTAAAAGAGCGCACTAAAAAAACAGGTAAAAAATGGATGTTTGAAGAAATTATTTCTGGGTATGGCTCTTTTTCAGGAATATTAATGTTTCCAATACATTTTTTTAATATTTTTTCAAACAGAAACGCTGCAATTCCAAATGATTATGCTCTTTTTGGAATAAGTTTGTTTTTAATTTCTTTGTTTTTGGCTTCTTATATTGTGATTTTTATCATCCCATCAAAAGCAAAACAATACTTAAATGAAACCTATCCCGAATATGGAATGGTGGAAAAAAGCCAATAAACGTCAAGCTGAACTCGTTTTAGATTTTTCTAACACAAAAGGAATCCTTAGTTTTAGATTGTGAAACGAGTTCAAAACGACAAAATAGGTTTATTATATTTTAAACAAACAACGCTTTCAATTCAGTTGCTTCGCTTGGTTTCATTTTTCCTGCTAACACTAAGCTTAACTGTTTTCTTCTTAAAGCCGCATCAAAACGTTGTTTCTCTAATTCTGTTTCTGGAACAATTGCCGGAACCGGAACGGGTCTTCCTGTTTCATCAACGGCTACAAAAGTATAAATCGCTTCGTTGGCTTTATTTTTAATTCCAGATTCGCGGTCTTCAATCCAAACATCAATAAAAATTTCCATTGACGTATTAAACGTTCTTGAAACTTTAGATTCAACTGTTACAACGCTTCCAAGCGGAATTGCACGCGTAAATACTACATTGTTTACAGAAGCCGTAACACAAACACGTCTCGAGTGTCTTCTTGCCGATATACTCGCGGCTCTGTCCATACGCGCTAATAATTCACCACCAAACAAGTTGTTCAACGGATTAGTTTCACCAGGTAATACCACATCGGTTAAAGTGGTTAACGATTCGGAAGGAAATTTTGCTTGCATTGTTTTTTTTGCAAAGATATATAGGAATTTTAAAACAAAGCATAAAAAAAATCCCAACAAAGGGATTTTAATATTTTTAAGTTAAGTGTTAGAAAGCTAGTCGATTAATAACCAAGCTTCTGTATTGTGTGTTTTCTGGATATTTTTCTTCTCTAATTGAGCCTCTTGTAATGTCGTAAAGCTTTTGTAAACAACGGGATATAAATTAGATTTATTCAGCGGTAACATTTTCGCATTTTTAAATCCCGCTGCATTTAATTCGGCAATAGCTTTGTTTGCATTCTTTTCACTTCTATAAGCACCCGCAACTAAATGATAAGGCATTTTCTCTTCTGCTTCAGAAAGAACAGAAAGCGCAACAGCACTCACTGGAGCACTGATCATAAATGTAGCTTCTTGAATCTGTTGTTGCACTCGTTCTTGCACCTTTTTTTCCACTAAAAGTGTTTGAGTAGCTATTTGTTGGTCTACATATAATTTGTAGCCGAAAGTTCCAGCGCCACTTAGCATAATTACTAAGGCAGCTGCATATTTCATATAAGAGTAATCTAATTTACGTTCTGGAATAATTACAACCGGAGTATTATCCTTTGCAATTACTATTTCTGTTGTTATAATTTCTCTTGTAATTTCTGGGGAAACAAACGGAGTTAAACCAAAAGAATCCGTCAAATAATTGATAGTAGTTACTGGTTCAAAAACCCAATTCATTTCTTGATTTGTAGTAATCCCACCTATGTCTTTCAACAAGATATTCTTACGATTTTGCAACGAATAAGTCCATTCGTTTACAACATCTCCAATCTTACTTACCGCTAAATCATAAGACATATTTTCCTGCAATGCTATATGATTAGCTAATAAACCATCATTATTTCGCACATTGGCGTTAAAAGAAACTACTTTCTTTGGTGGAAAAAAAGAAGAGGCACTACCCGATACTTGCGCGGCAACAGTTTCGGTCAAAAAAGCACCAAAACCAGGAACCGTAACACACTGATAACGATATAATAAGTCCGAAATATGTTTCTCTATCTGCATAACAACAAAGTTAGCTAATCAACACAAATATCAAAATTTTATCAACAAATTTTATTAACAATTCGTTTTTTATTGCTAATTGTTTAGAAGCGAAAGGCTTGGGCTTTTTTGTTGTCCATTTTCTCGCTGTCCGTTCTATCTTTTTATAAACCTAGCAGGTTTTCAAACCTGCTAGGTTTATAAAAAGGATGCCACTCCCATCGAGGCTAGGTAGGATTTCTTTTTCTTTCTGGGTTTGTTGTCCATAAGAAGTTATAATTCAATAGATTTCAATCAATAATCTTATAAGATAATTTGGAAAATAACTAAAAACCACTAAATTTGTCATTCAATTATACGCCAAAATAAATTTTTACACGCCATGACACAGTCAGAACTTTACTATACGCTTGCTTTGTTGCAAGTGGAAGGAGTAGGAGATGTAATCGCCAAAAAACTCATTCAACATTGCGGCACTGCAGAAGAAGTATTCGCCTCCAAAAAATTCCAACTTCAAACCATCGATGGAATTGGTTCCGTATTAATCCAAAAACTCCAAGACAAATCGGTATTCGCAAAAGCAGAAGCCGAACTTCAATTCATTACCAAAGAAGACATTTCCTTCAGTTTTTTTCAAGAAGACAACTATCCTGAACGCTTGAAAAATTGTTATGATAGTCCCACCATATTATTCCAAGCCGGAAACATCAATTTAGAAAACCGTAGAATCATCAGTATTGTTGGCACGCGCCAAGTGACTTCTTATGGTATGGAGTTTACCAAAAAACTGATCGAAGATATTGCTCCTTTAAATCCTATTGTTGTGAGTGGTTTTGCTTATGGTGTGGATATTTATGCCCATCAAATTGCAATGGAATGTGAATTGCAAACCATTGGCGTTTTGGCGCACGGCTTAAATCAGATTTATCCCAAAGTTCATAAAAAGTATATGGCAAAAATGGAACAAAATGGTGGATTTTTAACCGAATTTTGGAGTAATAGCAATCCCGATAGAGAAAATTTCATCAAAAGAAATCGCATTGTTGCTGGTATTAGTGAAGCCACTATTGTAATTGAAAGTGCTGAAAGAGGTGGTTCTCTAGCAACGGCTAATCTGGCCAACGATTACAACCGCGATGTTTTTGCAGTTCCCGGAAGAATCACCGATAAATACAGTCAAGGATGCAATAACCTTATCAAAACCCAACGTGCCAATTTACTTTCCTCAGCAGCCGATTTGGTTTATATTTTAAATTGGGAAATTTCTAAAAAACAACCAAAAGCGGTTCAAAAACAACTCTTTATTTCACTAACGGACGAAGAACAAAAAATTTACGATTACCTTCAAAAAAACGGAAAAGAAATGATGGATATTATTGCTATAGAATGTGATTTACCGATTTATAAAATCTCAGCGGTTTTATTAAATATGGAGCTTAAAGGAATCATTCGACCTTTACCAGGGAAAATGTTTGAGGTGATTTAATTCACATTTATTTTCGCCAAGCTGTTCGAAGTTTCAGCTTTTCAATTAGTTTAAATAGAATAGAGGATTCTGAAACGAGTTCAAAAGCTTCGCAACAGAATGACAAATCTAGCAGTAAAAACAAAAACCCTTAAAACCTGATACAAGTCAAATTTCAAGGGTTTCATTTTAGAAATCGTATCTTCAATTTTACACTTCGTTGAATTACTATCAAAAGCGACAACAATTTATACTATTCGTCATAAATGTTAATTAAATGTGTGTAGATTTTGTTAACTGTTTTTAGCGACTGGAATTATTTGGTTACAATATGTTGAATTCTTTTTTGTATCGCTATTTCTGTGTTAATAATATCTAACATTAATATTTTCATAAATTCTTTTTTGTCTTTCCCTGTTTCTTTAGTATTTGAATAAACAAAATCTGCCAATCTTTCACTTTTCGTTTTTAAGATTTCCTTTTGCTCTTCAATATTAGAAAAAGCAGATATTTTGTGATATTCAATTAATTCTATCTTTGAATTAGAAAGTGATTTAAAAGAATTGATTTTTATTGTTGGCATATAAATACCTTGGGACTTTATTGTTATCTCAAGTAATGATATGTTATTGTCTTGTAAGTAAAAATCAAGCGTATCAATAAGCGATTTTTGAATTGCTAAATTATATGTAATATCTTCACTGGTTTCCGTTAATTCTTTATTAATTGAAGAAGAAATTTGATTAATGTATTTTTTGTCTTTTCGGCTCTCGTTCCAGTTGTTAATCCACAACGCTAGTAGAATTCCCACTATTATTGTGACGATCTCTTTAATAAAAGCTCTTATGTTTTTTTTCATATGATTGTTGATTGCGTGTGTTTCTCCAACTTTTTGTGAACAACTAATATCCCAATTTCACTCTCACTTTTTTCAAAACACCATCAGCAACGACACTTGCTTTTGCAGCGCCTTCTAAAAGCAATTTATCAACTTCTTCTAAATTAGTGCTGTAGTAATTGTATTTTTCTCTAACTGTCGCAAATTTTTCAACAATCACTTCAAACAAAGCTTGCTTGGCGTGACCATAACCATAATTTCCAGCTAAATAATTGGCACGCATTTCTTCGGTTTGTGCTGGAGTTGCTAGTAATCTATATAATGTGAAGCAGTTACAAGTATCAGGATTTTTTGGCTCTTCAAGCGGCGTGCTATCCGTTTCAATTCCCATAATTTGTTTGCGCAATGCTTTATCGTCTAAAAATATATTAATAAAATTATTAGCCGATTTACTCATTTTCCCACCATTTGTGCCGGGAACAATCATAATTTCTGAATCAATTTTAGCTTCGGGTAAAACAAATGTTTCACCCATTTGATGATTGAATCGTGCTGCCACATCTCTAGTAATTTCTAAATGCTGCAACTGGTCTTTCCCAACCGGAACAAATTCGGCATCATATAATAAAATATCCGCAGCCATCAACATTGGATAAGAAAATAATCCCGCATTTACATCGTCTAAACGATCTGATTTGTCTTTGAACGAGTGTGCCAAAGTCAAGCGTTGAAAAGGAAAAAAGCAACTCAAATACCACGATAATTCTGTCGTTTGAGGCACATCAGATTGGCGGTAAAAAACCACTCTTTTAGTATCTAAACCACACGCCAGCCAAGCCGCAGCAACACTATAAGTATTGTTTCTTAATTCTGTTCCATTTTTTATTTGCGTAATCGAATGCAAATCGGCAATGAAAAGAAAAGATTCGTTATCAGGATTATTCGCCATTTCAATAGCAGGTATAATCGCTCCTAATAAATTACCTAAGTGTGGTGTTCCTGTACTTTGAACGCCGGTTAAGATTTTTGCCATTTTAAATTTATTTTTCACAAAGGTAAATCATAATGTAAAAAGTCGAAAGTAAAAAGAGGCAAGTTTTATTAAATTCATTACTTTTGGAATTCCAAAAAACAATCCTGAATGAAATTTTTTAAATATCCGCTTACTTTTCTGTACCGAATTTGGTTTTATATTTTGGTTTTAGTTCCCATTATCTTTTTATTTCCGTTTATTTTTATCTCTATTTTGAGCGAAAAAACGTATCCTTTCTTTTTTAAAATCGCTAGATTTTGGGCAAAAATTATTTTAATAGGAATGGGTTTTAATTACTCAATAAAAGGGGATGAGATTTTTGAAGAGGGTAAAAGTTATATGTTGATAGCAAATCACACGTCAATGATGGATATTATGATGATGTTGGTTGCTGTAAAAAATCATCCCTTTGTTTTTGTAGGAAAAAAAGAATTGGCTAAAATTCCACTATTTGGATTTATCTATAAAAGAGTTTGTATTTTGGTTGATCGTGGCAACAGTAAAAGTCGTTATCAAGTTTTTGAACGGGCCCAAAGCAGAATCAAACAAGGATTGAGTATTTGTATTTTTCCCGAAGGCGGTGTTCCTGATGATGAAAGTATAGTGCTCGACGAGTTTAAAGATGGTGCTTTTAGAATTGCAATTGAACATCAATTACCGATTGTGCCGCTTGTTTTTTTTGATAATAAAAAGCGACTTTCTTATACTTTTTTCAGCGGAAGTCCGGGAAGAATGCGCGCTAAAATTTGTCCGATAATAGAAACAAAAGGGAAAACTTTAGAAAATAGAGGAGCTCTCAAACAAACAGCTAGACAAGTTATTTTAGAAGAGTTACAAAACGATTTAAAATAAAAAAGCCCAGACGTATCTAGACTTTTTTGAGTTTCATTTTAACTAGAAATGAAACAACTTAACTAAAAAATTTTAAGCTTAACCAAAAAAGCTTAGAAACTAAAACTAATTCCAGAATACAAGCCTATAAAATAAGGTTTGAAATTTCCAGAATTTTCATTAAATGTATTGATTTGGTATTTAAACATAGGTTGAAAATTGGCATTAAAATTTCCCCAAAAATTATATTTAAAACCCAAACCGACATTACTACTAAAATGTATATTGTTTAAATTATTAGCCTTTCCTACTTCCATCTCCATTCCGTCTGTTACTAAAGAAACAGAATTAAGGTTTAAAAATAAAGTACTTAAGCCTCCAATTACTTCAATTCCAAATTTCTTATCAACTAGTTTGTATGTTAGTTCAAGCGGAACTTCAATATATCCAATATCTTGTTTTAAGGCACCACTATTTCTTTGAGCAATATTCTCTACATCACCATTTAGCGATTGAATACTATTTTTCTCGGAAATAAACGTCACATTATTGGCGTTTGCATTTCTAGAAATTGTTGGAATATTATCTGCAACAGTAGGACTTAATTTCGTTTGATATAGAATTTCATTCGTGTTGTAACTTAAATTAATATTGTTTACGCCGGCTCTAAATGTCATCTTTTTACTTATTGCATAGCTTCCACTAACTCCATAACTGAATGTTGTAGCGAAGTTTTTGTTATTACTTTCAAATTCTTCATCTAAAGAGGAACCTTGTGCTATGGAATTAAAATAAACAGGCGAAGCATTAGTGCTAATCGCCCATTTATTTACTTTTTCTTTCTCAATTTCATTTTTCCCGTCCTCTTTTGCTAAAAGCATTTCTTCTAGTGGATTTAGTTCTTTAGCAATTTCTGCCACTAGCGTACTATCTTTGAAACTAGTTTCATTAGAAGAAACTATTGGTTTTTTACTATTGTTCTCTTTTAATTCAGCCTTGTTATTATTGGTATATCTTGTTTTTTCGTCTTCTTTTTGAATTAAAACTTCAGTTGGCTCTAAATTTTTTTTCTCGGAAATAGTTTCTTTTTGATTGCTAACTAATCTTTCAACAATAGAATTATTTATCTCTTTTTTAGTTAGGAAATCATTTGATGAATTTGAATTATTTCTTGAATCTTTATTTTTGTTATTCGAAACATTATTTTGTTTTGAAATTATAATTTTATCAAGATTAGATTTTTTAAATTCACTTCCAAAATTCACTTCTTTTTTAACTTCTTTTGATTGATTAACAATGTTATTTTTCGAATTTGCTTGTTTTTCAATGTTGTATTCATTCAATTTTTTATCAATTTCAATTTGATTCTTTTCGGTTGAAGTGTTTTGATTTCCCTCAACATTTGTAATTACTTCATTTGAATTAATCAAATCATCTTTTATAGTATCTTCAACAATTACTACATTAGTAGTTGTTGTTGAAATAGTGTCTTTAGCTTGATAGTTCCAAATCAAAGTTCCCACAAGAATTAATGAAGCCGCAATTCCCGAAAGTTGAAACCAAAAAGGAATTACTCTTTTTTTCTTCTTTTTTTCGTTTAATCTAGAAGCAATTGTGTTCCAAGTATCCTGAGGCGGAAGCGCTTCAAAATCTTTGAATTTTTCTTGAAATATACGTTCTATATTTTTTTGTTCTTTCATTTTGTTTTTGAAATTGAATACTTATTATTCAATGTTATTTTTTCTTTCAAAATTCCTTTTGCTCGTGCTAAATTTGATTTTGAAGTACCAATATTGATGTTTAGCATATCGGCAATTTCTTTATGCGAATAATCGTCCATCACATATAAATTAAAAACCAATCGGTAGCGATCCGGTAATTCTTGAATTATCTTAGTTAAAAATTCCAAAGAAACATTTTCATCATCAATCTCTAAACTTTCTTCTTCTGGAATGTTTTCTGAAACAATTTCAAAAATATTCTGGTTTCTATATTGTTGTAGCGTATAATTTATTACAACTCTTTTTGCCCAACCTTCAAAAGAACCTTTGTTTTTAAATTGACCTATTTTTTCAAAAATGAGCAAAAAACTTTCTTGCAAATTATCTTGCGCTTCCTCATAATTACGAGAATATTTTAAGCAAACACCAAATAACTTAGGAGCTAACAATCGATAGAGTTGTTCCTGTGCTTTGGTATTTTGTTTAGTACATTCATTTATGATTTGCTCTATTATCAATTTAATTTAATTTACAGGAATATCGTATTCTAAATAAGTATTGTTGCCTTCTGCGTCTTTGCCTGTCCAAAATTTAAAAATATAGTTCCCCGTGTTGGTAACATAAAAATTAAAAGTTTCCTCTACCATAATATTCGTTAATTCACTGCATTCTCTGCCTGTTTCTTTTAAGTTTCTAGCAGCGAAAGTTCTTTTATTTAGATCTTTTTCGTAATAGATTCCATAAGGAGAGTGACAAGTGCTTGGTCTAAGATATTTAATTGTTATTGGATAAGTTTCACCCAATGAAAATTCTGTAGGTATTTCTGTAACAGATTCTATTGGCAAAATAACGATTGAGTAACTATGATCGTCTCTACTACAAGAATTAAAAACAAATAACACACTCAATAATAAAACTAACTTTTTCATTTCTTATTATAATTAATATTTAATAGATGCTTATATGAATATTAGGTTGCGTTAAAATACAAAAAAAATCACGCTCAAGGCGTGATTTAATTTTATGCGTTATTTTCTTTAATGGTTTGCTTGATTTTTTGTTCCAATTCGTCCATCAATTCTGGGTTGTCTTTAATCAACGCTTTTACAGCATCTCTACCTTGACCTAGTTTTGTTTCACCATAACTAAACCAAGAACCACTTTTCTTAATAATTTCAAATTCTACGGCTAAATCTAAGATTTCACCTACTTTTGAAACTCCTTCACCATACATCACATCAAATTCTGCTGTTCTAAAAGGTGGAGCTACTTTGTTTTTTACAATTTTAACCTTAGTTCTGTTTCCTAAAACCGTATCCCCATCTTTAATTTGTGTCGACTTACGAATATCGATACGAACCGAAGCGTAGAATTTCAAGGCATTTCCTCCAGTTGTTGTTTCTGGACTGCCAAACATAACCCCAATTTTATCACGTAATTGGTTGATGAAGAATACTGTACAATTCGTTTTGTGAATCGCTCCAGTTAATTTTCTCAACGCTTGTGACATCAAACGCGCGTGTAATCCCATTTTGGAATCACCCATATCGCCTTCAATTTCACTTTTTGGTGTCAAGGCTGCAACCGAGTCAATTACAACAATATCAACTGCACCCGAGCGAATTAAACTTTCGGCAATTTCTAAAGCTTGTTCTCCATTGTCTGGTTGAGAAATAATTAAATTGTCAATGTCAATTCCTAATTTCTCCGCATAAAAACGGTCAAATGCGTGCTCAGCATCAATAAAAGCGGCGATACCGCCTAATTTTTGAGCTTCTGCAATGGCGTGTAATGTTAACGTAGTTTTACCTGACGATTCTGGTCCGTAGATTTCAATAACTCTTCCTCTAGGGTAACCATTTACTCCTAAAGCCAAGTCAATTCCTAACGATCCAGAAGGAATAGCTTCTACTTCTACAACCGCTTTGTCTCCTAATTTCATTACGGTTCCTTTTCCGTAAGTCTTGTCAAGCTTCTCTAATGTTAATTGTAAGGCTTTTAATTTGGCGTCTTTATCTGAACTCATATTTCATATATTTTCCGTAAAAATACGTCTTTTTTTATACGGAACAAAAATTGTTGATATGTTTTCATTTTACTCCAAAACTTTGATTTTTAAACGATTTTGTTACCTTTGCATCGAATTCTTCCATTTAGAATTCAAAACACATATTTCTCACTTAAACGTTTATAGCATGCAACTGTATAACACCTTAAGCGCAGAAGAAAGAGCTCAATTAATTGATGAAGCCGGACAACAACGACTTACATTATCTTTCTATGCGTATGCCAAAATTCAAGATCCCAAAAAATTTCGCGACGATTTATTTATCGAATGGAACAAACTCGATGCTTTAGGCAGAACGTATGTAGCCAAAGAAGGAATCAACGCACAAATGTCTGTGCCAGCAGAAAATTTAGAAGCTTTTCGCGAAACGCTAGAAGTGTATGATTTTATGAAAAACATTCGCCTGAATGTTGCTGTTGAACACGACGATCATTCGTTTTTGAAATTAACCGTAAAAGTGCGCGATAAAATTGTAGCCGATGGTTTAAATGATGAAACCTTTGATGTTACCAATATCGGAGTGCATTTGAAGGCAAAAGAATTCAACCAAATTTTAGAAGATCCAAATACAATTGTAGTAGATTTTAGAAATCATTACGAAAGTGAAATCGGCCATTTCAAAGGAGCCATTACGCCAGATGTGGAGACTTTTCGTGAATCTTTACCCATTATCAACGAGCAATTAAAAGACTTTAAAGAAGATAAAAACTTGGTGATGTATTGCACCGGAGGAATTCGTTGCGAAAAAGCTTCTGCTTACTTCAAACATCAAGGTTTTAAAAATGTATTTCAGTTGGAAGGCGGTATTATAAATTATGCCAAGCAAATTCAAGAAGAAAATATTGAAAGTAAATTCATTGGTAAAAATTTCGTGTTTGACCATCGTCTGGGCGAAAGGATTACAGATGATATTGTTTCGCAATGCCACCAATGTGGAAAACCTTGCGATAATCACACCAATTGTTTGAATGATGGTTGTCATTTGTTGTTTATTCAATGTGATGAATGCCAGGCTGCGATGGAAAATTGCTGTTCTTCCGAATGTTTAGAAATTACGCATTTGCCTTTAGCCGAACAAGTGAAATTAAGACGCGGAAAGCAAGTAGGAAATAAAGTCTTCCGCAAAGGAAAATCGGAGAATCTAAAATTTAAGCATTCAGGCGAATTGTCAGATAAATCTCTGGCTCAAGCTCAAGAAACAAAAGAAATTCGCCAGAAGATAAAAGTTAAGAAAGTGCTTCTTGGAAAAGTTGAACATTATTATTTGAAAGCACAAGTTGGACTTTTCGTAATCGAAAACCACGAATTAAAAGTGGGTGATAAAATAATCATTTCTGGACCAACAACTGGAAATCAAGAATTGGTTTTAGACAAAATGTTAGTAAACGGAAGTGAAATTCCGACCGCTACAATTGGTGATAAAGTTACGTTTGAAGTGCCTTTTAGAGTTCGTTTGTCTGATAAATTATTTAAAATTATTGAATAATGACAACATCAGGTAAGATTGAATTGATGGCTCCGGCCGGAAATTTCGAATCGATGCAAGCGGCTTTAGATAATGGATG
Source organism: Flavobacterium psychraquaticum (assembly GCF_034497725.1). Classification (NCBI taxonomy): domain Bacteria; kingdom Pseudomonadati; phylum Bacteroidota; class Flavobacteriia; order Flavobacteriales; family Flavobacteriaceae; genus Flavobacterium; species Flavobacterium psychraquaticum. Next base: position 525,018 of record NZ_JAXKVR010000030.1, read on the forward strand.
TGATTCTATTTATTTTGGCGTCGAACAATTGAATATGCGAGCTCGTGCAACTGTAAATTTCGTTTTAGACGATTTACCAGAAATTGCGCGCCGATGCAACGAAAAAAACGTTAGAACGTATCTGACTTTAAATACCATTATTTACGATCACGATCTATCATTGGTGAAAACATTATTGACAAAAGCTAAAGAAGCTGGAATAACAGCCGTTATTGCTTCGGATCAAGCGGTGATTATGTCGGCCAAAACTATGGGAATTGAAGTGCATATTTCTACCCAATTAAACGTAACCAACATTGAAACAGTTAAGTTTTATGCTTTGTTTGCCGATACAATTGTACTTTCTCGTGAATTGAGTTTGCGTCAAGTAAAGAAAATTACGGAAGACATCGAAAAAGAACAAATTAAAGGACCAAGTGGTCATTTGGTAGAAATTGAAATCTTTGGACACGGTGCATTATGTATGGCAGTTTCTGGGAAATGTTATTTGAGTTTGCATTCGCATAATTCATCTGCAAATCGTGGGGCTTGCAAACAAAATTGTCGTAAAAAATATACGGTTATCGATCAAGAATCCGGTTTTGAAATTGAAATTGACAACGAATACATTATGTCTCCAAAAGATTTGTGTACGTTAGATTTTCTAGATCAAGTCATCGATTCGGGAATCAAAGTATTAAAAATCGAAGGTCGAGGTCGTGCTGCAGATTATGTGGCAACGGTAATCAAAACTTATCGCGAGGCAATTGATTCCTATTATGAAGGCACTTTTACCAAAGAAAAAATTAGCGTTTGGATGGAAGCTTTGGCAACCGTTTACAATCGTGGCTTTTGGAGTGGTTATTATTTAGGACAAAAATTAGGCGAATGGTCAGACAATCCAGGATCAAACGCAACGCAAAAGAAAGTATATGTTGGAAAAGGAATGCATTATTTTCCAAAAGCTAGCATTGCTGAATTTAAGATTGAAGCTTACGACATTAAAAAAGGCGATAAAATTTTAATAACTGGTCCATCTACCGGAGCACAAGAATTAATTTTAGAAGATTTCTTTGTGAATGATTTGGCTTCTGAAAAAGCGACCAAAGGCGATAGTTGTACTTTAAAAGTTCCGTTTAGAATTCGACTTTCGGACAAAATGTATAAAATAGTGGAGAATTAATGGTCATTATTACGCTTCAAAGAGACAAATGTATTGGCTGCAATTATTGCGTTGAGATGGCTCCGGCTTTATTTCAAATGTCAAAAAAAGATGGCAAATCGGTTTTACTAAAATCAGTTAATGCTAAAGGATTTCATACGTTGAAATCGGCAGATCATACCCTTGTTGAACATTGTGAATTAGCCGAGAAAGCTTGTCCGGTACATATTATAACTATAAAAGAAACATAAATTATTGTTTCACAATACTATAAAGTAACCTATTCCGTTTTATTATGGAATGGGTTTTTTAGTTTTTAGGAACTTTCGGAAAATTCAATTGAAAATTTTCCATAAAAAATCAATATCTTTACGCTCAAAAGCGTTTTGAAACGTCGTCCGAAAAGGACACTCACTATATATATCTTAAATTATGGCATGTACAAGTTGTTCAACCGCTGATGGCGGCGCACCAAAAGGGTGTAATAATAATGGGACTTGCGGCACCGATAGCTGCAACAAACTTTCTGTATTCGATTGGCTTTCAAATATGACTTTACCTGGTGGTCAAGCACCATTTGATTGTGTAGAAATCAGATTTAAAAACGGAAGAAAAGAATTTTTTAGAAATACCGAAAAATTAACGTTATCCATTGGAGACATCGTTGCTACGGAAGCTTCACCAGGACACGATATTGGAATCATCACTTTGACAGGCGAATTAGTTAAAATTCAAATGAAAAAGAAAAATGAAAACCCAACAAAAGAATTACCAAAAATATACAGAAAAGCTTCTCAAAAAGACATTGATATTTGGACCGACGCTCGTAACAAAGAAGAGCCAATTAGAATGCGCGCTAGAGAAATAGCGATCAAATTGAAGCTGGAAATGAAAATTTCAGATGTTGAATTTCAAGGTGATGGTTCTAAATCTACGTTTTATTACACCGCAAATGACCGTGTGGATTTTCGTCAATTAATTAAAGAATTTGCACAAGAATTTAAGATTAGAATTGAGATGAAACAAGTTGGTTTCCGTCAGGAAGCAGCTCGTTTAGGAGGAATTGGTTCTTGCGGAAGAGAATTATGTTGTTCTACTTGGTTAACCGATTTTAGAAGTGTGAATACTTCAGCTGCTCGTTATCAACAATTGTCTTTGAATCCGCAAAAATTAGCGGGTCAATGTGGTAAATTGAAATGTTGTTTAAATTATGAATTAGATACTTATTTAGACGCATTGAAAGGTATGCCAGATATGGAAACCAAGTTATACACCGAAAAAGGTGATGCTTATTGCCAGAAAATTGACATTTTCAAAGAAATTATGTGGTTTTCTTACGCTAACGCTCCTGCAAATTGGTTAGTGCTACCTGTTGAAAAAGTAAAAGAAATTTTGGCAGTAAATAAGAAAAAAGAACGTGTTGCTAATTTGGAAGATTATGTGGTTGAAACGACTCAAGAAATTGAGAAAAAATTCGAAAACGTAGTAGGGCAAGATAGTTTAACGCGTTTTGATCAGCCTAAAAAGAAACCAAACAATAGAAATAAAAAGAAAAAACCTACAACTATAAAAAATGCACCTAAAAAAGACTAATATTCTTGGGTTAGCACTGCTTGCTGTATTTTTCTTTTCTTGTGATAAAACAAGAGTGTTCGACGAATATAAAAAACTCGACGGAACTTGGAAAAAAACAGATACTTTGCGTTTTACATTTGAGCAAAATGACACCATTAATCCCTATCATTTATTTTTGAATGTTAGAAATAATAATGAGTATCCTTTTAGCAATATGTACGTAATTGTTTCTTTAAAAGAACCAGGAGCAAAGGCAACAACTAAAGTAGATACGCTAGAATATTTAATGGCAAATACAGATGGATCTTTGCTTGGCGAAGGATTTTCGGATGTAAAAGAAAGTAAATTATGGTATTTGGAAAATTTCAAATTCAGTAGAGTTGGAAAATATAATGTTGAGGTAGTTCAAGCAGTTAGGGAAACTGGAGACATTGAAGGTGTAACCGATTTAAAAGGAATTACTGAACTAGGATTACGAATAGAAAAAACAAAATAATATGGCGACTAAGAAGACAGTTCCAACGGATGTATCAAAATATAGAAGATTGTTTTGGCAGATTTTTTTGTATGGTTTTTTAGGAATAATTTTATTGTTTCTATTTGCCTCTTGGGGATTTTTCGGTAAAATGCCGTCTTTTGACGAATTAGAAAATCCAGATTCTAATGTGGCTACTGAAATCATTTCTTCAGATGGATTAGTAATAGGAAAATTTTATAAAGAAAACAGAACACCTGTTAAATACGAAGAACTCCCAGAACACTTAGTAAAAGCACTTGTTGCTACTGAAGACGAACGTTTTTATGATCATTCAGGTATTGATGCAAAAGGAACTTTGAGAGCTGTTGTACGATTAGGTAAAGATGGAGGAGCGAGTACTTTAACACAACAATTAGCGAAAAACTTATTCCACGGAAGTGACGGTTCTAAATTTATACTTTTTAGAGTTATTCAAAAAGTAAAAGAATGGATTATTGCAATTCGTTTGGAAAGACAATATACCAAACAAGAAATTATTGCTTTGTATTTAAATCAAGTTGATTTCGTAAATGGTGCGGTTGGAATTCGTTCGGCAGCAAAAATTTATATGAACAAAGAACCTAAAGATTTAACCCTAGAAGAAAGTGCTTTGTTTGTAGGAATGTTGAAAAACCCATCGTTGTATAATCCAAATAGAAAAAAGAGAGAGCAATTAGTCTTAGACCGAAGAAATACGGTTTTATTACAAATGGCTAAAAACGATGTAATTACCGAAGCACAAAGAGAACAATTAAGAAAGTTACCTATTAAATTAGATTTTAGACCGGAAGGACATTCAGAAGGAAGTGCCACTTACTTTAGAGAATATCTTCGAGATCATATGAAACAATGGGTAAAAGATCATTTAAAACCAGATGGAACGGAGTACGATTTGTACAGAGATGGGTTAAAAATTTATACTACCATTGATTCTAAAATGCAACAATATGCTGAAGAAGCAGTAACTGAGCACCTAAAAAACCTGCAAAAAGAATTTTTTATTGCAGCGAAAGGAAAAGCAAACGCACCTTTTGTAGACATTACGCCAGAGCAAACACAACAAATTATGGCACAAGCCATGAAAAACTCCGAACGATGGAGAAAAATGGACTTGAACGGAAAAACAAAAGAAGAAATTATCAAATCTTTTGATGTGCCAGCAAAAATGAAAATTTTCACTTACGAAGGTGAAAAGGACACGCTTATGAAGCCTACGGATTCTATTATATATTATAAACACATGCTACAAACGGGTATGATGGCTATGGAACCGAGAAATGGTCACATCAAAGCATGGGTTGGTGGTGTAAACTATAAATATTTTCAGTACGACCACGTTGGACAAGGAGCAAGACAAGTAGGTTCTACCTTCAAACCTTTTGTTTATGCTACTGCAATTGAACAATTAGGAATGTCGCCTTGTGATTCAATTATTGATAGTTATTTTACAATGCCAAAAGGCAAATGGGGAATTGATAAAGATTGGTCTCCAAAAAATTCCGATGGCAAATACAGAGGAACAATACGATTGAATCAAGCATTAGCTAATTCGGTAAATACGATTTCTGCAAAATTAATTGATCGAGTAGGGCCACAAGCTGTTGTAGATATGGTAAAGGAACTTGGTGTAACATCAAAAATTCCAGTACAGCCATCAATTGCTCTAGGTGCGGTTGATATTACGGTGGAAGAAATGGTAGGAGCGATGAGTACATTTGCAAATCAAGGTATATATGTTAAACCGACATTTATCATAAAAATTGAAGATAAAAATGGTGTGGTCATTGATCAGCCCGCTCCTTATCAAAAAGATGTTGTAAATAAAGATGTTGCTTATGCAGTTATTAAATTAATGGAGGGCGTCACTAGTTCAGGAACTGGTGCTCGCTTAAAATATGGCGGCGGCGGATTTATCCAATATGATTATAGTTTTGCAAACCCAATTGCAGGAAAAACAGGAACCTCTCAGAATAATTCAGACGGATGGTTTATAGGAATGGTACCGAATTTAGCAACAGGAATTTGGGTAGGAAATGAAGACAGAGCAGCACACTTTAGAAGAACAGCTTTAGGACAAGGTGCAACAATGGCATTGCCTATTTGGGGGATATTTATGAAAAAATGTTATGCAGATAGCGATTTAGATGTATCTAAAGAATCCTTTGAGAAACCAGAAAACTTAGCCATAAAGGTAGATTGCTGGACACCTAAAAAAGTAATTGATTCTACCGCAGTTCCCTCAGACGAACCCGATTTGGATGAATTTGGATTATAACAACAAACTAAAAATATATGATTTCAAGAAAAGTAAATTCTGTTGAAGAAGCATTGCAAGGAATTGAAGACGGCATGACAATTATGTTAGGCGGTTTTGGACTTTGTGGAATTCCAGAAAATAGTATTGCCGAATTGGTAAAAAAAAATGTAACCAATCTAACTTGTATTTCAAACAATGCAGGTGTCGATGATTTCGGATTGGGATTGTTATTACAAAAACGTCAAATTACAAAAATGATTTCTTCTTATGTAGGAGAAAATGCAGAATTCGAACGTCAAATGCTTTCAGGAGAATTAGATGTAGAACTAACACCACAAGGAACTTTAGCTGAAAAATGTAGAGCTGCACAAGCCGGAATTCCCGCTTTTTTTACACCGGCTGGTTTTGGTACAGAAGTAGCTGAAGGAAAAGAAACGCGCGCATTTGATGGAAAAATGCATGTAATGGAATTAGCTTATAAAGCTGATTTCTCTATTGTTAAAGCTTGGAAAGGTGATGAAGCGGGCAATTTAATTTTCAAAGGAACTGCCAGGAATTTTAATGCACCAATGGCGGGAGCTGCAAAAATAACTATTGCAGAGGTTGAAGAATTAGTGCCAGCAGGAACTTTGAATCCAAATGAAATTCACATTCCAGGAATTATGGTTAACCGTATTTTCCAAGGAGCAAAATTTGAGAAAAGAATCGAACAAAGAACCGTAAGACAAAGAAGTTAATCATGGCATTAGATAAAAATCAAATCGCAAAAAGAATAGCACAAGAAGTTAAAAACGGTTACTACGTAAATTTAGGAATCGGAATCCCAACTTTAGTTGCAAACTATGTTAGAACCGATATTTCTGTTGAATTTCAATCGGAAAATGGCGTTTTAGGAATGGGTCCATTTCCTTTTGAAGGAGAAGAAGACGCCGATATCATTAACGCTGGAAAACAAACTATTACTACTTTAGCAGGAGCAAGTTTCTTTGATTCGGCTTTTAGTTTTGGAATGATTAGGGCTCAAAAAGTAGATTTAACTATTTTAGGAGCAATGGAAGTTTCTGAAAATGGCGATATTGCTAATTGGAAAATTCCAGGAAAAATGGTAAAAGGAATGGGAGGCGCAATGGATTTAGTAGCTTCTGCAGAAAATATTATTGTTGCAATGATGCACGTTAACAAAGCAGGAGAATCAAAAATCCTTAAAAAATGTAGCTTGCCTTTAACAGGTGTGGGATGCGTGAAAAAAGTAGTTACTGAATTAGCCGTTTTAGAAATTACACCGAAAGGTTTCAAATTAGTAGAAAGAGCACCTGGTGTTTCTGTAGAAGATATTATCAAAGCAACAGAAGCCGATTTAATCATAGAAGGAACTATTCCTGAAATGAAAATAGATTAATAAAAAAGTTTATAATTGATAGACCTGATAGTTTTAAAAAGCTGTCAGGTTTTTTTAAATAAAATATATGTTTCCAAAAGTAATTTTAAAAGCAGGTAAAGAAAAATCAATTCAACGTCGTCATCCTTGGATATTCAGTGGCGCAGTTTATGGTGTAAGTCGCGAAATCAATGATGGGGAAATGGTTGATGTGCTAGACTCACAAAACAAACATTTAGGAACCGGATATTTCAGTGATAAAGGAAGTATCGTGGTTCGTATTTTGACGTTTGGTGATGAAACTTTTTCTAACAATTTTTGGGCAGCCAAACTACAAGCGGCTTGGTTTTTACGCATGCAATTGTTAAATTTTGAAGTTACCAATGCTTTTCGCGTAATTCATGGCGAAGGCGACGGTATTTCTGGATTAATCATCGATTATTACGATAAAAACTGGGTAATTCAAGCGCATTCTACAGGGATTTTTCAGCAATTAGATAAAATTTCCGAAGCTATTCAAGCTAATTTTCCAGCTTTTTGTGAAACGATTTATTGTAAAAGTGCAGGAACATTACCAAATACGGGGACCGATTATTTTTTATTCGGAAATAAAGCCGAAACCGTTGCCAAGGAGAACAATATTTTGTTTTCCGTAAATTGGGTGGAAGGACAAAAAACAGGATTTTTCTTAGACCAACGCGAAAACCGAAAATTATTAGGTGAATTTTCAAAAGGTAAAAAAGTGCTCAATACATTTTGTTATACCGGTGGATTTTCAATTTATGCTATGAACGCTGGTGCTGACTTAGTAACTTCGGTAGATATTTCTCAAAAAGCAGTGGATTTAGCAGCCAGTAATATGGAATTAAATTTTCCAAACGCCAATCACAAAGCCGTAGCTGACGATGTGTTCAACTTTATGAAAGAACACACCCAGCAATATGATGTCATTGTTTTAGATCCGCCCGCTTTCGCGAAAAGTATCAAAAGCAAACATACCGCCACACAAGCTTACAAACGTTTAAATATAGCAGGTTTAAAAGCCTTAGCACCAAATGGGATTTTATTCACATTCTCGTGCTCGCAGGTTATCGACGATGTTTTATTTTACAACACTGTTGCAGCCGCAGCAATAGAATCCGGAAGAAACATCAGAGTATTACACAAATTAGAACAAGGTCCAGATCATCCAACCAACATTTACCATCCAGAAGGTCATTATTTAAAAGGATTGGTTTTGTTTGTAGAGTAAAATTAGTATTCAGATGAATTAGTTAAGTAAAAAAAAACCTGCAAGTAATTGCTCTTGCAGGTTTTTTTATTTGTATGTCCAAAATCCACCAAAAACACCAGTTGGTTTTTCTTTGGCGATTAATTTATATTTTCCATCGACTTCTTTTCTGTATATTAACAAATATTGTTGCAGGTTCCCTTTGTAAATAGAATCGCCAACTTTTAAATTGGTATATTCTGAAAGGCGGTAGTTGTATATAAGAATCCTTTTTTTATTATCATATAATTTTACAGAGCCACTATCAGAAACTTCTATTTTTGAAACTATAAAACTTAGGGTTTGGTTATATTCTTTTCTAGAATTAATAAAATTCCTTGCAAAGATGCCAACAAATAATAGCAATGCAAATGACAATATAATCATTTTCCTTTTTTTTATCTCCATAGTTTTATAATAGTTACTCCATAGTTAATGCCCTTTTAAATTCTAATTTCCAATGATTAAAGATTCATAAAGAAATCATTCCCTTTATCATCTGTAATAATAAATGCTGGGAAATCTTTTACGGTAATTTTACGAACGGCTTCCATGCCTAATTCTTCAAAATCCACTACTTCTACTGATAAGATATTTTCTTTCGCTAAAATCGCAGCAGGACCACCAATCGAACCTAAATAGAATCCGCCGTGTGTGTTACAAGCGTTTGTTACTTCTTGGGTTCTGTTTCCTTTGGCTAACATAATCATGCTTCCTCCTGCGGCTTGGAATTCGTCTACATAAACGTCCATTCTTCCTGCTGTGGTTGGCCCAAAACTTCCTGAAGGCATTCCGTCTGGTGTTTTTGCAGGACCAGCGTAATATACTGGATGATTTTTGAAATACTCTGGCATTGGTTTTCCAGCGTCTAATAATTCTTTGATTTTTGCATGCGCAATATCACGAGCCACAATCAACGTTCCGTTTAATTTCAACCGTGTTTTGATTGGATATTTTGATAATTCTGCTAAAATTTCTGGCATTGGTTTGTTCAAATCAACTTCTACCGCAGGCTCTAAATGAGGCGCTGTTGTTGGTAAAAATTGACCTGGATTGGTTTCTAATTGTTCTAAGAAAACGCCATCTTTTGTAATTTTTCCTTTGATATTTCTATCTGCCGAACAAGAAACGCCCATTCCAACTGGACAAGATGCAGCATGACGCGGTAGACGAATTACACGAACATCATGTGTTAAATATTTTCCACCAAACTGAGCGCCAATTTGACTTTCTTGACATATTTTTTGAACTCTTGCTTCCCATTCTAAATCTCGGAAAGCTTGACCCGCCATATTTCCTGTAGTCGGAAGATGGTCAAAATATCCCGCAGATGCTTTCTTAACAGCTGCTAAATTGGCTTCTGCCGAAGTACCACCAATTACTAAAGCCAAATGATAAGGCGGACAAGCAGCTGTTCCTAAATCCATAATGCGCTCGCGAACAAATTGGTCTAATGCCTTTTCGTTTAATAGCGATTTTGTTTTTTGATATAGGAATGTTTTATTGGCTGAACCACCACCTTTTGTTAAGAATAGGAATTCATAAGAAGCTCCTTTTTTAGCATAAATATCAATTTGTGCCGGAAGATTTGAACCTGAATTTTTTTCTTCAAACATCGAAATCGGAACAATTTGCGAATACCGAAGGTTTTTATTTTGGTAGGTATTGAAAATTCCTTTAGACAACCATTCACCATCATCTACTCCGGTGTAAACGTTTTCACCTTTTTTTGCCACTACAATTGCAGTTCCTGTGTCTTGGCAAGAAGGTAATTCGCCTTGCACTGCTACAGCTGCATTTTGCAACAAATTATAAGCTACAAAACGATCATTATCAGTCGCTTCTGGATCTTCAATAATGTTTCTTAATTTTTGTAAATGAGCCGAACGCAACATAAAAGAAACATCGTTCATCGCTTCTTGCGCTAATAATTCGAGTGCTTTTGGGTCAACCGTTAAAATTTCTCTTTCACCTAGTTGTTCTACTTTTACGTAATCAGAAGTTAATTTTTTGTAGTTTGTATCGTCTTTTAAAATGGGATACGGGTCTTGATATAAAAAGTCCATTTGTGTATATTTTGAAACGTAAAGTTACGGATTTTTGATGGGAATGAAAAAATGATTTTGGTTATTTAGTATATTTTAAAAAAACCAACTCGCCACAAAAATCGCCGTAATTACACAGATTAAATCTACTAAAAGCATCATTCCTAGGGTATAGCGTGTGTTTTTAACGTTGATACTTCCAAAATAGACTGCGATTACATAGAAAGTAGTTTCGGCACTGCATTGAAAAATACAACTCAATCTTCCGGTTAAGGAATCAGGTCCAAATTGTTTCATCGAATCAATCATAAAACCACGAGAACCACCGGAACTAAAAGGGCGTAACATTGCCACAGGAAGCGAATCGGTTATTTCTTTGGCAACACCCATGTGCGAGAAGGCAAAGGCAATCCAATTGCTAATAATTTCAAATAAACCGCTGTTTCTAAATAATGAAATCGCAACTAACATTCCCATTACGTAGGGAAAAATAGTTACTCCGGTTTTTAATCCGTTGTTGGCACCTACTACAAAGGTGTCAAAAACCGTTGTTTTCTGAGCTACAAATTTCTTTTCTTCAACGAATGAAAAAATCAAAGTTCCTCCTATAATTAAGATTAATAATAAGCCCGAAAGATTAGATGTAAAGTAGTTTTTTCCGATTAAATCTAGACTGTTTACGTAAAACAACAATCCTACGATTCCTCCAATGACACCCATTAAGACAGCTAATAAAGAAGCGCTTTTGAAATTAATTTTTTGTTTGATGCCCACCAAAACGAAAGCAGCAATGGTTCCTATAAATGAAGTGATTATGCATGGCAACATTACATCTGCAGGATTAGCCGCGTTTTCAGCAGCACGATAACCAATAATTGAAGTGGGAATTAATGTTAAACCCGCCGCATGCAAACACATAAACATAATTTGCGCATCACTAGCTCTATCTTTGTCATCGTTTAATTCTTGTAAACTTTGCATGGCTTTTAAACCAAACGGCGTTGCAGCAGAATCTAAGCCTAAAAAGTTAGCCGCAAAATTCAATGTCATGTAAGAAATTGATTCGTGATTTTTAGGAATTGAGGGAAACACTTTAGCAAACATTGGACTTAGTTTACGTGCTAATTTCTCTGACGCTCCAGAAATAATCAATAATTCCATGATGCCGCAGAAAAAAGATAGATAAGCGATCAACGGTAAAATCAAATCAAACAAACTACTTTTGGTCATGGGTAACAATCCATCCGCTTGTTGTTTGCCACTGTAAATTTTTACCGTTTGTTTGTTGTAAATGTAGGTGGTGTCTGCATCGGCTATATTTGTATTTAAAACAAACGTTTTGTTTTCCGCCTTTTGCAAACTATCTTGAACAAATTGAGGAATTTCTTTTAAATATTTTTCGCCAATTAAAAGCGCTTCACCTTGTTTTCCGTTTAAAACATAATCAATCGAATAGTATTTCGATGAAAATAAGCCAAAAACAATAAAAAAGATAGACGATATAAATATTACCAACCAGAATCTACTTAATACCATATATTATTATTGTATAAAAAGGCAAATTGCCTAAATTTTTATTGCATTCAAATATAATAAAAGTTTTCTCAGTTTTTAAAAATAGCGTTTATAAACTATATTATTTATAATTATTTTTCAGCTGACATCTACTTAATTCTTTAAGCTATAAGATGATTTTTTTAGTACTTCAATCTTTTGACAACTACTTTTTTAGCTGTTTTACAGTGAATATCCTTATTTTACCAGTGCTAATTACATATTAACATTATGTTTTACAGGTGTTTATAATTTGTCCACCCCGTTGTCCACCCCCTAATTGATGTTTTTAATTTTAATTTTATTTGTTTTGTAAAAAAAATATACTGTGCTAATTTTACTATAATCTATGAAAAAAATTCTATTTCTTATTTTTGTTTTTTCAAACGTCCTTACTTTTTCTCAAATAGGAATAAACACTACTACTCCAAAAGCAATGTTAGAAATTGCGCCAAGCAGCACAACAACACCCTCAAGCACCGATGGTTTATTGGTGCCAAGAATAAGTGCGTTTCCAGTTACAAACCCTACATTTAATCAACAAGGTATGTTGATTTTTCTAACAGCAACCGTTGGCGTTAATACTCCCGGTTTTTATTATTGGAATAACCCCACTACAACATGGATTGCAATTGAAGGTGCTAGTACTGCAAATTGGCAGTTAACAGGAAACACCATAATTGCTACCAATTTTATGGGCTCGACAAATAATTTTGATGTTGTTTTTAAGCGTAATAATATACGTGCTGGACTTTTGGGCTTAGATAACACTTCTTTTGGATTGGAAGCCTTAAACCCTTTAACCACAGGAACTAATAATACCGCAATAGGCATTTCAGCATTACGTAATAATAGTACGGGACTTATAAACACAGCTATTGGGTTTAGGTCTTTATATACCAACACTACCGGAAACTATAACGTAGGAATTGGAAATGATGCATTACAAGTCAATACAACTGGTAGTGACAATCTTTCTATAGGATCAGGTTCGTTACTTAACAATATTACTGGAAGTGGCAATTCTGCTTATGGTAATGATGCTTTGTATGCTAATACTGTGGCCAATAATAATATAGGAATTGGAAGAAGAACGTTATTTACTAATACTACTGGAAATAATAATTTAGCAATTGGATTTGAGGCTTTAAGAAATCATAATGGCGGTACGAACAATTCTGCTATTGGGAATAATACAAGTATTGGAAATACGTTAACAAATGCAACTGTAATAGGTAGCAATGCTTCGGCCACTACCTCAAACAGTCTGGTTTTAGGAAGTATCAACACTATAAATGGTGCAACTGCTTCTGTAAATGTAGGAATTGGTACTACCGCTCCTACAAATCCTTTACACGTGGTAGGAACTATTAGAATGGTAGACGGAAATCAAGCACTAGGAAAAGTACTAACTTCAGATGCTAATGGAGTTGCAAGTTGGCAAGCAGCAACAGCAGGAAACAATTGGTCACTCACAGGAAACACCATAACCGCTACTAATTTCATAGGTTCTACAAATGATGCTGATGTTGTTTTTAAACGTAATAATATACGTGCTGGTTTTTTAGGTGCTACTAACGCCTCATATGGACAGGGTTCATTAAGCACAACAGGTACTTTTAATAGTGCATTAGGATATTACACTTTGCCAAATGTTACTACTGGAACTCAAAATACTGCTACTGGAGAAGAGTCACTTAGACTTCTTACATCAGGGAATCAAAATACTGCAAATGGAGCTCATGCTTTATTTTCACTTACAACAGGAATACAAAATGCGGCATTAGGATATAATAGTTTAAACAATCTTTCCTCTGGTTCATTTAATACTGCTGTTGGAACTTTTGCCTTTGGTACTAATGTAAATTTTTCAAATTCTACGGCGGTAGGTTATAATACGATCATCACTGCAAGCGATCAAGCACGAATAGGAAATAACGCTGTAACAAGTATTGGTGGTCAAGTAGGCTGGACAACTGTTTCTGATGCACGTTTTAAAAATGAAAATGTTCAAAAAGTACCAGGAATAGATTTTATTAAAAAACTAAGGCCTGTTACTTATTTCGTAAATCATAATGCTATGAATTCTTTTACAGGTGCTAATAAGCAAAATGCATCTATCGAGCATTCAAGCACATCTAATGGCGCAAATGACTATCAGCCTACTTATCAAAAGACATTAGAATCTGGTTTTATGGCACAAGAGGTAGAACAAGCGGCAAAAGAATTAGGTTATGAATTTAACGGAGTAGATGCACCTAAAAACAATGGCGATTATTATGGCTTGCGCTATGCTATGTTTGTGGTGCCATTAGTAAAAGCCGTGCAAGATTTAGATGAAAAATTAGAACAAAAAGAATTGGAAAATAAAACTTTAAAACTCCTACTCTTAGAACTGGAAGCTCGTATTAGTAAACTGGAAAAACGCGGTTAAAATAGATTTCGATTAAGTCTAAATATTACATATAAATTAAAAACGTACTAAAATGGATAATAAAAGAAGAATTGTTTTTACTATAGCGATGATTTTTATTCTTATATGTCTTTTCTTGAACTTTTATAATTTGATATGCGAAAAAACTTTCTAAAAACACTAAAACCATTATAAGATTTTGACTATAAAATTATTAACGAAAAATTATTTACTGCTGTAAATCTAAAGCAACCTTATTAAACTTGAATTAAATAATCATAAATCAATAAATTAAATTTTAACATGCTAAAAAATTACTTTTTATCAATAACTTTTCTTTTGGTTGGGATATCATCTAAAGCCCAAACCGTATTAGAATACAACGTTAGTGCTGCAGCTACTGCCGTACAATACCAAATCAGCGGTTTAAATCTTGAATTTACTGCAATTACAACGTGTCAAACAGATGTTAGTGTTGTTTTAGGCAGTTCGGGCTATAATGGTTCTTGGTCTAACGGTAGTTATAATTATTATGTCAATGGAACTTTGGCAGGTACGGGTTCAGGATCAACAACGGTTAATCTTTCAGCTTTTATACCCGTACAATCGATTCGCATCGAAAAATCCAATCAGGATAACTGGAATACCGTTTCGATACAATTAAGCGTAACATCTAATAGCGCTGCAATACCTTCACTTCCACAGGCTATTTCAGATGTTTACTTTTTACAAAACAGTACAGCAGCTCCTTTGACCGCTCTATTAACAGGAACAGGAAGTGTGCTTAAATGGTATACTTCTGCAGTTGGGGATAATTATTCTGCTACAGCTCCAACACCAAACACTTCAACAGTAGGAATTACTTCATACTGGGTTTCTCAAGCCGATGCTAGTGGTTGTGAGAGCAATCGAAAGCAAATCAATGTTCATACTGTTTTGCCTGCTACACATTTAGATTTTGATGGCATGAATGATTATGTGAATTGTGGTAATTTAACTCCTTTACAAATTTCAGGTAACGCTATAACATTAGAAGCGAGAGTTAAATTTAATTCTTTTGCATTTGGTGTAAGTGATGGAAACATTATTAATAAAGAACAAAATTCTCCAGACTATGGTTATATGTTGCGTGCAGGAGCATCGGGAATTGTAAATTTTAATTTAGGGAATTCCTCATGGAATGAATTAGACACGCCAGAAAACACTGTAACTACAAATGTTTGGTATCATTTGGCAGCTGTCTATGATGGAAATTACATGAAAATATTTGTAGATGGTCAAGAGGTCGCTTCACAAGCAGTACCCAACATCGGATTTTCTTCGCCAAATCAAAATTTGATGATCGGTTCCTGGAGCACTGTAGGAAGGTTTTTAAATGGTTCTATAGAAGAAGTACGAGTTTGGAATGTTGCTCGATCGCAAGTTCAATTACAAGATAATAGGAACTGTGAATTAGATAATCCAACATCACAAACGGGTTTAGTAGCTTATTATCAATTCAATCAAGGACTTGCTGATGGTGACAATATTAGTATTACTACATTGTCAGATGCATCTGCGACAGCAAGTACAGGAATATTAAATAATTTTGCGTTGAACGGACTCAATTCAAACTGGCTATCGGGTTCTACCGTTGTTACGGGGAGTTCTTGTTCTTCTTTAGCTTCAGGGGATTTTGCATCTAATTCTTTAGCTGTAAAGGTTTATCCAAACCCCTCGTTAGGTGTTTTCCAAATCGAAACTCAAGAAGAGGTGACAATGGAAGTATATAACATATTAAGCAACCAGATATTGAACAAAAAAGTTCAAGAAGGAAATACTTTACTTGATATTTCAGGATATGCATCAGGAATTTATTTATTAAAATTGACTACTAATGCAGGAACGATAAATTATTATAAGCTAATAAAAAATTAATGTGTTATTTTTGAGTATAAATTTTTTACTTATTAGGTCTTTTCCACGGTATTTAAAAGAGGGAATGCTTTGATTTAGTTGCAGTTTTAAGTTACGTTATTACTTTTCAACATGTTCTTTTGATAATCTTTGACTTATTCTATTTTGAAAATTTGTAGGTTGTAAAGGTAAAATCAAATACATTTGAAAAATTCCGATTCAAAGAAGAAAAGCAACGAATCAAGAAAAAAAATATTTCTACGTCCAAGTAAAACATTTGTAGTTTTCTTGGGCGTTTTTTATTCTAACTCGTTTAAAATATTTTCATGTTTCTTCTTAATTCGTTGCTTCGCTTTTTTAACAGCATCTGTGGTGACACCTAGTAAATTGGCAATATTTAAGTTGGTTAAACCCATCTTAATTAACATAATTAAACGCAAATTCGATTCTGTTAAAGTAGGATATTTTTCAATAGTGTTTTTATAAAATTCATTTTGTTCTATTGTGAATTCACTTTTAAAAAGTAGCCAATTATCTTCCGTTAATAAATGAGAAAGAAGTGATTTTTTATAATTTTCTTGGTTATGAACCGATTCGTTACTGTTTTCTTTTTTAAAAATAGCTTCTTCTAGCGCTTTAATTTCTTTGTTCTTTTCGATTAAAAATGCTTTGTAGTCTGATAGTGAATTGTTAGATTGGTCTAATTGTGTTTTAGAATTTATCTTGTCGATTTGAAACGAAAGAATTTTTTGATCAAAATCAACTTGTTGCTGTTGAACTTTTCTTCTATAAACTATAAAGAGTAGTATTGTAATAGCTAATAAAACAAGACTTATCATTAGCCCAATTTTTCTAATTAATAATTGTTTTTCCGTATTTAGTTTTTCAGCAGCTAATCTTAATTTGATATTTTCTTTTTCCGTTTCTAAATTGATACTGTTAATTACTTGTTCTCCTTGTGTTTTTGAAACCAATAAAGAAAGTGTGTCAAGTTTCCGTCTTTGTTCTAATTCTGTTTTATCGTCTTTTTGCTTTATGGCGATGGCTAATTTTAACTTAGCAATCTGTTCTTCAAAACCTTTTAAATTAGTTTTAGAATTGGCATAATTTTCTGCAGGATCTAAAAATTTAAGTGCTTGCTCGTAATTGTTTTTCTTGTAGTATAGATTTCCCAACTGTATTTGGGCAAACATTGTATTGCGTTGACTATTATGTTCTTTAGAAATCGCAATATCTCGTAGTAGGTATTCTTCAGCCTTTTCCCAATTTTTATTTTGTTCAAAAAGATTTGCTAAATCGCCCAGTGCTTTTGCGTAACGAACTTCATCATTATTAATTTTTGAAATTCGTAGCGTTTCATTATAATATTTTTTAGCAAGCTGATTGTTACCGTTGTTAGCATAATTTTTACCTAAACTATTTAAAAGCGTGCCATAATCTGACGAACTTTCATCGGTTACTCGCAATGCTTTTTTAAGATAAGTAGCCTCTTTTGTGTAATCTTGAATTGTTCCAAAATAGAATGCATTTTTTTTAAAAACATCAGTAGTTTGAAGTGTAAATTTAGAGTTTGATAGTTCAATTAATTTTGATGCCGCAAGGAAATAGGGCAGTGCATCTTTGTACAAATTATTACTATACAAGTAAAATCCGTAATTTGTATTGGTCCAAATGGACAAATCGGTATTAATTTTTTCGGATTTTGAAATAGCTTCTTTGTATAGTAAGTCACTTTTTGAATTTAGTTGATCAACCTTTTTAAAATGTAAGTCGGCAAGCAAAATGGCATACGCAATTTCAATAGTCGTTTTTCTAATTGTTGTTTTTTGTTTTTTTAAAGCTATGCGAAAGGCTTGTGTTAAGTCTTTCTCGTTTGTTTTTACTTTATTTTGTTCTATAAAACCATTTAAATAACTCGTTTCATTTTCTTGCGCTAAACAACAAAATGAAAAAGCGAAACAAATAAAAAAGAAAAGACTACTTCTTAACAATAGTAAAACATTTACGAGTTTGAAATAAAATATAAGTGAAATAAAATTTTGTAGGCACTTTGTGATGAATAATATTCAAACTTTAAATGCTAGCCTAAAAAATTAAAGTTACACTATTTTATTCAAATTAAGTTTAAAATTTATTAAATACCAAGTCATTTCATGTTAAAGTAAAAAAAAGCGATTTACTTTTAGAAAAAAGCGATTTAAACAAGAGCAGCGATTATTTTGTTGTGTTTTTTAATAACCTTGTGAATCAAATTCCAGTTGCACGAGCGTTAAATAAATTTTACATGTACATATTGTAAATAATTAACATTTGTTTTAAATAAAACTTTTTTATAATATTCTAAAATAATTATATATTTGATTCGTGTATTAATAATTATTTATCCCATATAATGAAAAAACAACAATTATTCACTTCATTCTTTGCGTTTTTTGTCGCTTTCTCTTTTTCTCAAACAAAAGAGGATGTTACTAAAATTACAAAAGAGTATGCGGTAGAAAAAATCCAAGAAAAAATTACCTACTTCCAAAAACTCGAGGAGACAGAAAAAACAAGAGCAATAGCAGCTGCTAACAGAAACGGATGGCCAATAATAATTAAAGGAGAAAATGGTTCATTTCAAGAATTGATGAAATTAACACCTGATGGATTTCCACTTTATTATAGTACAACAAATGTAAATGCTGCTAAATCTACACGAGCAAATTTCTTAAATACTGGTGGCGGATTAGGATTAACGTTAGATGGGCAAGGAATGGTGGCGAGAGTGTGGGATGGAGGAACTGTAAGAAAAATTCATAATGGATTTGATGGACGAGTAACCCCCGTTGATAATCCGACAGGAACAACTTATAGTGATCACGCTACCCACGTAACAGGAACTATGATTGCGGCACCATGGAATACAATTTCTGCTAGTGTAAAAGGGATGGCTTCATCAGCAACAGCTAGAACATTTTTTTGGGATAATGATGAGTCGGAAGCCCTTTCTGAAGTACTTCTGGGAATGGTTATTTCTAATCATTCATATGGTGTGCCAATTGGTTCAGGTGCTTCAGCTTTGCCGGCATGGTATATTGGAGCTTATACCGACGACGCAAGAAATTGGGATGAAATTTCATATTTGTCTCCTTATTATTTGCCAGTAATGTCTGCCGGCAATGATGGAAATAACGATAATAATACAAATCCAATAGCAGCAGGTTATGATAAATTAAATGGTAATAAAACAGCAAAAAACTCGCTTATTGTAGCTAACGCGCAAGATGCGGCTATTAACCCAGACGGTTCATTATCAAGTGTTTTTATAAATTCATCCAGTAGTCAAGGACCAACAGATGATAGAAGAATTAAACCAGACATTACCGGAAATGGAACTAATGTTACTTCTACTGTTTCGACAAGTAATACCGCAACAGCCTCTTATTCAGGAACCTCAATGGCCGGTCCCAATGTAGCCGGAACGTTATTATTAGTGCAGCAGCATCATAAAAACTTAACAAATAATTTTATGAAATCGGCTACACTTAGAGGATTGGCTTGTCATACAGCAGATGATGCTGGAAATGCAGGACCAGATGCTAAATTTGGTTGGGGATTATTAAATGCGAAAAAAGCAGTTGAAACCTTGTCTGGAAATGGACTAATTTCTTGGGTTTCTGAAAATAAGTTAGTGCAAGGCCAAACCTATACTATGACTGTAAAATCAGACGGAACAACACCTTTGATAGCATCAATTACTTGGACGGATTTGCCTGGTGAAGCCAATAATGGAAATAATGGCGATAACTTTTCAAAGCCTGTCTTGGTAAACGATTTAGACGTTAGAATATCTAAAGATGGAATTACTTCTTTTCCGTGGAAATTACAAGCAAGCCCAACTGCATTAGCTGATAGAACAGGCGATAATAACGTAGATAATATTGAAGTAGTTAAAATTGATGCACCAGCTGCCGGAGAATACGTAATTACAATTACGCATAAAGGGGTTTTGCAAACAGGCTCTCAAAATTATTCGTTAATTGCAACTGGCATTATTTCTGATTTTGCAATTACGGCTAAATCGGATGATTTAATTTTATGCGCCAATGAAAATGCGGTTTATACTTTTGATTATAAACAAACAGGAACTATGAATACCAATTTTTCAGCGGTAGGATTACCAGCAGGGGCAATCGCAACATTTAGTCCAACTTCACTTAGCCAAAATGGAGCAGTTACTATGACCATTTCGGGATTAGCAGCTGTGCAACCTGGAATTTATTCGGTGGGAATTTCTGGATCAAACGGAATTGAAGTGGAAACTCGCTTTAAACAATTAAGAGTTTATGCAGCTTCTTTTCAACCTATTGTATTGGCAAGTCCAGTAAATAACGTGAACACAGTTGCAACTACATCTTTATTTGGCTGGGAATCCGATGTAAATGCAGAATCTTATAACCTACAAGTTTCTACACAGTCAAATTTCGCAAGCTATCAATCAAATATTACAACAGCAAATACAAGTTATTTAATAGCTGGTTTAACTCCTGAAACAACTTATTACTGGAGAGTTGTTGCAACTAATAGATGTGGAACAGCTTTAGCGACCGCCGCCACGATTAACAATTTTAGAACTGGAAAAGTTGTCTGTGGAAATACATTTACAGCAACGGACTTTACAGATGCTATAATTGCAAATACCGCAAATAGCATAGCAACGATTCCAATTGTGGTTACAGGCGGATTAACAATTGGCGATATCAATGTAACATTAGATATTTCGCACACGTACATTCAAGATATGAATTATTATTTAGAAGGTCCAGCAGCAATTGGAAGTCCAATTATTACTCTGTTTGATCAACCGTGTGGTGACAATGATAATATTGTTTGTACTTTGGATGACGATGGTGTTGATTTTACTTGTGGATCAGGTGCGCCATCTATTACAGGAATAGTTAAGCCAAAAGATTACTTAGCAGCATTTAATAATTTACCGGCAGATGGAACATGGATTTTACGCGTAGTTGATCCCTTTAATGGTGATGGAGGAGTTATAAATTCAGTTTCATTATCAATCTGTGCTATTGAGCAATCGTTAAGTACGCAAAGTGTTAGTTTGTCATCAATTAAGATTTATCCAAACCCTACAAAAGGAATTATTAACATTGATTCATCAGGAAGTCCGGCGGACAATACGACTTATGAGTTATTTGATGTGCAAGGAAGAAAAGTGGTTTCAAAAGTATCTTCAAACACGATTGAAACCTTAAATGAAGAAAATTTGTCTGACGGAATTTATATGTTAACCATTCAAAATAATTTAGGTAAAACCAACAAGAAAATTGTAATTAGTAAATAACAACTTAAGTTATAAATCAAAAAAAGGAGCTGTAAAGCTCCTTTTTTTATATATGAATAATTTCAGCTTCTACTAATAATTCTTCTCGTCTAAAGCGAAGAAAAACTTGTGCTACAGCAATTACGTCTTTCTCACAATAGGTTACAATGCGATCAATATCATTTTCGATGTAATAAACGCGCGCCACTTCACTTCCGTCGATGTCATCTTTTGGAGAAGGAACGCCTAATACTTTTGTAAGTAATTTTAAAGAAGTAAAATGTTTAAAGTCCCCAAATTTCCACAATTCTAATGTGTCTAAATGCGGCACTTCCCACGGTTTTTTACCAAATAAATTTAGTTTGTTTGGTAACGCTATTCCGTTGATAATCATTCTTCTGGCAATATATGGAATGTCAAACTCTTTAGCGTTATGACCACATAAGAGATGTTGAGCACCATTGAAATGTGTATTTAATAAATTGGAAAAATCGTTTAATATTTTCTTTTCGTCACCAAAAAAACTTGTTACTCTAAAGTTTCTTATATCTGCTTTATTAACAAAATAACCAACTGAAATAGTGATAATCTTACCAAATTCGGCCCAAATCCCTGCACGTTCATAAAAATCTTCGGCGGTAACTTGATCTTTGCGTTGGTATTGCGTTTTGTTTTCCCAAAGCGCCTTGGTTTCTTCGTCCATTCCTAAATAACTAGTTTCTTGAGGAACTGTTTCAATATCTAAAAAGAGAATGTTGTTGAGGTTTAATTTTTCAATCATGGTGTTTCAATTTTATTTTAACGATAAATTGCTAGATTAAAGGTACTAATATTTTTAAATTTCTAATTTTATTTTTTTGCAGTGTTTAGCTGGTTTTCTATAAGTCTGTTTTTATCTGGAATTTGTAAAAATATAAATGAAAAAGCAGGGCTGCGTTAAGGATGGAAGTGGCATCCTTTTTGTTTTTTTTTCAAAAATAAAAAGATAGAACGGACAGCCTGACCCTTGTGGTAACGCCCAAAAAAGTAATTAAAAACTATTAATTGCCTTATTTACTTCGTTTATCTAACATTTTATAAGCTTCTTCTATATAAATATATAAATCTTCACTGTGTGGGTCAAATGATGTTTGAACGCCTTTTAAATGACCTAAACGAACAATAATTAAATCATCTTTTGGAATTACAATTACAAATTGGCCTAAATGTCCGCGCATGTAATAGATATCTTTGCCTAAAAATTTCGCCATCCACCAACCATAACCATATTCTGGGCTTGCTTCAAATCTAGGTGTAATGGTTTTTTTTACAAAAGCACTGTCTAAAAGTTGTTGGCCGTTCCATTTTCCATTTTGTTTGTAGAGTTTTCCAAATCGTGCAAAATCTCTGGCATTACTTGCAATACAACAATACGCTTTTTCAATTCCATCATTTTCATGATCTAATTGCCAAAGTGCTTCATTTTCTGCACCCATAGGTTGCCAAAAGTTTTTTGAAACATAATCGGATAAATATTCTCCAGTAGCTTTTTCAATACACATCGCTAATAATTGCGTAGCACCACTTAAATATTTGAAGGATTTTCCTGGTTTTTCATTGATTTCTAACCCTAATATTACTTCTTTTAGATCATCATCAAAATAAGCACGCGTTACTATTGAAAAAGGACTGTAATATTTTTCATCCCAATTTAATCCAGAAGCCATTGACGATAGATCGCCAACGGTAACTTCTTTTGCAAATTCTCCTTTCAATTGAGGAAAAAAATCGATTACTTTTTGGTCTAAACTTTTAATTTTCCCATCCATAACTGCTTTTCCCAAAGCCATAGTAACGACACTTTTCGCCATGGAAAAGGAATTGGTTTTGGAATTTTTGTCAAAGCCATCAAAATAACTTTCGTGGAAAATGCTATCGCTTTTTATAATTAAAAAAGCAACAGTTTGAAGTTCTTTGTGTGTTTTGTTTAATAATTCTGTGGATTCTACTTTATTATAGTCGGAAGAAGTTGCCCACGGTTGCGCAGTTCCTTTTTTGATAGCTCTATTGGGAAAGTCTTTATAATCTTCTAAAAAAGCTGTGGTATAACCTTTGAAATAAATGGTTTTTACGGCTCGAAGCAAATAATCAACATCAAAAATGTACATTAAAATAATGATGCTTATCAAAATAATAGCGAACCATTTGAAGAATTTTAAAAGAAATTTCATTTTTAGAATTATAAAATTGTTTTATAAAATTAGTCAAAACTTATAAGTATTTCAAGGAATTAAAATAAACTTTCTTGTTTGACTGGATTTTCGTGATCTAGTAGCCATTTCTTGCGCCAAAGTCCGCCTGCATATCCAGTTAATGAACCATCTGAACCAATGACACGATGACATGGAATTACGATCCAAAGTGGGTTTTTACCATTAGCACTTGCTACGGCTCGGATTGCTTTTACATCGCCAAGTTTTTTTGATAGTTCTAAATAGGAACACGTTTTTCCGAAAGGAATATTTAGCAATTCTTGCCAAACTCGTTGTTGAAATTCAGTTCCTACAGGATTCATTTTGAATGAAAATGTAGTTCTTTTTCCATTAAAATAATCTTGAAGTTGTGCTACAGCTGATTTTAATTCATCCGGTAATACCGTCGTAATTTCTGCAGGATCAGTAAGAATTTGAATTTTCGAAATTCCATTGATAGCACCAGAGATTTCGATATATCCTAACGGTGTTTTTATTATAGCTGTTTTCATTTAGTAAATATAAAAAAACCACCTGAGTTATCAGATGGTTTTTTAAGATGTAAAAAATTGAATTAATAATATTATGATTTGATAGCTGCTTTTTGTTCTGTTGCAGGCGTATCAATAACTTTTCCTTTGAAAGACAATGTTTTAACAGATTCTACTCCGCCTTCATTTGTCATTACAGTAACCGATTTTTGAAAAGTTGAAGGTGAAGCAGCATTAAATGTTGCAGCAACCATTCCTTTTTCTCCTGGTTTTACTGGTGTTTTTGTGTAATTTGCAGCAGTACATCCGCAAGCTGGTCTTACACTAGTAATTAAAATAGTTTCTTTAGTTGTATTTACAAAAGAAAACTCATAAGTAACTGGTTTTCCTTTTTCAATATCACCAAAATCATGCATTTCTTCATCCCATTTAATCACTGATTGTTTTGGTGCAGCCGTTGCTACCACTGGTGCAGCCATTGCTTTAGCCGTTTCAATTTTTGCGTCTTTAACTTGCGCAAATGATGCAGAAGCAATAAATAAGGCTACAATGGATAATTTAATTGATTTCATACGGTATATTGTTTTTGTTATTTTATTTTTGTTTCACAAATGTAGAAAAACAATTAAAAGTTGTTGTTAATTATATTTTAATGATTGTTAATGACTTGTTAACAACTCTTTTTTACCTTTCTTTTTTTTGTAATATCGTTGTAATTATGAAGTTTAATAGATTCAAGACCGTTATTTTTCTGGGTTTACTGGCAATTGTGGGTGTAATTTTTATGCAATTGTTTCTGCTAAATCAAGCTTATGTCTTTGAAAAAAAGGATGTAGAAGATAAAATTCATTTTGCGCTACAAGATGTGGTTGAGCGCATTTATAGAGATAACAAAACAGAGTTACCGACCACTAATCTAATTAAAAAGGTAAGTGAAAATTATTTTATTGTCAATGTTAACGACGATTTCGAAAATCAAATTTTAGAACATTACTTAAAAACAGAATTTGAGAAGGTAAAATTAGAGTTAGATTTTGAGTATGCTATATATGATTGTACTTCAGAATCTATGGTCTATGGCGATTATGTTTCTTTTAAAGGAGAAAAATCGAAAATGTGTGAAGATTGTTTTCCTAAAAACACGGAATTAACCTATTATTTCGCTATTCGTTTCCCATATATTAAACAAACTTATTTTAAGAGTTTAAGTCAATATTGGGGTTTCACCGCTGTTTTGTTTTTTGTGTTGATCATATATGTCTATTCAGTGTTCTTAATGTTGCGACAAAAGAGATATACCGATTTACAGAAAGACTTCATCAATAACATGACACACGAATTCAAGACCCCATTGGCATCAATATTGATTGCTTCCAATTATGCGAACTCACAAAATGAAATCAAGGAGCATCCGAAACTCTCGAAATACATGCAAATTATTATCAATCAAAGTAATAAGTTAAACCAACATATAGAGCAGATTTTATATTTCGCTAAAACCGATCACAATCAGGTTATGATAGATAAAACCAAGTTAGATTTAAAAGCGGTTCTTGATTTAGTTAAAGAAAACATTCTGTTGAAGTATCAAAAAGATATCGCAATTGAAATGAATTTCGACAAGAATTATACCGTCAAAGCTGATGAATTTCACTTCTATAATATGTTATATAATATTGTAGATAACGCGGTTAAATATTCAGAGAATAACACAATTATTTCAATTTCAGCGGAGGAAACTAAAAAAAGTTTGCAATTGAATTTATCAGATAATGGTGTTGGAATTCCGGCAAATGATTTGCCTTTTGTGTTTGATAAGTTTTATAGAGTAACGCGTTTAGACAACAAAGATATTGAAGGTTTTGGTATTGGATTGTCTTATGTGAAACGTGTTTGTGAATGGCATAAATGGAAAGTTTCGGTTAAAAATAACGCAGTGAAAGGAATTACAGTTTCCGTCCAAATAAACAAAAATGATTATGAGTAAGAAGCGAATTTTATATGTAGAAGATGATGAAACTTTAGCGTTTTTAACTGCCGATAATTTAGAACAGCATTTTGATGTGCTGCATTGCAATAATGGAAAAGAAGCTTTTCAATTGTTTTGTAAGGAATCTTTTGATTTGTGTGTTTTGGATATTATGCTTCCAGATATGGATGGTTTTGAAATTGCGATAGAAATTAGAAAGCGAAATCAAGAAATTCCCATCATATTTCTATCGGCAAAAACAATGAAAGAAGATCGAATTAAAGGATTGAAACTAGGTGCGGATGATTATTTGATAAAACCGTATTCTATTGAAGAACTAATTTTAAAAATTGAAATTTTCTTAAACAGAAGCCAAAAATCAACCGATAATTCGACTCAGAAACAATATACTTTTGGAAGTTTCTATTTTGAACCCGAAAATTATGTTTTAAAATCAGACCAACAGAATATTACTTTAACTGAGCGAGAAGCTTCCTTGCTTAAAATGTTCTTAGACAATCCGAATGCTGTTTTAAAGAGAAAAAAAATCTTATTAGAATTGTGGGGAAGTGATGACTATTTTCTAGGAAGAAGTTTGGATGTTTTTATCAGTAGGTTACGAAAAATAATTAAAGAAGAAACCTACGTAAGGATTGAAAACATTCCTCGCGTAGGTTTTAGATTAGTTGTTGAATAATTGCTTATTGAAAACTCATCACGTAAGCATCTAATGCATCTCTTTCTTCTTGCGTCATTGCTTTTGTGATTACAAAATTCGCTTTCATCACTTCGTACTGAGAAGGATCTACTAAGGGTTCTCCTTCGTCATTGATGAATTTTGCAATACTTGCTCCTTTTTCTTTGTAAATTTTTGCAATCTCTTTCATAGAAGGACCAACTGTTTTTTCGTCTGCTTTATGACAAGCTGTACAAGTTCCTTTTCCTTTGAAAAGTTCTGCTCCAAGTGCTAATTGAGGGTCAACCGTTTCTTCTGCAGTTTCTTCAACTACGACAGGCGTTTCTTCAATTGTATTTCCCATCGCATCCGTTTCTTTCTTCTCACCACAATTAGTTAAACTGATTGCTAAAGCGAAAAGTGCTAGTGATTTTAATATAGTCTTCATTTTAAATATATTTTATAATAATACTAACGCAAAGTTACAAATTTATTTCTATTTATTGTTCAACAAAACAGCTGCTTCTTTGGCAAAGTATGTCGAAATTAAACTTGCTCCAGCTCTTTTGATGCACATTAATTGCTCCATCATAATTTTATCGTGATCTAACCAACCTCTTTCGGCTGCAGCCTTAATCATTGCATATTCACCAGATACATGAAAAACAGTTACCGGAACATTCACTGCATTTTTAACTTCACGAACAATATCTAAATAAGCAATTCCAGGTTTTACCATTACCATATCTGCACCTTCTTCCACATCCCATAAAGCTTCTTTAATCGCTTCAAGTCTGTTGGCATAATCCATTTGATAGGTTTTTTTATCTTGAGGCACTTCGGCAAGCTCAGTATTATCTTTGTTTTCTTTTGGTGCACTGTCTAAAGCATCACGAAACGGGCCATAAAATGCAGAAGCATATTTTGCGGAATAACTCATAATCCCAACATTTTCAAATCCTGCAGCATCTAAACCTTGGCGTAAACGTAATACACGACCATCCATCATATCGCTTGGCGCTACAAAATCGGCTCCGGCTCCGGCGTGCGAAATTGCCATTTTCACTAAGGCTTCGTTCGTTGCATCGTTTGCAATAGCACCTTTTGTAATAATTCCATCGTGACCATAAATAGAATAAGGATCTAAAGCCACATCAGGCATTACAATCATTTCCGGACACGCTTTTTTAATTGCTTTTATGGTTCTTTGCATTAAACCTTCTGGATTCCAAGCTTCTTTACCAGTGTTGTCTTTTAAAGATTCGTCTGCTTTTACATAAATGTTTACCGCACGAATTCCCAATGCAAAAAGTTCTTCTACTTCTTCCACTGTTAAATCAATCGAACGACGGAAAATTCCCGGCATTGAAGGAATTTCAGATTTATAATTCTCGCCCTCCGCAATAAACATTGGAAACATAAAATCAGCCGGACTCAAACTTGTTTCACGAACAAGACTTCTAATTGATTCGTTTGTTCTTAATCTTCTGCCTCTGTGTAATGGAAACATATTCTTTATTTTATTGCTCAAAACGAGCGTTATTTTTATTTCTTTTTCTGCAAATCTAAATCTTCAAAGTCAAAACTAAAATCAGTTACGCCCGAAATTGGTTTCAACTTCATTCCTTGCGCTTTGCCATTTTCATCCATTTGAAAGTTGACAAATGCATCAGCGTCATAACTTCTGTCGTCCCATTTAATCACCATAACATTTGGAGAATATGGAATTAATTCCCCTTTTAATCTTGGTGAATTTGCGCAATTCAAGCGAATTGTTTTTCCATCGACTGAAATTGTAACATCACCAAACCATAAATCTGTATAAGTTCCTGTGATTTGTTCGTTTTTAATTTGGCTTTTCTTTTCTTTTTTAAAAGCTTCTGATTTAGCAAAAACGTCTTGTTTTTCTTTATCATACTTGGCATTGACTTTTGCCATTCTTTCACTGAAATTCTTCAACCAATCTCTATCTTCAAGACCTAAATAAGCATCTTTAATGGCATTAGTAATCGCACTAAATGCCGCGCCACTCTGTTGATTGGTCAAAACCACAATTCCTAATTTCATATCTGGAATTAAAGTAAATTGTGTAACTGTTCCTATTAATCCGCCGGTATGATACACTTGTTTATGACCTTTTACATCCGTTAAAAACCAACCCAATCCATAACCACTAAAGTTAGAATCATAAGGATTTTTCAAAGCAACGGGTGTAGCAATTTGAAGATTCCATAATTGATAGATTTGTTTGTCTGTAACCAATTTTACACCCTCTTTTGTAGTAAAACCATTTAGTAAGAATTCAGCCCAAATGTTCATGTCCTTAATATTACTTATGATTCCACCAGCTGCATTTCCAGTTTCATTCCAGTCGTGCGGTACAGCAACTACTTTTCCATCAACTGGCGCGTGAGCATCGATAATATTTGAAACATTAGCAGCTTTTGCTCTGTTATAACTTCCAAAACTTGAAGTCATGCCAACAGGTTGCATTATTTTTTGTTCGATGAATTCTGCCCAAGTTAAACCAGAAACACGGTGAATAACTTCTCCGGCAACAATGAACATTATATTGTTATAATCTAAAGTATTTCTGTATGAATTTTCAGGCTTTAAATATCTTACATTATGAATAATATCATTTACCGTAAGACTTCCACCTTCAGGAAAAAACATTAAATCGCCTTGTCCTAAACCAAGTCCGGCTCTGTGTGTAATTAAATCTTTAATGGTTACTTCTTGTGAAACATAAGCATCGTGCATTTGAAATTCGGGAATATATTTCGAAACTTTATCATCAAAATTTAACTTTCCTTCATCTGCTAAAATGGCTAATGCGGTTGCAGTAAAACCTTTTGAATTGGAAGCAATTCCCACCAAAGTTTCATCGCTCATTGCTTGATTTGTAGTTAGCGACCTAACACCAAATCCTTTCGAATAAACTACTTTTCCATCCTTGATAATTCCGACAGAAATTCCAGGAACATCGAAAGTTTTTAAAGTGTTTTGAATTAAGGCATCTAATTTACTTTCTTCAACTTGAGAAAAAGCAAATAAGGAAACTAGGAGTAATAAAATTGATAGTTTTGCTTTCATATTTAGACTTTTAAAATATTTTTGTAATAATTTATATAAGTATAGCGCATTAAGAAACTACCCACTCAACCGGATTTTTTAATACTTTTATTAATTTTTCTTCCTCGCTACCAGCTTCTGGGTGGTGATCATAGACCCACTGCACGTGTGGTGGCAAACTCATTAGAATACTTTCAATTCTTCCGTTGGTTTTTAATCCAAATAAGGTTCCTTTGTCGTGCACCAAATTAAATTCTACATAACGACCACGGCGAATTTCTTGCCAAGTACGATTTGCGTCTGTAAAGTGTAAATCTTTTCGTTTTGCAACGATTGGTATGTAGGCAGTTAAGAAGGAATTTCCAACGCCTGAAACAAAGTTATACCAATCTTCCATCGTTTGTTCTTCTGTAGCTTTTAGATAATCGAAAAATAATCCACCAATTCCTCTAGCTTCAAATCGGTGTGCGTTCCAAAAGTATTCGTCGCATTTCTTTTTATAATTGGGATAAAACGCTGGATTGTGTTTGTCGCAAGCCGTTTTACACGTTTGATGAAAATGAATTGCATCTTCTTCAAACAAATAATAAGGTGTTAAATCTTGTCCGCCTCCAAACCAACTGTTAATTACGTTTCCATTGTCATCATACATTTCGAAGTAACGCCAATTTGCGTGAACGGTTGGAACCATTGGGTTTTTAGGATGAATTACCAAACTTAATCCACAAGCAAAAAAATCTGCTTCGCCCACGCCAAACATTTTTTGCATGGTATCTGGTAATTTTCCGTGAACGGCAGAAACATTGACACCTCCTTTTTCAAAAACGGTTCCGTTTTCAATTACGCGCGTTCTTCCTCCACCACCTTCTGGTCGGTCCCACAAATCTTGACGGAATTTAGCAACGCCGTCAAGATCTTCTAAACCTTTACAAATTTGATCTTGTAAAGTTTGTATGTAGGTATAAAATTTATTTTTCATTGAATTTGTGTTTTAAGCACAAAGACAAAATCCAAATGCTTATTTCTAATTCTTTGTATTATGATTTGTATTCTTTAACCGCTTCAACAAAAGCCTTAGCGTGATCCACAGGAATGTTTGGTAAAATACCGTGTCCTAAATTTACGATATAGTTGTCTTTTCCGAATTCGTCGATCATTTCGTGTACCATTTTTTTGATCACAGGAATTGGTGACAACAAACGAGAAGGATCGAAATTTCCTTGTAATGTTTTATTCCCGCCTGTTAAATAACGAGCATTTCTTGGCGAACAAGTCCAGTCAACACCAATAGCTGATGTTCTTGATTTTGCCATATCACCAAGTGCAAACCAACATCCTTTTCCAAAAACAATAACTTCAGTTTCGTCAGCTATAGCTTCAATGATTTGATTGATATAGTTCCAAGAAAATTCGGTATAATCTGTAGGAGACAACATGCCTCCCCAAGAGTCGAAAATTTGAATGGCGTTACAACCTGCTTTTACTTTTTCTTTTAAATATAGAATTGTAGTATCTGTGATTTTTTGTAATAACATATGGGCTGCCACTGGATTTGAAAAGCAAAATCCCTTTGCAATATCGAAACTTTTAGAGCCTTTACCTTCTACTACATAGCAGAAAATGGTCCATGGCGAACCTGCAAAACCGATTAATGGCACTTCATTATCCAAAATTTCTTTGGTTAATTTAATAGCATCCATCACATAACCTAAAGTTTCTTCAATATTAGGTACAATAACTTGGTTTACTTGCTCTGCTGTGCGAATTGGGTTTGGAATTATTGGACCAATATTGTCTTTTAAATCTACATGAATCCCCATTGCTCTTGGTATAACTAAGATATCCGAGAATAAAATAGCGGCGTCTGGTTTTACGATTCTTATAGGTTGAACCGTAATTTCGGCTGCTAGTTCTGGAGTTTCGCAACGTGTGAAGAAATCATATTTATCGCGGATAGCTCTAAATTCTGGTAAATATCTCCCGGCTTGACGCATCATCCAAACTGGTGGACGTTTAACTGTTTCGCCTTTTAATGCGCGTAGGAATAAATCGTTCTTAATCATTTTTTTGTGTTTTATGCTTATAGTCTAAACTACTAGCGTTGATAATAATTTAATACTGCTGTAATTACGTTTTCAATCGTAGGTTGGTTTGCTACTATGATATTTTCTGTTTTATTTTCTAATGCTTTTGCGGTGGTTGTACCGATGCAAAAACACATTTTACTTGCAATTGAATTATGTTCTAAAAAACTGTTCACACCAGAAGGACTGTAAAACAATATGGCTTCATAATTTTTCTTTATGAAACGTGGTTTTAAAGTCGTTTTATATGCTGTGATTTCATTATAACTAATGTCGTTTTGCTTCAAATAATCAGGAATTGTGTTTCTTCTGATGTTGCCACAAAAGAAAGTGAACGTATTGCTTTTATATTTTGCATCGATTATTTTTATTAAATCGGCCGCGTAATCGGTACATTCAACTACTTCAAACTTATTCTTAAGTAATTTCTTTTTTGTTTTTTCACCAACACAAAAGCAAGGTTTTGAAAAAACAGCTTTATTTTTTGATTTTAGAACGCTTTTTACGGCTTTTTTACTCGTAAAAATAAGATAGTCATTTAATATAGGCTTTTCAAATGTGAGCGAAGAAGTTTTAATAAAGTTCTTTTCCACACAATTTATAGTAGCTATGGAAAGTTTGTTTTTTAAAGTCTTTGACAATTTTTTTGTCGAAAGTATTTGAGTCATTATTAACTTCTTATTTGGTGTTCTTCTTGTCCTTGACAATAGTTTTCGATATCCTTATTAAATCCGTAAACCACTAAAATATCATTTTCTTCAACTACAGTAGTTGGAGTTGGCCGACCGATAGTTTCCTTAATAACCGTTCTTTTCCCTATTAAATTTCGTTTTTCTCTTTTACGGAAAATAGTAATTAAAGTCAAACGATATTTGTCTATCGTGTCTAATTCGGCTAATGTTTTTCCAAAAAATTCAGGTTTTGCTTTTAATTCCGAAATGGTGTAATTATCGTCTAATTGATAGTTTTCTAAAGTTGATTTGAAGTTGATTTGTTTCGTTAATCTATCCGCTGATTCTTGTTCTGGATGTACAATGCTGTGAATTCCCATTGCTTCTAAAACAGTGTCGTGAATAGGAGATAAAGCTCTACTGATGATTTTAACGTCACTTAGTTTTTTTATAATTGCGGTCGTTATAATAGCAGCACCTTCATTTTCTCCAATTGCAACTACGACTTTATCTGTGTCTTTTAAGGGCAAGGCTTCATAAGACAATTCATTTGTGGAATCCATTACAATAGCGTGTGATATTTTATCTTTGACTAAATTCACTTTTTCCATATTTTTGTCAACCCCGATAACTTCATTTCCTGTTTCAGTTAGACTTATAGCGAGCGACATTCCGAAGTTTCCTAAACCAAATACAATTATTTTCATTTGGATAAATTTAGTTAATTAAAATATTTTCTTTTGGATATTCGTAAAATTGATGATTCAATTTTCGTAATAATCCGACCATTAAATTGAGCATTCCTATGCGACCTATAAACATACAGGCCATCAAAACATATTTGCTAGGCTCCGTTAGCGTTGGTGTAAAATTTAAACTTAAACCAACCGTACTGTAAGCTGAAAAACACTCAAAAGCCACGGTTAAAATTGATGTTCCTTTTGGTTCAAAAATTAAAACAGCCATAATTGAAACGCCAATAGTAATTAATGAAATTGATAAAATTGCAAAAGCACGAGAGGTAGAATCGGACGATATTCTTCTACCAAATAACTGAATTCTTCCTTTACCTCTAGCGACTGAAAATATATTTAATGTAGCTAAAGCAAAGGTACTCGTTTTAATACCACCAGCCGTAGATGCAGGCGATCCACCAATCCACATTAAAAAGATAATAAATAATAAAGAATGCACATTCATTTTAGAATAATCTACTGCATCGAAACCCGCTGTTCTTGGTGAGACAGCACTAAAACTTGCAACGGTTATTTTTCCAAAAATAGATTCGTGTTCCAATAACGTATTGTTATATTCAGCGATAAAAAGAAAAAGAAAACCTCCAATTAGCAAAATAAATGTTGTGTAAAGTACAATTTTGGTATTTACGGTAAGTATTCTGATTTTTTTGTGTACGATTTTTTTCTCAAATAACTCTATAATATAGGTTTTTAAATATTGATAGAAGTTAAAAACAATATTATGACCTAATCCACCTAAAACAATCAAAATCATTATGATCCAATGCAAATAATAATCATATCGTATGGATTCGTTTTGAATTCCACCTGGCATAATTGAAAAGCCAGCATTACAAAATGCGGAGATGGAGTGAAATATGGAAAAGAAAAATTCATTTTCAATCCCTTTAATTTCAATAATAGAAGAGTAGATAAACAAAGCGCCTACAATTTCAACTCCGAGCGTAAATATGACAACATTAAGTGCTGCTCTAAATACATCTCTCAAACCATCGTGAGCAATAAAATCTCTTGTATTTAAACCTTCTTTAAACGAAGAACTTCCTCTAAAAAAGAACGCGAAAAAAGAAGTAAAAGTCAGAATTCCAATTCCTCCTAATTGAATTAGTACGATGATGATTGATTGACCAACAATCGTAAAATCAGAAGAGGTGTCCATTACAACCAAGCCAGTGACGCAAACAGCGCTTGTGGCAGTGAAAAGTGCATTTGTAAAAGTTATTCCGTTCTCAGTTGCACTAGGAAGCATCAATAAAAAAGCACCTGTCAATGCTAAAATCATAAAACTTCCGACAAAAACGATTGCAGGATTAAAATAGATATCATAAATATGACGCACAAAAACCATTAATCGCAATAAAAAATAGAAAATTAATCCACCCTCTAAAACGGGTTTTATTTTTTGTAAGATATAATCGGAATGGAAGTTACAGTTTAATAACAAAATAACAACACAGCTTAATAAAAGAGCTGTAAGCAAAACCATATTAACAAGTGCTACTTTCCTGTTACTTTCGAATCGTTTTGTGAAAAATTTAAAGGAATTAAAAGCTAATAATCCTAAAGAAAGTATTAATAACCCAATTACGTGTGGTGAATTATAGTTTTCTTTAAAATCATATCCAAAGTCAAATACGATAAAAAGTAATACAATAATATCAAAAAAGCGATATAAATAATTGAGTAACGAGTCTTTCTGCATTTTGGATGAAATTACTTTTTCAAATCACGACGAATACTTTTCATTAAAGTAGATGCGCCATTTTTTAAAATTTCCTCAGCACACTCTTTTCCGAAGTTTTTGTAAGATTCAAAAGTACAACTTTTTTTGCTTTCAAATTTCACTTTTCCGTCTAAAGAAAACAGAACCCCTTCAAAATTAATTGTCGAACTATTATAGCTGGCTAAAGCTCCAATTGGTGCGGTGCAACCACCTTCTAGTGTTTTTAGAAATTGGCGTTCAATATGTGTGCAAACTTCGGTTTCTTTGTGATTTAATTTGGCTAGGGCTTCTCTGCAAAAATCATCATTTTCCATTGCCACGACTACCATTGCACCTTGTGCCGGAGCCGGAACCATCCATGACAAATCAATAAAATTATCTGGTTTTATATTGATTCGTTCTAAACCTGCTGCTGCAAAAACAGCGCCGTTCCAGTCGCTTTCTTCAAGTTTTTTTAATCGAGTGTTTATATTTCCGCGAAGATCAACAGTTTTGTGTGTTGGATATTTGTTCAACCATTGCGCTTGTCTGCGTAAGCTTCCTGTTGCAATAGTTCCTTCTGAATTTAAAAAATCTAAATTACCTTTATGAACTAAAATATCTACTGAATTTGCGCGTTCTAAAACTGCGGCTTGTATAATTCCAATAGGGAGTGCTGTTGGAACATCTTTCATAGAATGCACTGCAATATCAACCTGTTTGTTAAGCATTGCAATGTCTAAAGTTTTAGTAAAAATTCCTGTTATTCCTAATTCGTATAATGGTTTGTCAAGAAGAATATCACCTTGCGATTTTACTGCGATAATTTCTGTTTGATAGCCTAAATCGTTTAATTTTTTTTCTACCGTATGCGCTTGCCAAAGTGCTAATTCGCTATCTCGTGTTCCTATTCGGATAATTTTATTCATTATTTTACAAGCGTTTCAATTTGAAATATTTTTTCAATCCATTCAATGCTTTCGTCTACCATTGTTTGGTCGTCTTTTAAGTGATTTGCAAAATGGTTGGTGATTTTTTGGATGATTCTTGCGCTAATTAATTCGGCTTGTTCCTCATCAAAATTAGCGATTTTTTTACGTTGAAAGTTCAATTCACCTTCCTTAATCGTGTTTAATTTCGCTTTTAAAGCGTGGATAGTAGGTGCGAATTTACGTTGCTTGGTCCATGCGATAAATTCATCTTTAATTTCTTCGATAATCGCTTCTGCAGCAGGAATGTGTTTTTTTCTATTTTCTAAGGTTTCATCAGCCATTTGAGCCAATTGATCCATGTGTATTAAAGTTACATTTTCCGACTCCATTACGTTTGCATTCACGTTTTTCGGAATCGATAAATCTAAAATTAACAGTGGTTTTTTTAAATTTAATATTGTTTTATCAACCGTCGGATTTAGAGCACCCGTTGCAACAACTAAGACATCTGCTTTTTGAATTTCTAATTGCAAATCAGCATAATCTTTTACAACTACGTTTAGTTTATTAGCTATTCGTTCTGCCTTATCTTTTGTTCTATTGATCAATGTAATTTGTTCGTGCTTTGAATGTTTTACTAAATTTTCACACGTATTTCTCCCTATTTTCCCCGTTCCAAATAATAAAATATTCTTATTTGAAATATCTTCTACATTATTAAAAATATAACGTACTGCCGAAAAGGCAACCGAAGTAGCGCCTGAAGAAATTTCTGTATCTGTTTTAATTTTTTTACTAGCTTGAATTACAGAATTTACTAGGCGTTCTAAAAAGGAATTAGCGAGATCCATACCTTTACTTTGAACGAACGCATTTTTAAGTTGACTGATGATCTCAAAATCTCCTAAAATCTGACTGTCTAGCCCAGTTCCTACACGAAACATGTGCGATACTGCTTCACCGCTTTTATAAACGAACGCTACTTTTTGAAAATCTTCAACTGTTCCTTGACTATTTTCGCAAAGTAATTTGATTAATTGAAACGGGTGTTGTGCAAAACCGTATATTTCGGTTCTGTTACAAGTTGAGGTAACGATTAAATTCTCTATGCCTTCTTCTTTTGCCTGAAGTAATAAATTTGCTTTAGATTTGTCGTCTAAACTAAATTTGCCTCGCATTTCGGCATCTGCTTTTTTATAGCTTAAGCCTATCGCGTAGAATGTTGGGTGCTTTGCAAATGTATTGTTTTCCATAAAACTACTCTTTCCTAAAAGTTTAACAAAATTATTGGTCTATCATTTATAAAAGTAACGCTTAAGGGACTTTTTATGTCGTTCAAAGATATTTTAAGTCTTATTTGTCTTTTAAGCGTTATTTCTCGTAAATTTGTAGCAAAATCAAGTGTTTCGAATTTATCTATGTAGAACAATTCTAAATAAGAAAATACTAATTGATTGATACTATATACGAAAAAACATCGCTATGGGTTCTCAAGAAGAAATAAAAATTGAAAATGATTTTATTTTACATCTGTTTCAAAATGACGGAGGCGAAATGTATCGCATTGAAAAGCATGTAAATCAGGGATTTATACAATTTCATTTTGGGTTAAAGGGAAAAGGTAAATTTATTTTCAATCAAGGAAGTTATGCACTAGATTTAAAAGAAGAGAAATCGCTTTTGTTTTATAATCCGCAAAAAGAGCTACCGCTTAATCTAGAATTAGCCCCAAACACTTGGATTGTTTCGGTCATTATTTCTATTAAAAAGTTTCACAGTTTATTTTCTTCGGAAGCAGAAAACATTCCATTCTTGAGCGAAGAGAATAAAGATAAAAAATACTATAAAGAAAACGATATAAGTCCATCAATGGCAATTGTTTTGAGTCAATTATTTCATTATAATTTAAATTCCTTCATCAAAAACTTATATTACAAAGGAAAAGGATATGAATTGTTAAGTTTATATTTTAATCGCTCCGAAGATCCAAATGCTGAGCAATGTCCGTTTTTAATTGATGAAGAAAATGTACTGAAAATTAAAAAAGCGAAAGAAATCATAATTCTAAATATGTCTGAACCACCAGGACTTGATGCCTTATCAGAACAAGTAGGTTTGAGTTTAAAAAAATTAAAAATGGGTTTCAAACAAATTTATGGTGATACCGTATTTGGTTTTTTGTTTGAATATAAAATGGATTATGCCCGTCAACTTTTAGATAGTGGTTCTTATAATGTAAATGAAGTGGGATTAAAAATCGGTTATAGTACTGGAAGTCATTTTATTGCAGCTTTCAAAAAGAAATTTGGCACCACTCCAAAAAAATATTTAATGAATTTGAACAGTAATGTTTAAATCCAAAAGCCATCAATTTCGTATATCAAAGCATAAATAAAAAAATAATTATTCATAAATAAAGAAAAGTAAAATAATTACTTTTATAAAAAAAAATACAATATGAAAGGAGTATTATTAGTGAACTTAGGTTCTCCAGAAAGTCCTACTGCAAAGGATGTAAAGCCCTATTTGGATGAATTTTTAATGGACAAATATGTAATTGATGTTCCATTTATATTACGTGCTTTATTAGTTCGTGGGATAATTTTACAAACAAGACCCAAAAAATCAGCAGAAGCTTACGCTAGAATTTGGACAGATGAAGGTTCGCCATTAATCGTCATTTCTAAAAAAATGCACCAGAAAGTGCAGAAACTAGTTGATATTCCTGTAGCCTTATCGATGCGATATGGAACTATTACAATTCTAAAAGGACTACAAGAATTAAAAGATAAAGGTGTAACCGAAGTAATGTTGATGCCTTTATATCCGCAACATGCAATGGCTTCAACGACAACTATTTTAGTTTTAGCAGAAGAATTACGTCAGAAGCATTTTCCAGAAATGACATTTACAAACGTACCCGCATTTTATAACAAGCCCGATTTTATTCAAGCTTTAGCCAATTCAATTAAAAAGCATTTAGAAGGGTTTGATTATGATC
Organism: Flavobacterium psychraquaticum; assembly: GCF_034497725.1. Classification (NCBI taxonomy): domain Bacteria; kingdom Pseudomonadati; phylum Bacteroidota; class Flavobacteriia; order Flavobacteriales; family Flavobacteriaceae; genus Flavobacterium; species Flavobacterium psychraquaticum. The sequence continues at coordinate 563,977 of NZ_JAXKVR010000030.1, forward strand.
ATTTATTGTTCTCTTATCATGGAGTTCCAAAACGTCATATTCGCAAAACAGACATTACTAAATCACACTGTAAAATGGATCGTACTTGTTGTGATACGCCATCACCGGCTCACGAGTTTTGTTATAGCCACCAATGTTATGAAACTACCAAACAAGTTGTGAAATTATTGGGAATCCCAGAAGACAAATACAGCCAAACGTTCCAGTCACGTTTAGCAGGAGACAAATGGTTAACACCTTATACCGATGTAGAAGTTAATAAAATGCCTGAGAAAGGAATTAAAAAGCTAGCTGTGGTAACGCCTGCTTTTGTTTCGGATTGTTTGGAAACACTAGAAGAAATTGCAATGGAAGCTAAGGAAGAATTTATACACCACGGGGGCGAAGAATTTAAGGCTATTCCTTGTTTAAATGATGATGACGAATGGTGCGAAGTGGTTGCTGGTTGGGTAAAAGAATGGGCTAAATAATCGCAAATGGAATTCTATAATTACATAAAATCACTACATTTAATATTTGTAATTACTTGGTTTGCAGGTCTTTTTTATATTGTTCGCTTATTTGTTTATCATGCAGAAGCTAAACAAAAACCACAACCCGAGCAAGATATTCTCATCAAACAATACCAAATAATGCAATACCGATTGTGGTATATAATAACCTGGCCAAGCGCAGTTTTGGCTAGTATTTTCGCTTTTTGGATGTTGTTTTTTACACCTTTAGGACAATCTTGGTTGCAACAACCTTGGATGCACGTAAAGTTGGCATTCGTTTTGCTATTGTATATTTACCATTTAAAATGCCACCAAATATTTCAAAATTTACAGAAGAACGAAGTTAAACAGTCGTCTAATTTCTTTAGAATTTGGAATGAAGGCGCTACGATTATTTTATTTGCCGTTGTCTTTTTAGTAATATTAAAAAACGCAATCAATTGGATTTATGGCGTATTGGGTATTTTTATATTTTCAATTGTGATTATGATGGGATTCAAATTTTATAAAAAAATAAGAGAAAAGAATTAAAATAGTTAATGGACAGAATCTTTAACATAAAAAACCTTTCCCTTAGAGTAAGAATATTTCTATCAATGATATTCTTAACGCTTATTGCATCCTTACTTATTGCATCGGTTTCCATTTATCAATTTCGAAAAGAAGCAAGGCAATACCACCAAGATCGCTTAGAGCGAAAAGAGGCAGCTATTGCAGAACATATTAATTATGTGTTGCAAACCACAACCTATCCTTTAAATACCCAAAACATTTCGCTAATTTTCAAAGAAAAAATTTTTGAATTGGCAGATATTCATAGTATGGAAATTAATTTTTTCGACTTAAAAGGGAATTTGTTAATTTCTTCGAAGGCTATTTTCAAATTAGATAAAGACAAGCCAAAAATAAATCCTTCAACATTAAAAATTATTCAATCTTCTTTAGATAAACGATATATTGAATTTGCAAATATTGACGGAAAAACATACCGCTCCTCTTATTCCTATTTAAAAGATACCAAATTTAAACCACTTGGAATTTTAAATTTACCCTATGAAGAAAAAAGAGAGTTTTATGATAACGATGTGGAAAATTTTTTAATTCGTTTCGGACAAGTATATGTTATTATGTTTTTGATTTCTATCATTTTGTCTTATTTTTTATCGAGTTATATAACAAAATCTTTAAAAATAATCAGTGATAGAATTGAAGAAACACAATTAAATCATTTAAACGAAAAAATTGTAATTGAAGACGGAAGTAAGGAAATCAATCTACTAATTAAATCCTACAACAATATGGTAGACAAATTAGAAGAAAGTGCTACTGTTTTAGCTCAAAGTGAGCGGGAGCAAGCTTGGCGAGAAATGGCGAAACAAGTGGCTCACGAAATTAAAAATCCTCTTACACCAATGCGATTAACAGTTCAAAGTTTCCAACGAAAGTTTGATCCAAATAATCCAGATATTTCCAAGAAATTAGATGATTATACCAAAACTATCTTGCAACAAATCGATACAATGAGTTCGGTAGCAAGTGCATTTTCAAACTTTGCAACGATGCCTGCTCAGCAAAATGAAACCTTAAATGTTGTTAATATCGTAAAAATGGCACTGGAAATTTTTAACGAAGATTATATTCAATTTTCAGCATTAGAAGATGAAATTATTGCAAAATTAGACCGAACCCAATTGATTCGTGTGATTACGAATTTGGTTAAAAACGCAACACAATCCATACCTGAAGAACAAGAACACAAAGCTGTTTTTGTAACGGTATTTAGAGAAAACAATCAAGTTAAAATTGCCGTAAAGGACAACGGAAAGGGAATTTCATCTCAAAACACGTCCCGCATTTTTGAGCCAAAATTTACTACAAAATCAAGTGGAATGGGTCTTGGATTAGCAATTATCAAAAATATTATAGAAAATTATCAAGGAACAATTACTTTTGAATCAGAGTTAGGGAAAGGAACGGAATTTTTTGTTTCATTTCCAATAATCAAATAAAAATTTTAAAAATGGAAAATATTTTAATAGAAAAATTTGACAATATTGCGGTTGTTACTATCAATCGTCCAACAAAATTAAACGCTTTAAACAAAGCTACCATTCAAGAATTGCACGAGGGATTCAAAATTTTGAATGAAGATAATAATATAAAAGCAATCATCATTACAGGAAGTGGGGAGAAAGCATTTGTAGCGGGAGCGGATATTTCAGAGTTTGCTAATTTTTCAGTGAAAGAAGGCGAAAAGTTAGCCGCAGAAGGTCAAGCTTTGTTATTCGATTTCGTACAAAATTTGAGTACGCCCGTAATTGCCGCTGTAAACGGATTTGCACTCGGTGGTGGTTTAGAATTGGCAATGTCATGTCATTTCAGAGTGGCTTCAACCAACGCAAAAATGGGATTGCCTGAAGTAACTTTAGGAGTTATTCCTGGTTATGGAGGAACGCAACGCTTAACACAATTAGTAGGAAAAGGTCGTGCAATGGAACTGATTATGACCGCCGGAATGATTGATGCAGAAACAGCGAAAAATTACGGTTTAGTAAATCACGTAGTTACTCAAGAAGAATTACTTGATTTTGCAAAAGGCCTTGCGTCGAAAATCGCTAAAAACTCAAGTGTTGCTATAGCAAAAGCGATCGAAGCGATTAATGCAAATTTCGAAGATGGCGTTAATGGCTATGAAGTAGAAATTAAAAACTTTGGAGCAAGTTTTGGAACTGAAGATTTTAAAGAAGGAACAACGGCATTTTTAGAAAAAAGAAAAGCAGTTTTTCCTGGGAAATAATAATATAAAAAGCTCCAAATTAAATTTAATTTGGAGCTTTTTTTTAAGCTAATCCTTCCCACTCTGAATAAAATTGAGATAAAAAAGAAACCATAAAATTATGTCTTTTTTTAGCAATTTTTTTTCCGGTTTCGGTGCTCATTTTATCTTTTAAAAGCAGCAGTTTTTCGTAAAAATGATTTAAAGTTGGCGCTTCAGAATTTTTATATTCTTCTTTACTCATGTTCAAATTTGGTTGAATGGTGGGATTGTAAAGCGGCCTATTTTTAAACCCACCATAATTGAATGTTCTTGCGATTCCAATTGCACCAATTGCATCTAACCGATCAGCATCTTGAACAATTTCCAGTTCTTTAGAATGAAATTCCTTTTCAAAATTTCCACCTTTGTATGAAATGTTTTCAATAATCGCGATGACGTGATTAATCGTTTCTTCGGCTACATTTTGGGTTACTAAAAATTCGCGAGCGATTTTCGGACCAATAGTTTCATCTCCATTATGAAATTTAGAATCGGCAACATCGTGAAGCAAAGCGGCTAATTTTATCACTTGCAAATCACAGCTTTCCTCTTCGGCAATTAACAAAGCATTATTGTAAACACGTTCTACGTGAAACCAATCGTGTCCGCCTTCGGCATTTTGAAGTTTCTCTTTTACGAAAAGTATGGTATGGTGTATTGTTTTCATTTTATTGGATATAAAAAATTCCAATTTTATAACAAAACTGGAATTTTTAAATTTTTGTAATTGCTATCTTGCTAAAGCAGGTTCAACCCATTTAAAAATGTGACCTGTTTCTGGAATCACTAAACGTTCTGAAACTTTCGTCATTCTTGCAGGTAATTTCATCAAATAATCACGCGCTTTTTCTGCTTCACCTGTTAATCCAGATATTTTATCGATTTCCCATTTATCGATTAATTTTTGCATTATATCTACATAATCACTAGCGGTATAAACGCCAATTCTTTGTGCAGAATCTGAAAATTGTTCAAAAGCTGTGCTTATTTTCTGACCTGATTCTCTTAAGAAATGTGCAGGCATTATAATTTTATGTTTCATCATGTGCTGGAAGGCCAACATCATTTGACTCGGATCTACTTTAAAAATCTGATTCACGAATTCGCTGTAAGCAAGGTGGTGACGCATTTCGTCTCCAGCAATCATGTTGCAAATTTTATGTAATTTTTTATCGCCATATTTCTTAGCAATAAGTGCTACTCTGTTATGAGAAACATAAGTTGCTAATTCTTGAAAACTGGTGTAAACAAAGTTTTTATATGGGTCGTTACTCGTTCCAATATCAAAACCATCATTAATTAAATGCTGTGTGGTCATTTCTACTTCACGCATATTTACTCTTCCGGAAAGATATAAATATTTGTTTAGCAAATCGCCATGACGGTTTTCTTCGCCCGTCCATTGACGAATCCATCTACTCCAGCCGTTTCCTTGGCCGTCCTGATTGATACCTTCCACATCCATTAACCACGATTCATAAGTGGGTAAAGCTTCTTCCGTAATAGTATCACCTACTAAAGTTACCCAAAAATCGTATGGCAAATCCTTTGCTATTTCACGCAGTTCTCTAACTTCTTCAAAAAAAGTTTCGTTTTGAGAATCAGGAAGTAGATCGGTAGGTTGCCAAATTTTCTCTACTGGAATTAAAAAATCATCCACAAAAGTGTCGATTTTTTTTTCTAGAAATTGCATCACTTCTAGTCGAATGTTTTGGATAGACATGGTTTTATATTTTGATATGTTGGGTTATTATTTTTTCTGTTTTCTCAGCAATTTCTTCAAATGAGTTGTCTGAAACTTTTAAGGGTTTATGTATTTGCAATTTTAACTTAACTCCCAAACCCAGAGGAAATTGTCCAAATTTAGTCATTTTCCAAGAATTGTTAATGGTGACCGGTAAAAAATATGCATCTGGCGCAAATTTATAAAGCATTTTTAATCCGCTACTAGCAAATGGTTTAGGTATACCCGTTTTACTTCTGGTTCCTTCAGGAAATATAACTACTGCATAATTGTTTTTGTTAACTAATTCTGCTACTTTTTTTATCGCAGGTAAAGCTTGTTTAGGATCTTTTCTGTCAATTAAAGCCGATCCACCGTGTCTTAAATTATAGGAAACGCTTGGAATTCCTTTGCCTAATTCAATTTTACTTATAAATTTCGGATGCGTTTTTCTTAAAAACCAAATCATTGTAGTGATGTCGTGTAAACTTTGATGATTAGCAACAATAATCAACGGTTGATTTTCAGGAACGTTTTCCATTCCTTCAATATGAAAAGTTGTACCTAGAATATGAGCGCTTCGCACTAAAAACCAATTCATATAAGCAACACTGATGCGATGCGCATTATAACCAAACAAGTTCAAACAAAACCATTGGATGGGATGAAAAATGATTAGCCAAAGTAAAAAGATACAATAATAAAGTATAGAAAGAGGATAAGATATTATTTTTTCCATTTATTAGATGAATTTTTACAAAAGTAAGGTTTAAAATAAAAAAACCACCATGATTTTGGTGGTTTTATTATATGCTAGCATACTATCAATTAGCAATGCTCGTTATATGCGTCTTTTAAATTTTCAGCAATTAATTCTGCTGGACGCCCTTCAATGTGATGGCGTTCTAACATGTGAACTAATTCTCCGTTTTTAAACAAAGCCATACAAGGCGATGATGGAGGGAAAGGAAACATGTGCTGACGTGCTGCATCTACTGCTTCTCTATCAACTCCTGCGAAAACAGTTACTAATTGGGTTGGTTTTTTAGCACCATCTAAACTCATTTGAGCTCCCGGACGTGCATTTCTCGCTGCACAACCACAAACTGAGTTGATTACTACTAAAGTTGTTCCTTCTATTTTTAATGCGTTTTCTACTGCTTCTGCACTGTGTAATTCTTGAAAACCAGCATCTGTTAATTCAGCACGCATTGGTTTTACCATTTCTTCTGGATACATATCGTTTTAATTTTATGATTAATAGTTTTTTGGATTTTTATACTTCCAAAATTTATGTAAAGATACAATGATTTCTAAATTTATATTTTAAATAAATCATAAAGATTTGTTATCGCTTTATTCGATTTAGTAATGCAACAATAAACGGCATTTTTGGACAACGCCAAATTACTTGTAAATCTTCCCAAAGCGATGTTTCTTCATCTAGAAATTTGAAAACCACTTCAGAACTTCCTTCTTTAAACATAGCCGAAAATATATTCGGACCTAAATGATTCTTCGAATTTAAAATATCTAATAAAAGTAAATCATAAAACCAAAATTTGTCTTTTTTATGAAATTTTCTAAAGTCGGATTCTGATTTTAAAAACTTAACTAAAGCTTTTGATTTTTTTACGGCATTTTTAAATGTATAACCAGTGCTTGCTTTTGTCCAACCGCCAGCCGAACCAATTTGTACTATGTTTTTAGTGTTATTTTTCCAAAAAGGGAAAGAAGTCATCGGAATATTTCCGGCTTCCTTTTCGATGATTTCGTATTCAGTAATACCTAATTTGGTAATATAATTTTGAATTTCAGCTTCGTATTCTTCTTTTGAAAGTAAGTTTTTAGAGAACAATGTATATTCTAACAAAGCTTCAGTTGTTGAAGTTGGCATCATATACATAAAGCGAGTATTATTTTTAAGTTCCACCGAAAAGTCCATAAATGTGGCACAATTTGGCGTGAAAACAGCTTCTTTACTTTTAATAAACCAACCCACAAAATGTTGATGAATTAAAGGATATTTACTCTGTGACGTTACTTCTTTTGGATTATAAATGGAGTTGAAAACCTTGTTGCAAGTGAAATTTCCTTCCGAACCTTCAAAATCTGTTTTTACGACACAATGATCTCCTAATTCGGTAAAATCAACTACTTTCTGATTTAAAAAATGAATGTTTTTATGTTCAGAAATCATTTTGAAAACCATTTCATAAAAAGCTACGCCTTCAATCTTCTTGTATTCATAAGGTGTTAATTCTAAAACTCGGGTAAATTTTTCATTCGAAAAAATAGCTTGTGACCATTTTTTAGAAACAATTTCATCAAATAAATGCTTTTCATCCCAAAAGCACCAAGTTCTGTCGTTGGATTTTTTTGGATTTTCATCAATTAATAAGATGGATTTATCATTAAATTTTCCGGAAAGCATCATTTCATAAACCGTCATTAATGCCGATAAACCTGATCCTGTAAAAATATAATGATAATGTTGCATTTAAAATATAGTATATTTGATTCCTAAAAAGCCTCTAATTCCTTGGTTTGGTGCGTAAACATAATTCGGGTCAAACGTCAAAGCATACGGATTTGTTGGTGTTGCAATTACATTCCCCGAAGCATCAAAATCTACATTTTGGTCAAACGGATCGTTTGCTCCGGCAATTAAAAAAGGATTTCCTTTTGCAGGCGTCCAATTTAAAAGGTTTTTTACACCACCATAAAGTTCAAAATTACGAAATTTTTTATAAGTAAACTGAATGTTTTGCAAACTCCAAACTGGCGAATATTCCTTCTTTTCTGGGATCTAACTCGCCTAATAATGGCAAACGCATTGGTCCATATAAATTACCAGTATAGTCAATAGACAAAAACCATTTTGGAATATCATACGTTAACGCCCAATTTGCGCTGTATTTCTCAGTTAAAACGGGTAGGGAAGACACACCATTTTGTACGTTTTTAGGATGCAACATCGTAAATCCAACAATTGCTTTTAATCCGAAAGATGAAATGTAGTCGATATTTCCGCTTAATCCGATGGTTTCTGCATAACCGTTTAAATTCGAATAAATAATTTGGTTCGGATTGGTGTCATAATCGGGTAAAATTTGATTGGTGAAATAAGTGTACCAAGTTGAAGCTTCCAATCCTAAGAACGAACCGTCTTCAAATTTAATTTTCTTCAAATAATTTAAATTGATGTTGTATGATTTTTCGGGTTTTAAATCTTCGGTAATAATCACATCTCTTGCACCAGTTAACGCGGCGTGTTCTTCGGTAAATAAATTTACAATTCTAAAACCTGTTCCGGCGTTAATTCTGAAAACATCGTGGTCTGATATTTTCCATTTGTAAGCTATTCTTGGCGTAAAAATTGAACCGTGATTGTTGGTATAATCATATCTTGCTCCTAATAAAATTGTATGTTTTTCGGACATTTTAATTTCATCTTGAAGAAATAAACTATAGCTATTGGTTTTTTCAGCATCAATTGTCGCTGTTGTGTTATCATCATAATATTGATGACGAAATGCACTTCCTAGTAAAAGATTGTGGTTTTCTATCTGTTTATCCCACGTATATTGGGCGTAAGCAATTTTTTGTTGTGCCAAATATAAAGTGTTTCCATAAACCGAATTTTGATCGTGATCGGTTACAGAAAAGGATAAAAACATATCTTCAAGCGTTGGCAATTGATATTTTCCTAACAATTCAAATCTTCGGGTATAAATACTTCGCCATAAACTTCACTACCACCTCTGTAACTTTTGTTCCATTGCATTTCACCTCCCCAACGGTCTTCGTAGAAAAATCTTCCGGCTAAAGTGAATTCTTTATTGTCTTTTCGGTCAAAACTCCATTTGTTGAATAATGAAATGCCTTCTTGAAGCGTTACATCGGTAAAATTATCATTGTTATTGTCTATTTTGTCATTGAAATTATAGTAATTTATTCCGACTAATGTTGTTGCTTTTTTTCCGATTGCACTTTTAAAACCTAAATCAACATTGGTTTCTATCCAAGAAGTAGAGAAAATATCTGCCGAAAACAAAGGAGCACTCAATGGTTTTTTGGTAATAATATTAATTAATCCACCAACCGCTTCACTTCCATACAAACTGGAAGCTGGCCCTTTTACCACTTCAACGCGTTCAATTAATGAGTTGGGAATTCCTGATAAACCATAAACCGTAGAAAGCGAACTCACAATGGGCATTCCGTCAATTGTTACCATTGTATAAGGTCCTTCCAAACCATTAATATGTATATCGCCAGTATTACAAATGCTACAATTCAGTTGCGGACGGACGCCATTTACATTTTGCAACGCTTCAAAAATATTTGATGTTGGATTTTTCTTCAAAAAAAGCTGGCGTGTAAACTTCGACCGGAACTGGAGTTTCCATACGAGAAACGGCTTTCATAGTTCCAGAGACAACAACTTCTTCGAGATTATTTGCGTCTTCTTTTAGATTGAAATTAATCTGCGATTTATTATCGACAGTAATTATTATTGTTCTTCTTTCGGTTTGATATCCCATATAAGAGGCAATTATGGTATAAGTTTCAGCTTCAACATTAGTAATTTCGTATTTCCCATTTTCATCAGTCTGAGCTCCTTTTTTGATTTCTTTCAAATAAATGGATGCAAAAGACAAAGGTTCTTTACCGCTATAAACTGTTCCTTTAATGGTTGTTTGCGAAAATCCAAAAGCAGAAATCAGTAGTAGCCAAATAAATTTTTTCATTAGTATTGAATATTAAATTTAGGCAAAACTAAACATTTATTTTATTTATTCCAAAAATAAGAATTAAATTTGTTTAAAATATATTTATAAATGACGATTTCAGAAGAAAACTACATCAAAGTTATCTATCACATTTCATTAGTTGCTCCAAAAGGAGTAAGCACTAATGCGATTGCAGGAATGTTGGACACAAAAGCATCTTCGGTAACCGATATGTTGAAAAAATTAGCAGAGAAAGATTTTGTTAGCTATCAGAAATATCAAGGCGTAACACTTACTGAAAAAGGATTACTTGCTGCCAAAATGATTGTTAGAAAGCATCGTTTGTGGGAAGTTTTTTTAGTAGAAAAGTTAAATTTTTCGTGGGATGAAGTACACGAAATCGCCGAAGAATTAGAACATATTAAATCGGAAGTTTTGATCAATAAATTGGACGAATTTCTTGGATTTCCATCTTTTGATCCACACGGAGACCCGATTCCTGATGGACAGGGAATTATTAAGAAAATTGAAAAACACTTATTGTCGGATGCCGAAGTAAATAAAGATTATAAATGTATTGGTGTAAAAGATTCTTCAACTGATTTTTTGAAGTATTTAGACAAACAAAAAATTGCCTTAGGATCTGTTTTAAAAATTGTTGAACGAGAAGAATTTGATGAAACATTAACGATTGCAATCGATGGTAAAAGAACAACGATATCAAATAAAATTGCTTCAAACTTATATGTGCAATAAGAATCTTTTTATCGTTAAAAGTTTAGCGTAAAAATGACATTTGATTAGCTATTAACCACAACAACCACCATCGTCACACCCTTTTGAATTCTTCTTCGATATTTTTTTGAAGAAGAATTTTTTGATCAAAAAGCCTAAGGCGAATGCTAAAACAATATATACTAATATTTCTTGTACCATTTTATTTTAAAATTTGGAAAGCAATTAGTGATGTTAAATAGGCGAAACCTGTCATAAAGACCAATTGAACTATGGGCCATTTCCAAGAATTCGTTTCTTTTTTAACGATAGCTAATGTAGAAACGCATTGCATCGCGAAAGCGTAAAAAAGCAATAACGAAATTCCAGTTGCAAAATTAAACACTTTCTCTCCCGTTACTGGATTTACTTCTGCGGCCATTCTGTTTTTGATGGTAATTTCTTCGTCACCGTGACTTTCAACGCTATAAATTGTTGCTAGAGTTCCCACAAAAACTTCACGAGCAGCAAAGGAACTAACAATTGCAATTCCTATTTTCCAATCGTATCCTAAAGGTCTAATTACGGGTTCAATAGCTTTTCCCATAATACCAATATATGAATTTTCTAATTTATAGGAATTTACTAAATCATCAAACTCAGCTGAAGTCAATATTTTATCTTGATTTTGTTCAGAAATAATTTGTTCGGCATTGTTGAAATTATCACTTAATCCGTGCGAACCTAAAAACCATAAGATAATAGAAATAGCTAAAATTATTTTCCCCGCTCCAAATACGAATGCTTTTGTTTTTTCAATTACGTTGATGCTGACATTTCTAAACATCGGCACTTTGTAACTTGGCATTTCTACGACGAAATAAGATTTGGTATTAAATTTCAAATAAATGTTTAATAAATAAGCCGAGAAAACAGCCATTCCAAATCCTAGTAAGTATAAGATCATCAAGGTTAAACCTTGTAAGCTTAAGAAACCAAACAATCTTTTTTCGGGAATAATTAATGAAATTAAAATTGCATAAACAGGTAAACGAGCGGAACAAGTTGTGAACGGCGTTACTAAAATAGTGATTAAGCGTTCTTTCCAATTTTCGATGTTTCTCGCACTCATAATTGCCGGAATCGCACAAGCAGTTCCTGAAATTAAAGGCACAATACTTTTACCTGAAAGCCCGAATTTTCGCATTATCTTATCCATTAGAAATACTACGCGACTCATATAACCACTTTCTTCTAACACCGAAATGAATAAGAATAAAAAGGCAATTTGTGGAATAAAAATAACTACACCACCAATTCCTGGAATGATTCCTTCACTGATTAAGTTTGTGAATTCTCCGGGTGGAAGATTCTGTTTCGCAAGCGAACTAAAATTTGCAAAAGATTCGTCAATAAAATCCATTGGAATGCTACTCCAATCAAACAATAACTGAAAAATAACCATCAAAATTCCGAAGAAAATCAAATAACCAAAAATCTTGTGCGTTAAAACACGGTCTATTTTTGCTCTTATATCGGTGGCTTTTGCTACGTCTATTTTATGTCCAATTTTTAAAGTATCATTTATAAATTGGTATCTTTTTATCGTTTCTTTTTGTTGCAAACGCTTTAAATCGGCGTGTGATTTTGTGAACGTATTTTTAATTTCATTACGTTCTAGATTCAAGAAATTAACATCTTGTGTAATTACCAACCAAAGTTTGTATAACAGTTGATTTGGAAAAGCTCTTCTTAATTTATCAAAATATTCAGGATCAATCGAAGAAGCGCTCAAACAAGGTTCTGTGGAAAGCGATTTGTAATTAAGAATAAGATTTTTTAATTCTTCAATTCCTGTTTTTTTTCTAGAACTGACTAATGCAATTTTAGTTTTTAATTCTTTTTCTAAAGCTGGAATGTCTAATTCAATTCCTTTTAATTTCATTCGATCGGCCATATTAATGACTAAAATCGTAGGAATTTCTAAATCTTTTATTTGGGTAAAAAGGAGTAAATTTCGTTTTAAATTTTCAACTTCTGTGACCACCACGGCTACATCCGGAAAATCTTCATCATTTTTATTCAACAACAATTCAATTACAACATTTTCATCAATTGAACTTGCGTTTAAACTATAAGTTCCAGGTAAATCAATGACTTTTGCTTTAACAGTATCGCATAATTTGCAACTTCCTTGTTTTTTTTCAACGGTAATTCCGGGATAATTTCCTACTTGTTGGTTCAGACCGGTAAGTTGGTTGAAAACAGAAGTTTTACCCACGTTTGGGTTTCCAATTAAAGCAACTTTTATAGGATTTTTACTCATGGGAATTAAGCTTTGGTAATGGTGATTTGTTTGGCAGTTTCTAAGCGAATGGCCACGTGAGAATCATTTACATTAAAATAATAAGGGTCGCCTAGAGGTGCCACTTGAATTAACGTGATGGTGTTGCCAGGCAAACATCCCATTTCAATTAATTTTAAAGGAATTTCATCCAAATTTACATCTGTAATGATTCCTGTTTCACCAATTTTAAGATCAGACGAGTAACCTTCCATTTCCTTATTTAGATTTAATTAAAATACAAAAGTAAAAATTATAATCTAACTAAACCTGATATTTGTCAACTTTAGCAAAAATATAAGACAAATTAACGCTATTGATTTTCAGAAAGCCACAAAATGTCTTCTAGAAGTTGTTGCATATTTTTTGTTTTTGGATCGTCGTCTGAAGGTTGATCTAAATTTGTGCCATCATAAAAGCCTCGAATTCTTTTATTTTTATCGACCAAAATGAAGTTTTCGGTATGCACCATATCATAAATATCCTCAGGCTTTCCAGTTTTTACGGCTAAATAAGATTTTCGAGCTAGGTAATATATTTCTTTTTTATCGCCCGTTACTAAATTCCATTTAGAATCATTCACTCCTTTTTCTAAGGCGTATTCTTTTAAGATTTCTGGTGTGTCGATATCGGGTGTAACTGAAAAAGACAATAATTTAACTTCGGGATTATTTTTTAATTGTTCTTGTAACCAAACCATATTATCGGTCATTTTTGGACAAATAGTGGGACAGGTTGTAAAAAAGAAATCAGCTACATAAATATAATTCTCATAATCTTTTTGGGTGATTACTTCCCGATTTTGATTCATAAATTTAAAATCGGCAATTTTATGATCGTTACCAATGTGCTGCACCGTAGAATCTACCAATTCCGGATTAATGTCTCGAGGGGAGTAAATCGGAAGCATTTTTTTGGGTGAAGTCAAGTTATAAATGCCAAAATAGATTATACCGGAAAGCAAAAGAAACGCTAGAAGGAATTTTTTATAGGGAGCAATAAACTGAAGCATATTTTTTTTACAAAAATAGCATTTATTTCACTTTTATATGTAATTATACATTTGTTAAAATTCTAAATGCTTGATAATCTTTATTATATTTGTGGAAGTTTAACAGAACTACAATCTCTAAAATGATAAAAAAATACCTGATTCTAAGCTTATTGTATTCTTTCATAGGATTTTCACAGTTTAATCCCTCTGCTCCGTGGACTAAGAATATGACAAACGAAAAAGCAGCAGAAGTTACTATTGACCAACAAGTACAGGATTTCGAACAATATTGGACTACAAGAAACAAATACGCCAGAGGTTCAGGATACAAACCCTTCAAGCGATGGGAATATCATTGGAGAAATTATGAAAATGCTCAGGGATATGTAATGTCTTCTGAAGAACTTTGGAACGCTTGGCGCGAAAAAAATCAAGTGAAAGCGAATAGAAATGTAACATTGGCTTTACCTGCAAGTAATTGGCAACCGGTTGGCCCTTTTTCACACACCAATACAGGTTCTTGGTCTTCGGGTCAAGGAAGAGTTAATATTGTGCATGTAGATCCTACTAATTCTAATATTATATATTTGGGTTCGCCAGCTGGTGGAATTTGGAAATCAGTAAATAATGGTTCAACGTGGACACCGCTTACAGATAACTTACCTCAAATAGGTGTTTCAGGTATTGCAATTGATTATTCAAATTCGAATATAATTTATATTGCAACTGGAGATAAAGACGCAGGTGATTCTTATTCAGTAGGAGTTTATAAATCTACTGATGGCGGATTAACATGGAATCCTACAGGTATTATGGGTGGGTCAAACCCTTCTAGAGCGGGAGATATTATAATTCATCCGACGAACAATCAAATTTTGTGGTGTGCTACTAATGATGGAATATTTAAAACATCAAATGCTGGAGCTTCTTGGACGCAAGTTCTTGCAGGAAACTTTTCGCAAGGAAATATTAGATTAAAAGCAAACGAACCTTCCACTGTTTTCGCTGTTTCTACAAATAGATTTTATCGTTCTGAAAATACTGGTGATTCGTTTACGATGGTAACTACAGGTTTGCCGACAACATCAAATAGATTGCTTTTAGATGTTACTCCTGCTAATGCAAATTATTTGTATATTTTGAGTGCTAATTCTTCAGGAGGAATGCAAGGAATTTATCGTTCTACTGATGGTGGCACAATTTGGTCAAAAACATCTTCAAATGAATCCACTGCCACTGGTAATGTTTTTGAATCAACACAGTCATATTATGATCTCGCTTTAGCAGTTTCTTCAATAAATGAAAATGAAATTTATACCGGTTGTTTAAATGTTTGGAAATCAACTGATGGCGGAACATCGGTGTCGAAAATTAATTCGTGGAGTAATCCTACAGGAGCCTCCTATACCCACGCGGACATACATTATTTAGGTTTTCATGGAACCAAATTGTTCGCAGGAACAGATGGTGGTATTTATGTTTCCAGTAATAATGGTACAAATTTCAGTGATTTAACCGCTGGTGCTCAAATTAGTCAATTTTATAAAATTGCAGTTTCAAAGCAATCGGCATCAAATATGGTGGGTGGTCTTCAAGATAATGGAGGTCACGCATATAGTGGAGGCCAATGGAAAAATTATTACGGCGCTGATGGAATGGACACGGCAATAGACCCATCAAACCCAAACAAATATTATGGATTTATACAAAACGGTACAAGTTTATATATAAGTGGAACAGCAGGAGATGCAATTAGTTCTTCAGTAAATTCTCCGGGAGGAATTGAAGGTAATTGGGTAACTCCTTTAAGAACAAATGCTGCAGGCAATCTTTTTGCAGGATATAATAATTTATATAAACTAATCAATGGAGCTTGGGTACAACAAAATACAAACCCTATTGGAACAGGCAATTTAGAATTAATTAGCATTGATCCTTCAAACGATAACATCATGTATATCGCCAACGGAACAGGTTTGTATAAAAGTACTGATTTAGGTCTAACTTTTGCCAATACGTATACTGCCGCAACATCTATTTCCTCTATTGAAGTGAATTCCTCAGATAGTAATGTTGTTTATTTAACAACACAAGGCTCTTCCGGACAAGCATTAAAATCTATTGATGGAGGTTTAACTTTTACAAGTTTTTCTTCAGGACTACCGAGTATTGGAAAAAATATAATTATCCACCAAGGTAGAAACACAGAGAATCCATTGTACTTAGGAACAACTTTAGGTGTGTACTATAGAGACGACTCCATGACCTCTTGGCAACCTTTTGAATCGAATTTACCCAATGTTTCGGTTACGGATTTAGCACTAAATGTGGAAGATGCGAAATTAATTGCCGCGACATACGGAAGAGGAATTTGGCAAACAGACATACCGGTTCAAGTACCGCCGACGGATCTTAAATTCGTTAGCATCCAAAACCCGGGAATAGCTATAAATTGTGGTAATGTGGTAACACCACAAGTTTTGGTAAAAAATAATGGTTTAAATCCAATTTCATCAGTCACGGTAAATTACACAATAGATGGAATGCCTTATACTTATCTCTGGAGTGGTACTATATTACAATCGCAATCTAATTTGGTTAATTTGCCTGCAATCACGTTAAGTAGAGGAGCTCATACTTTAGCTGTCAATACAACCACGGCTGGCGACGCATATCCTGATAATAATTCGGGAAGCACAACATTTTATTCAAATGATTTGGGAGTTGCTGGTCAAGTAAATTCTTTTACCAATACTACTGATGAACTAATATCGTACAGCGAAAGTACTACTGGACAATGGGTGAGAGGTGTAAGAACTGTCGCGTCTGGCCCCCTTACGACTTCGGGTAATATCGTTTATTCAACCAATTTGGCAGGTAATTATTCTAACATGACAAAGTCATATTTAGTGTCTCAATGTTATAATTTATCTACAATAACTAATCCACAAATTAGTTTTGCAATGAAATTTGAACTTGAGCAAAACTGGGACGTTACTTATGTTCAGTATTCGACAGATTTTGGCACAAATTGGAATGTGTTAGGAACTATGGGCACAAATTGGTACAACAGCAACAGAACTCCTACCACTTCGGGTACCGATTGTAATAATTGTCCGGGAGCACAATGGACAGGTACTGACACTACTTTAAAAACCTATACTTATCCCTTAAATTCACTAAATTCTGAAACAAATATTATTTTTAGAATTGTTTTTCATTCTGATGAAGCAGAAAATAAAAGAGGAGTAAATGTTGATGATTTTGTAATCAACGGAACGCTTTCTAATCAAAATTTCGAATTGAATAATGTGGTTGTTTATCCAAATCCTTCAAAAGGGATATTCAATATTTCATTAGGTGATGTACAACCAACCGCAATTGCTGTTTATGATTTAACAGGTAAAATCATCATATCGAAAAAAGATATTCAAACTTCAAACTTTGAAACATCTTTAGATCTAACAAATGCCGCATTAGGTATTTATTTTGTAAAAATAACAGCTAACGATCAATCAACTGTAAAAAGAATAATTAAAGAGTAAATTATGAATAAATCAATTTTAAAAGGAAGTGTAGCCTTACTTTTTTTATCAGCCGCTTTGTATTCGTGTAAATCTTCTCAGGAAGTTACTTCGAAAAAAGAACAAGCAACTGGTATCAATGTAAATTACATGGACAAAACAGTTAATCCGGCAGACGATTTCAACAGATTTGTAAACGGAACTTGGTTAGATAAGACCGAAATTCCCGCAGACAGAACAAGATGGGGAAGTTTTGATGAGCTTCGAAAAAACACAGATGATGATGTGATGGCTATTTTAAAGGAAGCAATCAACGACAAATCTATCGATCCGAAATCAGACCAAGCGAAAGCAATTAATTTGTATAAAACAGTTTTAGATACGGTTTCGAGAAATAAACAGGGAATTGAACCACTAAAACCATATTTAGTAAAAATTGAAGCGGTTCAAGATGCCGATCAACTAGTAGCCTTATTGGCCGAAATGGAATCAGAAATGGGACTGGGCTTCTTCGGAACTTATATCGGAGCTGATGCAAAAAACAGTAACCGAAATGTAATTTATCTTGGAACAGGAAGTTTAGGTTTACCTGATAGAGATTATTATGTGTCAGATGCTGCAGATAGTAAAGAAAAGCGCGAGCAATATATTGTTCACGTTAGCAGAATGCTTCAATTTATTGGAGAATCTGAAGCAACGGCTACAGCAAACGCGAAGAAAATTTTAGCTTTGGAAACTAAAATGTCAACAGCAACTTTAGACAGAGTTGAACGTAGAGACAGAAGAAAAACCTATAATCCAATGAGTCTAGCTGATTTGCAAAAGTTAGCGCCAACTGTTAAATGGGATGCTTACTTTAAAACAGTAGGAATCGCAAAAGTGGACTCTTTAGTAGTTTCTCAACCAAAATATATTGAAACAGTTGAAGCAATTTTAAAAGAAAATAAGATTGAAGATTCGAAAGCATACATGCGTTGGACAGCATTGAGAGGTTCGGCAGGATTACTTTCTACCGAAATTGAAAATGCAAATTTCGACTTTTATGGTAAAAAATTAACAGGAGCCGTTAAACAACGTCCAGCGGAAGAAAGAGCTTTAGCAACTGTAAACGGGAGATTAGGCGAGGCTTTAGGAAAACTATATGTAGCTAAAAAATTCCCACCAGAAGCGAAAGCAAAAGCGCAAGCAATGATTGTAAACGTTATGAAAGCATTTGACAATCGTATTGAAAATTTACCTTGGATGACAAAAGCGACTAAAGAAAATGCTAAAATTAAATTGAATAAATTTAGAGTTAAAATTGGATATCCTGACCAATGGAAAGATTATTCGGCTTTAGAGGTGAAATCGCCAGAACAAGGTGGAACATATTTCGAAAATTCGAGATTATATGCGCAATGGGGACATAATGAAAATATGGCAGATTTAGGAAAACCAGTAGACAAAGAAGAATGGGGAATGTCACCACAAACGGTGAATGCTTATTTCAACCCAGCAAACAACGAAATCGTTTTCCCAGCGGCTATTTTACAACCTCCTTTTTATGATTATAAAGCAGACGAAGCGGTAAATTATGGTGGAATTGGTGCCGTTATTGGACACGAAATTTCTCACGGTTTTGACGATTCGGGTTCAAGATATAATGCAGAAGGAAATCTAGTAAATTGGTGGAGTGATGAAGATTTGAAACAATTTACAACCATGGGAACTGCTTTAGCAGACCAATATTCAGCACTTGAGCCGTTACCAGGAATCTTTGTAGACGGTAAATTTACTTTAGGAGAAAATATTGGCGATTTAGGTGGAGTGAATGCAGCCTATGACGGATTGCAAATCCACTTAAAGGAAAAAGGAAATCCAGGATTAATTGATGGATATACGCCAGACCAACGTTTCTTTATTTCTTGGGCGACAATCTGGAGAAGTAAAATGCGTGATGAAGCTATTAAAAATCAAGTAAAAACTGATCCGCATTCACCAGGAATGTATAGAGCTTACGTGCCTTTACAAAATGTGGAAGCATTTTATAAATCGTTCAATATTCAGCCGAATAACGGAATGTATTTAGCACCAGATGACCGAGTGAAAATTTGGTAATCAAAAACATATAGAGTTCAAAATCCCGAGTGAAAGCTTGGGATTTTTTTATTTCCTTTTGAGGGCTTTATTCACCATAAAAAGTCCGAAAAGTGTAATTAGTCCACCAATTATAATTGTAGTGCTTAACGATTCATTAAACAACAAATAGCCAAAAAACAAAGCTACCATTGGATTAATGTAAGCATACAAACTACTGATTTCACGAGGTAAATGTTCCAAAGCATAAATAAATGCGATAAAAGTTAGTACCGATCCAAAGACCACCAAATAGATTATGGAATACCAAGCAATCGCTGGAATCTCACTTATCGGCATACTAATTCCTGAAATTTCACATACACTAAACATCACCACGCTTGAAATTAGCATTTGCAAGCCAATATTAAAATACGGATTGAAATTCGTGTTATTTTCTTTAATATAAATTGTAGATAAAGCCCAAGTGAAAGTAGCGATGATGGACAATATAATTCCAAATTGAAATTCAGGATTTAAGAAATCGTTGAGGTAATCATAAAAGACGACGCAAATTCCAAGGAAACAAACTACCAACCCTAAAGTAGCACGCCACGATATTTTTTCTCCTCTAAAAAAGCTGATAATTACGATCCATAGTGGAAATATAGATCCAATAATTGCACCTAAACCACTCGAAATATATTTCACGCCCCAAGTACTTAATCCATTACTTAGCATGAAATTCAGCACGCTTAAGATCAAAATATTACGCCATTGCCTTTTGTTTGGCCAAGGTGCTTTTGTGATTAAAAAATAAAGTAAAAAAACGCTCCCACCTAAAATTTGTCTAATGGCAACAAGTTGTAAAGCCGGCATATGTTTTACACCTTCTTTTGAAGCGATCCAAGTACTTCCCCAAAAAAAGCAACACCAGCATAGTGCTAATATTGGTAAGCCAATTGCGTTTTTCTTTTTAGTAATATAATCGTGAAAAACGCTGAAATATGCCATTTTTAAATTTGTTTTTTGAAGGAATAATGTAGCATTCCTTGTAATTTCTTACTACTAATTTTTTTTCCGATAGAATTTGAATCTTTTACAAAAGTAGGAACTTTTAAATTCATTTCTAAAGCTTTTTCAGTGTAATAATTTTCACGATTCGGATGATTTGGAGTAACCGCATTAAAAGTATCATTCCACTTCCAATTGTCATTTTCAACCTGGCGAAGCATCGCACAAATAATACCAATACAATCTTCTTGATGGATGAAGTTTATCGGTGCATTCGGATTGGCTACATTTTCTTTTCCAGCTAAAAACTTAGCGGGATTTCTTTCAGGACCAATTAATCCACCAAATCGAAGAATTGTTGTTTTAAAATTTGCATTCGCACGTAATAAATCTTCAGCTTCTACCAATTGTCTTCCGCCTTCCGAATCAGGATTTAAAGGGGTATCTTCATCCAGTTCTTGTATCGGAAAAGTATCGCCATAAACAGAAGTCGAACTCACAAATAGCACTTTTTTTACTTTTGAATTTTCGATATACGGGAGTAGCGTTTTGATTTTCTGAACGAAATTTTCTGTAAAATCACCTCTTAATTTCGGAGGAACATCCACTAATAAAACATCGGTATTTTCTAAAAATGATTCCATATTTCCAGTGATTTCGTTCTCTTCAAATTTAATTTGGTAAGGCGAAATTCCAGCATTTTTTAATAGTTCTAATTTGCTTTCCGAAGTAGTAGAACCTTTTACTTCGTAACCGTTTTCGATTAATTTTTTCGCTAGCGGAAGTCCTAGCCAACCGCAACCGAGGATGGAGATTTTATTGTTTTTCAATATTTATTTTTCATTATTTGTAGCAAAGCTTCAATGTCAAGTAAATTAATTTGAGAAAATAGAAAGGCAAAAAGAGTAATGAATAGAATTATTATTAGCTTATCTTTAATTGAAATAAGAGTTGTTGTGAGCGATTGTATGAGAAGTACTACTATAACTAGCACGAATAGGTAATTGTATTCGTCATAAAAGTTGATATGGTTGAAAAGATTTAAATTAAAATTCCTGTCAAAACCAAAACTACTCATTATAAATCCGCCATAAAAGAAGACCATTTTAGAAAAGAATGCCATAAAATACCAAAGTAGCGAATTCTGATTTGCGATTGTTTTTCTTTTAGAAATCTGCCGATTTTGCTCAAAAAACTGTTTATTCGTATCTAATGCGATTTTTATAAAAAAATGTAAACCAATTAAAAGCCCTAAGAAAGCATAAAATAAATTATAAAAAAGTAATTCTTCTAATGTGAATTTTAAATAATCGAAATTGTCTGACAATGAAAAGATTCGATATAAATCTCTTATCGTTGTAAAGAATAAATAAGCAGTAAAACTCAATAATAGACTTACAACGAATCCACTCCAAAGCCTAAATTTAGAAACTTGTAATTCTTTTCTGAAAGTAATTCTTCTTCTTTCTTCTATCATTTTTCTCTAAAACTCCTTCTTCACCAACATATAAAAATCATCTTCCAAAACCCGATAGCCTTGATTGTACAAAAAGTAATAGGTGTTGCCTGTTTTAGTTTGCAACATACTAGTGAAAAATTCAAAATCGAATCCTTTGCTAAGTAACTTATTTTTAGTCGTTTTACCTTTGTCTTCCGGATTCAATTCGCACAAAACGCGATAATTTTTACGCAATTTGTTGTTGATGTTACGCATTAAATTATTCTGATCCTTATTCATTTTGTTGTTATAGGCATTGCGACAACCATCCGAACAAAACTTTTTGTCTTCGCGTCCTATAATTTTATCACCACATTCTAAGCAGGTTTTACTCATAGTTTCTAATTGTATAAACCTAACAGGTTTCGAAAACCTGTTAGGTTTTTTGTTTTATGATTTACTTTTTCAAAAGCAACCTTTACTTTTATTTCAGTTTTTTCAGTTGGTACAAATCGGTGCGTCTGTCTTTCATTGTTCTAACGCTTCCGTGTTCGTGCAATTCTTTCAATAAATTAATATCCACATCAACAATTAAAGTCATTTCTGTATTTGGCGTTGCTTCGGCCTTAATTCCATTACTAGGAAAAGCGAAATCTGAAGGGGTAAAAACTGCCGTTTGTGCAAACTGAATATCCATATTATTAACTTTCGGTAAGTTCCCCACGCAACCTGCAATCGCCACATAACATTCGTTTTCAATGGCTCTAGCTTGTGCACAACTTTTAACACGCGTATAACCATTTTGCGTATCGGTTAGGAACGGAACAAATAAAATATTCATTCCTTCATCGGCCATAATTCGAGATAATTCTGGAAATTCTACATCATAGCAAATCATAATTCCAATTTTTCCACAATCGGTATCAAAAGTCTGAATGGTATCGCCACCCGTAATTCCCCAATGAAAAATTTCATTTGGTGTGATATGAATTTTACGATACATTTCGTTCGTTCCATCACGTTTACATAAAAACCCAACATTATAAACGCTACCATTTTCAATAAAAGGCATACTTCCTGTTATAATGTTGATGTTGTATGATATCGCAAATTCTTGAAACTTCAAGCGAACGGCTTCCGTGTGGCGGGCTAATTCTCGAATCGCTTCTGCTTCCGACAAATGATTGTAATCTGCCATTAATGGAGCTGTGAAAAATTCTGGAAACAAAGCAAAATCACTTCCATAACCCGAAACGGCATCAATGAAGAATTCGGCTTGTTCAAACAAAGCTTCTAAATTGCCTAGCGAACGCATTTGCCATTGGATTAATCCCAAACGAACGACGCTTTTTTCTGCGTTAATCAACTTTGGACTATCGTCGTAATAAATATTATTCCATTCTAGTAAAACGGCATATTCTTGCGATTCTACATCGCCTTCCAAATAATTTTTCATTACGCGGATTTCGTGAAAATCATTGCTCAATTGAAACGAAAGAACTGGATCGTAAATCTCTTTTTTCTTTACTTTCTCAATATATACTTTAGGTGTAATTTCGTCTTTAAATTTTCCGTAATTTGGAATTCTTCCGGCAAAAATGATTGATTTTAAGTTCAATTGTTCGCATAATTCTTTTCGAACGTCGTATAATCTTCTGCCTAATCGAAGTCCGCGGTATTTTGGATTGATAAAAACATCAATACCATAAATCACATCACCTTTTGGATTGTGTGTTGAAAAAGTGAAATTTCCTGTTATTCCTTTGTATGTTCTTGTTTTAAACGCAAAATCTTCGGTAACAATTAACGATAAAGCCGAACCTACGACAATATCATCTACGACAATGACCAATTGGCCTTCCGGAAATTTTTGCAGTAAATTTTCTATTTGTTCTTCTTTCCAAAATGAATCGGTCATCTCCGGATACGATTCAACCATCGATTTTTTTAATTCTTTATAGTCTTCGATTTGAAGATTTCGCAATTCAACTTTATTGATTGTACTAGCCATAAACTCTTGATTTTTCTCAAATGTATGAATTTTATTTTCCAATTACAAACGGTTACAAACAATTACAACCGAAAGTAAGCAGATAAATACCGAATAAATTTTGAAAGCTGTCTAATCTTTGCAATGTCGAAATCAAACGATACAATTACAATATCAATTACAATTTTAAAATAACAAATAAATTTTATAAACCATTTAAATAATTACAAGCCTTATGAAAAACAGAGTACAATTAATCGGACACGTTGGTCAAGATCCAGAAATTAAACAATTAGAAAATGGGAGAGTTGCCAACTTCACAATCGCTACAAACGACAGTTACACCAACGCTAAAGGCGAAAAAGTAGAACAAACGGAATGGCACCGCGTTTCTGCTTGGGGAAAAACAGTAGACATTATCGAACAGTTATTGAAAAAGGGAAGTCACGTAGCTATTGAAGGAAAATTAACGCACAGAAGTTACGACGATAAAGACGGAAACAAACGTTACATCACAGAAGTTGTTGCCAACGAATTGGTTTTGTTGAATTAAAAGCAATAGCCATTTCAAAATTCAAAAAACATTAAAATTTACACGCCAAAATAATAAATACAAGCCTTATGAAAAATTCAGTACAATTAATCGGACACGTTGGTCAAGAACCAGAAATCAAAAACCTTGAAGGAGGAAAAAAATTAGCAAATCTTTCAATTGCGACAAACGAAGTTTATTATCGTGAAAACGGTGATAAAGTTGAAAAAACAGAATGGCACAGAATAACTGCTTGGGGAAAAACAGCCGATATTATTGAGCGATTTGTAACCAAAGGTAAAGAAATTGCTATTGGAGGAAAATTATCGCACAGAAGTTACGACGATAAAGACGGCATCAAACGCTATGTAGCAGAAGTAATTGCAGATGAAGTTTTATTACTAGGTAAACAATAATGTTATGCAAGTTAAAGTATTTTCTATCCGTATTGATTCTGTTTATTTGGAACAAGATCAGCAAAAGTTGAATGAATTTTTAACGACAGTTACTTTCAAGAAATCGAGTTCGCAATTTATTGAGAATGATGCAGCTCATTGGTCGGTTTTAGTCCATTTTGATGGGTTAGAACCTGAAAGTCCAATTCAAGTTGTGCAAAACACTTATGAAGATTTGACGTCAAAAGACAAACAAGTTTATGGTTATTTGCACCAATGGCGAACCGATAAATCTGAAGAACTGAAGTTTAAAAAATTTATAATTTGTCACAATTCCCATCTAATCGATTTAGCATTATATAAGCCAAGCAATCTCGACGAATTACAACAAATAAAAGGTTTTGGAAAACAACGAGCG
Source organism: Flavobacterium psychraquaticum (assembly GCF_034497725.1). NCBI lineage: Bacteria > Pseudomonadati > Bacteroidota > Flavobacteriia > Flavobacteriales > Flavobacteriaceae > Flavobacterium > Flavobacterium psychraquaticum. The sequence goes on from NZ_JAXKVR010000030.1 coordinate 589,166, forward strand.
GAGAAATACGGAGAAGATATTTTAGCAATTTTAAATGCAGTTTAGACGGTAAGTAATCAAGAAAGCGACTGTAATAGGTCGCTTTTTTTATTAAAATATGGATTTTGCAACTCTATAAGTATTGCTGTGTGCTTCAATAATCGTTTTAATTTCTGGAGAATATCCTCCGCCCATACTCACTTGAACGGGAATTTGGTAGTTGTAGCAATTTTCAAATACAATTGCATCTCGGTTTTTGCAACCGTTTAATGTACAACCTAGTTTTCCTAATTTATCAGTTGCCAGGATATCAACTCCAGCTAAATAGAAAATGAAATCGGGTTTTTGTTCTTCAATTAATTTAGGAATTAACTTTTGAATAGTCGACAAAAACACATCATCTGTAGTATTATCTTCAAAAGCAATATCTAAATCTGAAATTTCTTTTTTGAACGGATAATTCGATTTTCCGTGGGTTGAAAAAGTAAAGACTTTAGCATTATTTTGAAATATTTCAGCGGTTCCGTTTCCTTGATGCACATCTAAATCGATTATTAGAATCTTTTTTGCTAATTTTTTATCCAGCAGATATTGGGAAGCAATTGCTTGATCATTTAACATACAAAAAGCTTCGCCACGATTAGAAAATGCGTGATGCGTGCCACCAGCAATATTGAAAGCTACTTTGGTTTCGAATGCTTTTTCGGCTCCGATGATTGTTCCTTGAGCGATTCGTAATTCGCGTTCTACTAATTTTGCTGAAAGCGGAAATCCAATCTTCCGAACAGCTTTTGGATCCAATTTTAAACGGACTAAATCGTTTACATATTCTTTAGTATGAATTGCAAAAACGTGTGCTAAATCGCAAAGTTCAGGTTCAAAAAAATCAGTTTCAATTGCGGTTCCTTCGTGAAGTAATTGTTGTGGAAGCAATTCGTATTTCAACATTGGAAAACGATGTCCTTCCGGCAAAGGATGTTTAAATAGGGGATGAAATGCGATTGGAATCATTTAGGAATTCAATAAGTTTTGTAATTCTTCTACAAATAATCCGATATGATAACCGTCTAACAAACCGTGATGGGCCGTTACAGACAAAGCCATCGTTTTCTTACCGTTTTCCTCCATTAATTTCCCGAAAGAAATCTTTGGACAACTATCCGAAATTGAATAATTACGCGAATGTGTTAATCCAGTGAAGTTAATCCAAGGAACGGCCGAAAAATGAATGATATTTTCGGGATATTCTCGTGTAAGAATTCCAGATGTATTTTGTATTCTTTGAATTTCGGTTTGTGCCATTACATTAAATTCGTGAATATCTTCGTGATATTTCATAAATGAAAAGCCAAAAGTTTTATCCTCTCGCATAATTGTTGCCGAAGCGTCAATTTCATTATAAAGCACCACATTTTCATCTTCAATTCGCAAACGAAAATTTTCTATTTTATTTATGGCAACAAGTGTTTTGTGTAAATAATAAACAAAAAAAGGGATTTTAGTTTTTTTAGAATTATGATAAGCAATCGTGCAATCAATTGGCGTGATGATGCCAAAAAACGGTTCGTCAAACTTTGAAAAGAATTCAAAATGAGCTGTTCGATTCCAGGTTTTTAAGTCAATTATAGTTTTCAAAATTTTCAAAATTAAATTAAAAAAACCTTCTCAGGTTAGAGAAGGTTTAGGATGCTTTTTGCATTAAATCAAACATTGGACAGCGTTTACAGCGTTTGTGTTCGCCTTTTTCAAATTTGCCACAGCATTTTGATTTGCAGTTTTCTACAATTTTTATTTCGGTTAAAAGGAGCTGTTGTTTTAGCTTCTTTTTTTCTTTTTTCTTGTCCTTCTTTTTTACGTCTTTGCTCATCAGAATTTCATTTTGACACTACAAAGATAGTACTATTTTTAAATATTCTAAATAAAAATAACTAAGGATTTAATGTATTTGAGCTAGTTACTGCAATTTGTTGGATGTCACGATCAAATAAATACAAGCCACCACGGTCTTCGCCAATCAAATTAATTTTGTCTAAGATGGTTTTTGCTTGAGCTTCTTCCTCAATTTGTTCGGCAACATACCATTGTAAAAAGTTATGTGTTGCATAATCTTTTTCAGTTAAAGTAATGTGAACCAATTCGTTAATTGAATTTGAAACAAACAATTCGTGTTGGTACAATTCTTCAAACATTTCCTTGAAAGTACCATATTTAGTTTTTGGTGCAACTAAATCAGTAATAACTGCGTGATCTCCGCGTTCGTTTACATATTTCACCAATTTTAGCATGTGTTCACGCTCTTCGTTAGATTGTGCATACATAAATTGCGACACCCCTTCTAAACCCTGAACTTCAGCCCAGCAAGCCATCGCTAAATAAATTTGTGAAGATTCCGCTTCAATTCTAATTTGCTTGTTTAAAGCTTCTGCAATACTTTTTGTTAACATATATTTTTCAATTTTCGTAAAGTTACTGAAATTAAAGGATTAAATCGATTCAAAAAAGCCTATAAAATTGTTAAGATTTCTTCAATTTTATCGAATGATTTGAAGTTTTCGTGTTCAATTTCAAAATCAATTTTTTCATATTCCCAAGTCGTGCGATAGGGAATATGAATCGCATAACCATCTAAATTTATAATTGGCAAAACGTCTGATTTTAAGGAATTTCCAATCATCAAAAATTCTTCAGCTTGAATATCCAGTCTGCCTAGCATTTTTTCATAATCCAATTCGGTTTTATCACTTAATACTTCAATATGATGAAAATACGCACCAATTCCTGAATCGTGTAATTTGCGATGTTGGTCTTTTAAATCGCCTTTTGTGGCAACAATTAATTTATAATTTCCTTTTAATTCAGCTAAAACGGATTCCACATTTGGCAATAATTCTACTGGTTTTTGCAATAAATCGGTACCAATTTCCATAATTTGTTCGATTCCTTTCCCGGAAATATTATGGTTAGTAAGTTTCAAAGCGGTTTCAATCATCGACAAGGTAAAGGCTTTAATACCAAAGCCATAAAGCGGTAAATTCTTCACTTGATGGTTTAAAATGGAACCTAAAATTTCCTGACTTGAAGCAAAATCTTGAAACAATTGACAAAAACGTTCTTGTGCTTCATCAAAATACGGTTCGTTGTGCCAAAGCGTATCGTCTGCGTCAAAAGCGATTGTTTTTATGTTTTTCATGTTTTTTATTTTCTATAAAAGTGATACTAATTCCAAAAAGTAAAATAATTCCACCTATAATCATTTGTAAAGTTACTTGTTCATCGATGAATAACCAAGCCAAAAACGTAGCAATTACGCCTTGACTCAATAAACTTAAGGAAACTCTAGTGGCGCGCATATTTTGAGTTGCATAGCTAATTAACAACCAAGCCGCTAGTTGACAAATGGCTCCTTGAATGAATAGCACCAACCACGCATCATTCGAAAATCCGTAGAATGCTTCGCCAACAAAATAATTGACAACGCCTAAAAATAAGGTTGAAGTAACTAATGTAATTGTCATAAAGGAATACACATCAACTTCTGATAAAACGTTTTTACTGACTAAAATATAAATTGCATATAAGATTCCGGATACTATCGCTAAAGAAAAAGCCATATCAAAATTCAACTTTAAGAAAAAGCTAAAGCCCACTAAAGTGATCATTCCTAAAATAGCGACTAAAGTTCCGATCCAGAAATTAGTAGCGGGTTTGTTTTTAAGGAAAAAATACGAGATTATTCCGACCCAAACCGGTGCTAAATTCGTTAAAAGTGTCGCTTGAGTTGCACTCGATTTTTGAATGGCAATATTCCAAACGGCTACATCAGAAGCAAATAAAACCCCACAAATAATCGCTGTAATCAATAATTTTGAATTAGGCAACTTGAATTTTTTAGTAACGATTATATAAGGTAAAAGCAAACCAAGTGCAATGGCCATTCTGTAAAATGCAGAAATCAGTCCCGATGTTAATTGCAAACGAACTAATATCGGGAAGATAGAAATGCAAAGGATTCCTATGAATAAAGCAATTCTTGGTTTGTTGTTCATTATTAGCTAATCATCGCGCCATTAATCACGCCTTCCGCATCTGGATTTACGAAAACTAATTTTCCTTCTGCGTTGTTGGTCATTAAAATCATTCCGGCACTTTCTACACCGCGTAAAGCTCTTGGTGCTAAATTTACTAAAACTGTAACGCGTTTTCCAATTACTTCTTCCGGTGAAAAATGTTCGGCAATTCCAGAAACTATTGTTCTAACATCAATTCCAGTATCTACTTTTAAAACCAATAATTTGTTGGCTTTTGGCATTTTTTCAGCTTCTAGAATTGTTCCTACACGAATATCTAATTTTGAGAAATCATCAAATGTTGCCACTTCTTTTTGAGGTTCGGCTGTTGCGTTTTCCACTTTATTTGCGGTTTTAGTTGCTTCTAATTTATCTAATTGTTTTTGAATTTCTTCATCTTCGATTTGAGCGAATAAGATTGCTCCTTGTCCGATTTGATGTCCTGCTTTTGTCAAGTTCCAATTATTGAAATCTACATTCCAATTATTCACTTCGATGTTTAAAGTCTGAGTCAATTTTTTAGATGTAAACGGTAAAAATGGTTCTGATAAAATAGCCAAAGCCGAAGCAATTTGCAAAGCCACATACATTTGTGTTTTCACGCGTTCCGGATCGGTTTTGATCATTTTCCAAGGCTCTTCATCGGCCAAATACTTATTTCCTAATCGGGCTACATTCATTAATTCGCCTAAAGCTTCTCTAAAACGGTAACGCTCAATTGAAGACGAAATCACCGCTGGATACGCTTTTAGTTCGGCTAAAGTTTGTACATCTACTTCCGAAAATTCATTTGGAGCAGGAACAATTCCTTCGTAATATTTATGCGTTAAAACCACCACACGATTGATGAAATTTCCATAAATCGCTGCTAATTCATTATTATTTCTTGCCTGAAAATCTTTCCAAGTAAAGTCGTTGTCTTTTGTTTCTGGTGCATTTGCTGTCAAAGCATAACGCAAAGAATCTTGTTTTTCTGGAAAATCTTGTAAATATTCGTGCAACCAAACCGCCCAATTTTTAGACGTTGATAATTTATTGCCTTCCAAATTTAAAAATTCGTTTGCCGGAACATTATCGGGTAAAATATAACTTCCTTCTGCTTTTAACATCGCTGGAAAAATGATGCAATGAAAAACGATATTATCCTTCCCGATGAAATGTACTAACTTGGTGTCTTTGTCTTTCCAATAGGGTTCCCAATCTTTTCCTTCGCGTAAAGCCCACTCTTTTGTTGCCGAAATGTAGCCAATCGGAGCATCAAACCAAACATATAATTTTTTTCCTTCTGCACCTTCAACCGGAACGTCAATTCCCCAATCTAAATCACGTGTAACTGCTCTTGGTTCTAAACCGCCATCAATCCACGATTTTACTTGACCGTAAACATTCGGTTTCCAATCGTTTTTATGTCCGACTAAAATCCATTCTTTTAAGAAATCTTCGTATCTATTCAAAGGTAAAAACCAATGTTTAGTCGCTTTCATAATTGGAATTTCTCCCGTAATTGTTGATTTTGGATTAATTAAATCGGTAGCATTTAGAGTCGAACCACATTTTTCGCATTGATCGCCATAAGCTTCCGGATTGTCGCATTTAGGACAAGTTCCAGTTACAAAACGGTCTGCTAAAAACTGATCTGCTTTTGCATCGTATAATTGTTCGGTAACTTCCTCAATGAAATCACCTTGATCGTATAATTTTTTAAATAATTCCTGTGCTGTATCGTGATGAATTTTAGCCGAAGTTCTGGAATAATTATCAAAAGAAATTCCAAAATCTAAAAATGACTTTCTGATGATTCCATCATATTTATCGATAACTTCTTGTGGTGAAATTCCTTCTTTTTTAGCCTTCATAGAAATTGCAACACCGTGTTCATCGCTTCCGCACATAAAAGCCACATCTTTTCCTTGCAAACGCAAATAGCGCGCATAAATATCGGATGGCACATAAACACCGGCTAAATGACCAATATGAATTGGACCATTTGTATAAGGCAAAGCAGCAGTAATCGTATATCTTTTCGGATTTTCTAACATATCATCATAAAATTTAATGCAAAATTAATTCTTTACAAATGAAATGGCGAATTTTTGTTTCTAATTTATGTATTTTTGGGTTAAACTTTTACAAATGATGAAGTATATCGGTTTTGTATTGGTCCTTTTTGTTTCAGTAAATTCACATTCCCAAAAGAAAATGAAAATTCCACCTTATTTAAAGAAAGGCGATACGGTCGCTATTGTTTGCACAGCTCGAAAATTTATGCCTGAAGACGCAAAACCTGCTATCGAATTATTAGAAAGTTGGGGTTTGAAAGCTAAATTAGGAAATACTATTGGTTTAGACAGTTGTCAACTGGGTGGAACCGATGCCGAACGAATTGCCGATTTTCAGGCAATGATGGACGATGAGAATGTAAAGGGAATTTGGGTTGCTCGTGGCGGTTATGGAACCGTTCGAATTATCGATTCCTTAGATTTTACTAAGTTTAAGAAACATCCAAAATGGATTATGGGTTTTAGTGATGTAACGGTTTTGCACAGTCAATTGAATGTGGAACGCATTGCAAGTTTGCATTCGATTATGCCGTTTACGGTGCCAAAAGCGTCTGAAGAAGTGAAAGAAACTTTAAGAAAAGCTCTTTTTGGAGAAGATATTGCATATATAATTCCTTCTAAATCGTACGATAAAAAAGGAAAAGCTTCGGGTGAATTAGTAGGTGGAAATATTTCGATTTTATACAGTTTGTTAGGCTCGAAATCTTCAATAAATACCAAAGATAAAATTTTATTTATCGAAGATTTGGATGAATATTTATATCATATTGATCGAATGATGTTCAACTTAAAACGCAATGGTTATTTCGAAAAAGTAAAAGGAATTATTGTGGGAAGTATGTCTGATATGCACGATAATGAAATTCCGTTTGGGCAGAATGAAGTGCAAATTATCACCGAAATTGCTAAGGAACAGAACATTCCGATTGCATTTGAATTTCCAGCCGGACATCAAAAAGACAACCGAACCTTAATTTTAGGGAAAAAAGTGGATTTCGAGGTAAATGAAAACAAAATTGTTTTAAGGTTTATACAATAAGTTTTTACAACACAGATTTAAATAATTTGAGGAATCTTTATTTTACTGTAATACTTTATATCAACACAAACCAATTACTCAACACTGAAAAATGGCGGAACATAATGAACTAGGCAAACTTGGGGAAGAATTAGCTGTAGCTTTTTTAGAAGAAAACGGTTATGAAATCTTAGAAGTAAATTGGTTTTTTGACAAAGCCGAAATTGATATTATTGCTCAAAAAGGAAGTGTTTTGGCTGTTGTAGAAGTCAAAACCCGATCGAGTATTGATTTTGGTTTGCCACAAGAATTTGTGAAACCTAAGAAAATTCAACTTTTAGTAAAAGCAATTAATGAATACGTTACTCAAAAAGATTTAGATCTTGAAGTTCGTTTTGACATTATCGCAATTCATAAAGAAAGCAACGATTTTGTTATAGATCATATCGAAGACGCATTTTATCATTTTTAATGTTATAATTATAACAATTTGTTTGAAAAATCATATCTTTGCGTTTATTAAGCAGAAAAATAATTTTCAATGAAAACAATATCTTCAGTTGTAGAACATTACATCAAATCAAAACCTTTTTTATTGAGTTCGCTTTCGCAAGGAATTATCAACTTAACTTCTCTTGCCCGAATTATGATGCCTGAGTTGGAAGCCCATTTAGGTAAAGACGTGAAACAAGGTGCGGTGGTAATGTCGTTAAAAAGATTGTCTGAAGAATTGGATTTTAAAATCAATTATAAAATTTCGAAAGTGTTGAAAAACATAGGCGAAATTACGGTTCGTTCTTCTTTAACAGATTACACTTTTGTGAGTTCAAACACTTTATTGGAAAATCAAGCCAAGTTAATTACAGAAATCAATAAGTTACAAGATATTTTTTATACGTCTTCAAGAGGTGTAAATGAAACCAATATTGTCACCAGTACTTCAATTGATCCAATTATTGAAAGTTTATTTAAAAGCGAAAAACGGACGCATAAGATCGAAAACTTATCTTCTATTACGGTAAAACTACCACAAGAAAACATTTCAACTCCAGGAGTTTATTATTACATTTTTCAGCGTTTGGCTTGGGAGGGCATTGTAATTCACGAAGTAATTTCGACTACTAACGAATTCACAATTATTGTTAGTGATGAACAAATTGACGTGGCTTTTAAAGTGATTAAAGATTTAAAAAATGTTTTTGATTAACAAAAAACCGTTTATTTTTTTACACATCAAAAAAAGAAACGTATTTTTACCCCTATATAGATACTAAAAATAGATTTTAGTAGTTAAGAATAAAAACGTTTTACATTGAAAAGCAACATCTTAAAATACATACTGTCAGTTGGTTTTTTAATTTTTTTAATAGCTTGTTCTGTTAAAAAAGATAAATTTATCAATCGTAATTTCCACGCTGTTACTACAGAGTACAATGTTTTATACAATGGAAATATTGCCTTAGATAAAGGATTGGTTGATTTAAAAGCAACTTATAAAGATAATTTTTGGGAAATTTTGCCCATCGAGAGAATGCCAAATAAGGAAGAAGCGATATTGCCAGGTCAAACCAAAAATGCTAATTTTGAACGTGCGGAAGAAAAGGCAGTAAAAGCAATTCAAAAACATTCGATGAACATTGGTGGCACCGAGAAAAATCCGCAAATGGATGAGGCTTATCTTTTATTAGCAAAAGCGCGATACTACGATAACCGATTTATTCCAGGGCTAGAAGCGCTAAATTATATCCTATATAAACATCCATTAAGCGATAAAATTTATCACGCAAAAGTATGGAGAGAAAAAGTAAATATTCGTTTAGATAATGATGAGGTTGCAATTAAAAATCTAAAGAAATTATTAGATAACAAGAATATATCGGGTCAAGATTTAGCAGATGCGAATGCGATGTTGACGCAAGCTTACATGAATATTGAAGCAAAAGATAGTGCGGTTGCTGCGCTTAAAATTGCGATAAAAGCTACAGAAAGCAACGAAGAAAATGCTAGATATACTTTTATTTTAGGACAATTATACGAAAGTATGAATCATCAAGACAGCGCATTTGCTAGTTTTGAAGAAGTGATTCAAATGAATAGAAAATCACCCCGTCGTTATGTAATCCAAGCGCACGCAAAACAAGCGCAACAGTTTGATTACGTGAAAGGTGATACTCTTGTTTTTGTAGAAAAATTTCAAAAATTACTTGACGACCGAGAAAATCGTCCTTATTTGGATATATTGAACCATCAAATGGGAATTTTTTATGACAAGCAAAACCAAAATAAACTTGCGGAAAAATTCTATAATAAGTCCATAAAAGCTACTTCGCAAGACACTTATTTAATTTCTTCAAATTACAGAAATATTGCAGAAATTAAGTTCAGAGAAGCCAAGTATATAGCAGCTGGTAAATATTATGACAGTACGCTATTGCGTTTAAATGATAGAACGAGAGAATATAGAAAAATTAAAAAGAAACGAATTAATTTAGTTGATGTAATTAAATATGAAACTATCGCAACACAAAACGATAGTATTTTATCGGTTGTGGCAATGAATGATTCTGAACGTAACAAATATTACGAAAATTACATTGCTAAATTAAAAATAGATGACGAGCGAAAAGCTAAAATTGCTGCCGAATTAGCTCAAAAAGAGGCCAATTTAGCAGCGAATCAAACAGCAAATTCCAACCTCAATAATAATTTAGGTGCTAATGATCTTGGTCTTGGAAGCAAAAGTAGTAAAAACCCTACTGGTTTGCCGCCAGTACTTACTAATGGTTCTGATGAAGTTGCAAATTTTTATTTTTATAATCCGGTATCTGTTCAATTTGGAATGAAGGAATTTGTTGTTAAATGGGGAAAACGGGAATTAAAAGACAATTGGAAATGGTCAACGACGGAAAATAGCATTTCTACTATCGCTTCCGACGACGGTGAAGAAAGCCCTGATTCTGTCACAAGTGATAAGAAAGAAGCGGTTACGGGTAATCCCTTATATGAAGTGGATTATTATTTGAAGAAAGTTCCATCGGATAAAAAACTTTTAGATAGCTTGGCTAAAGATCGAAACTTCGCTTATTATCAACTGGGAATCATTTACAAAGAAAAATTCAAAGAATATGAATTAGCAGCATCTCGATTAGAGCAGTTGTTAAAAAACAGTCCTGAAGAACGTTTAATTCTGCCTGCAAAATATAATTTGTTTAAAATTTATCAAGTTATTTCTCCTGTAAAAGCCGAATTTGTGAAACAGCAAATTTTAGCAGAATATCCAAATAGTAGATATGCTGAAATTGTAAGAAATCCATCAGTGGCAATCGAAGATGAAACCAATCCTGAAACTGTTTATTATGCTACTTTTAAACGATTTGAAAATAATCAGGTACGCGAAGTGGCTCAAGAAATAGACGAATTAATTAATCGATTTACTGGTGAGGAATCTGTGGCTAAATTTGAAATGTTAAAAGCTAGAGTTGCGGGTAGACTTCAAGGATTAGACGAATATAAAAAAGGTTTGAATTTTGTGGCCTTATCTTATCCAAATATAGACGAAGGTAAAGAAGCAGAGAAGTTATTGAAAAATGATATTCCAAAATTAGAAGCATTAGATTTCGGCAAAAACGAAAATACAGAGTGGAAAGTAATTTTTCTTAAGAAATTTCCTTTAGATAAAGACGTTAAAAATTTGACTGATAAAATAGACAAATATTTAAAAGATAGTCAGACAGTTTTACTAAAAGCTTCGGATGACATATACGATATGAATAACGATTTTATTGTAATTCATGGTTTTAGCTCAAAAGAAAGAGCTAACTCAGTACTTTCATTATTGAAAGAATACAAGGATTACAAGATAAAAGATCAAGCCTACATTATTTCAACCGAGGATTATAAAATTATTCAAATGAAGAAAAAGTTTGAAGAATGGATTTTGTTGAATCAATAATAACACCAAACACCCCAAAAAATGTTTGATAAAATCAAAAACCCAGATCATATATTAGGAAAAACAAATAGAATCGTTGAAGGAACTTTTATCACCGGTAATATAGTGACAAAAGCAGATTTTAGATTGGATGGAAAATTAGAAGGCAACTTCACTTCCGAAGGTAAAATAGTGATTGGTCCCACAGGAGAAGTTTTTGGAGATATTGTCTGTAATAGTATTGATATTGAAGGTAAATTTGCAGGAAAGTTGCATAGTGAAGGATTGTTAAATGTAAAATCAAAAGCGCACATAACAGGAGAAGTTATTGTTGGAAAATTAGCAGTGGAACCAGGAGCTAAATTTGAAGCTAGTTGTGAAATGCGAATTGCCGCGAAATAATGGAACCCGAAAAGAAGCCTTCTAATAATTGGTTGGCATTAATTAACATTCCATTTCAAATGGGATTGATTATTTTTGCATTTTCGTATCTAGGTAGTTGGTTGGATGAGAAATATAAAAATTCATCCGAAATTTATTTTAAAGTGTTAACGCTGTTAGGTGTTTTTGTGGCAATATTTCAAGTGATACGCCAAGTGAATCAAATTAATAAAAACAAATAGTTGTATATGTCTGTTTATACCAAATCTTTTATTGTTGTTCTAGTGTTGATGGTAGTGCATTTTTTTGCTTGTCAATTTTTGTTTCCCGGTTTTAATATTTCAAATTTTATTGTGTCTTATGCCAGTCAGGCGACGCTTTCAGTTTTGTCGTTGTTGATTTTGTTGCAAATTGAAAAAAAGGCGAAAGAACAAATTGGATACGCTTTTTTAGGCTTATCTTCTGCAAAAGTGATTATTAGCTATTTTATTGCCACTCAGTTTTTATTTAAAGAGGCGATTATCGAAAAAGAAATAAAAGTTAATTTTTTCATCGCTTTTATGATTTTTCTTTGCTTAGATGCCTATTTTGTAATAAGATTATTAAACAAAAAGTGATTATTAAACAAAAAATCAACAATTGTTTAAAAATATGCAAATTAGCAAGCTGAAATATTAATAAAAATTGTACTTTTGCAAAAATTTTTAGGAAACATAAGAATAATAGTTATGATGATTTTAAGGAAACCACTTTCCATTTTAACGGCGATATTGTTTTTAACAAGTCCACTGATTCTTTCGGCTCAAACTACTGATTCATTACAAGTAGTAACGCAGACTGAAGAAATCACTACTGAAGAGATCACTACTGAAGAAGCTCACGTTGAAGTGCCGAAAACTGCAAAAGATGTAGTTTATGCTCACATGCAACATCACCTTCAAGATGATTATTATTTTACGTTCTTCTCAGATGAGGCAGAAGGTAAGCATTATGGATTTCCACTTCCTGTTATTTTAATTGATGGTGGGTTAAAAGTTTTTTCTGCGTCAAAATTTGAACACGGGGAAGCATTAGCGGAAGTTGATGGTAAATTTTACAAATTATTCCACGGAAAAATTTATGATACCAATTCAGCAGGTGACTTAACAATGGACGAGCACCATCATCCAACAAACACAATGCCATTGAATTTTTCAATGACTAAAAATGTAGTTGCTTTACTCTTTACTGCGACTTTAGTATTTTTCGCATTCTTAGGGTTAGCAAAGACTTATAAAAACGGACACAATAATTTACCAAAAGGATTCAGTAGAGCTTTAGAACCTTTAGTCATTTATGTTCGTGATGAAATTTCAAGACCAAATATCGGTGAGAAAAAATATAAAAAGTTCACACCTTATTTATTAACTGTATTTTTCTTAATCTTCGCATTAAACTTATTAGGTTTAACACCGTTAGGAATTAACGTTACAGGAAATATTGCTTTCACCTTGTGTGCAGCGGCATTTACTTTCTTTATTACACAATTTAGTGCAAACAAGGATTATTGGGGGCATATTTTTTGGATGCCAGGAGTGCCAGTTCCAATGAAAATTGTTTTAGCGCCTATCGAGGTTTTAGGGATGTTCACCAAGCCTTTCTCATTAATGATTCGTCTTTTTGCAAACATCACGGCAGGTCACACTGTAGTTATGGGGTTGATTGCTATCGTTTTCTTAATGAAAGAGCAATTAACAGCTGGAGGAGCTACGGCAGTTTCATTATTGCTTAGTATCTTCATTATGTTTATTGAGATTTTAGTTGCGTTTTTACAGGCGTACATTTTCACAATGTTGTCATCTCTTTTTATTGGAATGGCAGTTCAAGAGCATCATCATGATCACGAAACTCATCACGATGGGTTAGATCAAACTGACAATGCTATAGTTTAGTATAAATTTTGTTTAATTATATATAAATCAATTATCATGACAATTCCAAATTTAGTAGGAGCTGGTTTAATCGTAATCGGAGCGGGTTTAGGTTTAGGTAAAATTGGTGGTTCTGCAATGGATGCTATTGCAAGACAACCAGAAGCTGCCGGAAAAATCCAAACTGCAATGATTATCATTGGAGCGTTATTAGAAGGTTTAGCATTCGGTGCTTTAATCTTAGGAGCTTAATTTTAAAACAATACCTGCAGCGGTTGGCTGCGGGTGTTGTTTATTAAACAAATGTTTTAAAGAATTTTATAAAGAGTATATAAATGGATAAGTTAATTAACGATTTTAGTTATGGTTTGTTTTTTTGGCAAGTCATTATTTTATTAATATTAATTGTATTATTAGCTAAGTTTGCTTGGAAACCAATTTTATCAGCTTTAGCGGCGCGTGAAGAAGGAATTACAAATGCTTTATTAGCGGCTGAAAATGCTAAGAAAGATATGCAAAATCTTAAAGCAGATAATGAGAAATTATTGGCTGAAGCGAGAGCTGAAAGAGATTTGATGATTAAAGAAGCAAGAGAAATCAAAGATGCTATGATTGCTGATGCTAAATCTGAAGCTCAAGCTCAAGGAGATAAAATGATCGAGAACGCGAAAGCAGCTATCGAAAGTGAAAAGAATGCAGCAATGGCAGAATTGAAAAACCAAGTGTCGTCATTGTCATTAGAGATCGCTGAGAAATTGTTAAGAGAAGAATTATCGAACAAAGAAGCTCAAACTAAATTGGTTGAGAAAATGTTAGGTGACGCTAAATTAAACTAATATCATGGCAGGAACGAGAGCAGCAATTAGATACGCAAAAGCCATTTTGGATATTGCAAAAGTGAACAACACATCAGATGCAGTTAATGCAGATATGATCGCTATTGCAAATGCAATTAAAGACAGTGCTGAGTTAAAAAACTTTTTGATAAGTCCAATAGTAAAAGGTGAAATTAAATTTTCATCATTAAACGAAATATTCGCTTCTGTTCAAAAGGAAACAAAAGGGCTTTTTCATTTGCTTTTAGTAAATCAAAGATTTGAATTATTAAATGCTATTGCTTTGCAATTTACAGCTTTATATGATGAGCTAAACGGAATCGAAGTTGCTAAAGTAACTACTGCGTTTCCAATTACAACTGATTTAGAAGCGAAAGTTTTGGCTAAAATCGCAACGTTTTCAGATAAAAAGATTACACTTCAAAATATAGTAGATCCATCAATTATTGGAGGATTTATCTTAAGAATGGGTGACAAACAATACAATGCTTCTGTGGAAAACAGATTGCAAAATTTAAAGAGAGAGTTTAGTAAATAATATACCATTAAAGATATATCACAATGGCTGAAATTAAACCTGCTGAAATATCAGCAATATTAAAACAACAATTATCAGGTTTTGAATCTGGTGCTACGTTAGAAGAAGTTGGAACAGTACTTCAAGTTGGGGATGGAATTGCTCGTGTTTACGGATTATCAAACGCACAATATGGTGAGTTAGTACAATTCGATGGCGGATTAGAAGCAATCGTTTTGAACTTGGAAGAAGACAATGTGGGTGTGGTACTTTTAGGACCATCGACCGGAATCAAAGAAGGTTCAACAGTAAAAAGAACACAACGAATTGCTTCTCTTCAAGTTGGAGAACAAATGGTAGGTCGTGTTGTTGATACTTTGGGGAATCCAATTGATGGTAAAGGACCAATTGGTGGAACTTTATACGAAATGCCATTAGAAAGAAAAGCTCCTGGAGTTATCTTCCGTCAACCCGTAACTGAACCATTACAAACAGGAGTAAAAGCAGTTGATGCTATGATTCCAGTGGGTAGAGGACAACGTGAGTTGGTAATTGGTGACCGTCAAACAGGTAAATCAACTGTTTGTATTGACACGATTTTAAATCAAAAAGAATTTTACGATGCAGGAAAACCTGTATTCTGTATATATGTTGCAATTGGGCAAAAAGCTTCAACTGTAGCAAGTATTGCAAAAATGTTAGAAGAAAAAGGAGCAATGGCTTATACCATTATTGTTGCTGCTAATGCTTCTGATCCAGCTGCGATGCAAGTTTACGCTCCAATGGCAGGTGCTGCAATCGGAGAATATTTTAGAGATTCTGGTCGTCCAGCATTGATTGTTTATGATGATTTATCTAAACAAGCTGTGGCTTACCGTGAAGTTTCTTTATTATTAAGGAGACCTCCGGGCCGTGAGGCTTATCCTGGAGACGTTTTCTACCTTCACTCTCGTTTATTAGAAAGAGCTTGTAAAGTAATTGCTAATGATGAGATCGCTAGAAATATGAATGATTTACCTGATTCTATTAAAGGAATCGTAAAAGGTGGTGGTTCATTAACGGCTTTACCAATTATTGAAACACAAGCGGGTGACGTTTCTGCATATATTCCAACAAACGTAATTTCGATTACTGACGGACAAATTTTCTTAGATGGAGATTTATTCAACTCTGGAGTTCGTCCTGCAATTAATGTAGGTATTTCGGTATCTCGTGTTGGAGGTAATGCTCAGATTAAATCGATGAAAAAAGTATCTGGTACTTTAAAATTAGACCAAGCTCAATTCCGTGAATTAGAAGCATTTGCTAAATTTGGATCGGACTTAGATGCAGTTACTTTAAACGTAATTGAAAAAGGAAGAAGAAACGTTGAAATCTTAAAACAAGGATTAAACTCTCCATTTAAAGTAGAAGACCAAGTAGCTATTATCTACGCAGGTTCTAAAAACTTATTGAGAAATGTTCCTGTTGAGAAGGTTAAAGAATTTGAAAAAGATTATTTAGAATTCTTAAATGCGAAACATAAAGATACTTTAGATGCATTAAAAGGCGGTAAGTTTGATGATGCAATCACTGATGTATTAGAAAAAGTAGCTAAAGAAATTTCAGCAAAATACAATTAATAAAGTATATTGTATGTTGCATACTGTAAAGAGCTAAAAGCAATTTACAGTATGCAGTATGCAATTTTTACAATATACAATTTATAACAAATGGCAAACTTAAAGGAAATCCGTAATAGAATTACTTCAGTTTCATCAACGATGCAAATTACATCAGCGATGAAAATGGTTTCGGCTGCAAAGTTAAAAAAAGCGCAAGATGCAATTACTGCAATGCGTCCTTATGCAGAAAAACTTACCGAACTATTACAAAACTTAAGTGCAACTCTTGAAGGAGAAGTTGGAGGTGCTTTTACAACTCAAAGAGAAGTAAATAAAGTGCTTCTTGTAGCAATTACTTCCAATAGAGGTTTGTGTGGTGCATTCAACACAAATGTAATTAAACAAACAAAACTTGTTGCGGCTTCATACCCTGGAAAACAAGTAGATGTTTATGCTATTGGTAAAAAAGGAAACGATGTTTTGCGTAAAACTGTCAATGTAGCGGAAACGCAAATTGGTATTTTTGATCATTTAACATTTGAAAACGTTTCTGCAATTGCTCAAGAATTAATGGATAAATTTGTGGCAGGTGATTATGATAAAATCGAAATTATCTATAATGAATTTAAAAATGCAGCAACTCAAATCGTAAGAACACAACAGTTTTTACCATTAGCTCCTATTGTAGGTGGTGAAGTTATTGCATCTGATTATATTTTTGAACCTTCAAAAGAAGAAATTGTGATGACTTTGATTCCAAAATCATTGAAAACACAATTGTACAAATCTATTAGAGATTCATTTGCAGCAGAACACGGAGCACGTATGACAGCAATGCATAAAGCAACCGATAATGCTACAGAATTGAGAGATCAATTAAAATTAACGTACAACAAAGCACGTCAAGCCGCAATTACTAATGAAATCCTTGAGATCGTTGGTGGAGCAGAAGCTTTGAACAACTAGTTGTAATAAACATATTTAAAAAAGTCCTGATTCTTCGGGACTTTTTTGCGTTTATATTAAGTTGAAAAGAAGTAATATTTCAAAAGTTGAATTGTTTTCACTTATAAAATATCTTGAATTAGTTGAGAATGAAACTATTCAAGTTCATTCATATTCTTATTGATGTGATTAATAAATCTACTATTCTTGGCTTCGCCAATTTTTTGAGTAGAATAAATACTGTTATGTCCTGATAATAAGTAAGAAACAACACAAGCAATGGCTACATAAATTCCTGATTCTACACCAAAAAGCTCAATAGCCATTAACGTACAAGCCAAAGGTGTATTGGTAGCACCAGCAAAAACGGCAACAAAACCCATTCCGGCTAAAAGTGCGGTTGGAAGTGGAATAAAAAAAGATAACGCACTTCCTAAAGTAGCTCCTATAAAAAATAGCGGTGTAACTTCGCCACCTTTAAACCCTGCTGCTAAAGTTAGTATTGTGAGTGCCATTTTTATAGCAAAGTCATAAATGGGAAGTTGCTCTTCAAAAGATTGTAAAATTGTTGGAATTCCCAGACCAATGTACTTTGTAGTTCCCAAAGCTAAAACTGCTAAAGCCACAATAATTCCGCCAATAAAGGGACGAAGAGGCGGAAATTTGATTTTAGATTGAAACATTCTTGTCGAAAAATGGATTGTTTTACTAAATACCGCTGCACATAAACCAAATAAAATTCCGGCAATTATACTGTAGATAATGGGAAGTGCTCCACTTTCAGGCACAAAATCTATGTGATAATGCGTATGTTGAACTTGCCAAAGATCAGTTACTAAATCAGCAAGAATAGCCGATGCAAATGCAGGAAAAATCGCATTGTATCTTATTTTGCCAATTAGGAAAACTTCCAAACCAAAAACGGCTCCTGCTAATGGTGTTCCAAAAACGGAACCAAAACCAGCTGCTATGGCAGAAATAAGTAAAATTTTACGTTCGCTTTCAGTTAATTTAAAAGGTTTGCTAAATTGATCCGCAATCGAACCCGCCATTTGAATTGCAGTTCCTTCTCGACCTGCAGAACCTCCTAAAAGATGGGTTACAATAGTTCCAATGTAAACAAATGGAGCCATTCGAAAGGGAATAACTGCTTTTGGATTGTGAATGGTGTCGATGAGTAAATTATTTCCCGCTTCTACATCTTTTCCTAAATAATGATAGCCTAAACCAATCAACAAACCACCAATTGGAAGTAATGCAATAAGCCACAAATTAGCTTCTCTAAAATTAGTTGCCCAATCTAAAGTAACTAAAAATCCAGCGGAAGCAGAACCCACAAGAATACCGATCAGTGAACTAATCACCAACCATTTTAGGATATAAGGAACTGCTGGAAATTTTCTAAAAAATAAGCTAATTTGAATTAGAAATTTTTTAAGGGCTGATTTTTTTTGATGGCGATTGGTCATAATTATCCTGATTAAATGCTTTAACATTACTATAATCAGGCGTCATCAGCTTTTAAAAGCGGTTGGGTTAGGAAGAACACCATTTCCTATTTCGAGTGTAAATGTAAACTTTTATTTTTTTATGCGCAAATTTTATAAGATTTGTTCTTGTCTGCTAACTTAAAGGCTGCTACTGCTTTTATGCTATATCAGTATTGCTGTTTTTCTTATCCAAACGATGATTTTCAAACATTTCAATTGCTGATTTTAATAATCCAATAATTCCAATACCAAAAACAATTGTTCCATATGAAAGTTGTTTTAATGCCTCGTTTTTCGAGATATAAATGCCATAAAATCCAATCGAAATAATGAAAATTGCCATTATTGCTATTACAATAAGTGCTATTTTTCCCTTTTTTGGGTTTTCCCAAATCTTTCTAGAAAATTCGTTTTGCGTTTTTGTGGTATCTTGTAAAGTGGAAAGGCTAAGTCCTAAGCCCATAAATAGTAGTGTGTAATTGTAGTTTTCCCAAATGGTTTCAAAGCCAACAAAATAGGGTTTTAAACAATAATATATTCCTACAAGCATTGCAGGATACTGTAAGTAGCTTATTTTTTGAAAAGCATTTCTCGGATCAAACATGTGTTTTGTTAATTTTAATTGCGCTAACTTCTTCAAATATATTAAAAAAATAATTACATCTCGAAGAATTACATTCCGAAATCGAAACCAAAACAACCTTGTTATTTCAAACTTTATTTTTTGGTATATTTGTAAGAATCAAATGCCATCTAATGAAGAATTTCTTTACTCTTTTCGCTTTAATTACTGCTTTTTTCAGTTTCGCACAAGCACTTCAACTTGAAGATATTATGAAAGGAAACGAATTCATCGGGAATCAACCTGAAAATCACCGTTGGTCTGTCGATGGAAAAACAATGCTTTTCGATTGGAATCCAACTAATGAAATAGGAAATAGTACTTATTTTTGGAATACAAATTTAAATGCGCCACAAAAAGTTACAACAGCTAATCCAATATATGCTATCGATTACGATGCTTCCCAAAAGCAATTTGATGTAATTTATTATACGAATCAAGGTGTTTTGTATGCTTATACGAAAGCTACGAAAAAAACTAAAAAAGTACTTCATTCTACTGACAGAATTACCGCGATAGTTCGAAGCATCAATCCGAATATAATTTTCTTTCAGCAAAACAGAAATGTCTACCAATTGAATACCCAAGATTTTTCGATTATTCAATTGACCAATTTCAAATCAGGAAAAGAGAAAGCAAAAGCTGACGAGACGGAAAGTTTCTTGCAAAAGCAGCAAGACGAATTATTCCAATTTGTTCGCGATGAAAAACAAAGCACCAAATGGTATGAAGATAAATCAAAATCAAAAAAAGAATCGTTTCCGAAAGAAATATTTTACGATAAATCGATTTTAGAACAAATAAAACCTTCACCAGACGGGAAATTTATAACCTTCCGAGTTTCCGATTATCCAACGCCAGCAACTACGAATGTGGAAAATTTCATCACCGCTGATGGTTATACTAGACAGGATAAATCGAGATCAAAAGTGTCTTTAGAAAATTTCAGTATGCACAAATTAGGAATCTTTAATGTAGAAAAAGACACCACTTATTACGTTTCTTTTGCCGATTTATCAGGAAGTAAAGACACACCAAAATATTATCAAGAATATGACAATTTAAAAGACAAATCGGATTATGAAACGGGCGTTATTATGCAAAGTCCGGTTTATAGTAAAGATGGAAAAAATGCTGTTTTAGAATTGAGAAGTCAAGACAATAAACATCGTTGGATTGTTCAGTTGGACTTGAATTCAGGAAAAATTACCGAATTAGATCATCAACACGATGAAGCTTGGATTGGCGGACCAGGAATTCCAGGTTATAATTTCGGTGGTGGAACCTTAGCTTTTATTGATAATTCCACGATTTATTTTCAATCAGAAGTTTCAGGTTTTTCACACTTATATACTTTAAATCTACAAACGAAGAAAAGAGAAACCTTGACAACTGGAAAGTGGGAAGTTCGAAATGTTACATTGGCAAACGACAATAAATCATTTTACATTACGACGACGACAACCCATCCGGGAAACAGAAGTTTTTATAAATTGGACATAGCTTCAAAAAAAATGACGGGAATTCTAACAAACGACGGAAATTACGAAGTAGAACTTTCGCCTGACGAAAAAAATCTTTTAGTACGTTATTCCTTTAAAAATAAACCTTGGGAATTATATGTTGGAGCTAACAAATCAAACGCCGATTTAAAACAAATTACGTTTTCCACAACTTCTGAATTCAAAAAATACAATTGGGCTTCACCCGAAGTCATTACATTTAAAGCTTCGGATGGAATCAATGTGAATGCAAGATTATATCAACCAAAAACTGAAAACAAAAATAAAGCCGCGATTATTTTCGTACACGGAGCCGGATATTTACAAAACGCTCACAATTATTGGAGTTCGTATCATCGCGAGTTTATGTTTCATAACTTGTTGACGGATTTAGGTTATACCGTTTTAGACATTGATTATCGAGCAAGTGATGGGTATGGACGTGATTTTAGAACTGGAATTTACCGTCATATGGGTGGAAAAGATTTATCAGATCATTTAGATGGAAAGAAATATTTGGTTGAAAATTTAGGAATTGATAATGATCGAGTTGGAATTTATGGTGGTTCTTACGGCGGATTCATTACTTTGATGGCTTTATTGACCGAGCCGGGCGAATTTAAAGCAGGAGCAGCTTTGCGTTCAGTTACCGATTGGGCACATTATAACCACGGTTATACTTCTAATATTTTAAATTTTCCAGAAACAGATCCCGAAGCGTACAAGAAAAGTTCGCCTATTTATTTCGCCAATAATCTACAGGATAAATTATTAATGTTACACGGAATGGTAGATGATAATGTGCAATTTCAAGATGTTGTTCGCTTGTCGCAACGTTTCATCGAATTGGGTAAAAAAGATTGGGATTTAGCTGTGTTTCCTGTTGAAGCACACGGTTTTACAGAAACTTATTCTTGGGTAGATGAGTATAGAAGAATTTTGAATTTATTTAATAAAAATCTCTTAGAAAAGTAAAATGAATCAGCTAAAAGAACTTACAACGATTGAAGAAATGGTAGCACAATTGCCTATTATTAAACAATTATATCCCGATTATACTATTGAAAAATACAAATCTTTGTTAGAGCAAATGGTTCCTAATAATTACAAGCAGTTTATTGTCGTTCAAGAAAACCAAACAGTTGGTTTGGCAGGATTTTGGATAGGAACTAAATTGTGGTCCGGAAAATACCTGGAATTAGATAATGTAGTAGTTCATCAAGATTTTCGTTCGCAAAAAATAGGGAGTATAATGACAAACTATTTAAATCAGAAAGCAATAGCAGAAAATTGCAATATGATTGTACTCGATGCATTTACTACTAATTTCGGGGCGCATAAATTTTATATGAATCACGGATACGTTCCGAAAGGGTTTCATTTTGTGAAATTTTTAAACGAGTAACTATGAAAAAAATAATATTCTTTTTGGTGTTATATGTTGTTGCTTCGTGTGCGCCAACAACTTCGGTTATGGCAGAAACAGGAACTAATATAGAGCAAGCTTACTACGAAAAATGGGTTGCTGGTATGCGTAATGGAGGAAAAGGAATCAATTTCTATCTAGATTTAAAAGCGCCATTTTCAAAACATGCTCAACTTAAAAAGCTTATTTTTAGAGGTTACGAAGTGGATTTTATACAGGTTGATGAATTGCATTATAAAGCTACCATAATAACAGCAGATAATTCAGAAACGGAAGAAAGTGGAAATATAGCTATAAAACCTAGTCCGCAAGTAAAGTCGAAATTAAGCGATAATCAAGCGTTATTTCTTTTTGATTATGATGGAAAACCGGCCCAACAAGAATATAATAAGGTACTAGAAAAAGGAATGCTAATTTATCCGGTCGCAAGATAAAGGAATTAATTATATTTGTCCTTTAAAACGAAATCCATTGAGTTTATATAAAAGTCTTTTCAAACAAACTGCAATTTATGGCATAGCCACAGTTTTGCCGAGAATGTTGAGTTTCTTATTAGTGCGCTTGCATACTGATATAATGGAACCAGCAAATTATGGAGAAATTACGACCTTAATGGCTTATATGGTTTTTCTAAACGTGTTGCTTTCCTATGGAATGGAAACGTCTTTTTTTAGATTTTACAACAAAGAAACAGATAAAGATTCGGTGGTAGAAACTTCGACTTTATCTGTTTTTTGGACTTCTTTAGTTTTTCTAGTTATTGCATTATTTGCAAGAGAAAATATTTCAACGCTTCTAGAGGTTAAAGTAGATTATGTAATTTATGCCATTTGGATATTGGTTTTAGATGCATTAAGTACAATTCCATTTGCAAAATTAAGAGCTTTCCAACGACCGAAACTTTTTGCAATTATAAAATTTCTAAATGTAGGTCTGAATTTAGGGTTAAACTTTTTCTTTTTATACTTTTTACCGAAGATAGTAACGGCTAATCCGGATTCGATTTTAGCCTCCTTTTATGTAGAAAATTTCCAAATTGGTTATGTTTTATTAGCTAATGTATTCGCAAGTTTAGCCACATTGCTTTGTTTTTTGCCAGATTACATCAAACTAAAATGGATTTTCAACAAAGTGCTTTGGATTCAAATGTTGAAATATGGGTATCCAATCCTAATCGCAGGTTTAGCTTTCGGAATAAACGAACATTTAGATAAAATTTTATTAGATATTTTCAATGTTTCTAAAGCAGATATTGGCGCTTATGGCGCTTGTTATAAATTAGGATTGTTTATGGTTTTGTTCCGAACGGCTTATAGTTTAGGAATTGAACCCTTCTTTTTCAATCACGCTAAAGAAGAAAATGCAACTACAACTTTTGCAGAAGTGACCAAATATTTTGTAATTGTGGGTTCGTTAATGACGCTTTGTATTGTAGTATTTATTGATGTGTTGAAAATAATATTAATTGAAAACAGTGACTATTGGCCAGCTATAAAAGTGGTGCCTTTGATTGTTTTGGCAAACTTTTTTTTAGGAATTTATACCAATTTGTCCGTTTGGTATAAATTAATCGACAAAACAAAAATGGGAATGTACATTTCGATTGTCGGTGCGATAATTACCTTACTTTTAAATTTCTTGCTGATACCAATTTGGAGTTATATGGGAAGTGCCGTTGCCACAATTACGGCTTACGGTACTATGATGGTAATTTCTTATTATTTAGGAAATAAATATTATCCAATTCCGTACGATTTGAAAAAAATCGGAAGTTATTTGGGGTTAGCGATTCTGTTATCAGCCATTTCTTTTTACATTCCAATACTTAGAGAAACCTATATTTTTGGTATTTTAGCCATTATCTTTTTTAGCTATTTTATTTATAAAAACGAAAAGCAAACCATTTTAACCATTTTAAAACGAAAATAATATTTTTATATTGAGATATAAGAAGAAAATTTTCTCAAATTTCTCTAATCTGTTTTCCAATAATACATCATAATAAATTGAATATGCAAATCAAAATCATCAATAAATCTACGCACGAATTACCTAATTACGAAACGATTGCATCGGCAGGAATGGATTTACGTGCTAATATTACAGAACCAATTACACTAAAATCATTAGAAAGAGCGTTAGTAAAAACCGGACTTTTCATTGAATTACCAATTGGCTATGAAGCACAAGTAAGACCAAGAAGTGGTTTGGCTTTCAAAAAAGGAATTACCGTTTTAAATTCTCCCGGAACAGTTGATGCCGATTATCGTGGCGAAATTGGAGTAATTTTAGTAAATTTATCAAATGAAGATTTCGTAATCGAAAACGGAGAAAGAATTGCTCAGTTAATCATCGCCAAACATGAAAGAGCAGAATGGTTAGAAGTTGCTGAATTATCAGAAACAGCAAGAGGCGAAGGCGGTTTCGGAAGCACCGGAGTTAAATAGTCAATATACAAATTACAATATACAACATACTTTTTATGAAAATAATAGTACCAATGGCAGGTCGTGGTTCACGCCTTCGCCCACATACATTAACCGTTCCAAAACCATTAATCCCGGTTGCAGGAAAACCAATTGTTCACCGTTTAGTGGAAGATATTGCAGGGGTTTTAAATCAAAAAATTGAAGAAGTCGCTTTTATCATTCACGAAAGTTTTGGTAAAAAAGTAGAAGAAGAATTAATTGCGATTGCCCAAAAATTAGGTGCAAAAGGAACCATTTATTATCAAAATGAAGCTCTAGGAACAGGTCACGCAATTATGTGTGCCAAAGATTCTTTGAGTGGTCCAGCAGTTATTGCTTATGCGGATACTTTAATTCGTGCTGATTTCGATTTAGATACTTCAGCCGATAGCGTAATTTGGGTAAAACAAGTTGATAAGCCAGAAGCGTTTGGAGTAATCAACCTAAATCAATCGAATGAAATCGTGGAATTAGTCGAAAAACCAAAGGAATTTGTTTCCGATTTAGCCGTTATTGGCATTTATTATTTCAAAGATGTTGCGGTTTTGAAAGAAGAATTACAGTTGGTTATCGACAATAATATTATTCACGGTGGCGAATACCAAATCAACGATGGAATCAAACAAATGATGGCAAAAGGTATGAAATTTGTTCCCGGAAAAGTCGACGAATGGATGGATTGTGGCAATAAAGATGTCACGGTTGATACCAATACCAGAATGTTAGGATTTTTACACAATGATGGCGAGCATTTGATTGATTACGATCTGAAACAAGAAAATTCGACCATTATTCCTCCTTGTTATATTGGTGAAGACGTAGTGTTAGTTAATGCTACGGTTGGCCCTAATGTTTCTTTAGGAAAAGGTTGCCACGTAATTGATTCGACAATAAAAAATAGTTTAGTCCAAACACATTCGCATATTAAAAATGCCAAATTAGACAACGCGATGATTGGAAATCATGTGAATTATGATGGAAATTTCACAAGTATTAGTATTGGCGATTATTCGGTTTTAGAATAATTTCAACATAAAAATGCAATGAGAAAAATCACCTTTATTACCTTTTATCTGCTTTTCATAACTTTTGGTTATGGAAACTATACTTTTGCACAAGAAAACCCAGATGATATTGCATTAGTAAACGATAAAATTGAGGATGATTTTTACACAGCATTGGAACAACGAGGCATAGAAAATTATGACAAAGCTATAATTGCAATTCAAAAATGCATCGAAAAAGAACCAAAAAATGCAGCTTTTTATTATGAATTGGGTAAAAACCAATTGGACTTAAAAAATTACATCGAAGCAGAAACCGCGTTCAAAAAAGCAGTTGAACTTGATAATAAGCAACGTTGGTATTGGAATGGTTTGTATGATATTTATTATCAAACAAGAGATTTCGAAAAATCGATTCCTATTGTTCAAAAACTGATCGAATTTGATCCCAATATGAGAGAAGATTTGGTGTCGCTTTATATGAATACCAATCAAAAAGAGAAAGCTTTAAACTTGTTGAAAGAAATGCAAGCCACTTCTCATTTAACCACAACGATGGAGTTTTACAAACTTAAAATCGAAGAATCGAGTGAATTTGCGAAGCCTAAAAAAGAAACTTTAGAAGAAGGCATCAAGAAGAATCCGAAATACGAACAAAATTATATTGATTTAATTGTTTTATACACCAGTTTCAATCAGGAAGATAAAGCTTTTGATGTTGCGAAACGCTTAGAAAAAGAAATTCCAAATTCTGATTGGGCGCACGTAACTTTAGTGAAATTTTATCTGGACAAAAACGAAGGAACTAACGCTTCCCAATCGATGTTTAAAGTGCTTGGAAATGATAAAATTGATTTAAAAATTAAACACCGTGTTTTCAATGAGTTTTTAATATTTGCGATAAAAAATCCTGAATTTTTTAAAGATGTTGATGAAGCGATTCCTTATTTTAGGTCGGACGCTGATTTGAATGTTTCTAAAGAAGTTGGGAAGTTCTTTTGGACCAAAAAAGACTTCGAAAAGGCAATCTACTATTTTGAAAAAGCATTAAAAGCAAATGCTCAAGATGTTGAATTGATGGAATATTATTTGAATGTTTTGATTCAAAAAGAAGATTATATAGCGATAATTCCAAAAGCAGAAGATTTTTTAGAATTGTATCCAACCCAACCGAGTTTTTATTTTTATGCCGGATTTGCTAGTAATAAAATCAGTCAGTTTAAAAAAGCGAAAGACTTTTTAGAAAGCGGCTTAGATTTTGTAGTGGATAATAATGCAATTGAAAGAGATTTTTACACCCAATTAATTATTAGTTGTGAAAAACTGAACGATGTCGCAAAAAAACAATTGTATTCCAATAAATTAAAACAAGTAAAATAACAATGAGAATAGTCTTATCCGCCTTTTTAATTTTGTTTTTAGCAGGTTGTAAATCTAAACAAACTGTTGCAACTGCAGCAGCAAGTGACAATACCGAAGTTTCTCAGATTATCAAAGGCCATTATGCGAATCAATACGATTTCAAAACTCTTAATATTCGAGCAAATGCTAAATATGAAGATGCTAAACAATCACATTCTTTAAGTGCGGATATTCGAATTAAGAAGGATGAAATTATTTGGATCAATATTAAATTCTTTGGAATTCCCATGGCAAAAGCTTTGATTACACCTACAAAAGTGAGTTATTACGAAAAGATAAACGGCACTTATTTTGAAGGTGATTTTAGGATTTTGAGCAATTGGTTAGGAACTGATTTAGATTTTCAAAAAGCACAGAATTTATTTCTCGGTAGAGCCATTGACGATTTAACAAAAGACAAATGGATTGCTGAAATTAGCCAGAAATTATTCCGTTTAACCAAGCCAAGTAATGACGATATTTCAAAAGACTTCTACTTTGAAGCTGCTAATTATTTATTGAAGAAAGAAACGATTTCGCAAGAAAGCAAAAATAGAGCTTTAGTAATTGAATATCCGTCACATCAAGAAGTGAATAAGATTTTCTTACCGAATAAAATTAGTATTAATGCTATTCAAAAAGATAACGTTTCTATTGATATTGACTACAAGAATACAACATTTAATGAAGATTTGAGTTATTCTTATTCAATTCCACGTGATTACAAGGCAATTGAAATCGATTAATATTTCATTTTATTAAAACAAAAACTACCTTTGTAAAAACCCAAAGTGCATGAGCCATTTTTTAAAAACACTTCTCTTCTTTTTTATCACTTCTATAGCTTTTGCACAGTCATCTGAGCAACAAAAGTTAGAAGAGAAAAAAGCGCAAATTTTAAAGGAAATAGCGGATAATAAAGTACGATTAGAATCAGAAAAGAAAAAAGAAAAAACGGTTTTAGGTCAAATTATGCAGCAAGTTAACCTAATTAGCTTAAGACAACAGTTATTAAAAACCACAGCAAAACAAACGCGTTTGTTAACGGATGATATTTATTTAACGCAACTGGAGCTTAATAAATTAAACAGAGAGTTAAAAGTACTAAAAGAAGATTACGAAAAAATGATTGTAAAATCATACAAAAGCCGTAACGATCAAAGTAGAGTAATGTTTGTTTTATCTTCTGAAAGCTTTCTTCAAGCTTATAAGCGCATTCAATACATGAAGCAATATGCAGGTTTTAGAAAAATGCAAGGTGATGAAATTAAAGTAAAACAAGATCGATTAGAAGTAGCTGAAAAAAGTTTGCAAGTAAGTAAAAAACAAAAAGAAAAGGTTTTACAGGAAACTGAAAAAGAAAAAATAGCTTTAGAACAAGAGAAGAAAGAACAAGAACGCTTGGTTAAATCTATTCAAAAAGATAAAAAGAAATTAGCTGCGGAAATTGATAAAAAACAAAAAGAGGCGCGTGGAATTGACGCAAAAATCAAAAAATTAATCGCCGATGAAATTGCGGCTGCTAATAAACGAAATGCTGCAAAAGCGGGGACAGTTGCTCCAAAATCGGGAACAGCTGCGGCATCAAAATTTGTATTATCGGCAGAAGGCAAAGTAGTTTCAGATAATTTCAAAGCGAATAAAGGTAAATTACCTTGGCCGGTTGTAGATGGATATATTTCTTTAAAACATGGCGATCAACCGCATCCAATTCATACAAATTTAACAATTCATAATAGTGGAGTAGAGATTTCTACAAAACCTGGATCTTCAGCAAGAGCAGTTTTTAGCGGAGAAGTTTTACAGGTTCAGGTTATTTCAACAAATAACAAAGCCGTTTACATTCAACACGGAGATTTTATTACGGTTTATTTGAATTTATCTTCGGTAAATGTTTCGAAAGGACAAAAAGTTAGCATCAAACAAAATATCGGAACCATTCACACCGACTCCTCAGGCAGAGCAGTAATTAAGTTTTTAGTGCTTCAGAATACTACGACGCTAAATCCGGAAACTTGGTTGAATATGTAAAAAAGTAAAGTGAGGTCTAGTGGGCCTCATTTTTTTTGGATTATATTTTCTTGTATTTTTATACCTTAATTTGAAAAAATGAAAACTTCAGACATTAAAATACTTCATATCGATAGCAATCATCCCTCACTTTGGGAGCAACTAGAACAAGCGGGTTTTCAGAACGAAACTGATTTCAATTCGACCAAACAAGAAGTTGAAATTAAAATTGAAAATTATCACGGTATTGTGATTAGAAGCCGTTTTAAAATTGATAAAACTTTTTTAGATAAAGCCACAAATTTGAAATTCATTGCCAGAGTTGGTGCAGGGTTAGAAAGTATTGACTGTGATTACGCTATTGCGAATGGAATTCATTTAATCGCTGCTCCGGAAGGAAATGCGAATGCAGTAGGAGAACACGCACTTGGGATGTTATTAGCACTTTTTAACAATTTAAACATTGCCAATAACGAAATTAAATCAGGACAATGGAAACGCGAAGCCAATCGTGGCCACGAATTAGAGGGTAAAACCGTAGGAATTATTGGTTATGGCAATATGGGAAAATCATTCGCCAAGAAATTAAGCGGATTTGATGTAAAAGTTTTGTGTTATGATATTCTACCTAACGTTGGCGATGCAAATGCCACTCAAGTAAGTTTAGCCGAATTACGAGAACAAACAGATGTATTGAGTCTGCATACGCCTTTGACGCCAGAAACTGATAAAATGGTGAATAAAGATTTTATTTCCACATTCAAGAAACCATTTTGGTTAATCAATACCGCTAGAGGAAATTCAGTTGTTACAGATGATTTAGTGGAAGCCTTACAATCAGGAAAGATAAAAGGAGCAGGTTTAGATGTTTTAGAATATGAAAAATTATCCTTTGAAACACTTTTTGAAGGTGAAAAACCGAAAGCTTTTGAATACTTATTGCAAGCTAAAAATGTATTGTTAACACCACATATTGCTGGTTGGACGTTCGAAAGCCATCAGAAATTAGCGCAAACGATTGCAGATAAAATAAAATCATTAGCGAATAATTTGTAACAAATTCGTACAAATAGTACTTATAAGGAATATTTTTATAATTTAGCCAACTAATCAAAAAACAAAAACAAATGGAAGTAACAAACCAACCAGAAAAATGGAATCAGCCAAACGGAAATATTCCGGTTTTCAAAGTGGACCCAATTATGGTATTATTATTAAGTTTTATTACTTGTGGATTGTATTTAATCTACTGGAATATTAAGGTATCGGAAGTAATAAATGCAGTTTCTGGCAGAGAAGTTTTATCTACTCCAGTAGCTGTTTTTTCAGGCTGTTGTATGCCTGTAAACATTTATTTTTACTATATAATGGGTAAAGAAGGTTTGCCAAATGTGTATAAAAGAACAGGAGAATTAGATAAAGACCAATCTACATTGTTAATTATTTTAGGTTTGTTCTTCCCTTTTGCAGCAGCAATGATTGTTCAAGGTGATATCAATAGACTTTACTAATCAAAGATTTCGTTACAAATAGAATTTTAGGTATTACAGGTGCAGTATTAACACTTGTAATACCTTTTGTTTTATGGTTGCAAAACACTAACAATTCATTAGATAGTGAGCAATCCTTTTGCCCGTTAAAAGCACTAACTGGTTTTCCTTGTCCTTCTTGTGGTATTACGAAATCATTAGTTTATTTTTACGATGGCGATTGGTTAAAAAGCATTAGCTTTCATGTTTTAGGACCTTTAGTAGTTGGATTCTGTTTGTTTATAATTGTGCTTTTTCTATTGGAATTAAAAACAAAAAAGGTCTATTTTAGAAAATGGTTTTATAACCGAAAGCTGGCCTATTTTTTAGCGGCTTTTTTAATGGTTTATCATATGATAAGATTGATTTTATTCGTACAAGAACATTCTTGGGATGAGATTGTAAAACAAAGTATTTGGAAATAAAAAAGGCTTACAAATTTTGTAAGCCTTTCTCTTTATATTAACCTTTTTCTTTGCGCTCTAATTCTGCTTGAAATTCCTCCATAACTGGTTTTACGGTGCTTTCGGGTAAGTCTGCAATTCTTATGTACATTAAACCATCAATAGCATTATTAAACAGTGGATCTACATTAAAAGCAACAACTCTTGCGTTTTGTTTGATGTATTTCTTTATTAAAACAGGTAAACGTAAATTCCCTGGTTCAATCTCATCAATAATTTTATCAAACTTATTTAAATCGGCTTCAGTTTCATTGAAAACGAAATCTTTGTCAGCGTCTTTTAGTTTTACTTTATATTCTTTTTTTGGATGAATATATTGCGCAATATAAGGATCGTAATAGTGCGATTTCATAAATTCAATCATCAACGATTTCGAAAAATTCGAAAACTGATTGCTAATGCTTACACCACCAATTAAATATTTATGTTCCGGATGATGCAACGTTGTGTGCACAATTCCTTTCCATAATAAAAATAACGGCATCGGTTTCAGTTGGTATTCTTTGATAATAAAAGCCCTTCCCATTTCAATGGATTTGCTCATCATATCATATAATTCTGGTTCAAAACGAAATAATTCGTGCAAATAAAAACCATCAATTCCATATTTTGGATAAATATGAGAGCCTAATCCCATACGATAAGCACCAGCAATACATTGTGCTTCTTCGTCCCATAAAAACATGTGGTGATAATATTTATCATACTCGTCAAGATCTAATGACTCGTTGGTTCCTTCGCCTACTTCTCTAAAAGTAATTTCTCTTAAACGACCAATTTCGTGTAAAATATTCGGAATTTTATCAGCCGTTACAAAATAA
Organism: Flavobacterium psychraquaticum; assembly: GCF_034497725.1. NCBI lineage: Bacteria > Pseudomonadati > Bacteroidota > Flavobacteriia > Flavobacteriales > Flavobacteriaceae > Flavobacterium > Flavobacterium psychraquaticum. Next base: position 621,151 of record NZ_JAXKVR010000030.1, read on the forward strand.
ACTTCATAATTTTTGCTTTGTAATAAACGATAATCGCCTTCTTTTAAAAAAGCCATTTCTTCTAAAATCTCACTATGATTGGCTGGTTTAGCAATTTGTTTTGGCGATTTTGGAATGGACAATTTAGGCAAATGAATTTTATTATCTTCTTCAAAAGAATTAGAAAGCATATAGGTTTTCTTTCTTAAGAATTCGCCATAACTTTCAATGTCTTTGTATTCATTTTGCTCTGCAACAGAAATAGGTTTTCCAACACGAACTTTAATAACTCTATTTTTTTGAGTATTTAATTCACTCGGTAATTTCGCAGTTCGAAGCGTACTATTAATTTTAGATAAGAAATAAAATAAACGACTATTTTTAGCATGAAAATAAATTGGAACTACCGGAACTTGCGCCTTTCTAATTACTTTTATTGCGCCTTCTTCCCATGGTTTGTCTACAACTAATTTGCCGTCTTTATAAGTGGAAACTTCACCCGCCGGAAATATACCTAAAGGCTTTCCATCGCTTAGATGTCGTAATGTTTCTTTAATTCCGACTACACTAGATTTCACATCCTTATGGTTTTCAAAAGGATTAACAGGCATTATGTAGGGCTTTAACGGTTCAATACGATGTAGTAAAAAGTTAGCTATAATTTTGAAATTTGGCTCTTTTTCAAGCATTAATTTCAACAACAAAATACCGTCAATTCCTCCTAAAGGATGATTTGAAATGGTAATGTAAGCACCGTCTTTCGGCAAACGTTTTAAATCTTCTTCTGGAATTTCGAACTTAATCTGTAAATCGTCTAAAATTGCATTCAGGAACGCAACATCTTTTAAATGCTTGTGTCGGTCATACAATTTATTTAACGCAGAAATTTTAAGCACTTTCATCAATAGCCAGCCAGAAAAAGTTCCGAAAACTCCGTATTTATCAGCGTTAATCGCTTTGGCAACTTCTTTAGCAGTAACTAAACCCATTTATTATTTGTTTTTGAGCAAGAAACAAAGATAATAATTATGTTGAATTTTAGGCTATATGATGGTAGAATTAAAACCGCTTTTTTGTTATTTAACTTATTTTTAATTTGTTATAAAATCTCTCATTTCAGGTTTTAGTATTCCGTTCCTTTTTAGTACTTTTGGTCGAAAGCTAGAATAAAGATGAAAATTATATCCTATAATGTTAATGGTATCAGGGCCGCTATTACTAAAGGCTTTTTAGATTGGTTGCAACAAGCTAATCCTGACGTCATTTGTTTACAAGAAATTAAAGCTAACGAAGATCAAATTCCAACAGAAGCCATCGCGGCTGCAGGCTATCCGTATCAATATTACTTCTCTGCTCAGAAAAAGGGATATAGTGGTGTAGCGGTTTTGTCTAAAATAGAACCCAAAAACATCGTTTTTGGAACAGGGATTCCACAGATGGATTTTGAAGGACGAAATTTGCGTGTAGATTTTGAAGAACTTTCGGTAATGAGTTTGTACTTGCCATCTGGCACGAATATTGATCGATTAGAATATAAATTTACCTATATGGATGATTTTCAAAACTACATCACTGATTTGAAAAAAGAAGTTCCAAACCTAGTGATTTGTGGCGATTATAACATTTGTCATCAAGCAATTGATATTCACGATCCAATTAGAAATGCAAAAGTTTCTGGTTTTTTACCTGAAGAACGTGCGTGGTTGGATGGTTTTATGGAAAATGGATTTATCGATACCTTTCGATTATTTAACAAAGAACCACACAATTATAGTTGGTGGAGTTATAGAGCAAATGCCCGAAACAATAATAAGGGATGGAGAATTGACTATTGTTTAGTTTCTGAACCTTTGAAAAGTAAAATTCAAAGAGCTTTGATTCTGCCTGAAGCGAAACATTCTGATCATTGTCCGGTTTTAGTCGAAATCACTAATTAAATGCTAGCATAAAAGCTATTTCATAAAATTCATAATCTGTTTCATCTTGAAACAAAACAAATCCGAAACAATAAAACAAATGATAAAAAAAATTGCCTTAGCCTGCGTAGTTTTAAGTTTAACTACCTCTTGTGTTTCTAAAAAAATCTATCAAGATTTAGAAAACAAATATGCTGATTTAAAGAAAGAACACAATGCTTTATCGGATGAAAACGGTACTTTAAAAACCGAGAAAAATCAGTTAGAGTTAGATAGAAATAAATTACAAGCTGATTTTGACAAAACTAAAGCAGAACGTGATAAGTTAGCGGCTGATTATGCGGCAACAAAAAAGAGTTATGATAATTTAAAAGCTTCGTATTCGGCTTTAGAAAAAGACAGTAACGAAGCTTTAGAAGCAAATATTAACAAAAACAGACAATTATTAGCAGAGTTAGAAGCAAAACAGAAAGCATTAACAGCAGAGCAAGATCGTTTAAATAAATTGAAAAAAGATCTAGAAGCATCTTCTTCTCGTTTAGCCGAATTGGAAAAAATGATCGATAGCCAAGAGGCTTCAATGAGAAAGCTTAAAGAAAGTTTATCAAAAGCTTTAAATGCCTTTGAAGGAAAAGGTTTAACTGTTGAGCAAAGAAATGGAAAGGTTTATGTTTCTATGGAAAATAAATTATTATTCGATTCTGGTAGTTGGATTGTAGGTGCCGAAGGGAAAAAAGCTGTAAAAGCGTTAGGAGATGTATTAGGTCAAAATTCGGAAATTTCGGTTTTAATCGAAGGACACACCGATAATGACAAAATTACTGGAACTATTGGTGGAGGCGTTGAAAACAACTGGGATTTATCTACAAAACGCGCGACTGCAATTGTAAATATCTTGGTTGAAAATAAATCAATTGACAAGAAAAATTTAACCGCTGCTGGTCGTGGTGAATTTGCTCCTTTGATGTTGAATGAAACGGCTGAAGGGAAAGCGAAAAACAGAAGAATTGAAATTATTTTAACGCCAAAGTTAGATGAGATTTCTAAAATATTAAACGACTTATAATATTTCTTTAAAATACAATAAAAAGGTTTGAATTTAAAACTCAAGCCTTTTTTTTTGGGTCAAACTTTGTAACTTTGGATTTTACTTCTAGAATCTTATAAAATGAATTATACAACATTACCAAATACCGATTTACAAATTAGTGAAATTTGCTTGGGCACGATGACTTTTGGCAATCAAAACTCCGAAAGTGAATCGCATTCGCAATTGGATTTTGCCAAGGAAAAAGGAATTAATTTTATTGACACGGCAGAAATGTATCCGATAGGAGGAAACGCCCAAATTTTTGGAAGTACAGAGCGGCATATTGGAACTTGGATAAAGAAAATCGGTCAAGCCGAAAGAGATAAATTGGTAATTGCAACAAAAATTGCTGGTCCCAATCGCGGAATGGAATACATTCGTAAACCTTTAGATTTCTCCAAGAAAAGCATCACCGAAGCTGTTGAATTAAGTCTGAAAAACCTGCAAGTTGATACTATTGATTTGTATCAAATGCATTGGCCGGAACGTGTGATGAATATGTTCCAAAAAAGAGGTGTTCAGGAATTAGATACGAAATGGCAAGATAATATTTCTGCTGTTTTAACGGTTTATGATGGTTTAATCAAAGAAGGAAAAATAAAACACATTGGACTTTCTAATGAAAATCCGTGGGGCGTAATGCGATTTTTAATGGAAAGTGAAAAACACGGTTTGCCAAGAATTTCAACCATTCAAAATCCGTTTTCATTGTTAAATAGATTGTATGAAGTTGGTTTGTCTGAAATTGGAATGCGTGAAAACGTTGGTTTATTAGCTTATTCTCCTTTAGCTTTTGGCGTTTTATCTGGAAAATATGCAAATGGTTTGCCTGAAAATTCTCGGATGAAGTTATTTCCAAATTTCGTGCGTTATACCAATGAAAATTCTTTTAAAGCGACTAAATTATACCAAGAATTAGCAGATGCAAATGGCTTGACATTAACACAAATGGCTTTAGCTTTTGTGAATCGTCAGAAATTTGTTACTGCAACAATTATTGGAGCTACAACGATGGAGCAATTGAAAGAAAACATTACTGCTTTTGAAACGGTTTTATCAGACGAAATCATCTCTAAAATTGAAAAAATTCAGGAATTAATCCCGAATCCAGCGCCATAAGAAGAACTAAATAAACACTATAATTTTTTTTAAAATGATTAATCTATTTAAAATATCAGTAATTTTAACTTTCGTTTACAATTTAAGTGCAGCTGCGCAAACTCCAATACCAAGATTGGATTTGAATCAATTTCGAGGTGTTTTAGTAAGCGAAACAGGTATAGAGATTGCAGGTTCTCAGTATATTGAAGAAGCATTTTTAAGTGCAAAAATATCTGTCATTGGTGATCAAGTAGTCGATGTTAGGTATAATGTAGTAAAGGATGAAATGGAGTTTAAAAGGGATAATATTATTTATCAAATGTATAAAACAGATAGTTTAACTATAAGTTTTATAAATGAAAATAAAATTTATAAAGTTGTAGACTACACTTATAAAGACAGAAACTTCAAAGGGTTTTTAATCTCAAAAACTACAAACGAAAACGTTAATTTCTTAATGAAAGAGGTAATTAGGCTTGTTCCATTTAAATCGGCTGTTAATTCCTATAGTCAAGATGTTCCAACTCATTATAAAAAAGATGCAAACATTTATTTATTACAATTAAAGAGTGAAATTGTTGAAATGCCAAATAGTAAAAAAAATCTAATTAAATTATTCCCTAATCATTCAGCTAAAATTGAGGAATTTTTAAAAGCAAACAAAACTGATTTTGATAAAGAAGATAGTGTCTTGATTTTAGTAAATTTTTTGAATACACTTTAAGGAGCATAGATTTTTTTCGTAAATACGAGTGGCATACATAAAATAAAACCTGACCTATGATAGAAATAGGTCAGGTTTTTTGTTAACGAATACTTTTTACAAATTAGAAATAATTTTATCTTTTGGGTATTTCACTTTGTAAGTGATTCGGTATTTTTTATACTCACCTGCATTTAGTTTTGTATCCCAGGTTAGAATTCCAGTTTCGGTATTTACTTTTGCTTTTCCGTTGTCTGTTAGCTCTATGGTGATTTCTTTGTCTGTGCTTATTGGATATTGATCTTTTAATAACAAATCAATTGCTTCTTTTTTGTTGTTTTTTACTGTAATTTCATACGTAAACGTTTGCTCTTTATAACTAGAAAAGAATTTAGTTCCCGATTTATCCACAATTTTTTCACGATTCACAGCAATTTTCTTATCTCTTCCCATACTCAAACTCAAAGTATCTGATGTTTGATTCGGGTTGATGTTAGTTTTTCCAACATACATTCCTTCAAAGATAATATTTGCTTCACCTGGTAACAAATTGAATTTTGAATACTCCTTAATTTCGGCTAATAAAAACGCATCTTTTTCAGCTTTTGGAACGGCGTAATATTTATAAGTTGCTGGTAATTTTAACTCTTTCAATGCTACACTATGTGCTTTTCCATTCGATAAAATATCATACGGAATATCAATATCAAAGGAAACATTTAGTTGATTTTCGTTGATTGTTGTATAATTTGAAATTGAAGAAGCAGCTTTGTCTTTTTTAGCATATGCTGAAATAACCACTTCATTTAATTGCACATCGTCATTTTGATAACTATAATTTAAATTTCCATAGCGTAAAAACCAAGCTTGCAAAATAGGAGCGGTGTTGTTTTGATTTGGATTACCACTTGATAATGTAAGTTTCACTTTTTTCCAATCAATCCCCGTATTTTGAACCACTTTTGCTTTGTATAATAAGTTGATTGGCGAATTGATATTATCGGCACGCAAATCATAAAATGGAGTCCAAGAAGCATTATTAGTGATGTAATTGATTTCAAGATTTACTGAACTAGCAACATCAGTCATCACTTGTAAAACTAATTTTCCTTGCGATGATTTTTCCGCTTTTTGTGTATTCAGTTCTAACTTGGAATTCAATCGGGTAAGCTTCTCGTTTAGCTTTGTTTCCTTTTCTAATAGCGTATTAACGGTATTGCTCAATTCATTTCTTTTCGTACGATAATAATCTACTAATTTCATCAATTCCGCAACATTTAAACCTGAATTTTGTCCGGCTACGGTTTGATTTTTATCTAATAAATCGATGGTTTTCGAATAAGATACTTTCTCATTGGCAATTCGTCCCAATTCCTTTTGGACTAAAATAATACTGTCGCGTACTTTTTTAATTGCTGGATTGGTTTCGTCAATTTCATATTCTGAAATAAAATTTCGAGTAAACTGAACCGAAAGTACGGTTACATTCGCAGGAGCACCAATTTGGATTGTATTTTCATTGATATAATCAGCTACATTTTTAATAACAATTTCACTTGTCCCCGAAGGAATTGTAACCGAAGCCGAATGAATTAATTCAGCGGAATTGCTGTAAACCGTTGCGTTTTTAATTTTCGCCGAAGTAAAAATAGGTTTTTGGGCGAACCCAATTGCCGAAAGGCATAAGAATGTACTTAATAGTATCTTTTTCATAGTTATAAATTTTGTCGTTTATACTTAAGAGCATTTTTTCTATGAAAAGGTTGGGAACAACGTGAATTAAAATCCCAAAATAACTTTAGCGATAGAGAAATAGATTAAAATCCCTAAAATATCATTACTGGTTGTGATAAAAGGACCTGTGGCTAAAGCAGGGTCAATTCCGTATTTGTTCAAAGTAATGGGTACAAAAGTTCCGATTAAAGAAGCGATAAGGATTACAGACATTAAAGCAATTGAAACAGTTATACTTATATCATAATCCACTCCAATGATAAAATGACTTCCAAGCATTAAGATTACCGCTAAAATTAGACCATTAAATAAACTAAGTCTTAATTCTTTATACAAACGATGCCAAATGGTTCCGCCTAAAGTATTGTTAGCTAAACCTTGTACAATAATTGCCGAAGATTGCACACCTACATTTCCAGCCATGGCAGCAATCAATGGTGTAAAAAAGAACAATACGCCATAATTTTCCATTGCGCCTTCAAACGTACGCGAAACTTTTACCGCAATAAAACTTCCCAGTAGCGCTAAAACTAACCAAGGCAAACGGGCTTTAGTTAATTCTAAAATACTATCATCGGCTTCCACATCTTGCGAAATACCTGCTGCTAATTGGTAATCTTTATCTGCCTCTTCTTTGATTACGTCAATAATATCATCAATTGTAATTCTTCCGACTAATCTTCCTAATTCATCAACAACCGGGATGGCTTCTAAGTCATATTTTTGCATAATTCGTGCCACTTCTACATCCTTAGTATCTACTTTTACATAATCTACTTTTTTGATATAAACGTCGCTTATAGCAGTTCGAGTTGAAGTGGTTAATAAATCTTTTAAAGACAAACGACCAGTTAAACGACCTTCGTCATCCACCACATATATTGAATGAACTCGGGTTACATTTTCGGCTTGTGCACGCATTTCTTTTACACAAGTTAAAACATTCCAATTTTCATTTACTTTTACTAATTCTTTCCCCATTAAACCTCCGGCAGAATCTTCGTCATAACGCAATAAGTCTACAATGTCTTTTGCGTGTTCAACATCTTCCAACTCCGAAATTACCTGGTCTTTGATGTCTTTAGTTAATTCTCCAATAATATCGGCGGCGTCATCCGTACTTAATTCGTCAAGCTCTTCGGCAATTTCCTTAGGTGTTAAATTTCGTAGAATTTTCTCCCTTACTTCTTCATCTAATTCAAGAAGAATTTCAGCAGTTTTCTCAGAATCTAAGGTGTTAAAAATATAACCAGCACCAAAATCATCGAGTTCCCCCATAATTTCGGCAATATCAGCAAAGTGAACATCTTCAAGAAGCAATAATAATTCTAACGATTTGTTTTCACTTATAAGCGTTTCTATTTGAGAAAGAAACTCTCTGCTGATTTTAAATTCCATCGGCTGTTATTTTGTTTGTTATTTCTATAAATTGATCGACCGTAAGTTGTTCGGGTCTTAGGTCAAAGATAGTGTCTTCTTTTAAGCTATCCGAAAAATTGAAGGATTTTAGGCTATTTCTTAACGTTTTTCGTCTTTGTTGAAAAGCCGTTTTTACAACCCTAAAAAATAATTTCTCATCACAGTCTAACGTATAATTTTCTTTTCGTCTTAATCGCAAAACACCAGAATCTACTTTTGGTGGCGGATTAAAAACTTCGGGAGGAACTGTAAATAAATATTCAGCCTCATAAAAAGCTTGCGTTAAAACCGATAAAATTCCATACACTTTACTTCCTTTTTTCTCACAAATACGCTGTGCCACTTCTTTTTGAAACATTCCTGAGAATTCCGGAATTTGATGTCTCATTTCTAAAGTTTTAAAAACGATTTGGGTTGAAATATTGTACGGGAAGTTTCCAATAATGGCAAAAGGTTCGTTATTAAAAACTTCATTCAAATTATATTTCAAGAAGTCTTTCGAAATAATATGATCGTTTAATTTAGGATAATGAACGCCCAAATATTCTACCGAATCTCTATCGATTTCAATAACAAAAGTTTCCGTAGGTTTATCTAATAGATATTTCGTTAAAACACCCATTCCTGGACCAATTTCTAATATTTTAGAATAACCTTCTAATGATAAAGTATCAGCAATATCTTTCGCGATGCTTTCATCTTTTAGGAAATGTTGTCCTAAATGTTTTTTTGCGTGTACTTTTTCCATATTAGTTTTCGATATGATAAAATTCATCCATCACTTCTAATTCCGTTCTAAAGGCTAACATTTTATCAGCAAAAAGTGCTAAACCTTCTTGGCGTAATCTTGGTGCGTGATTCAAATAATAATCTTCTAATTTAGCTCTTGAGTCGGTTAAATATTGAACGGCGTAAGTTATGCCTCCCATTTCTTCTTCCGCCATTACTTTTACTAATTTAGCTTTGATAAATAAGCCCGTTTTTAAGACATCACCAATGTGCTTATTTTGCATCCAGTTTAACCAATCGGTGTGGATACTTTCGTCTACGTTTACGGTTACGTTGTATATAATCATTTTTTATAAATTTCAAGTTTAAAGCTAGATTGCGCTGTCGCCTCTAAGTGTTCGATATTGTTTTCTACTTTCGGTATAATACAAACTATCGGGATGTTCTAGAACCATTTTTTCGTAGAACGCTTTTGCTTTTTCATTTTCCAATAGGAATTTGCGATAAATTTCTGCTGAATAAAATAAAGCTTCGTCAATATAAATTCCGTCTTTGTGCTTGTCTAGAATATTTTGATAATAAGTTAATGCTTTTGTATATTCTTTTCGCTGTTCGTAGATTTCTCCCACTTTTAAAAGCGTTCCTGCTTCAATACTTTCTCCTTTGTGTTTTTCTAAAAGTGCTAAAAAAGATTGAAGTGCTTCATTATTTTTCTTTTGATACAATTTAAAATCTGCTTTAGCGTAAGCCTGAAGAGCCACTCTTAAACTATCTTCGGCTGAATTATCTTGGATCAACAAAAACATTTCGATAGCATCATTCGCAATCAATAAACTCGACGATTGTTTTAAGAATTTTACTTGTTGCAAAGTCCAGTCGAAATCTCCTTTATAGAAATTAGCTTTTGCTAATTTCATACTTGCTTCGTGCGCCAAAACGTCATTTTTCAAATTATCTTCCACTTGTGCATAATATAAAATCGCCTGATTGAATTTTTCGTCATGCACCATAATATCGGCTAATTCCATTTTCACTTTAGCTTGCTCCCTTATGTTTATTGGAAGTTTTAATGCGTCATAGAGCAATTCTTTTCCTAATTCAGGTTGTTTTAGGTAGAACGCTTGAAAATTAGCAGTTAGCAATTGCAAGTCTAATGAATAAGGACTAACGCCATATTTTTTAAGCAATTCAATCAATTTGTCGTTAATAATTTTGTATTCTGTAGGAGGTGCTGCTTCTATTTCCATTTCCATCAAAAAATGATGAGCTTGCATTTGTAAATCTAAATCTTGTGTGTTTTCCAAGACAAAAGTTAAGATATTAGTAGCGTCTTCCTTTTGATTTTCGGCAATAGCCAAACGTCCTAGAGCTACAATATTGTAGAAACTCTCGGGATTTCTTTTGTAAATAGCTTTTTCTTGAATAAAGGCTTTTCCGTATTCTTTTTGTTGCACAAACAACCAACTTAACGATTGATTCCAATAAGAATCTTGCGATTTTTGAATTTTCAACAACAAGTTTTTCCGGATGGATTCTGCAAAACTTCCTGTGGCATCATCGGCTAAAAATCGAGTCAAATGATTTTGTATTAAAGCAGTGTTTTCCTGATTTTTATACCCATAATCTAACAGCTTTTCTAACATTAGATCTAAGTTTCCTAATTGACCTTGAAGCATTGCAATTTGGTAATCAAAATTTAGATCTGGTTTTGCTTTTTGAGCAATTTCGTAGCTTTTTAAAGCCCAATCTAGCAATACTCTTTTTTCAAAAGCAGTAGCGATTTGGTATGCATAATTTGGTTCTTTTTCTACCTCTCTCAGGGCTAATTCATATTGTTTTTTAGCTTCTGTTTCCTTTTTTTGAAGTTGAAAATTATAGCCTAATTCAACTAAAAGAATAGGTTGATTGTATCTTTGTTTGCGGTCTAAAATAACTTTTTCGACCTGAACATATTGCTCTAATTGCTGCTTACATTCGATAACTTTTTGAAAAAAGTAGTAATTTGAAGGCTGCTTTTTAGCATTTTCTTCAAAAATAGACAATGCTTTTTCAAAGGCACCATCTTCAAAATATTGCAAGGCTAGTTGCTCATTTTGGGCCGAGACCAAAAATGAAGACAAGAAAAGAAGAAGAAAAGCGATTTTTTTCAGCATAAATTAAAACAAATAATGTACTAAAGTAACACTTTTTGGCGTCAACTTAGTACATTATATTATAAAGATTAACGTTTAGTTAATAATATCAAATCCGGTATATTTTCTTAAAACTTCAGGAACTACGATGCCTTCTGGTGTTTGATAGTTTTCTAAAATCCCAGCTAAAACTCTTGGTAAAGCTAGTGAACTTCCGTTTAGCGTGTGTGCTAATTGGTTTTTACCGTCTTTGTCTTTGAAACGTAATTTCAAACGATTGGCTTGGAAGGTTTCAAAATTAGAAACTGAACTGATTTCTAACCAACGTTCTTGCGCAGTAGAAAACACTTCAAAATCATAGGTTAATGCCGAAGCAAAACTCATATCGCCACCACATAATCTTAAAATTCTATAAGGCAATTTTAATTCTTGTAAGATTCCCTTTACGTGTTCAACCATTCCGTCTAATGCTTTGTACGAATTATCTGGATGTTCAATACGCACGATTTCAACTTTATCAAATTGGTGTAAACGGTTTAAACCTCGAACGTGAGCTCCATAAGAACCTGCTTCTCTACGGAAACAAGGAGTGTACGCCGTACAAAGAACCGGTAACTCATTTTCATTTAATAAAACATCTCTAAAAAGGTTAGTTACTGGAACTTCCGCTGTTGGGATCAAATATAAATCATCAATTCCTGCGTGGTACATTTGACCTTCTTTGTCGGGCAATTGACCTGTTCCAATTCCTGAAGCTTCGTTTACTAAATGTGGCACTTGGTATTCCAAATAACCTGCATCGGTATTTTTATCTAAGAAATAAGTGATTAAGGCACGTTGTAATTTGGCACATTTCCCTTTATAAACTGGAAAACCTGCTCCTGTAATCTTTACACCCAATTCAAAATCAATTAAATCATATTTTTTTGCTAATTCCCAATGAGGTAATGCACCTTCGTGTAATTTTGGAATTTCACCTTCTTCGAAAATATTTAAGTTTTCTTCTGGAGTTTTTCCAACAGGAACGATTTCTGCGGGTAAATTTGGTAATTTATATAATTCGTCTTGTAATTGAGCGGTAATTGTATTTAAAACTTCGGTAAGTTCTTTGTCGTTTTCACGAAGTTGTACTGATTTTTCTCTTAAGATTTCGGCTTTTGCTTTTTCACCACCTTTCATTAAATCACCAATATCTTTGGATAGCTTGTTAGATTCTGATTTAATAGTTTCCAATGCTGCTTGAGTAGCTCTTTTTTTCTCATCAAGATTTATTACTCCATCAATTGCAGCGTTGGCGTCAATATTTTTCTTAGCCAATCTTTGTACTACTTCTTCTCTGTTTTCTCTAATGTACGCTATTTGTAACATAATTTGTTGGTTTTAAAGTCACAAATTTATGAAATTGGATTCAGATAATCGACAAAAAAGAAAAATGCTAGAAACAATGCTGATAAATGTATTTTTCGATATAAAACGATTAAAAAAATAAATATTTTGTAATATAATTTATAATAAATGTTTTTTATTCAAACTAAACAAAATATCTTTGTACTGTATTTAGTAATTACATACTTAAGAACCTACCAATAATGAAACAAAACTTACTTTATTTATTACTTTTTTTAGGTGTTTTTGGTTTTGCACAAAATGATGGTGCCGAATTTGAAAAAATGGTGGAAGCCGAACGAAAATCTGCTTCTTCTATTCAAGCCTTTGTTGCCAATGCCAACACTGCGAATTATGATATCATTTATCACGAGTTGCGTTTTACGGTTAACCCGGAAGTAAATTTCATTACAGGTAAAGTAACTTCTACTTTTAAGGCTTTGATTGCAATGAATTCTGTAACATTTGATTTAAACAGTCAATTGATTGTAAGTTCAGTAAAATTATCAGGCGCTCCATTAGCTTTTGTTCAAAATGCAAATAAAGAATTAGTTGTAACGTTGCCCTCAACTTTAGCTGTGGGAAATTCTGCAACTGTAGTTATTGATTATTTTGGCTCACCACCGACAGAACAAGAAGCATTTACACAGACTTATCATAATGGAACACCAATAATTTTTACACTTTCTGAACCTTTTGGAGCAAGCGATTGGTGGCCTTGTAAACAAGATTTGAAAGATAAAGTTGACAGTATCGATGTCTATATTACTTGTCCAACGCCATACATTGGTGTTTCAAACGGAAAATTAATTACATCGGTAACTTCCTTAGGAAACACAACAAGACATTTTAAACACGGGTATCCAATTCCAGCCTATTTGATTTCGTTAAATGTTTCTAATTATGACATTTATAATTTTCAAGCAGGATTAGGGACAACTGAAAGACCATTTTTTCCAATTTTAAATTATTTATATCCAGAAGGAAACACTCCTGCCGTACGAGCTGCAATTGATAAAACGACTCCAATAATGAATGTTTTTGAAGAGAAATTTGGATTATATCCTTATCGCAACGAACAATATGGTCATGTACAATTTAGTTGGGGTGGCGGAATGGAACACACAACAATGTCCTCGATGGGCGGATGGAGTAGAGGTTTAATCGCGCACGAACTAGGGCACCAATGGTTTGGAAATAAAATAACTTGTGGTACTTGGAAAGATATTTGGCTAAATGAAGGATTAACAGAATATACAGCAGGAATTGTGGTAGAGGAATTAGACGGAGCAGCTCCGTTTGTTTTATGGAAAAACAATAAAATCAACAATATTACTTCACAATTGGGAGGTGCTGTATATTTAACTGATGCACAAGCAGAAGATTCAAATAGAATATTTAGTTCAAGATTATCATACGATAAAGGTTCAATGGTAACGCATATGTTACGTTGGGTGATGGGAGATGCCAATTTTTTCCAAGGTTTACAGAATTATCTAAATGATACTAATTTGGCTTATGGATATGCCTTGACCGGAGATTTAAAATCACATTTAGAAACGGTTCACGGAACTAGTCTAGATGGTTTTTTTGATGACTGGATTTACAAACAAGGGTATCCAACCTATACAATAACCGCAAAAAATTGGGGTACTGGACAAGCGAAGATTACAGTTGGACAAACACAATCGCATCCAAGTGTTACATTTTTTGAAATGCCTCTGCAAATTAGATTAACTGGTGCCGGAGCTGCAAGTTATGATGTTGTTGTAAATAACACTTCAAACAATCAAGAATTTATCGTTTCAGTTCCGTTTGTTGTAACTGGTGTGACATTTGATCCAAATAAGCATATTATTTCAAAAAGTAATACGGCTACTTTAGCTAATGATTTATTTGAATTAGCTCAAACAATTTCGATTTACCCAAATCCAGCAAATGACGAAATGCATATTATGATGCCATCTACACTTCAGTTAGAAAAAATTGAAATCTATAATACTTTAGGACAATTAGTTGCAGAGAAAAATTCAAATGATTTCTCTGTAAGTGAACTAGCAGCAGGTTTACACGTGCTTAAAATTTCCACTTCGGAAGGCGTAATTCATAAAAATTTTATAAAAAAATAGTTACAACATAAAATTATGATGGAAAGTAAGGTGAAAACCTTACTTTTGTCGTTTAAATAAAAGCATAGAAATGATTCAAGTAGCTCAAATATTATTTATATTATCGGTTTTAGTAATTCTTCACGAATTTGGTCACTACATAGCGGCGAAAATATTTAAAGTTCGTGTCGAAAAATTTTACTTGTTTATGGACGCTGGTTTCTCTTTGTTGAAAAAGAAAATTGGTGATACGGAATGGGGAATTGGTTGGTTACCTTTAGGAGGTTATGTAAAACTTTCAGGAATGATTGATGAAAGTATGGATACAGACCAAATGAATACGGAACCACAACCTTGGGAATTTCGTTCAAAACCAGCTTGGCAACGATTAATTATTATGTTAGGTGGAATTACGGTAAACATTATTTTAGCTTGGTTGATTTTTACAATTATGTATTCAACCGTGGGGCAAAAATTTATTGCTACAGAAAAAATTCAAGAAAACGGACTGGCTTTTGGTGAAGTTGGTCAGAAAGCAGGATTTAAAAACGGAGATAAAATCGTTTCAGTTGATGGCAAGTACCAGCCAAGTTTCAACCGTATGACTTTAGATATTTTATTAGGGGATAAAGTTGAGGTGGAACGTGATGGTAAAATCGTTGATGTTATTTTGACAGATGAAATGAAAGGTGAAATCATCAGTAAAGAAGGAAAGGAATTCTTAGGACCTCGTTTCTCAAATTCTGTGGTTGATTCTGTTGTTCCAAAATCGGAAGCTGAAAAAGCAGGTTTGTTGATGGGTGATAAAATAAAATCATTAAATGGAACTGATTTTGTTTATTACGATCAATTTAAAGATATGATTTCAAAACACAAAAATGATAGTATCGCTTTAGTGGTTTTGAGAGGGGACAAAAAAGTAGCGTTAAAGGCAAGAGTTGATAAGGAAGGAAAATTAGGATTTATCAATAAACCGATGGATAAATTGGATTACGAAGTAAACAATCAACTTACATTCGGAGAAGCAGTTCCTGCAGCAGTGAAGGAATCTTGGTCGCTGTTGGTGTACAACGTGAAACAGTTCAAATTAATTCTAAGACCAAAAACAGAGGCTTATAAACACGTTCAAAGTCCTATTGGAATTGCTCGTCGTTTACCAGACACTTGGAATTGGGAGTTTATTTGGAACTTTACCGCCTTGTTTTCAATTGGGTTAGCGTTTATGAATTTGTTGCCAATACCCGGTTTAGATGGAGGACACGCCTTGTTTACGATAGTTGAGATGATCACAGGTAAAAAATTATCAGATAAAGCTGCCGGTTATGTACAGACTGCTGGGATGATTATCTTATTGACTTTAATGGCTTTAACCTTTGGAAAAGACATTTACCAATTAATAGCTGATAAACTTTTCTAATTTTTTAGTCAAAATAATTTGCGATAACAAAAAATCAGTTTATATTTGCACTCGTTAAAAATAGCAATACCTTCCTTCTTAGCTCAGTTGGTTAGAGCATCTGACTGTTAATCAGAGGGTCCTTGGTTCGAGCCCAAGAGAGGGAGCAAATTTTTAACGAAAGCATATTTTACCTTCAGGTAATTCCTTCTTAGCTCAGTTGGTTAGAGCATCTGACTGTTAATCAGAGGGTCCTTGGTTCGAGCCCAAGAGAGGGAGCAAAAGAAAAGACTTTACAGCAATGTAGAGTCTTTTTTATTTTAGAGCTATTTTGAATTAATTTTTATTAATCTACTTGGTTCGATTCCAAAGCCTGTCCCGTTTTTTCGGCAAGAGGAAGCAAGAGAAAAGACTTTACTGCAATGTAGAGTCTTTTTAATTTTAATCGCGTCTCAACCACCCCGTAACACTCAATCTTGCTTTATTGGTTTCCAAAACCTCATGAACCAATTCATTGCTCTTAAAAAAAACCGTTTTTCTATTCGTTGGAGCTACTTTTTGAGTAACATCGCCATCGTAAATACACAATTCACCACCATCTTCAGGTTGCCAATTTTGGTTTAAATAGGTTATCATTGAAAATTGTCGGCTTGAATTATTTTGAAATTGATCCAAATGTTTTCTATAAAAACTTCCTTTATCAAACAACGCAAAATGAAATTCATAACCTGTAATTCCCGTAAAACAACTGCGGTTTAAATAAGTCACAAAAGCATCGACTTGATCTAAAAATTGATTTTCGAATTCATTATTATTGTTTCGATCTAACCAATAAATGGCATCACTTCTTATTTCCGCGTTATGCGTTAGTTTGGCTACATTTCCAATTCCAGCAGCCTTTAGCAAATTCTGCTCTTTCAATTCAAACAATCTTTGCACCAAGTTTTCCGCTAATTCTTCCGATATAAAATCAGGAACCATACCAACTTTCGTATCCAAATAACTCGAAATTAAGGTTTCAAAACAATCTTCCATTTTAGTATAGTTGTTAAATATGCCACAAAGATATAATTTAATTTGGGCGTTACCACAAGGGTCGGGCAGTCCGTTTCAATCTTTATTTATAAAATTTTTGTAATTTTATAAATAAAGGATTTTCTCTTCCGTCCCTAACGCAACCCGCGTTTTCAAATAAAAACTGTAATTTTACGAAAACCTTTCGAAATGGAAAATAAATTAGAACTTTCAAGAGACACTCAAGCAATATGGCAAAAAGAAACACTCGAACACCGAATTTCATTTTTACCAAAACTAGCCAAAACACTTTCAGAGAATAAACAACAATATGCGGAATGCATCACTAATGAAATGCATAAACCCATAACACAAGCAATCGCCGAGGTTGAAAAATGTGCCCTTTTATGTACGTATTATTATGAAAACGCAACTCAATTTTTGGCAACCAAACACATAAAAACCGACGGTTCTGAAAGTTTTGTTACTTACGAACCTCTCGGTGTAATTTTAGGCGTTATGCCTTGGAACTTTCCATTTTGGCAAGTATTCCGATTTGCGGTTCCTTCCTTAACTGCCGGAAACACAGTCGTGGTAAAACACGCTAGTAATGTTCCTAAATCGGCTAAACTGATTCAAACTATTTTCGAAGATGCTGGATTTCCAAAAGGATGTTATCAAGATTTACCCATTCCTAGTGCTGAAGTTGCTCAAATTATTGCCAATCCAATCATAAAAGCAGTTTCCTTAACCGGAAGTGAACAAGCAGGAATAGCCGTTGCGACCGAAGCTGGGAAACATTTGAAAAAATGTGTGCTAGAATTAGGCGGAAACAATGCGTTTATAGTTTTAGAGGATGCAAATCTTGAAAAAACAGTGGCAATTGCAGTAAATGCAAGAATGCAAAACGCTGGACAAAGTTGTATCGCATCCAAAAGATTTCTAATTCACGAAAATATTGAAGAGGCTTTCGTATCACAATTAAAAACAGCTGTTCAAAAGTTAAAAACAGGAAACCCATTAGATAAAACCACAGAAATTGGATCATTAGCAAGAGAAGATTTGGCTGAAGAATTAGAAATTCAAGTTAGGAAATCTATTGAAATCGGAGCAAAGCTAGTTTGTGGTGGCAAAAGAACAGAATCTTTCTACGAACCTACGATTTTGACAAATGTTTCAGTAAAAATGCCCGTTTTTAAAGAAGAAACATTTGGTCCGGTGGTAGCTATTACCGCTTTCAAAACACTTGAAGAAGCTATTGAATTAAGTAATACTTCCGAATTTGGATTAGGTGTTTCCGTTTTTACTCAAGATATTGAAACCATTAAAAAGCATATCAGTTCTTTTAATGAAGGAGCTGTTTTCATCAATGAAATGGTAAAATCAGATCCAAGATTACCTTTCGGTGGTATCAAAAAATCAGGTTATGGAAGAGAATTGTCAGAAGACGGTATCAGAGAATTTGTAAATGTAAAAACAGTTGTGATTAATCTTTAATATTTCCCCTCCAAAGGAGGGGAAAACTAAAAAATATGAAAAAAACATTCCTACTGCTTTTAGCAACATTAGCTTTTTCTTGCAAACCTTGTAAAATAAAACAAGAAACGAAAGAAGCCAGCAAGCAAACAATCGCAACAATTTTAGATAATTGGTACAAAGCCGCTGCCGAAGCAAATTATAATGTTTATTTTGATTTTATGGCAGATGAGTCCGTTTTTATTGGAACTGATGCTACT
This sequence comes from Flavobacterium psychraquaticum, assembly GCF_034497725.1. Lineage (NCBI taxonomy): Bacteria > Pseudomonadati > Bacteroidota > Flavobacteriia > Flavobacteriales > Flavobacteriaceae > Flavobacterium > Flavobacterium psychraquaticum. The sequence goes on from NZ_JAXKVR010000030.1 coordinate 639,594, forward strand.
GAAAATTGGAATAAAAAGGATTTTCAAACCTATGCAAAACCTCATTTCGACAAAGGAAAAGCCTGGAGTTTTAAAGCAATCGAACGTAATATTTACATAAGTAACGATCAAAAAACGGTTTGGTTTGATGAATTATTAGACACGCAAATGAAAATCTGTAGAGGTTCAGGCGTTTTGATTTTTGAAAATGAAAGTTGGAAAATCAAACATTATGTCCTTTCAATGACGATTCCTAATCAAATATCTAAAGATGTAATTCCATTGAAAACAGCAATAGAGGATAAAATTATACTAGAAAAGAGAAAGTAAAAAATATCAATTATAATAATTTAACCCGAGCAATTTGTCGCGGGTTTTTTTATGCCCAAATGTTAAAATTTAATCTTTTTTTCATTTTTAGAAAACCAAGCCTATTTGTTTTGCGTAAATGCTACTAAACAAACAATAAATAAAATGAAAACCAAGAAAATTTTAAAAATCACATTTGGAAGTATTCTGGGAATTTTCCTAATACTTTCTACCGTTTTAGTAGTTCATATTGGAAATGCTAAGCCATTGGTAGTAGATAACGCTTCTCTTCAAATAAGTAGAATCGATTTTAAAGAACCGATCGACTCTTTAAAAGCTAAAGAAATTCACAGAAATTTAAAATCAATTCCAGGAGTAAAATCTGATCGCTTAAATGCACAAACAGGAGTTTTGGTTTACTTCCACGATATGAAAATTGCTAATTCAGAATATATTTTCGACAAATTAGTTGCTCTAGGAAATTATAATGCAGAACGTTATATCCTACCAGAAGAATTAGCAAATAAAACCGCCTGCCCGGTTATGACTGAAGACAGCTTTAGCTATAAGTTTTCAAGAGGAATCCAACGAATTTTTAATTAATTTACTAATACTATTACTATGAAAAATCTTTCAAAATTTGCCTTAATGGCTTTGTTTATTGCTTCAGGAACTTTCGTTACTTCGTGCAGCGATGACGATAATGACGCAGCTCCGATGGAACCAGCATCTTTGTATGCAAGATTAGGTGGAACAACAAAAGTTTCAGATCCTAATAATCCAAGTCAAATGATTGAACAAGGGCGTTTAAGCTATCGTTCAGTTGTAGATTCTACTATTGCGTTAATTGTTTCTGATGCGATCACAGATGCACCAGGGAATTTATCGGCTCACTTTGCACCTGTTTTGTCTGAAGCATTAAGTGGAAATACTACAAATGTTGCCATATTAAGTAAAAACCTTACTGATTTCTTTTCTGCAAATACTGGTGGAGGAGCAACAAATACTTATTCAGGAATGAATATGGTTAAAACACACGACCCAGCTCAAAACCCGCGTATGGGAAAGAAAATTAATGATACTGAATACGATAAATTTATCGGATACATCGGTCAATCAGCTGGTTTAAATGGCGTTACTGATCCAATGTTAATCGGAGATGTTGTAGCTGTCTTAGAATCCTTAAGAGCCCCTATTGTTCAAGAATAATTTGTTTTTTTGTTTGTAATGAAAAACGCCCCGATTTATCGAGGCGTTTTTTTATTTGTTATAAATATGTTCTTTTAAATTTTCAAACATATCAATTGTCATATTTTCTAGGTCGAAATCGTTTTTCCAACCCCAATCTGTTCTTGCCGAAGCATCATCAATACTCGCTGGCCAGCTATCAGCAATCTTCTGACGGAAATCTGGAGCGTAATCCAACTCAAAGTTTGGATAATGTTTTTTAATTTCTTCGCCAATTTGCTTTGGTGTAAAACTCATTGCAGCTAGATTGTAAGAAGAACGTATCTTGATTTGTTCTGCTGGAGCTTGCATAATGCTAATCGTAGCTTTAATTGCATCGTCCATATACATCATTGGAAGTTCTGTGTTTTCAGATAAAAAACTTGTAAATTTTCCTTCCGTAATTGCTTTGTGATAAATATCTACGGCATAATCTGTAGTTCCACCGCCCGCTTCTGTACTCCAACTAATTAATCCTGGATAACGGATACTTCTAATATCTACACCATATTGTTTATTGTAATATTCAGCCCATCTTTCACCCGTTTGTTTCGAAATCCCATAAACCGTTGAAGGTTCCATTACCGTATATTGAGGTGTATTTTGTCTTGGCGTTGTAGGTCCAAAAACAGCAATACTTGAAGGCCAGAAAATTTTCTTAATTTTTCCTGCTTTGGCTAAATTTAAAACGTGAAATAAAGAATTCATATTCAAATCCCAAGCAAATGCCGGATTTTTCTCAGCTGTAGCCGAAAGTAAAGCAGCCATTAAATAAACATCAGTAATTTGATATTGTTCAATTAAATGTTCAATTTGGTTGTAATCTAAAGCATTCACTACTTCAAAAATACCATTGTTAACTACGTCATTGTTCAGTTTTCTAATGTCTGAAGTGACTACATTGTTCACTCCATAAGTAGCTCTAAGTTTTGCCGTAAGTTCAGTACCAATTTGACCACAAGCACCAATTATTAAAATTTTCGTATCCATTTTATAGAATTATAAAGTCAACAAATATACTATTTTCGACTGAATTGATGCAGGGCATTTTTATTATATTTTTACTAAAACATCGCTTTCAATTCATTTTTATTAAAAATCATTAGATTAATCAAGAATTCCTGAATAGCCAACGCATTGCCATTCAAACAACTGTTAAGAAAATATTAGTTTTAGGAATAAGTTTTATAAACATTTGTACCTTTGTTTCTTTAAAATAAACAATGAGAAGTATTATAGCATTTGCACTAATTTTATCTTTAGGTCTAATCTCTTGTGAGAATGATTCGCAACAGCAATTAGAGGCTGAAAAAATAGCTCAAAAAAATGAAGCTGTTTTCAAGAATATTTCTAAAATGTGGCAGTTTCATTTTCCGGAAGCTAGACCAGAAACTAAAGCTACTCTAAATGCTTGGAATGAATGGAGACAGTTTGAAATTGAAATGCGTCAAAAGCCAAAGTCTAGTTTGTCAGCATTTCGATTAAAAACTAAAAACATTGCTATAAAAGCAGACACTTTAGTGATCACAGCTCCAATCGATTATCAAAAACCGCAAGTTTTAAGTCGATTGACTACTTTAAACACCAAAATAAAGTCTCTGGAAACATTTATGAATTTACAAGTTATTCCAGAAGCTCGTATTGCGAAATTAATTCCTGAAATTAACGAAGAAATTAAAGGATTATACAAGCAATGGGAGGAAATTATCGTAAAGAGAGCCATTCCAAAAGAGATAGGAGAAGAGTTGATGTTGCAAGCATTAGATACTACTAGAAATGCTAGACCGAAACAAATGAAAGAGAAAATGCAGATTTCCGATCAAATTAAAGACGAATAGTTTTGAGTAAGTCCGATATCATTTCAATTTACGATAAGTCGCCCAAAATTGCTATTTTAGAAAGTACTTTTGCGGCACGAAATAAATCCCAAGCAACTGGTTTGGTGGGTTCTGCATTGTCTTTTGTGATGCATTCGTTGTTTAAAAAAGCCGAATTACCATTGTTGATTTTATTCAAAAACAAGGAAGAAGCGGCTTATTATTTAAACGATTTAGAGCAACTGTTAAATACGGAAGACGTACTTTTTTATCCAAGTTCCTACCGAAGACCTTACCAAATTGAAGAAACCGACAACGCTAATATTTTATTGCGTGCGGAAGTTTTAAACCGTATTAATTCTCGGAAAAAACCGACTATTATTGTTTCGTATGCCGAAGCTATTTTCGAGAAAGTAGTTACCCGAAAAGAATTAGAAAAAAACACCTTAAAATTAGCAGTTAGCGATAATTTATCAATTGATTTTATCAATGAAACCCTATTTGAATATAATTTTAAACGGGTTGATTTCGTAACAGAACCTGGTGAATTTTCCGTTCGTGGTGGAATTATCGATGTTTTTTCATTCTCGAATGATAATCCGTATCGAATTGAATTTTTCGGTAACGAAGTAGATAGTATTAGAAGTTTTGATGTGGAAACGCAATTGTCCATCGAAAAGCTAAAAAAGATTTCGATTATTCCGAATGTTGAAAATAAATTATTACAAGAAAGTCGTGAGAGTTTCTTAGATTACATCAGCGAAAAAACGGTTATAGTAATCCAAAACACAGAAAGTTTAGGAGAACAATTAGATAAATTATTTAGTAAAGCAAAGGAAGCTTTCGGTGCTTTATCGTCGGATATTAAACACGCTCCACCAGAAGAATTATTCCTAAATCAAAAACAGTTTTTAAGAAGAGCCTTAGATTTTTCGGTTGTAGAATTGCAAGCGAAAGCTGTATTTAAAATTGACAAAGCGGTTGAATTTCATATCCAACCACAACCTTCGTTTAACAAACAATTCGATTTGTTGTTAAATAATCTTAGCGAGAACCATTTCAATGGATTAAAAAATTATTTATGTTGTTCGAATGAAAACCAAGCAAGTCGTTTTCACGATATTTTTGAAGACATCGACGAAGCCAATTCGGAAAGTATTCGCAAACAATATAAAACGATGGTATTGCCTTTATATGAAGGTTTTATTGACGTAGAAAATCAAATTGCTTGTTATACTGATCATCAAATTTTTGAACGTTATCATAAATTTTCGATTAAAAACGGCTATTCCAAAAAGCAAAATATTACATTAAAAGAACTGACTTCATTGTCGGTGGGCGATTATGTAACACACATTGATCACGGAATTGGAAAATTTGGTGGCTTGCAAAAAATTCAGGTCGAAGGCAAAACGCAAGAAGCCATCAAATTGGTGTATGCCGATAATGATATTGTGTATGTCAGCATTCATTCGCTTCATAAAATTTCGAAATACAACGGAAAAGACGGTGCACCTCCTAAAATTTATAAATTAGGAAGCAACGCGTGGAAAGTTTTAAAACAGAAAACAAAAGCGCGTGTAAAACATATTGCGTTCAACTTAATTCAGTTGTATGCGAAGCGAAGATTAGACAAAGGTTTTCAGTTTGCACCGGATAGTTATTTGCAAAAAGAATTAGAAAGTTCGTTCATTTACGAAGATACGCCCGATCAAATTACGGCTACAGCTGACGTAAAAGCGGATATGGAAAACGAACGTCCGATGGACCGATTGGTTTGTGGTGATGTTGGTTTCGGAAAGACAGAAGTTGCCATTCGTGCCGCATTTAAAGCGGTTGACAACGGAAAACAAGTCGCTATTTTAGTACCAACAACCATTTTAGCGTATCAACATTATAGAACATTTACGGAACGATTGAAAGATATGCCGGTTACGGTGAGTTATTTAAACCGATTTAGAACGGCCAAACAAAAATCAGAGACACTTCAAGATTTAACAGCAGGAAAAGTCGATATTTTGATTGGAACGCACCAATTGGTCAATAAAAATGTGATTTTTAAAGATTTAGGCTTATTGATTATTGACGAAGAACAAAAATTCGGAGTTAATGTAAAAGATAAATTAAAAACGATTGCTACAAATGTCGATACATTGACTTTAACGGCAACGCCAATTCCAAGAACTTTGCAATTTTCATTGATGGCAGCACGAGATTTATCGGTAATTACGACGCCGCCGCCAAATCGTTATCCTATTGAAACAAACGTGATTCGTTTTAGTGAAGAAGTAATTCGGGATGCTATTTCGTATGAAATTCAGCGTGGCGGACAAGTGTTTTTCATCAACAATCGCATTGAAAACATCAAAGAAGTTGCTGGAATGATTCAGCGTTTGGTACCTGGAGCAAGAGTCGGAATTGGTCACGGACAAATGGACGGAAAAAAACTTGAAGAATTGATGTTGGCCTTTATGGAGGGCGATTTCGATGTTTTGGTAGCGACAACTATTATTGAAAGTGGTTTAGATGTGCCCAATGCGAACACCATTTTCATCAACAATGCCAATAATTTTGGATTATCAGATTTACACCAAATGCGGGGTCGTGTGGGAAGAAGTAATAAAAAAGCATTTTGTTATTTCATCACGCCGCCCTATTCAATGATGACGGGTGAAGCTCAGAAACGAATTAATGCATTGGAACAATTCAGCGAATTAGGAAGTGGTTTCAATATTGCAATGAAGGATTTAGAAATTCGTGGTGCTGGTGACTTATTAGGTGGCGAACAAAGTGGTTTCATCAATGATATTGGTTTTGATACCTATCAGAAAATTATGAACGAAGCCATTGACGAATTGAAAGAAAACGAATTTAAGGATTTATATCAGGAAGAAAATGATATTGAAACCAAAGAATTTGTGAAAGATATTCAGATTGATACCGATTTTGAATTGTTGTTTCCAGATGAGTACATCAATAATATTTCGGAACGTTTGATTTTATATAGTGAATTAGGTCAGATTAAAAACGAAGAGGCTTTACAAAAATACGAACAAAAACTTATTGACAGATTTGGTGCTTTGCCAAAACCTGCGATTGCTTTATTGAATAGTGTCCGCATAAAATGGAAAGCAACTGCAATGGGATTAGAGCGTTTATTGATGAAACAAGGTAAAATGATTGGTTATTTTATTGGCGATCAACAAAGCAGTTTTTACCAATCGAACCGTTTTATAAAAGTAATGCAGTTTGCACAACACAACGGCAATATTTGTAAAATCAAAGAAAAAGAAACCAAAACGGGCTTAAAATTGTTGATAACGTTTGAAAATGTGAAATCGATTAATAAGGCTTTGGAAATGTTGGAACGAATGTAAAATTATCAAATTTAGATATTTTATTATTGTAATACAATAATTTTTTTATACTTTTGAATTTTTTAAATCATTCAAAATATGAAAAAATTGAATTTTCTTAAAGCGATTATTGATTTTGTATGGATAATGGCAATGATAGCAATTCCAATTATTCTATTCTTATCAGGTTTTATTGTTTTTAGTAATGAACCTTTTGATGTTCCCATTAAAATCAACGGTAGCGAATTAGTTGTTGTTGATTTAAAGTCTAAAATTATTTTAGCTTTTTTAATGATTTCAAGTATATTGATAATTTATGCGCTTTATTTGTTTAAAAAATTAATACGATTGTTTCAACTGAAAATTATCTTTGATTTACAAGTTGTTCAATTGTTGAATAAAATAGGATTTGTCTTAATTTCTTCTGCGGTTATTTCGGGCATTTCAGGTTTTATTTTTAATTACTTGAAACGAAATATTTCATTGAATTTTGAGTTGAATTCAAATGTTTTGTTATTCTCTTTAGGACTGTTTTTCCTTATATTAGCTGAGGTTTTTACCATTGCGAAAAGCCATAAAGACGTAATCGACTTAACTTTTTAAGTATGCCAATTATCATTAATTTGGATGTAATGTTAGCCAAACGAAAAATGCGTTCTACGGAATTAGCAGAGAAATTGGGTATCACAACAGCCAATTTATCAATCATTAAAACAGGAAAAGCTAAGGCCATTCGGTTGTCTACTTTAGAAGCTATTTGTGAAATCTTAGATTGCCAACCTGCGGATATTTTAGAATATGTAAAAAAAGAGAATTAAAGATTGAATTTAGTTTCTAAAAATATCAATAAAATTTCTTTCTTCTTTTAATTTCTTAAGTTTTTTCTTGTCTTGAATGTTGAATGTAATTAACATTATTACACAAATAATTGTGTAGAATAGCGCTACAACAGAATAACAAAAAGGGTAATTGTAATTGAAATAAAAGATAAGAGGCTTTGTCTTTTGATGTGTATATTCTGGTGCAATTAAAGTAACTAAAACACCGATCAAAGCGATGCGCAACCAATAATTTTTTAAGTACCCTTGATTATTTTCCAATTCTTTAATTTGGTAATTTAGTATTTTTAATTTTCTTTCTTTTAGATCGGACATAAATTTTTAGCGGAGTAATTTTCGATACCGTTCGGTTTTTTTAAAAATTACGATTTTTTTGTACTGTTTTTAATGCTGCTTTTTACTGTAAAATTTTAAAGCCGACTGAAATTTATTTCAGTCGGCTTTAAAATACTATTTTTGATGACTATTTATTTATTTATTTAAGCTCCAATTATATTCCATAAAACTTATTTTAGCATCTTCGTCTATCGTTACTCTTGAATAATCATTGATGAAAGAAATGATGTTATTTTTACCCATAAAATCAGTAATATTCCATTCAAAAATTTTAGAAAGCGAACATCTTTTAGCTGTGATATTGTTTTTTGTAATATCATTGATATACAGATTAGTAGCGACATTTAAATCATCGTTAAGTTTTTCAGAAGAATAAGCTGAATTTCTTAAAGTAGGTGATGATACTGCAGTGCTGTATAACACAAAGTGAACTCTAGGGTCTTTAAGGGGTTTCAAAATTTCATTTACAATGTGATCTAACGATATTTTTTCGCCATCAAAAGAAATAAAATTCATTTGAAAAGGTTCTCTAATATAGGTTATACTTTTTAAAGGATAATTTTCTGCTAAAAGCTTTATTACATTGATATTGTAAACATTGATCCAAAAAGTTTTAATTTCATTTTCGGTCCAACTTTTATTTGGAGAAATTTTAGAAAAATTTGAAGTAATTAAATTAATTTGATCCATATTTTTCAAAACTTTATCATAATCAACTACACCTTTATCAGATACGTGTTTTTTTAAGAACTCGTCAAAAGGTTTGTAATCAATAGTTTGTGCGTTACTCACATAACTAACCAAAAATAGAATTAGTAATAATTTTCTCATAGTAATTTTTTATAAATTTAAGTGTTATTTTAATGCATTTTTAGGGGCGGACAAATATATAAAAAATATTTTTTTTTGACTATTTATTTGTACTATTTTTTTAGCCAAACAACTCATTAACAACATCTTCAATCTTTGCTACTAAAATTATTTTAATTCCAATACTTTTTATTGAAATTTTGTTGTGTTTAGAAACTAAGATAGTTGTAAATCCTAATTTTTCAGCTTCTTGAATGCGTTGCTCTATACGGTTAACTGGTCGAATTTCACCCGAAAGTCCTACTTCTCCTGCAAAACAGAATCCTTCAGGAATTGCGATATCTTCGTTTGATGATAGAATTGCCGCTACAACTGCTAAATCTATTGCGGTGTCTTCTACAGAAATTCCACCAGTTACGTTTAAGAATACGTCTTTTGTGCCCAATCGAAAACCAGCTCGTTTTTCTAAAACAGCTAAAATCATGTTCAATCGCTTTGCATTATAACCCGTTGTGCTTCTTTGCGGCGTTCCATAAACTGCGCTGCTTACTAGCGCTTGAATTTCTAACATCAACGGACGCATTCCTTCTAAAGTAACTGCGATTGCGGTTCCAGAGAGTTGTTCGTCTTTGTGCGAAATCAATATTTCTGATGGATTGTCCACTTCTCTTAATCCTGAACCTTGCATTTCGTAAATTCCTAATTCGGCAGTAGAACCAAAACGATTTTTCAAGGATCTTAAAATACGGTATACGTGGTTTCTATCGCCTTCAAATTGTAAAACGGTGTCAACCATATGTTCCAAAATCTTTGGTCCGGCGATAGTTCCATCTTTTGTAATATGTCCGATTAATAACACAGGAGTATTGGTTTCTTTCGCATATTTAATTAATTCTGCCGTACATTCTCTAATTTGCGAAATACTTCCTGCAGAAGATTCAATAAAATCCGTATGTAATGTTTGAATCGAATCAATAATTACGATATCGGGTTCGATTTCCAAAATTTGACGAAAAATATTTTGTGTTTTCGTTTCGGTTAAAATGTAACAATTGTCTAGACTAGAAGTAATACGTTCGGCACGCATTTTTATTTGTTTTTGACTTTCTTCACCCGAAACGTATAATGTTTTATAGGGTAATTTTAGGGCAATTTGCAATAATAGCGTACTTTTTCCAATTCCAGGCTCACCGCCCAGTAGAATCAAAGAACCAGGTACTATTCCGCCACCTAAGACCCGATTTAATTCATTGTCTGTGGTGTTCATTCGGATTTCTTGAGCCGTATCAATTTCGCTTATACGTAATGGCTTTGTTGCTGATTTTGTAGAAGCTGAAGTTGTTTTCCAAGCAGCCTTTTCTTCTTTTTGCACCAATTCTTCTACAATGGTATTCCATTCTTTACAAGCGTTACATTGTCCTTGCCATTTTGAATATTGGGTGCCACATTTTTGGCAAAAAAATGCTGTTTTCACTTTGCTCATTTGTATTTATTCTTCTTGAAAATTCAGTTTACTCTGTTGGTGCTTCAGCTGGAGCTTCGGCCGGTTCTTCTTTCAACTCGTCTTTCTTGTTTTTTAACGCATCTGCTTTATTAAGCATGAAGTCTTTAGTAATTCCTCTAATTTCTTCAAGGGCAAAAGCTTTTTTATATTCTTTAACAGCTTTTTTATAATTACCCGTTTTTTCATAATACATTGCCTGGTGATAAGTGCCTAAAATTGTTTTCGGATAATTTTTATTAGCGTAATCTGCCAAAGTTTGAAATTCTCCGTAAGCTTTATTCTTCATTATCGCCGCTTCAATTGCCGTAAAATCATTTAATCTTGGTTTGATTTGCAAGCCTAATTTTGTATTTAAATCATCATATTTTTTAATTAAATAATCCGTATAACCCGATTCTAGTGTAAGAATTTTATTTTGGAATTCAAGCATTGAAATCGGTTGGTAGCCTTCGAAAATAAAATATAATGCGTTTGGAATTGCTTTGGTTACAAATGAGTAATGTGATGCATTTTTAAAAATATCGTTTTGATATTTAAACGTTGCCTTTTGGATTGCTAAAATATTTGTATCTAATGTGCTCGCTGCTTCATTAATTTCGGGTATATCACTTTCTCCAGTTGCCTGATAATAATATAGTGGTTTGGTAATTTTTGCTAAACGTTCGGCAATTCTTTTCTCCATTTCTGGAGCCATTTCTGGAGCCAAAGAGATGTAAGCATTGAAAACAGGAGTATCTTTATACAAATAGAAATTTAAAAAACCTGCAGTTGTGTCGTGACCAGCTACAACTCTAAATGGTAATGTTCTGTATTTTGACTCAATATAAGGATATAATTCTTGACCGATAAATTCAAAGAAATCTGCACCGGTACCAGTTGGAAATCCAGCGGTATCAAATTTGCTGTCTAAAAAACGAGTTTCACCATTATTTTGAGCAACAGCAATAATTATCATCTCAGGTAAATCGTCCCAATAATTACCATATTTTAAAATACCATCAAAAGGATCTAACAAATATTCACCATCCAACAAAACCAAAGTAGGATATTTTTTGTCAGGATTTGACTCATAGGATGGAGGTGTGAGCACTGTAAAAGTTCGAGTTCCAATTTTTTTTGTCTTAAGTGATTCTGGTATTCTTTGTGCAAAAAAGCTGGTAGTAGCTAGTAATATCAAGAGAAATTTATAGTTCATCTGGAAATGATTAGATTATTAGAGCAGCAATTTACTAATTTATTTCTTATTCAAGATCGGTAAAAGCAAATAAGATAACAATCCTAAGAAAATAGTTAAAAGTGTTTGTGAAGTCCAAACTAGCCATCCGAATGCAATTCCAATATCATCTGAAATTCCAAAAAGAGAGAAAATTAAGGCAATAGCCAATGGATACGCACCTAAACCACCATTAGTAAATCCAACTGCAAGCGTGCCAAAAATAAAACCCATTATAACTACATCAAAAGTAATAGTAGTCGTTTCTGGTAACGCAAATATAGTGACGTAAAACATCAATAAGTAAGAAAACCAGATAAAAAAGGAATGGAAAATATAACTCCATTTATTTTTCATTTTCACGATACTCTGCATGCCTTCAATTAATCCCGCTAATTTGCGTTTTAATTTTACTATTATTTTCCACTCGGCGTAAATCCAGACCAAAATAAAAAGTACAAAAAGTAAAAAACCTACACCTAAGAACCAAAGTATTGATGCAAACGCAACATTTTTTTCTGCTAAAAAAAGGTAAAGGGTGTCATATTGCGATATAAATCCAATACAAACAAAAATAAAAAAAATGATTAAATCCACAATTCTTTCGGCAACAATAGTTCCAAAACCTTTATCAAATGGTATGTTTTCGTATTTTTTTAGTAAAGCGGCTCTTGTAATTTCGCCTGATCGTGGAATGGTTAGGTTTACTAAGTAGGAAACGCAAACCGTCATTAACGTGTTCTGAAATTTTGTTGTATAGCCTAGATGATTAAGAGCAAATTTCCAACGATAAGCTCTTGACCAATAGCCAAATAGCGCTATAAAAAGTGAGAGAAAAACATAGTAATAATCGGCTTTTATGAAGCTAATTTTAATCTTCTGAATTTCCTCAGCCGTTAAAGTAGTAAATTGATAATAAATAATTCCAATTCCAATAAGCAGTGGAATTGTAAGCGATAAAAATTTAGAAATTGATGCTTTCAAACTATGTTAAAGAGTTGTCTTTTTCGTTTGGAAAAACCAACGAGGGCTTAAAGGTTTTAGCTTCTTCAAAATCCATAATTCCATAAGAAATAATGATAATGATATCTCCTCTGTGCACTTTTCTAGCTGCAGGTCCGTTTAATGTGATTTCACCTGTATTTCTAGGTCCTTTAATGGCATATGTTTCTAATCGTTCACCATTATTGATGTTCACGATTTGTACTTTTTCTCCTTCTAAAATATTAGAAGCTTCTAGGAGCGCTTCGTCAATAGTGATGCTTCCTATGTAATTCAAATCGGCACCAGTGACAGTAACTCTATGAATTTTTGATTTTACTACTTGAATTTGCATAATGCAAAGTTAATTAATTTAGTGAAATATTATCTATTAATCGAATTTTCTCGATAAAAACCGCAACGAAACCTCTGTATTTTTTATTTTCGTCTTTATTTTCGGATGGTAAAAGCGTTTCTTCATCTGCAATTTCGAAATATTCCAATTCAAATTCAGGGTATTTTTTAAATACTTTTTCAACAAAATTTACCGTTTCTTTCATTGAATGCGTTTTGAAAACAGCTGTAGCATCTTTTAATATTTCAAAAATCAGCGCAGCTTTTTCTCGTGCTTTGGGCGAAAGCCTTTCGTTTCTCGAACTCATTGCCAAACCACTAGTCTCTCTAAAAATAGGACATCCAATAATGGCAACCTTCATTTCGTATTTTGAAACTAACTTTTTTACTATTTGTAATTGTTGAAAATCTTTTTCACCAAAATAGGCTTGACTGGGTTTTACGATTTCGAACAAACGCTTTACGATAGTTCCAACACCGTCAAAATGACCAGGTCGATGTTTTCCTTCCATTTGGTTTTCTAATCCATCATACTCGAAAGCTTGAGAAGTGGTGTTTCCTTCGTAAATATCTTCTACAGTTGGCGCATAAACGATAATGTTTTCGTTCAAAGCCTTTATTTTTTCCACATCTAGATCCAAAGTTCTCGGATATTTCTGAAGATCATCTACGTTGTTAAATTGTGTAGGATTTACAAAAATACTGATTACACAAACATCATTTTCTGCAAGTGATTTTTCAAGTAAAGACAAGTGTCCTTCGTGCAAAGCGCCCATGGTTGGAACAAATCCGATGGTTTTATTTTGGTTGATTAATGGGCTTAGAAAAGCACTCAAATCCGACTTTTTATTAAAAACTAGCATTTTTATAACGGTTAATTTGGGTGCAAACTTACTATTTTAGTGGTTAAATCCATAAAAATTCGTAAATTTGCAAGGTTTTTTACAAACAATAATTAACTAGAAACTTATGGAAGACAAGAGGATATTGTATGTATCATCTGAAGTGGTGCCCTATTTAGCTGAAAACGAAGTATCGTTACAGTCGTATGAAATGCCGAAAATGATCAATGAATTAGGAGGTCAAATACGGATTTTTATGCCAAGATATGGTAATATTAACGAAAGAAGACATCAATTACATGAGGTTATACGCTTGTCAGGAATGAATTTGGTAGTGAACGATATGGACATGCCACTAATTATTAAAGTGGCTTCAATTCCGAAGGAAAGAATTCAGGTATATTTTATTGATAACGATGAATATTTTAAACGCAAAGCTACCTTTTCTGATGAAGAAGGTGTTTTGTATCCAGATAATGATGAACGAGCGATATTCTTTGCCAAAGGAGTTGTTGAAACCGTAAAAAAATTAAATTGGGTGCCAGATGTTATTCATGTTCATGGATGGATGGCTTCTTTATTACCGGTTTATTTAAAACATTATTATAAAGATGAAGGTATTTTTGCTGAAACCAAAATTATTTCTTCTGTTTATGAACAAGGTTTTGAGGGTGAATTAGATTCAGAATTATTGAATAAAATTTTATTTGACAATATAGAAAAAGAGGCTGTAGAATTGATTGAAAAGCCTACGTATGAAAACTTAATGAAGCTATCAGTTATGCATTCAGATGCCGTAGTTGTTGGTTCTGAGGCGCTTTCTCCAACTTTAACAAAATTTATAGAAAGTTCAAACAAACCTTTTTTACCTTTCGCTGCGAAAGATACTATAAAAGAAGCGTACACTTCATTCATCAAAAATCACGTATTATAATACCGTTATGAAAAGAAATTTTTTAAAGATAACATTAGCATTAGTAATTGCATTTGCAACATTTTCGTGTGATAAAGATTTTAATTCCGTTGGATCCGATATCATAGGAGAAGATCATTTTAATTTTGAAAAATATGAAGTTCAAAATTTAGTGGCTTATTCTAAAGCAACTGGAGCGGTACAGTCTAATAATTTACCAGTTAATGCATTTGGGATTTATGACAATCCTGCTTTTGGAACCACAAAAGCAAATTTTGTTACTCAAGTAGAACTAGCAGGGATAGATGAAGTTGTAGGTACCAATATTGAAATTAAAGCAAACGACTCGGTTTATCTTTATATACCATATTTTAGTCGTGTTGATAAAGTTGTTGACGGCGAAAATATTTTCATTTTAGATTCAATTTATGGCAATCAAGCGTCAACTATGAGCCTGAAAGTTTATGAAAACGCATATATTTTAAGAGATTTTAATCCAAATCCTGATCCAAATGACATTTTATCTTATTACCAGCGTTATTTTTCAAATGAAAAAGGACTTATAGAAAATAATTTAAATGGAACTGTATTAAACAATAGCACCAAAATTGAAGAGAATTCGCAATTCATTTTTAATAAAAAAGAAATCATTAAATACAAAACGGATGAAGACGGAAATTTTATTGATAGTAATGGTGTTATAGTAACAGATCTTACGAAAAGAGTTGTCAAGGATAGAAAAAAACCTGGAATGTGGTTAAGTCTGGATAAAGACTTTTTTAAAACGAAAGTTTTGATGGCCGCACCAAATAAATTAACTAGTAATACAATTTTTAAAGAATATTTTAGAGGACTATATTTCAAAATGGAGCAAAATCCTGGAGAAGAAGGTCTTTTAGCTATGATGGATTTTTCAAAAGGGAAGATCGTAATTCAATATCACTCAGATGTTACAACTGTTGTTGGAGGTGTTTCTACGATAAAAAATTCTAAAAAAGAATATTCTCTAAATTTAAAAGGTAATACTATTAACTTTTACGATTATGAGAACGATGCGGCTTACCAAACAGCACTCGCTAGCTCTAATGCAGTAATAGGTGATTCAAGGTTATACTTAAAAGGAGGAAATGGCTCTGTGGCTTACATAGACTTATTTGGTGCCGATCAAGATGGTAATGATATTGCTGACGAATTAGAAGAGCTAAGAAATAATAATTGGTTAATTAATGAAGCTAGTTTAACGTTCTACATCGATAAATCAAAAATGAATGTTGATGGCGTAAAAGAGCCAAAAAGAATTTATTTATATGATGCAACAAATAATTTACCGATTCTTGATTACTCCGTAGATAATTCAACCACAACTGATCTTAAAAATAATAAATTCAACTTTGATGGTATAATAAAGGTAGACGAGAATAAAAAAGGAATTTATTACAGAATAAGACTAACAAATTATATAAATAGAGTTATTAATAGTGAAGATGCGAGTCTCAATAAAAATATAAGGCTAGGTTTGAGTTTAACTGAAAATATAAATATTTCTACTAATGGTTTTCTGACTTCGCCTATTTCTTTAGGTTCGCAGCAAACTAGTTTTATTCCAATATCTTCAGTGATGAATCCCTTAGGTACTGTTCTATATGGTAGTAATGTGGCACCTATAAATGAAGATAAAAAGTTAAAATTACAAATATTTTACACCAAACCTAATTAAAATTATATGTGTGGAATTGTTGGTTATATAGGTCATAGAGATGCATATCCTGTAATTATTAAAGGATTGCATCGCTTAGAATATAGAGGGTATGATAGTGCTGGAATTGTTTTATTTGACGGAACAGATTTAAAATTATCAAAAACAAAAGGAAAAGTTTCTGATTTAGAGCTTTGTGCTCAAAATGATAAAAATACTTTTGGAAAAGTAGGAATGGGTCATACGCGTTGGGCAACTCACGGAGTTCCTAATGATGTAAATTCGCATCCTCATTTTTCAAACTCTGGAAAATTAGTAATTATCCATAATGGAATCATTGAAAATTATGAGCCATTAAAACAAGAATTAATAAAAAGAGGTTATACATTTCAATCCGACACTGATACAGAGGTTTTAATTAACTTAATTGAAGAGGTTAAGAAAAATGAAAATTGTAAATTAGGAAAAGCGGTGCAAATTGCCTTAAACCAAGTGGTTGGTGCTTATGCTATTGCAGTAATTGATCTTGAAAAACCAGATGAAATTGTAGCCGCTCGTTTAGGAAGTCCATTGGCAATTGGAATTGGAGAAAATGAGTTTTTCATTGCTTCTGATGCTACACCTTTTATCGAATATACTTCAAACGCTATTTATTTAGAAGATGAAGAAATGGCAATTGTGCGTTTGCACAAACCTTTAAAAATCAGAAAAATCAAAGATGATTCGCTGGTAAATCCATACATTCAACAACTTCAAATGAATTTGGAGCAAATTGAAAAAGGAGGTTATGATCATTTCATGATGAAAGAAATCTATGAACAACCAAGCGTAATTAAAGATACTTATCGAGGAAGACTTTTGGCAAACCAAGGGATTGTTCGTTTAGCAGGAATTGAGGATAATTTAGAAAAATTCACAAACGCGAAAAGAATTCTTATCATCGCTTGTGGAACTTCATGGCATGCAGGTTTAGTAGCTGAGTATATCATTGAAGAATTTGCAAGAATCCCTGTTGAAGTAGAATATGCATCAGAATTTAGATATAGAAATCCTATTATTTATAAAGATGATGTGGTTATTGCAATTTCACAATCAGGCGAAACTGCGGATACTTTAGCCGCAATTAAGTTAGCCAAAGAAAACGGAGCTTTTGTTTTTGGAGTTTGTAATGTTGTTGGTTCTTCTATTTCTCGTGAAACTCACGCGGGAGCTTATACGCATGCTGGACCAGAAATCGGAGTAGCTTCAACAAAGGCGTTTACTACTCAAATTACTGTGCTGACAATGTTGGCCTTACGTTTAGCAAAAGCGAAAGGAACAATGTCTAATTCAGATTACCAACGTAATTTATTCGAATTAGAATTAATGCCAGAAAAAGTACAAGAAGCTTTGTCAACAAATGACGTAGCTAAACAAATTGCAGAAATTTATAAAGATGCTCCTAATTGTTTATATTTAGGTAGAGGTTATAATTTCCCTGTAGCTTTAGAAGGTGCATTAAAATTAAAAGAAATTTCTTATATCCATGCAGAAGGATATCCAGCGGCAGAAATGAAGCACGGGCCAATTGCATTGATAGATGAATCTATGCCAGTTATTGTAATTGCTCCTAATCAAGGACATTACGATAAAGTGGTAAGTAATATTCAAGAAATAAAAGCACGTAGCGGAAAAATTATAGCTGTAGTTACTAAAGGGGACACCCAAGTAAGAGCTTTAGCCGATCACGTAATTGAAATTCCTGAAACAAGTGAACCATTCACACCGTTGCTAACGACAATTCCATTGCAACTATTATCATATCATATAGCAGTTCTGAGAGGTTGTAATGTAGACCAACCTAGGAATTTAGCAAAATCGGTAACGGTAGAGTAACATATTTAAAGCGGAATCGAAAGGTTTCGCTTTTTTATTGTCAAAATTCGAAAAATTAATTGTGAAATTGTTTTAATAAAAACTATCTTTGCACTTTGAAGAATACATCATTTTTTGAACATTAATTAGCTATTAAATAAATACATAAGCAATGTCTAGAATCACAGGAAAAGTTGCACAAATTATCGGGCCAGTTGTTGACGTCGTTTTTAATGACTCAAATAACGTATTACCTAAAATTTACGATTCATTAGAAATCACTAAAAAAGACGGTACTTTATTAGTACTTGAAGTTCAATCTCACATTGGTGAAAACACGGTACGTACCATTTCTATGGACTCTACTGATGGTTTAGGTAGAGGTGTTGAAGTTGTAGCTACTGGAGCACAAATTCACATGCCAGTTGGAGACGCCGTTTTTGGTCGTTTATTTAATGTTATTGGTGATGCAATTGATGGTTTAGGAGATTTACCTAAAACAGGTGCTAATGGTTTACCAATCCATAGATCAGCTCCAAAATTTGAAGACTTATCAACTTCTACTGAAGTTTTATTTACAGGTATTAAAGTAATCGACCTTATTGAGCCTTATGCTAAAGGAGGAAAAATTGGATTATTTGGTGGTGCCGGAGTAGGTAAAACAGTATTAATTCAGGAGTTGATTAATAATATCGCAAAAGGTCACGGTGGACTTTCTGTATTCGCAGGAGTAGGAGAAAGAACACGTGAAGGAAATGACCTTTTAAGAGAAATGTTAGAATCTGGAATTATCAGATACGGAGACGATTTCATGCACTCTATGGAAAATGGAGGATGGGATTTATCTGTAGTAGATAAAGAATTAATGAAAGATTCTAAAGCAACATTCGTATTCGGTCAAATGAACGAACCACCTGGAGCACGTGCACGTGTTGCATTATCGGGTTTAACAATTGCTGAATATTTCCGTGATGGAGCAGGAGACGGACAAGGAAAAGACGTTCTTTTCTTCGTTGATAACATCTTCCGTTTTACGCAAGCAGGTTCTGAAGTTTCTGCACTTTTAGGTCGTATGCCATCTGCGGTAGGTTACCAACCTACATTAGCAACTGAGATGGGAGCGATGCAAGAGCGTATTACATCTACAAAAACAGGTTCTATTACTTCGGTTCAAGCGGTTTACGTTCCTGCCGATGACTTAACTGACCCTGCACCAGCAACAACGTTTGCTCACTTAGATGCTACAACTGTATTGTCTCGTAAAATTGCTGAGTTAGGAATTTATCCTGCAGTAGATCCATTAGATTCTACTTCTCGTATCTTAACACCAGAAATCTTAGGTGCTGAACACTACGATTGTGCACAAAGAGTAAAAGAGATCTTACAGAAATACAAACAATTACAAGATATTATCGCGATTTTAGGTATGGAAGAATTGTCTGAAGAAGACAAATTAGCTGTATCAAGAGCACGTCGTGTACAACGTTTCTTATCACAACCTTTCCACGTAGCAGAACAGTTTACAGGATTAAAAGGAGTTTTAGTTGATATTAAAGATACAATCAAAGGATTTAATATGATTATGGACGGTGAATTAGATCACTTACCAGAAGCAGCATTCAACCTTAAAGGAACTATCGAAGAAGCGATCGAAGCAGGTCAAAAAATGTTAGCTGAAGCATAATCTAGTATTCAGGGTTCAGTCGCAGTGTTCAGAACTGAGACCGTAAACTGAAACTGTAAACTAATTAAAAGTATGATTTTAGAAATAGTATCACCAGAAGCTACATTATTCAAAGAAGAAGTTACCTCAGTAATTGTTCCGGGTATTAATGGTGAGTTTCAAATGCTAAACAATCACGCGGCTATTGTTTCATTATTAACAAAAGGAAACGTGAAAATCACTGCTCAAAACATTAAAATTGATAAAGATTTTCTGCCTCAATTCACTAAAGTAAACGAGCAAACCTATTGGTTACCTGTTAATTCAGGAACAATAGAAATGAATGAAAACAAAGTTATTATTTTAGCAGACTAAAGTAATACAACTTCATAAAGAAAGCCAAGCAGTAATGTTTGGCTTTTTTGTTTTGGAGCTATTTCCAGCTGTCCACTATATCTTTTTTCAAACCTACCAGGTTTTGCAATCTGTTAGGTTTAAAAAAAGGATGCCGTTCCCATCTGGGCTAGGGCAGTAGGTTTATCAATTTACGACAGTACTAAATCGTATGCTTTTTTCAATTTTTGCACTACAATTTCAATTTCGTCTTCTCTAAAATGACCAAAACCAAAACGAATCGCACAAGTATTCTTGTCTTGGTACAAAATAGTTTTAGGAAGAAAAACATTCAGTTGTTCGGCTTGTTTCGCCAATTCTACTAAAGAGATTTTCGGATTAAATTCAAGCCAAAGTGCTAAACCACCACTTGCTTTACTGAAATGAATTTTGTCTTTGAAGGTTTGACTTAAACATTCACATAAAAAATCACGTCGTTGCTTATAAACAATTCCGTTTTTCTTCAACAAACGATGCATTTCACCTTCATATATTAATTCAGACAGCATTTGTTCCTGAATCAAATCGCCTTGTCTGTCGAGCATTTGTAGGTAATTTTTAGCTTCCAAAATCAAATTTTCTGGAGCCACTACAAATCCAGTTTGGAAACTTGGAAATAATGATTGCCCTAACTTCCCTAAATAAATTACTAATCCATTTGCATCCGAACTCGCCATTGGCAACATCGCTGAACCTTCGAACTGAAAATCATAATCAAAATCATCTTCAATTATCGCAAATTGAAATTCTTTGGCAAGTTCTAGCAATTCCAGTCGACGTTCCGCACTCAAAGTAGTGGTTGTCGGATAATCTCTATTCGAACAAACATAAACACAGCGAATACTTCCTTTTGTAAAGTTCTTTCTAATAAAATCAACAACTAAACCTTGTGCATCAACAGGAATCGTTTTGATCTTCGCGCCCGATTGCTGAAAAATCATATTCGAAGCATAATGACTCAAATTGCCAACCAAAACCAAATCTTTCGGCCGAATCAACACTTGCGAAATAATGTACAAACTCATTTCTGTACTTCGAGTACTAATTAAATTTTGGGGCTGAATATGAAATCCTCGCGTAGCATTTAAATAATTGCACAACTGATTTTCAAAAACCGAATGCATATTTTTTGAAGTTGATTTCCATTTTGAAAGCAAGGTTTTTCGTTTCATCGAAGCGCCATACCATTTCGAAAATTCGTGAATTGGATGCAATCTCAAATCGGCTTGCCCGTCATTTATGGCATATTTTGCTTCCGAAAATTCAGCAGTTGAAGCCAAATGAAACGAAGTTTGAAAAGGAAAACCTGTAGTTTTCGCATAAGAATTTATTTCTCCAATCGAATGCGAAGTTGCTTTTATGTTGGCGGTTTTCTTTTCAGGAAGTAAAATGAATGTTCCTTTATTGGGCAAAATTTCAACCCAACCTTGCGAAGCCAATTCATCATAAACCGCAACTGCTGTGTTTCTATGAATTTTCAACAATTGACCAAATACTCGAGTTCCCGGTAAAGCCGTGCCTTGCGTCAAATATCCACGTTGAATAGCATTGATAAGCTGTTGCGCAATTTGGATATAAACCGCCGAACCACTTGATTTTTCAAAGAAAATTAGTTCTTTTAATAACGAATTTACCGGACTATCTGTCATTTTAAAACTGGACTATAGTATTAGTCCGGAAAGTTACGAATTTTGCACCGTTAAAAACAAACCCAATTACCCTAAAAATGAAAAATAAATTTACCTTAGTTGCAATGGCTTTGAGTTCTTTTATCGGTTTTGCTCAAGAAAAAACCAGAACAGATTCGCTAAAAGAAGTAATCGTTTCTTCTTCTCGTATTGATTTGCCTTTTGATGAAAACTCACGAACCATTCAAATCGTAACTGCAGAAGATATCAAAAAACTCGGCATCACAAACGTTGCCGATGCTTTGCAACAAGTAGCTGGGATTGACATTCGCCGTCAAGGAACTAGTGGAATGCAAGCCGATTTATATATTCGTGGCGGAGGTTTCGATCAAACATTATTGTTAATTGACGGAATTAAAGTGGACGATGCACAAACGGGACATCATACTTTAAATCTTGCTTTGCCTATTGAAGTTATTCAAAGAATCGAAGTAATCAAAGGACCAGCCGCGAGAATTTTTGGACCTAATGCATTTACTGGAGCTGTTAATATAGTTACAAAAGACGTTTTTGAAAATTCGTTAATTGCTAAAGTTCAAGCGGGATCTTTTGGTCAGTTTAACGTCGAAACAACGGGTGCAATTAATTTGGAAGAAAGCAGTCATATCGTACATTTTTCTAAACACAGTTCGGAAGGCTATCGCTATAATTCAGATTTTGAAAATACGAATTATGTCTTAAAAAGTCAATTCAACAAAAAGAATTTACCTATCGAATTACTTTCTTCTTATGCCGAAAGAAAATTTGGAGCAAACGGATTTTACGGAATTCCTACAGCAACAGAGCAATATGAAGAAACGCAAGCAAGTTTAGTGGGTTTGTCAACCGTAATTAAAAACGGTAATTTCACTTGGAAACCAAGGGTTTATTGGAGAAGAAACCAAGATGAATATGATTACATAAGAAGTAATCCTTCGGCCTACCGAAATGTGCATATTACTAATAAAATTGCAACAGAATTAAATGGATCTTATGAATCAAAAATCGGAATTACGGGTTTTGGTGTTGAGATGGCTAAATATTTAATTTCGAGTAATCGTTTAGGTGATAATTCTAGAGAAACGGCATCATTATTTTTTGAACATCGTTTTCAATTTTTCGACAATAAGTTTGATGTTACTCCAGGAGTTGCAGTTTCTTATTTCTCAGATTTTGATAATAAAGCTTTTCCAGGATTAGATTTGGGTTACCAATTAGCCTCTAACCTTAGAGTTTATGGAAATATTGGTTATACGTATCGCGTTCCCACTTATACAGATTTATATTACATCGGACCTCAAGCAATTGGAAACGAAAACTTACAACCCGAAGACGCTTTGTCACAAGAAATTGGTTTGAAATGGCATACTTCAAGATTTAATTTTGATTTTGCTGCTTTCAACAGAGATTCAAACGATTTAATTGATTATGTTAGGCTAACAGATGCTGATTTGGTTTTCACACCTTTTAACATACAAGATGTAAATACGAAAGGATTTGAAACCCAAATGGAATATCGTTTTTCTGTAAATACATTACCACAAAAAATTAGATTAGGCTATACTTTTATTGAAGATGACGTAAAAAGTACAAGTGCTGCATATTCGCGATATGCAATAAATTCACTGAAACATCAAGTTGTTGGTGCTTACACTATGGAATGGTTTAAAAACTTCAGCAATTCAGTAGCTTATCGTTATGTAGAGAGAACGTCAGGCGTTAGTTATACGATTTACGACCTAAGTGCTTCTTACCAATTACAAGCGTTAGAATTATCGATCTACGCAAATAACATATTTAATACGGAATACCAGGAAGCCGGAATGATTCCAATGCCAAAAGGAAATGTTTTATTCGGGTTGAAATATATATTTAAATAGAATTCATTACTATAATATTTGAAAATTGACTGCAGTTTCGTCATCCTTTTTCATCGTTTTTGATACCAATAAAGTACGATTATTCAATAATTAAATAAAAAGAAGTTTCAAATACCATAAGTTTTGGAGTGAAATACATTCCTGTTTCTCTTCTGAAAAACACTAAAAACGGTAAAACTATTTTATATAAAAACCTGAAAGTTTACAATCATTGAAATATGATAAATACAACAAGACATAACTGGACAAAAGAAGAAATTATTGCATTATATAAAAAACCAATGATGGATTTATTGTATGAAGCAGCAACGATTCATAGAATAAATCACGATCCAAACGTGGTGCAAGTTTCTACCTTATTATCCATTAAAACGGGAGGCTGTCCTGAAGATTGTGGGTATTGTCCGCAAGCTGCAAGATATCATACAAAGATTTCGACTAATGATTTAATGTCGGTCGATGAAGTAAAAGCACAAGCTTTAAGTGCTAAATCATCGGGCTCTTCGCGAGTTTGTATGGGCGCGGCTTGGCGAAATGTTAAAGATGGTCCAGACTTTGAACAAGTGTTGGAAATGGTAAGAACCATTAATAAATTAGATATGGAAGTGTGTTGTACTTTAGGTATGATTACTGAAAATCAAGCCCATCGTTTAGCTGAAGCTGGTTTGTATGCCTACAATCACAACTTAGACTCATCAGAGGAATACTATAAAGAAGTAATTTCTACAAGAGGTTATGAAGACCGTTTAGAAACGATAGCCAATGTTAGAAAAACAAATGTAACTGTTTGCAGTGGTGGAATTATAGGAATGGGAGAATCTGTAGAAGATAGAGCAGGAATGTTAGTTGCTTTGGCGTCTTTGAATCCACAACCTGAGTCAGTGCCAATTAATGCATTAGTTGCAGTTGAAGGAACGCCGCTAGAAAACGAAAAACCTGTTGAAATATGGGATATGATTCGAATGGTTGCAACTACTAGAATTGTTATGCCAGACACGCAAGTTCGACTATCAGCGGGTAGAACTCAAATGACAAGAGAAGGACAAGCAATGTGTTTCTTTGCAGGGGCAAACTCTATTTTCGCAGGAGACAAATTATTAACCACTCCTAATCCTGATGTTAACGAAGATATGAAAATGTTTGAAATGTTAGGCTTAAAACCGCAACAACCATTTATCAAAAAGATGCAACCCGTAACTATTGAAGCGGAAGATTCAGTGTATCAACCCTTAGGTGAAAAACCAAAATGGACTAGACCTGGGCACACAATTGAGAAAAACATTGAAGCGTCAGCTAGTAGAAAATAAATCGTAATTTATCTAAATACAAAAAAGAGTTGTAGTTATGCAACTCTTTTTTTGTTGAAATAAATAATCCATAATTAGAGTACAAAAAAAGTCCCGATATAATCGGGACTTTTACTTTCTAGGTAGTCAAAAAATATTTTTATATTATTCGATAATTGCAACTTGTGCAGCAACTTTACCTTTTCTTCCTTCTTCTTCTTCGTAGCTTACAGAATCTCCTTCGTTTAAAGATTCGATGCTCATTCCGCTAGCGTGTACGAAAATGTCTTTTCCTGTTTCGTCATCTGTAATAAATCCGTAACCTTTAGATTCATTGAAGAACTTAACTTTACCTGTTCTCATTGTGTATTGTAAATAATTAATAATAACCAAAGATATACTTAATTATAATACAAAAATAAAAAACTTGATTTTTTTTTTGAAATTATTGATTCTCAGGTTCTTTAATCTCTTTTAAACTAAAGTTAAACATACGATCTCGGGTGGCTTTGTTTTTAAACCTTGAGTATAAAAATAAGGGCATCACAACGAATGTCAAGATCAAAATTCCTATTCCAATCCATTTTGCACCGCCGTCTGCATCGTTGCTTATAAAATTTCCATAAACAACAAATCCAACGACAATTACTAGTAAACCAATCAGAATTTTATTCATTTTATCTCAATTTTATGTGTAATTCTTGTAATTGTGAGGCATCAATCGTTGATGGAGCATCAATCATTACGTCTCTTCCTGAGTTGTTTTTCGGGAAAGCAATAAAATCTCTAATGGTTTCTTGACCGCCTAAGATTGCAACCAATCGATCTAATCCAAAAGCTAACCCTCCGTGTGGTGGTGCTCCATATTGGAAAGCACTCATTAAGAAACCAAATTGTGCTTCTGCTTGTTCTGGCGTAAAGCCCAGCAACGTGAACATTCGGCTTTGTAAATCTCTATCGTGAATACGAATTGATCCTCCACCAATTTCATTTCCGTTTAATACCATATCATAAGCATTTGCACGAACTTTTCCAGGATCCGTATCAATCAATTCCATATCTTCTGGTTTTGGCGAGGTGAATGGATGATGCATTGCGTGATATCTGCCACTTTCTTCGTCCCATTCTAACAACGGGAAGTCTACAACCCATAAAGGAGCAAATTCGTCTGATTTTCTTAAACCTAATCGCGTAGCAACTTCCATACGAAGTGCCGATAATTGAGTTCTTACTTTATGTGCGTCTCCCGATAAAATTAAGATTAAATCGCCTGCTTTTGCATTTGTGGCTTCTGCCCAATTTTTCAAATCTTCTTGATCGTAGAATTTATCAACAGAAGATTTGAACGTTCCATCTGCTTCACATTTTACATAAACCATTCCAGATGCACCTACTTGTGGACGTTTCACCCAGTCAATTAAGGCATCAATTTCTTTTCTTGTATAATTTGCACAACCTGGAGTGGCAATTCCTACTACCAATTCAGCTGCATTAAATACTGGGAATTCTTTATGTTTGGCTACTTCATTTAATTCCCCAAATTTCATTTCAAAACGAATATCTGGTTTGTCATTTCCGTAAGTTTTCATTGCATAATCATAAGTAATTCTCGGGAATTTCTCCACAGTAACTCCTTTGATTTCTTGTAATAAATGACGCGTTAAACCTTCAAACATATCTAAAATATCTTCTTGCTCAACAAATGCCATTTCACAGTCAATTTGTGTAAATTCTGGTTGGCGATCTGCACGTAAATCTTCGTCACGGAAACATTTCACAATTTGAAAATACTTGTCCATTCCACCAATCATCAAAAGCTGTTTGAAGGTTTGCGGCGATTGCGGTAAAGCATAAAACTGCCCTTCATTCATTCTACTTGGCACCACAAAGTCACGAGCACCTTCTGGCGTAGATTTAATTAAATAAGGCGTTTCAACATCACAAAATCCTTGGTCTGAAAGATATTTTCTAACTTCCATAGATACTTTATGACGGAATAATAAGTTGTTTTTTACTGGATTTCTTCGAATATCTAAATAACGATATTTCATTCGGATATCTTCACCACCATCCGTTTCATCTTCAATAGTGAACGGCGGTGTTTGTGATTCATTTAAAACCGTAAGTTCGGAAACTAAAATTTCGATATCACCCGTTGCCATATTTGCGTTTTTAGACTCCCGCTCAATAACAGTTCCTTTCACCTGAATTACGAATTCTCTTCCAAGTGCTTTTGCTTTTTCAAAAACGGCTTTATCGGTTCTTTTTTCATCAAAAATCAACTGCGTAATTCCGTAGCGATCTCGTAAATCAACCCAAATCATAAAACCTTTGTCTCTTGATTTCTGAACCCAACCTGCAAGGGTAACTTCTGTATTAATATTTGAAGCGTTCAATTCGCCACAATCATGACTTCTATACATTGTAAAAATATTTTATGCAAATGTAGTAACAAATATCAATTTTATAGGTCTAATTTTAGTAGATTTGATACCACAAAAAATATAAAATCAGAAAATATGAAAAAACTAATCACATTGTTATTGCTAACAGTAGTTTCAACGTATGGACAAAAAGCTGGAGAAAAGCTTAATTTCACTGCAAAAATCGAAAATAGAAATTCAGATTCGATAGTTATTCGTTCAAGAAGTTTTAGTAAAACGATTAAAATTGACAAAAAAGGAGAGTTTAAAGATTCATTTGCTGTTACAGAAGGAATGTATCAATTCTTTGATGGCTCGGAATCATCCACTTTATTTTTAAAAAACGGATATGATTTAAACTTGAAGATGAATGCAAAAGAATTTGATGAATCTATCGTTTATACAGGTAAAGGTTCTAAGGAAAATAATTATTTAGCTCAAAAGGCTTTGTCAGATGAACAATTCGAAATGAAAATAGAGTCACTTTTAGAACAAGATGCAGCTACTTTTAAAAAGGCATTAGAAGCTAAAAAAGCTAACGATTTAGCCAATTTAGAAAAAGCGGGAATTGATGAAAAATTAGTGGCTATGATTAAACCCTCTATTGCACAAGAAGGAATGATGTTGACTCAATTTTTCAATCAGAAAGCAGCCGCAAAAAAGATTGAAGGAACGGTTTCGCCAAGTTTTGATTATGAAAATTTCAAAGGTGGAAAAACGAAGTTAGAAGATTTAAGAGGAAAATATGTATACATTGATGTTTGGGCAACTTGGTGCGGTCCTTGTATCGCTGAAATTCCTAGTTTAAAAAAGGTTGAAGAAAAATATCATAATAAAAACATTGTTTTTGTTGGTATTTCTGTAGATACAAATAAAGACCACGAAAAATGGCAAAAATTTGTTACTAAAAAAGAATTAGCAGGTGTTCAATTGTTTGCGGATAAAGACTGGAATTCTGATTTTATCAAAGCATTTGGAATTAACTCTATACCAAGATTTTTATTAATTGATCCTGATGGGAAAGTAGTTAAAGCGGATGCTCCAAGACCTTCTTCTCCACAATTGGTTGAATTGTTAGATCAATTGTTGAAATAGTCGAAGTTTTGTCTAGGTACAAAAATACCTAATACCTTTTAAATACCTGCTAGGTCTAATAAAAAAGTCCCGATGAATTTCATCGGGACTTTTTGGTTTTATATTGTTCTTAGAATTTCTCTTCCAACAATTTTATCTCTTTATTTTTTCTATTCTTGATTTTAATTTTCATTCTGTTCAGTAAGTAAAACATCACTGGAACAATGATTAAGGTTAAGAATGTTGCAAATACCAATCCATAAATAACTGTTTTTGCTAATGGACCCCAGAACACAACGTTATCTCCTCCCATATAAATGTTAGGGTTGTAGTTGATGAACAAACCAAAGAAGTCAATATTTAATCCAATTGCTAACGGAATTAATCCTAAAACTGTCGTAATTGCCGTTAATAAAACCGGACGTAATCTTGAACGACCTCCTTCAACAATAGCATCGAAATAATCTTGTTTGGTTAAAATTGCACCTTCTTCTAATCCAAGTTCGTCAATTCTACGGTCTATTAGTAATTGGGTGTAATCTATCAATACAATTCCGTTGTTTACTACAATTCCCGCTAAGGAAATAATTCCCATCATCGTCATAATAATTACGAAATCATCTTGGAAAATTACCAATCCAAGGAAAACTCCAATGAAACTCAAAATTACGGTAAACATAATGATGATTGGTTTTGAAATAGAGTTAAATTGGGCAACCATTACTAAAATAATTCCTCCCATCGCAATTAACAAAGCTTTCAATAAGAACGAAGAGTTTTTTGCTTGCTCTTCTTGTTCTCCTGTAAACGCAAAGTTGGTATCTTTTGGCATTTTGTATGCTGCCATTTCTTTTTTCAAAGTAGTTACCAATTCGTTTCCGTTGTAACCTTCTAATACATTCGAATAAACTGTAATTACTCTTTTTAAGTTTTTACGTTTGATTGTATTAAAAGAAGCAGTATTTGTTTTTTCAATCAAAGTTGCAATCGGAACTTGTTGTAATTTTCCACTGGCTTGATCTCTAAAAGTTACCGGCTGATTGAAAATTGCACTGTTATCGTTTTTTAATTCTTCGTTAAAACGCACATTGATTTCAAAATCATCTTTATCTTCTTTATAAGTAGAAATTTTCTCACCATAAACGGAACGGCGCAATGTTTGTCCTACTTGAGCTGTTGAAACACCTAACTGTCCGGCTACTTTTCGGTCAACGATTACTTCAAGTCCGGGTTTTGATTTGTTTACATCTAACTTTAATTCTTCAATACCTGCGATATTTTTAGAGTTGATGAAGTCTTTTACTTTCTCGGCTTCAACTAACATATCATTATAATTCTCCCCTGAAATTTCAATATTAATTGGATAACCAGAAGGCGGACCGTTTTGATCTTTTTCGACAATAATGGAAACACCAGGATATCCTTTGACAACAGCCCGAATTTCATTCATCAAATCACTACTGTTTACGCCTTTTCTATACTTGTATTCACGCATTGAAAGGGTAACTTTCCCTCTATGTGGCATTTCGTTTTGAGCACCGCCGTCCGTTTGAGGATTTCCAGCACCTTCGCCAACTTGCGTTACACCAGATTCTACCATAAAGTTGAAATTCTCTTCATCGGTATATTTATTGGCAACCGCATATACTTTTTTCTCTATTTCTTTGGTAAAAGCGTTTGTTTTAGCAATATCGGTTCCTTCCGGAAATTCGATATAGGTCATAATTTGATTCGGCTGATTTTCTGGGAAAAACAATACTTTCGGTTGCACTAATCCCACTAAAACAAATGAGAAAATTAATAGTCCGATAGTTCCAAATAAAAATACATAAGGTTTCTTACCCGATAAGGCATAAGTTAAACCGGATTTGTATTTATTTTCAAGCTTTACCAATAACACATTCATAAAATAAAGCTGAGCTCTTGATAGATAATATTTGTAAATCCAAAGCATAATAGCGAAAAACACCATTAAATTTCCGATTCCTTTTAATCCGTCAGTATTTGTTGAAAAACCTAAAATCACTAAAATAATTCCAAGAATTCCAAGAATAGAACTGATCCGAATTAATGTTTTTTGTGACATTTCTTTTTCTTCCAATTGCATAAATTCTGCCGTAATCATTGCATTAATAACTAAAGCAACGAATAAAGACGAGAATAATACGACAGAAAGTGTCATTGGGAAATAAATCATAAATTTCCCCATCGTCCCGGGCCATAATCCCAATGGAAAAAAAGCAGCTAAAGTTGTGGCTGTCGAAGCGATAATGGGCCAAGCAATTTCACCAACTCCTTCAATTGCAGCTTGCTTTCGGCTTAAGCCCTGACTCATTAATGATTGCACGTTTTCAACCACAACAATTCCGTTGTCTACTAACATTCCGAGTCCCATTACTAGGGCGAAAAGTACCATCGTATTCAAAGTAACCCCAAATGAAGCTAAAATTATGTACGACATAAACATAGAAAGTGGAATTGCGAAACCAACAAATAATGCACTTCTGAATCCTAAGAAAAACATCAAAACTCCTACAACTAATAAAACTCCAAAAATGATATTATTAACCAGATCATCAACTTGATTAATGGTTCTTGTAGATTGATCATTTGCCATTGAGATTTTTAAATTCGACGGAAAATAATTTTTTTCTGCTTCTTTTACAATTTCTTTAATGCTTTCGGTAGCTTCGATCATATTACTACCACTACGCTTTTTGATGTCTAACATTACTACGGCATTGCCATATTCTCTTGCGTAAGTTGTAGCTTCTTTTGGTTGAAAACTAATTGTTGCGATGTCTTTTAAATACACCACACCATCTTGTTTTTTAACGACAACGTCTTCTAAGTCAGATGGTTTACTAATTTCTCCAACAACACGAATATTTTTCTTGATTCCGTTGTTTACTACATTTCCACCTGAAATCGTTGTGTTTTCTCTAGAAACGGCTCCAATTATATCATCAAAACTTACTTGAGCAGCTGTCATTTTGTAAATATCAACCGCAATTTCAACTTCTTTTTCTTGTGCACCACGAATTGCCGCTTCTTTAATTTGCGGTAATCGCTCAATTTTATCTTCTAAATACTCAGCGTAATCTTTTAGTTTTTGTAAAGGAAGATCACCCGATAAATTGATGTTTAAAATAGGTTGTTCTTCGGCTATATTTAGGTCGAAAACGTTCGGTTCTACTTTATCACCACCAGGCATTGTAGGCCAATCGGTTTCTGATTTCGCTAAATCTACTTTATCTTTTACTTTTTGTTTGGCTGCATCGACGGTAATTTTTTCGTCAAATTCTACCAAAATCATTGAATAATCTTGAAGTGTATTTGAAGTAATTTTTGTTACACCAGAAATATTATTGAATTCTTCTTCAAGTTTCTTAGTGATTAGTTTTTCAACATCTTCTGCAGCATTCCCTGGATTAATAGAACTAACATAGATTTTTGTTTCTATAATTTCTGGAAAATCTTCACGAGGCATTGAATAATAGGAAATCAATCCACCCAATAAGATAATAGCCGTAATAACATATACGGTCATTTTATTATTAATGGCCCAAGTGGAAATTCCGAAGCTTTTAGTTATTTTATTGCTCATAATATTCTATTTTGTGCCGTTATTTTTCAAGAATTTCTACAAGATCGCCGTTTTGAACGCTTCTTGCTCCATCAATAATGATAACTTCTCCCTTTTTTAAACCCGATTTTACTTCAATATTTGCGCCTGAAGTTAAACCAACTTCGATTATTTTTCTAATTGCTTTTGCCTCTTTTCCATCGGTATTTACCACAAATATGATTTTTTCACCTGTAGCATTTTCGGTAACGATACTTTCCGGAACTAAAATTGCATTAGGTTTTCTATAATCTTCAATTTTTAGTACAGCAACTTGGTTTGGACGTAATAAATTATCTGTATTTGGAACGGCGATTTCAATGCTAAAATTTCTGTTGTTTGGATTGATGTAATTTCCAATTTGTCTTACTTTTCCTTGGTATGTTTTTCCAATAGATTTTATTAAAACGTCTACAACAGCACCATTTTTGATTTTTCCGATGAAACTCTCCGGAACATTCGCGGTTACATACATATCTGATAAATTAACAATTCGCATCAACGGTTGACCCGGCGCTACAACTTGACCTCTTTCAATAATAACTTCGTCGATTACCCCAGTAAACGGTGCTCTTACGACAGTTTTTGAAACTTGAGCTCGCATTTGTGCAACAGATTTTAATTGTGCATCATAATTTGTTTTCGCTTGTAAAAACTGAATTTCTGAACCAATTTTTTGATCCCAAAGGTTTCTTTGACGTTCGAACGTCGTTTTAGCTAAAGCCGCTTGCGTCTCCATTTGGGCCAATTGATTGCCTAAACCGCCATCATCAATTCTAGCTAAAGTTTGTCCTTTAGTTACATTCTGACCTGATTTTACATAAACCTGTGATAAAACTCCTGAGAATTCAGGATAAATAATCAAGTTTTGTTTCGTGTCAACGCTTCCTTGAATTTCAATATAATGTGAGAAAACGGTATCTTTTACAATTGCAGTAGTTACAATTGCTGTTTTCTTTAAAGTATCTAATTCGCTTAAAGCCAAATCTAATTTCGCTAATTCAGCACCAACAGCATCGTATTGTTTCTGAATTTTTGCTCTTGTATCTTTTATTTGACTGATGTTTTTAGATGCGATAGCTTTATCTACAGAAGCAGTTTTTGCATCGCCACTACAAGCGGTAATCAATATTCCTAATAAGCTGATGTATAGTATTTTTTTCATTTGTAGCTTTATTTTTTGTTTGTTAATTTGTCTAAAGTTGCTTTTTTGTTCATAACGTCAATCATTGCTTGCAAGTAATTTTGCTGAGCCGTGTATAATTGGCGTTGGGCTTCGGTAAATTCAAAACTGCTCGAAATCCCTTCTTTAAATTTAATTTGTTGTTTGCCTTCAATGCGTTCGGCTAATTTTAAATTACTTTTGGAAGCACTATATTCTTCAATGCTGTATTCATAATCTGTTTTGGCTTGTTGATATTGCAATTTTAAACGTTGCTCAGTTTCCGTAAGTTGCGTTTTCGCTTGATCATAAGCAATTTTTGCCTGCTGTGTTCTTGCTTTGTCTCTGAAACTGCTAAATATTGGTAAACTAATGTTCACACCAAAGTTCGAATAATTATACCATTTTTGATCAGTGCTTAAGAAATCAAATTTGTTGGCAAACGTGTTTGCTCCATAATTTAACTGAGCACCAATAGTTGGTAAAGCTCTAAAACGCTCTAATTTTAGCATTAAGCGTTTTACTTCTTCTTCATTTTTTTTAATTTTATAATCGATTGAATTTCCTGAATCAAATGTTTCAGATAGTATGCTTAAATCTACATTTTGCATAGCTAAATCATCTAATTTTTCAGTAAGGATGACTTCCGATTCAATGTCGATTCCCATCGCTATTTTTAAAAGATTAAGTGCGATTTCAGCTCTTTTCGTTGCGTTAGAAAGTGAGCTATTCAATTGCGTCAATGTAATTTGAAGCTGTTCTACATTTTCTTCTTCTACTAAACCGTTTTTGAAAGTTTCTGTAGTTTCAAATAAAGTTTTTGCTAATGTCGTTTTGTTTTTGTCTAAAATTAGAACACTTTCTTTGGCTAATAATACATTTCCGTAAGCGTTTGTTACCATTTCTTTAATTTCATATGCCGTCTTTTCTTTAGCATTTTCAGAAACCTGTAAATATACTTTGGCCGATTGT
Source organism: Flavobacterium psychraquaticum (assembly GCF_034497725.1). NCBI lineage: Bacteria > Pseudomonadati > Bacteroidota > Flavobacteriia > Flavobacteriales > Flavobacteriaceae > Flavobacterium > Flavobacterium psychraquaticum. The sequence goes on from NZ_JAXKVR010000030.1 coordinate 673,769, forward strand.
AAAGCCACAATATAAGAACCATCAAAGATTAATTGATTTAAAGTTGCCGAAGCATTTACGTTGTGCTTTGTACCAAAAGCAATGGTTGAAATAGAATTTGGGTCCGCATCTGGATCAAAAGCATTTCCCGAAATACCCTGCACCTGAAAGTCTAAATTATTCAAGTACTGTAAATTACTCGTAATTTGAGGTAAACCAGAAGCAGTTGTTTCCCATTTTTTTTGCTTAGCAATTTCTATATCGCGATTAGCATTAATGGCCGAATAATTATTTTCAACGGCGTGTGCAATCGCTTGTTGCAATGTAAAACTATAACTTGTTTTCTTCTCTTGGGCTTGGCCTAAAAAAGTAAGGAGCAACAGGGCTGCTATTAGTTTTTGTTTCATTTGAATAATTTAATTTGAAAGGAAATAATTGATTTTGAATACTTGTTAATGTAATATTTGTGTTTCTAATTGTTTTTCTAATTCTACAATTCCAGCTAATGTAGCCATTGCTCTAATGTGATATTCTAATGCTAAGGTTTCAATCGCTTTCGCTTCTTTTTCTAGTAAGGTATTTTCATTAATGTCAAAAATTAGTAAGTAATAAAATTTCACATAATTTTCAATATCGATATTCTCGCGATACAAACCTTCTTTAATTCCTTTATTGATATTGTTACGAAAACTATTTTCTGAAATCAAAACTTGATTTTCTAGGGCTTTCTCATAAATGTCAGGATAATGTTTTTTTAATTGATATATAGGAGAAGATTCAGCACTTTTAAACAATTCTCGGAACATACGCTTTAGCTCAAAATTCTCTTCAATGGCATTTAAGTTTTGAGCAGCAATCCTTTCTATTGAATTTGCAATTTCTTGGTGCACAAGTGCAATGCTTTCTTCAATCAGTAAGTCTTTATTGGAAAAAAATTTATAAATCGTTTTCTTTGAAATACTCATTTCTCCTGCAATATCATCCATAGTAATGCTTTTAAAACCTAGTCTTAAAAACATTTCTGTCGATTTTGTAATAATTTTATTTTTAATCTCACACATATTTAATTGTTTGAAAATTCAAACTTTCCTTCTGCATTTATTTTTTTACTAAAACCTAATCCGTTGATGCTTAGCTTTTCGTCCACTCCTAAACCGAAATCCTTTTTATCGATTTCTGCAACCACATCTACTATAACTTTGTGTTTTCCTGTAGGATGTTTCTCTAGTTGAATAGAGGTTTCTAATTCGATTATCTTTGTAATTTCATTTAAAGTAACAGCTACTTTTAAAAAGCTAATTTCTTCATTTATTTTTTCAAACGAAATTGATTTTAACTGGAGGAATGTTTCTTTTCTTCTTTTTGAATTTCCTTTTGAATCTACTCTAGTTATCTTGCTATCATCCTCCAATATTAGATCAAATTGTAAAGAAATATTTGCTACTTTATCATTATTTATAACGACAAAACCTTCAGAATTATCGGTCTTATTTTTTAAATAGGAATCAAGGTTTTTTCGAATCTTAATTAAGAAATACGATTGATCTGCGTTGAGATATAAGTTTAAAGCTTGCATTTTTATATTTTTAACGGTACAAATGTAGTCAGGAAACTTTAAACACAAAAATAGTTTCCGTTATTTTTTCATAAATTTAACAATTGTAGCATCTTGCTTGTACACATTATTTAAAGTAATTTAGCCAAAAATTAAATTTTATGCATTCGATCTCCTATTATCAAGAGAAAATGACCAATCATTTTTCTCAAATTGTAGCCAATAAAGAGCCTAAAAATTTATACGAACCTATTTCGTATATTTTATCATTAGGCGGAAAAAGAATGCGTCCTGTTTTGACATTAATGGCGACGGAAGTTTTCAATGTGGATTGTGAACAGGCGATTCCGGCCGCAACTGCAGTTGAGGTTTTTCATAATTTTTCTTTAATTCATGATGATATTATGGATGATGCACCTTTACGAAGAGGAAATCAAACCGTGCACGAAAAATGGGATTTAAATACAGGAATTCTTTCTGGAGATGCGATGTTGATTTTAGCATACCAATATTTTGAAGAGTACGAACCCAGTATTTTCCGAAAATTAGCCAAATTATTTAGCAAAACAGCCTTAGAAGTTTGCGAAGGCCAACAATATGATGTTGATTTTGAAACTCGTGACGATGTTACGATTCCAGAATATCTGAAAATGATTGAATATAAAACAGCAGTTTTAGTGGGTGCCGCTATGAAAATGGGTGCAATTGTAGCTAAAACATCAGAAGAAAATGCGGATTTAATTTATGATTTTGGATTGAATTTAGGAATTGCTTTCCAATTGCAAGATGATTACTTAGACGCTTTTGGTGATCCAGAAACTTTCGGTAAACAAGTTGGTGGTGATATTATTGAAAACAAGAAGACCTATTTATATTTGAAAGCAACAGCGTTTGCGAAGCCAGAAGAGAAACAACAGTTAGTGCATTTGTTTTCTATTCAACCGAATGACAGTGCTGATAAAATTGCCTCAGTAAAAACTGTTTTCAATAGTTCGGGCGCTAGTGAAGCCACTAAAAATGCAATTAAAGAATTTACTTTCAAAGCTTTTGATACCTTAGAGAAAATGGATATTGAAGCTGAAAAGAAAGCGATTTTGAAAGCTTTTGGTGAAAATTTAATGGGAAGAAATGTGTAAAACTGAAATTATTTAGATCCCAGAACCTAAAGGGATTGTAAATGTTTGGAATTTGGAATTTTAACTTTTGGAATTTATGAATTACGATCCACCAGCAACTATTGATGCTTTAATTTCGCAAGCCGAAGAAGAGCATTTGTATTACAAACTGATTGAGCAAACCAATAAAGATTTTAATTTGGCGAATGAAGCTCTAGATGCTCCGATGGATATTTTTCCGTTCGAATTTCAACATTTGGTAAAGGATAAAATTTACAAACTCCTGCAACATAAATTTACCGAATACCTGAATTTACTATACATCATTGATGTTTCGGAAGCTGAAATAAAAAAGTTGGACGGCTCCGATTTGATGGAGTTGGCTGAACAAGTTGCTTTCTTAGTCTTAAAACGAGAATGGCAAAAAGTATGGTTCAGAAGTAAATATTAATTCTTTAGTAAAATTAAATTTAAAGTTCCCAAAATTATAGCGGCTCCCAAATTAGTTGTACCGTATGGATTAAAGGAATCAATTCGATTTAAATTCATCATATCTATTGTTGAAAACGTTTTTGTGTTGCTTAAAAAGTAATTCTCACCTACTTTAGTGTATCGATTATTTATTCCAGTTACCGAATTATAACTACTGAAGCTATAGTTGTTTTTGACAAATGAGGATTTCCAAACAAAAGGTTTAAATTGTGTTTGCTCCTCAAATTTATAAGTTTTTAAATTGGTCGGTAGTGTTTCATTTTGAGAGTAGCCAAAAGCACAAACCAAAAAAAGTGCGGATAAAATCGCTTTCATAATTTTATTTTTTTAGAAAAATATTCTTACAAACGGCATAAACGCTTCTGCATAAATATTGTCCGAATCTTTGTGTAAAACATTATACCGAATACCAATTGTAATGTTTTCATTGCGATAACCAGCACCTACAAATAAAGCAGTATTCCAAAAATCCTCCGTAGCAGTTCCAAAACCACCTTGATAAGTTCTGTTCACTCTCAATTGTTCTAATTCAGTGGAAATTTGCAACTCTTGAATAGGATTGAATAATGCGATTACACTTCCACCATACATATTAGCTTTGTAGAAATTTTTCTGTCGCACATAGCTATATTGTGCTCCTAAACCTGCTGAAAAATAAGTATTAAAATTGTAAATAGCGGTTGGTGCGACCATAATGTCGGTATAGTTGTTTCCTAAGCCCAAACCCAGCCCACCACCGAACTGAACATGTTCCCAAAAATCACCTTTTGTGCTAATTTCTGGTGCTTCTTGTGCAGAAATTTCAGATTTAATTCCAAATAAAAACACAATAGTAAGTAAAACTGTTAAATTAATTGTGAAATTCTTTTTCATAATTCGATTTTAAAAAAATTAATACCATAAAAGTATGAAAATCATTGATAGATTGTGATAAAATGTTTTACTTTTGCGTAACATTTTTAATTAAAAGGTCTTTCAAACAACACAATATGGATAGGTTTTCCTTTTTAAACGCAGCACACACAGCATTTTTTGCTGATTTATACGATCAATATCTTCAAAATCCAGATAGCGTTGAGCCAAGTTGGAGAAGTTTTTTTCAAGGATTTGATTTCGGACAAGCCAATTATGGCTCTGAAGAAATGGCGCAGCAAGTCGCTTATATTGCCTCTGGTTATTCAGGTGAAGTTCCTGAAAAAATGCAAAAAGAATTCAATGTTCTTAAATTAATTGAAGGCTATAGAACTCGAGGACATTTGTTTACCAAAACAAATCCAGTAAGAGATCGAAGAGTTCACGGACCAGCTTTAACTTTAGAAAATTTCGGATTAGCACAATCTGATTTAAATACGGTTTTTGATTCGGCTAAAATGGTGAACATGCAGCCAAGTACTTTGGCGGCTATTATCAAACATCTAGACCGTGTTTATTGCGAGTCAATTGGTGTTGAATTTGCTTATATTCGTGATGAAAAAGCACAAGATTGGATTCAAAAAAGATTGTATACAAACGACAATCATCCAGCATTTTCTTCCGATCAGAAGAAAAATATCCTTAAAAAATTAAACGAAGCCGTTTCTTTTGAAAACTTCTTACATACAAAATATGTGGGTCAAAAACGTTTTTCATTAGAAGGATGTGAGGCTGCTATTCCTGCATTAGACGCATTGGTGGAAGCCGCTGCAGAAAAAGGAGTAGAGCAATTTGTGATGGGAATGGCACATAGAGGTCGTTTGAATGTTTTAGCGAATATCTTTGGTAAAAATACTCAAAATATCTTCTCTGAATTTGACGGAAAAGACTACGATGAAGATGCTAATTTCGATGGTGATGTGAAATATCACTTGGGATTAACTTCAGACCGAGTGACATCTTCTGGTAAAAAAATAAACTTAAATTTAGCTCCAAATCCTTCGCACTTAGAAACAGTAGGTGCTGTTATAGAAGGAATCGCTAGAGCAAAACAAGATAGAAATCATCCAAATGATTTTTCAAAAGTATTACCTATTGCTGTTCACGGTGATGCTGCAATTGCAGGGCAAGGTATTGTTTATGAAATTATTCAAATGGCCAACTTAGATGGTTATAAAACGGGTGGAACAATTCACTTAGTGATTAACAATCAAGTAGGTTTTACAACAAATTATTTAGATGCACGTTCGTCAACTTATTGTACGGATATTGCAAAAGTAACAATGTCGCCTGTTTTACACGTAAATGCGGATGATGCAGAAGCGGTTGTGCACGCAATGTTGTTTGCTTTAGATTATCGCATGGAATTTGGAAGTGACGTATTTATTGATCTTTTAGGTTATAGAAAATACGGACATAACGAAGGTGATGAACCTCGTTTTACGCAACCAATCCTTTACAAAGCAATTTCTAAACATAAAAACCCAAGAGATATTTATGCAGCGAAATTAATTGCTGAAAACGTTATTGGTGCAGATTATGTAAAAGAATTAGAAGCCGATTACAAAGCGAAACTAGATGAAAATTTGGAAGCTTCTCGTAAGAAAGACTTAACTGTGATTTCGCCATTTATGCAAAATGAGTGGGAAGGCTACAAACAAGTTTCTGACGATGTAATGCTTCAAAAATTTGATACGACATTTGATAGAAATCAATTGAATGAAATCGCTAAAACAATAACAGAATTACCTTCGGATAAGAAATTCATCAGTAAAATCACTAAATTAATTGGTGATAGAAAATCGATGGTTGAAAGCAACAAGTTAGACTGGGCGATGGGCGAATTATTAGCTTATGGTTCATTAATTTCGGAAGGTTTTGATGTGCGTATTTCAGGTCAAGACGTGGAAAGAGGAACATTCTCGCATCGTCACGCTGTGGTTAAAGTAGAAGATTCAGAAGAAGAAGTAATTCTTTTAGATAGTGTAAAAAATAAAAAGGGAAACTTTAGTATTTATAATTCACACCTTTCAGAATATGGTGTTTTAGGTTTTGAATACGGATATGCATTAGCATCGCCAAAAGCCTTAGTAATTTGGGAAGCACAGTTTGGAGATTTCTCTAACGGAGCACAAATTATGATTGACCAATATATTTCTGCGGGTGAAGACAAGTGGAACAACCAAAACGGATTGGTAATGTTGTTGCCTCACGGGTATGAAAACCAAGGAGCAGAGCATTCATCAGCTCGTATGGAACGTTATTTACAAATGTGTGCAAAACACAATATGTATATTGCCGATGTAACTTCGCCAGCTAACTTCTTTCATTTAATGAGAAGACAGTTAAAAACAGAGTTTCGTAAGCCGTTAGTAGTTTTCTCTCCAAAAAGTTTATTACGTCATCCAGATGTTGTATCTTCAATGGATGATTTAGCAAATGGACAATTCCAAGAAGTAATCGACGATCCGAAAGTAGTTGATAAAAAAGAAATTAAATCATTGGTTTTCTGTACAGGAAAAGTATATTTCGATATTATTGCAGAAAGAGAAGTATTGGGAAGAAATGACGTAGCAGTAGTTCGTTTAGAGCAATTGTTCCCTTTAGCAGTAGATCAAATCAAAGAAATTATAGCAAGTTATCCAAATGTGGATGATTATATATGGGCACAAGAAGAACCTAAGAATATGGGAGCTTATAGCTATATGTTAATGAATTTTGATGTAGTAAAATTACGTTTAGCCTCGCCAAAAGCATACAGTGCACCAGCGGCAGGAAGTTATGAACGTTCTAAAAAGCGTCAGAAAAATGCAATAGCAATGGTTTTTGATAAAACATTATTTCAATAAAAATATAAACAGTACCAGTTTAGGTTTAAGACTAACACAACTTTTAAACTTTTAAACTTATTTTAAACTTTTAAACTAAAAAAAATGATTTTAGAAATGAAAGTCCCTTCTCCAGGGGAATCAATTAAAGAAGTAGAAATTGCTACGTGGTTAGTAAAAGATGGTGATTATGTAGAGAAAGACCAAGCAATTGCTGAGGTTGATTCTGACAAAGCAACATTAGAATTACCGGCAGAAGCAAGCGGAATTATTACATTAAAAGCAGAAGAAGGTGATGCAGTAGCAGTTGGTGCTGTAGTTTGTTTAATCGATACAGGCGCAGCTAAACCAGAAGGTGGAGCTCCCGAAACTTCGGGACCAGCTAAAGAAGAAGCAAATGCAGTTGAAGCTCCAAAAGCTGAAGTTAAAGCAGCACCAGTGGCAGAAAAAACATACGCAACGCAAGCGCCATCTCCAGCAGCTAGAAAAATATTAGACGAAAAAAACATCCAGCCTACAGATATTGCAGGAACTGGAAAAGGGGGTAGAATTACTAAAGATGATGCTGTAAATGTAGTGCCTTCAATGGGAACTCCTACTGGTGGAAGTCGTGGTTCTGAAAGAACAAAATTATCAATGTTGCGTAGAAAAGTAGCTGAACGTTTAGTGGCTGCTAAAAACGAAACGGCAATGTTAACCACTTTTAATGAGGTTAATATGACGCCAATCAACATTATTCGTAATCAATACAAGGACGAATTCAAAGCAAAACACAATGGTGTAGGTTTAGGATATATGTCATTCTTTACAAAAGCAGTTACAAGAGCGTTGCAATTATATCCAGATGTGAATTCAATGATGGATGGTGATTATAAAGTTGCTTATGATTTTGCTGATATTTCAATCGCGGTTTCAGGTCCAAAAGGTTTGATGGTTCCTGTAGTTCGCAATGCTGAAAACTTAACCTTTAGAGGTGTTGAAGCGGAAATAAAAAGATTAGCAATCAGAGCACGTGATGGACAAATCACTGTTGATGATATGACTGGTGGAACATTTACTATCACAAATGGTGGTGTTTTTGGATCAATGTTATCTACGCCAATTATTAACCCACCTCAATCTGGAATTTTAGGAATGCACAACATTATTGAGCGTCCAATTGCAGTAAACGGTAAAGTTGAAATTCACCCAATGATGTATGTGGCGTTGTCTTATGACCACAGAATTATTGACGGTCGTGAGTCTGTTGGTTTCTTAGTAGCTGTGAAAGAAGCGTTAGAAAACCCAATGGAATTATTACTAGATAACAATCCTAAGAAAGCTTTAGAACTTTAGAATTGTAATTCTGAATTTATTTCAGAATCTAAATATAAAAATATCCCAAATTCGAATATAGAGTTTGGGATTTTTTGTTGTTAAACTTAAATCTTTATCTTAAAATTGAAAGATTTTTATATCTTTATCATAGGTTCACTTAATGTATTTCAAATATGCCGATAAATAAACAAATAGCCCACGTTATTAAAAAATCACTTTCTAAATTTGATTTTAGTAAACTTGAAGAAAAATGCACTAATGAAGCTCAAACAAGACAATATTTAATTGAGCCAATTATTGAAGTTTTAGGTTACAGCCGAATGGACGATATGTTAACTGAAATCAATGCTGGTTGGGGGCAAAAAAATGACAAAGCAGATATTGGATTATTGATCAAAGGTAAAAATCCTGAAATTATTGTCGAATGTAAAAAATATGGTAAAACATTAACAGATAAAGAAGCTTGGCAGTTAAATGGTTATTTTATTAATACTCAAAGTTGTAAACTTGGAATATTAACTAATGGTATTGAGTGGAGAATTTACAGTGCGGATGAATCAAATAAAGAAACTAGTTTGAATGTAAATCCATTTTTAATATTTGATTTCAATGAAATAAACGAAACTTTAATAGACAATTTAACTAAATTACATAAAAACAATATCGATGTAAAAGAATTGTTAGAGGAAGCCACTGATTTTTACTTTTTAAAAGGTTTTTCTACAGCTTTTGCCTTAGAATTGTATGAACCGTCCGATGATTTTATTAAAGCCATTTTTAATAGAATGAATGGTAAAAGATTGACAGACACAATGAAATTAAAAATACGAGAACAGATCAATTCCAATACTATTCAAAGAGCGCTTAAAAAAGTAATTGAAGAAGAGTCTAAAAATGGAAATCAAATTATAACTACTGCAGAAGAATTAAAAATATATCATACAATTAAGACAATTTTAATTCATAAGAAGGAAATAGATGCAGATAGAATTACTTATAGAGATCAAAAGAATAGTTTTAATATTTTAGTTGATGATAACAATAAAAAAATTATTTGTAAAATATTAAATACACGAAATCAATATTATCTCGAAATTAATGGAATAAAGCACGAGGTTAAAGGAATTGAAAGTGTAGTTGCAATGAAAAAAATAATTTTAGATGCAGCAATGGTGTACTTTCAAAAATAATTACTAAAAATGCAAAAAGATCCCAAATTCGAATATAGAGTTTGGGATTTTTTGTTTCTTTGTGCTCCCTAAAAATTTTTATGAAAAAATCTAAAAAACAAGCAGCAGTTGGTTTCATCTTTATAACCATGCTGATTGACATTATCGGATGGGGAATAATTATTCCGGTGATTCCGAGTTTAATAAAAGAATTAATTCATAGCGATATTAGCGAAGCAGCAAAATATGGTGGCTGGTTGACGTTTTCGTACGCAATTACCCAATTTATTTTTGCACCAATCGTTGGAAATTTAAGTGATAAATTCGGGCGTAGACCCATTTTACTAGTGTCTTTGTTTGCATTCTCCTTAGATTATATGTTGTTAGCTTTTGCACCTACAATCACTTGGTTATTCGTTGGTAGAATCTTAGCTGGAATTACTGGAGCCAGTATCACCACAGCATCAGCTTATATTGCGGATATTAGTACTTCCGAAAACAGAGCAAAAAACTTTGGGTTAATAGGAGCTGCTTTTGGATTAGGATTTATTATTGGTCCGGTGATTGGCGGTTTATTAGGACAATACGGGCCTAGAGTACCGTTTTATGCGGCGGCTATTTTATGCATGTTGAATTTTTTATACGGTTATTTCATCTTACCGGAATCCTTAGACAAAGAAAATCGTAGAAATTTCGAATGGAAACGTGCCAATCCGATCGGTGCTTTTTTACATTTAAAAAAATATCCGAATTTAATCGGACTAATTATTGCTATTTTTATTTTGTATGTCGGATCTCACGCCGTGCAAAGCAATTGGAGTTTTTATACGATGTATCGTTTCAATTGGGATGAACGAATGGTCGGAATTTCATTGGGAATTATCGGATTATTAGTTGGTCTTGTTCAAGGCGTTCTAATTCGATGGATCAATCCCAAAATCGGAAATGTAAAAAGTATTTATTTAGGACTTTTACTGTATACGATTGGAATGTTTTTATTCGCTTTCGCGACAGAAAGTTGGATGATATTTCTATTTTTAATTCCCTATTGTTTAGGAGGAATTGCTGGTCCAGCCTTGCAAGCCGTAGTTTCAGAAAATGTAAAACCATCTGAACAAGGAGAAATTCAAGGGATTTTAGCAAGTTTAATGAGTGCTTCTGCAATTATTGGTCCGCCGATGATGGCATCTGTGTTTTACTTTTTCACGCACGAAGATGCGCCTTTTAAATTTCCCGGAGCTCCATTTGTTTTAGGCGGAACATTAATGTTAGTCAGCACAGTTTTGGCTTATCGCACCTTAAGAAAAAACCATCGGAAATAATCCGAATTACTTCAAATACAAGTAATGATTGCTGTAATCGATAATGGCTTCTCCTTTTAAAAGAATATCAGCACCAATTATACCATCAACTGGTTTGGTTTTATATTGTTTGAGTGCTTCGTTAACGTGACTCATATCAAAAACTACAAGATGAAATCTGCGATTATACCAACGGCCTAATTGGATTTCGTTATTTTTTGCGATTTGTGTTTCCATTCCGGTTCCACCAGCTCCAGCGGCCTTTGTGTCGGAAATTTCTGCATCCAAAAGAAAGCGGTCAATACTTTCAAAGCCTACACAACTAGTGCTGGCTCCTGTGTCTAAAATGAATTTCCCTTTGATGCCGTTTATTTTGGCACTTATCAGTAAATGTTGGGTTTTTAACACCTTGAATTTTATCTTTTTATATTTTTTTACTTTTAAAAAGTCTTGAAGTTCTTCCATAAATCAAAAATAGAATAATAATTGCTATACCGCCAAAAAACAGATAATAAAGATAATTATTTTCGTCGGAATCTACTGCACCATAATACACAAAAGCACTCCAGTAATAAGGAGATTTTTTAGCGTTTGCAATATCCGAATTTTCTAAATAGGCGATTTTAGAATTATAATTGGCTTCAAAAAAAGAATTACTTTTTGCATAATCTTCGTAGAAATTCGTCATCAATTGGGCGGAAGCATAATCGTTAATTTTCCACAAACTAAACAAGATATTTTCGGCACCAGCATATTGAAAAGCTCTAGCAATACTCATAGCTCCTTCACCTTTTTGAAGTTTGCCAATTCCAGTTTCGCAAGCACTCAAAACTACCAATTGCGGATGACAATTTTGCAAAGCATACAATTCGTTCAGCAACATTAAATCATCATAAAACACTAAAGTGGCGGGTTCTGAAAAAGAACCACTTGTTCCGTGAGTCGATAAATGTAGAATACTAAACTGACTAGAATTTTTTAAGAAGTTGGCTTTCGTAGCCTTTTCATTCATAAACAATAGTGCTTTAAACGGAAGTAACGCTTTTGCTTCTTCTTTCGAATATAATAATTCAGCATTGGTGTTTTCGAAAATCGGGAAAAATCCAACAATAGTATTTTGCTTTTCTTTCGGCGTGTTTTTGATGTAAAAAGTAGCGTTGGTTTGATAAGCCAATTTATTTTGATGTACCAAAAACGGAATAGTTGTGTAATTTTTTGAAACAGTTTTTTGCGTTACTAAAGCATCAAACGCAACAAAATTCAGTAATCCATCCGGAATAATAATCGTGTTTTTACTCTTTTCTAAAATCGAAAACTGTAAAGCTTCAAACAATTCGAAACTGGTTTTAGTGAACAACGGGATATTGTTATTAATCAGCGAAGCTTCATCAAAAAAGTGAATGAAGTTTTTTAGGTTTTCAGCAAATTTACCTTCTAATTTTATCTGGTTCCAAAACATTTTAGTGTCGGAAACTTGAAACTGATAAACCGATTGATTGCCCCAAAAGAAGTAAACCAATTGGGCTTTGTCTTTTTTAATTTTAGCATATAAATCGGAAATAGAAAGTTCTTTTTCAATCTCCGTTTTGAATTGCTTTTGAATTTTCTCGTTGTAATTTTTTAATTCAATTGTGATCGTGGCTAATTTCGAATTAATATTTTCAATTTCATTCGGATTTTCACCTGTAATTTGTAAACGGATTAGCTGATTGATTAGTGTTTCTTGTTCGCTAATCAATTGCTTTTGAAGTTGCAAATCTTTGTTATTTGGATGTAATTCAGCTAAGGTTTTTAAATTGGATTGTTCTTTTAAAATAACGTTTTTACTTCTTTCTGCATATAAAAAAGCTTTATCAATCCATAACTTATTTTTCGTTTTTTGATAATTCAACCAAAAAATGTTCAAACATTGTTCTGTACGTTTTCGGTCTTCAAATTGTTGAATAATTAGTGATTCCTGAGAAACTAAATTGTCTGTAATCAAATCACTAACATAAAAACTCAAATCATAATAGTCGATTTTCTTTTGAGAATTAGTTTCAATTTCGGCTAAAGCATCAAAAATTGCTAAAAACGTGTTTTCGGGATATAAACTATTTTTTTTGGGTAAACCCGGATTTTTTTCGAGCGGTAATAAGGTTTTTAAAGCCTGGCACAACAGTTTTCGTTCCGAATTTATAGCATTCGTAAAACGATAAATTGAAGCTTCTTCCACATATAATTTCGCCACATCACGAGCGGAGAATTTTTTAGATTTAAAGAATACAGTTTTCGCCTTTTCGAAATAACTTATGGCTTCCGTAAAATTATTATTTTGAATCGCTAAAAAAGATTTGGTTTTTAAACTTTGATAATCATTCGAATCAGTTTGGTTTTGAACTATTGAATTCGCATTGGAATAATTTTTCAAACCGATATAATTCACGCTAAGTTCTTCCTTGATTTTTTTAGCTTGAAGCGAAGTAAGGGCTTTATTTTTTGAAGCTTTTTGAAGTAAATCAATCGCCGTTTGATGATCGCCAATACTTTTGTAAACAATCGATAAATTAATATAGCCAGAAATTATTGTGGCTTGATTTTGCTGTTTTTCGGCAATGAAAATATACTTTTTGATGATATTTTCGGCTAAAGTATAATTTCCGGTTTTGGTATATAATGTGCCTAGTGGTTTTAAGCAATATTCAATAATATCGTAATTAGAAAGTTTATTCCAATCGTATAATTTCCAAGCTTTTTCGTAGGAAGAAATGGCGTTTTTCTGTAGGTTATTATTCATTTCGAATGAACCTTTGTTGCAGTTCAAAATGACTAATGCTAACTTTTCGTCTGATGATTTAACTTGTTTCGACAAATCGCTTTCTTTCGAATTCAATAAAGTTAAAGCCGATTTAGAAGGATTTGCCACAAAAACATCGACTGCATCATAAATTTGGTCTTCTAAAGTTTGGGATGAAACTAGAGAAGTGAAAAAGAAAAGCAGGAAAAGTAATTTAAAATTTCCAAATCGCATAAAACTGCCACGAATCAAAATCGCTTTTAAAGTTTTTGTAATAACGAACGCCTACACTTGGACCAATTCTCGAAAATCCTAATGTTACATCGGCAAATAATTGGGTTTGCAATTCTGATTTTTCTGTGGTTGAAGTATTGTTTTCTTTTCTAAGTGGTAAAATTTCTTCACCAGGTCGTACACCATTCGCAGTTAATATTGTCTTATAATATTGCGAAGATACATTGGTTTCAACTTTTGAAGAAATCGTTGTCGAAACTTGGGGTCCAAATCCGACGCCAATATAATTATTGATGTTGTAACGAAGCGAAATAGGTACAACTTCCGCAACTACTCTATTTGATTTATAGGAAGTGGTTTTTCTTTCAAATCCAAAATCAAATACTTGCCCATTTGGATCTTGATAAGGTGGATTAAATTGATATTCTATGAAATCTGAGGATGTTGTAGTTCCGTTATAATCTAATTTATTGAAATAGAGTTCCGATTGCCAATACCAACGATACGATTTGAAAGGCGAAATCGTTGCACCCACAAAATAACTTTTGGCATGATCTAACTTTGGAAAATAATTGTAACCGACTTTTGCACCAATAGAAATTCCAGGATTAAATCTAGTAACCGAATAATTTGTAATAATAGGATCGTTTTTATCAAAAATAATCGCTGTTCTACTTTTGGTTTTTACTTTATGAAAATCTTCTCCAAACTTCAAACTGTATGCAACGAAACCTTTAGTAGAATCTTTTTCGGTCACATTTTTCTGTTCGCTTCCCGGAATGTAAATGTTCTTAAAAGTGAAAATTATTTGTTTTGAAGTTACAATAGTGTCCAAACAACTGTAGCGAACTACTTCATTTTTAGGACAAATAGGGCATTCCGGATATTGTTTTTCTATTTTAAGTGTTGATTTGTCAAACATAGCGGGAACATCGGTTTCCAAACGAATCATTCTTGCCGGACCTTCACCATTATTTTGAAATCGTGTTTTGAATTTTACTCTTTTAAATCGGACTAAACGATAATTGATAAATAAACCATTGGTCGACATTTTATTAGGATCGTGAGAAGTTACAATCTCCATTTCCATATCTTTTACTTTGTGATTTTCATAGTTAGAATTCGGAACATAAATACTTCGTACTTTCAAAATAGCACTCGTATCTTTTATCATTTCCGGAGTAGTTTTTAGCGTAAAAAATATAGTTCGTTGTTCGTTCGGACTCATATTATTAAACGTAATCGTTTTCCCTTTTTTAAATTTTTGTTTTGCTTCTTCTAATGAAACTGCTAGGTTTTTTCGTGTTGTGGTGTCTTGAAATTTCGTAGTGTTGTAAATTAAGTTTTCAACAGAAGCGTAGGAAGAACTGCCGGGTTCAAAATCTTCATTGTAAACCAAATCACTTGCCATTTCTTCAATAGTTTCTTCGTGATAATTACGAGTTTCAATCAAGTTGAAATTATCATTTTTAAATTCTTTTTCGTTGTAATAGAAATATATTTTTCCATTTGTCACATAATCTTTATCATTTTTATAACTTAAGATTACTACAAAATCTTCATCAGGTAAAGGTTCTCTGTTTCTTTTTAAAACGATATTGTCTTCCATTGGCTGAATTTCGTTTTCAGACGTATCAGCTTTGTCATTTGTTTTGACTTTTTGTGGTCGTGTAGTAGGTGTTTTTCCAGAATCGTAATTATTGGTTGCCCACAATTTCACTTCGTAGTCGCCAGGTTTTTTGTAGGTATGTTTTGGTTCGGGTTTTGTGGAATAATTACCGTCACCCATTTCCCAATAATAACTGTAAAATGCTTTTGGAGCACCAGCAATTTGAGTTAACTCTGGTTTTTCAGATTTAAAAATAAAACTATTATTATTTTGAATTGGAATTATTTTTGCGACACGAGTAGTGGTGTCTTTTGCACTAGTTTGCGAAAAAATAATACCAGAAGACATTAAAAGTAATGTTATGAAGCTATTTTTCAGCATAATTAATTTTTTAAAAACATTAAATATAAGAAAAAGTGATGAACAAATCATCACTTTTTCAGTAAATATAATCATAGCAATTTTATGGTAATGCATTTATAGCAGCTGTTATTTGAGCTTCTGATCCTACAATCGTTTCCGACATAGTAAAACTGTAAACTGCATTGTCTGAAATAGTAACCGATTTTATTGCATAACGCCATTGTCCATTTTCTTCACTTGCAAAAATGATATGACAAGCTAATCCAACAGGAATTTGTCCATAGTGCTCAGTGAATAATTCTGTAGCTTCATCATATCTATCTAATTTTGCTAGTGCATTTCCTTCGCCATCATAATGTAAATAAACTGCACTGTTTTCATAATTATAACCTGCAGGAACACCTGCTAAAATTTGAGTTTTTGGTCCTGTATGGTTTGAGAATCTATCTACATTAGTCCAACCAAAACTATTAAAAAATGCATAATAAATAGGGGTAATACCTACTCCTTCTAAAAACACTCCGTTTTGACCAGCTGTGTTACCGTCTTGTTCTTCCCAAATTAAATCACCTGCGGCATTAATTGTCCCGTCCCATAAAATCATACTTGGATCTGGAGCAGTTAAATTAGCAGGAATTCTTAAATTCATACCACAACCTAAAGTCAATTGTTGTCCGTTTTGAGTCGCATTGATGTAAAATGCACCTCCGGAAATAAGCATCGCCATGTCACCATTTGGTAATGCTCCCATCGTGGTTTTGTTGGTTACTAACATTTCTCCGCCATCAAAAATTTCAACATATTCAATATCAAGTAATCCCGTAACTGGATTTCCGTTTAAGGTAAGGCAATTAGCATTGATGTCAATTTCAACACCTTTTTCAGAAGTTAAAGTTGTTGTGCCATTCGCAGCATCGATTTGAAAGTTTTGAGTAAGATTGTCTAGTGCAATTTGTCGTATCGCATTAAACTCTTGTGCTGTAGGTGGTGTGTTTGCAGCATCATTGTCATCATTTGAGTCGCAACTCATAAAAGTAAGTGTCAAAGCAAATAGCATTGCAAATAATGGTTTTGCTACATAAAGTTTTTTTAATTGAATCGTTTTCATAATTTCTAAAATTTAGTTTTTTTATTAATTTAATTTAAAGCCTACACCTATTAATGGAACACCAAAGTCTTGTGCCGGACCGCCTGTGCCATAAAAATTTGAACTTATAATAGTAGCATTTGGATTAATAGCTATTGGAAATGGAATAGGGTTAGAGTTTACATAGATATCTCCAATAGTTTCATTTAAAGAAGTGTATCCTGTTGAAATTGTTCTTCTTACTACGACTGTATCACCGGTGTTTACTACTAAAGGGATTGTGAAAGATTGGTATTGAAGTGCCGCTTGTGAAAAACTAAAAGTCTGTGTTGTTGTAACATTCGTTGTTAAATTTTCGACCTCCATTTCGTATGTTCCTGTGTATGTAGATGGATTTCTATAACCAATACTGCAAATTTCTCCAGAAGCATTGATAACCATTGTGTACTCGTGAGTTAGTAAATCCATAGTTTCATTAAGCGTGTACCCATTTGCGGTTGTAAAGACAGTTGAATTGGCGATACTTAAATAAGTGTCATCGCAAACATTGTTTGTTGGATTATTGTCATTGTCACAACTTGTAAAAGAAGCAATGATTAAACATAATAGGAAGGATTTTAAAGTTTTCATAATTTTCATTTTTAAAGTTTATACTAAGAGATCAATTGAACTATTCAATTGTTACCCTCTTTTTTCATTTATTTTATAAACGCTTTGTTTGTTGAACGTTTACACCTTTATATAAACAGAAGTCTAAATTTGTTACCCCGTAAAACAATTGTTTTTTTAATTCTTTCTATATTAGCTGATAAATAAGGCAAAATGACAATTAAAATAATACATCAAGATCAAATTTATATTGAAGGACTTGCGAATAACAATTCGGAAGTCATTGCACGTATTTATAAAAAATTTGCTCCTAAGGTTACCTATTATATAAAGATGAATTCTGGAAGTGACGACGAAGCACAAGATGTAATTCAAGAAGTTTTAATTGCAATGTACAATCAGGCCAAAACCAAAGGATTGGAATTAACTTGTCCATTTGATGCTTATTTCTTTTTACTGTGTAAAAGAAGATGGCTTAATGAATTAAAAAAATCTTCTAATAAGGAGGTAACATTTGCCGATGAAAATGTATCTACAGACAAAGACGTTGAAAAATTAGCCATCGAAACCGAAGAGCAAGACGAAAGACAATCCTTATTTGATGAAATGTTTCAAAAACTGGGAGAAAAATGTCAGGAAGTACTCAAGCTTAGTTTTGTAACAAAAACAATGGAAGAAGTGGCGAGTAAAATGAAAGTTACTTATGCTTATGTGCGAAAGAAAAAATCCTTATGCACCGGGCAATTAACCCAAATGATTCAAGAGTCTAATCGATACCAATCTCTAAAAAAATAAAGTGATGCAAGAAGAATTATACATAGGTTTTGAAAATTATCTTCTTAACGAAATGACTGCTGAAGAAAAATCTGTTTTTGAAAATAAACTTCAAAAGGATGATAATTTTAGTGAACAATTTCAAATTTATAAAGAAACTACTCAATTTTTAGAATTGAAATTTTCTAAAGAAGCCGTCGACTTTAAACAAAATTTAGTGAAAATTGGATCAAATCACTTTGGAAAGACAACAACCCGATCATCAAAAGTAATTCCATTGCAGTCTAAATGGTTTGCTGTGGCTGCAATGTTGGTTGTGTTTATGGGCGTTTGGTATTTCAACCAATCCGGAAATCCTACTTTTTCAGATTACAACGATTATAACGAAGCACACTTTATTGAAAGAAGTGACACGAATCAAAACTTGGTCGATGCACAAACGTTTTTTAATGCAAAAAACTATAAAAAAGCAGCGCAATCATTCGCTAAGATTGAAGATTTAACGAATCCTGAATTGCAATTGTATTATGGTATTAGTTTGATTGAAACGGATGATTATGCAAAAGCTTCGGTATTATTAACCAATATTAGTCAAGGAAATTCAGTCTATAAAGAAGACGCAATTTGGTATTTGGCGTTATCTTCATTGAAACAAAAGGATTATAAAACGTGTAAAAAGCAATTGGAACTAATTTCTCAAGATTCGGAAAAATACAATCAAGCACAAAATCTTCTAAAGGAATTGGATTAAATTGTACTTTTGCACTTCGCAATTGCTACAATAACAATGATACTTACCGACACGCATACCCATTTATATTCAGAAGAATTTCAAGAAGACCGCAACGAAATGATGCAAAGAGCTATCGATGCTGGCGTTTCGCGTTTTTTCGTACCTTCAATCGATTCCAGTTATACCGATAAGATGTATGATTTGGAAGCAAATTATCCCGAAAATATCTTTTTAATGATGGGATTGCATCCTACTTATGTCAAAGAAAATTATTTAGAGGAATTAGCACACGTAGAAAAACAGCTGGATTCGAAGAAATTTTATGCTGTTGGTGAAATTGGAATTGATTTATTTTGGGATAAAACCTTTCTGAAGGAACAACAACACGCTTTTCAACACCAAATCCAATTGGCTAAAAAACACAATTTAGCAATCAATATTCATTGTCGCGATGCTTTTGACGAAGTTTTTGAGGTTTTAGAAAGCGAAAAGGCAACTGATTTGTTCGGAATATTTCATTGTTTTACGGGTGATTTGGGTCAAGCCCAAAGAGCGATTTCGTTAGGAATGAAATTAGGAATTGGTGGAGTAGCAACATTTAAAAACGGAAAAATTGATCAATTTCTAAATGAGATCGATTTGCAACACATTGTACTTGAGACAGATTCGCCTTATTTAGCTCCAGTTCCAAACCGAGGAAAACGAAATGAAAGCAGCTATACACTTTTAGTAGCGCAAAAAATAGCTGAAATTTACCAACTTCCCATCGAAGAAATAGCAAGGATAACCACTGAAAATTCAAAACAAATTTTCGGAATTTAATCCTAATATGAAAGGACAAGTCATAAAAATTTTGTTCTTTTGTAGATTGTTTTACTATTATTATGACTAAATTCGATGCTATTCGTCCGTATTATGATTCTGAGGTTAACGAAGTCTTAAGAGCTTCGTTAAATCATCCCATGATGAAAGCCATAATGGAATTCACATTTCCAGAAGTTGAAGAAGAGGTTTGGAAAGCACAATTGAGTAAAGTAAACTCAATTAGAGAATTCCAAGTTAACTGTGTATATCAATCCTTACAACGCATTCTTGAAAGAAGTTCGGAAGGTTTGACTACTTCAGGTTTTGAAAAATTAGCCCCAAATACCTCATATTTATACATTTCCAATCACCGCGATATCATTTTAGATACTTCGCTGCTCAATGTTGCACTGTATGATCACGGTTTGGTGATGACGGCTTCTGCAATTGGTGATAATTTAGTTCAGAAAGATTTTTTATTAAAATTATCTAAGTTAAATAGAAACTTTCTAGTTCAAAGAGGCTTATCGCCAAGAGAATTATTACAAAGTTCTAAATTAATGTCGGAATACATTTATCATTTATTGGCTGAAGAAAATCGTTCGGTTTGGATTGCCCAAAGAGAAGGAAGAACTAAAGATGGTAATGATGCCACACATCCGGGTGTTTTGAAAATGCTAGGAATGGCTTCTGACGAAAAAAGAGGAATGGACTTTTTTAAGAAATTAAAAATTGTTCCTGTTTCTATTTCTTATGAATATGACCCTACCGATGCTTTGAAAATGCCACAATTGATGGCACATTCAAAAGATGAGGTATATATTAAGGAGAAGAATGAAGATTTTATTACCTTGATGAGCGGGATTATTGGTCAGAAAAAAGGCATTCATATTCATATTGGTGATGTTTTAGATAGTGAGTATGATCAAATCATAGCAGAAACTGATAATAACAACAAGCAAATTCAAGCTTTGGCTCAAGTAATTGATGATTCTATTTTGCAATCCTATAAATTATGGCCAACAAACTTTATTGCTTACGACATTCTATATAAAACAACTCGATTTACTCATTTATATGATGAAAAAGAGCGTCAAATTTTCGAAAGAAGATTAGAAATGCGAATTGATGTGGATAATGAAACCATGCGAGAAGGATTTTTAGCAATGTATGCAAATCCTGTGGTGAATAAATTGAAATATACAAATGACCTCTAAAGCAAATATATTACTAATCTATACTGGTGGAACGATCGGTATGGTGAAGGATTTTAAAACAGGTGCTTTAATTGCATTTGATTTTAAAGAATTGCTAGATAGAATTCCTGAGTTACATCTGCTAGAATGCTCCATAGAAACGTATTCTTTTGAAAAACCGATCGATTCATCTAACATGAATATTTCCGATTGGCAAAAAATGGCACACATAATAGAAGAAAATTACAATAATTTTGATGGTTTTGTTGTGCTGCACGGTTCAGATACGATGTCATATAGCGCATCTGCCTTGAGTTTTATGTTGGAAAACTTGGCTAAGCCAGTCATATTTACAGGATCTCAATTACCAATTGGAGATTTAAGAACCGATGCAAAGGAGAATTTAATTACGGCTATTCAAATCGCTTCTTTGCAGAAAAACAAGAAACCCGTTATACAAGAGGTAGGTTTGTATTTTGAATATCGATTGTATAGAGGGAATAGAACTACAAAAATAAGTGCCGAACATTTTAATGCTTTTACTTCGCCAAATTTTCCAGAATTAGCAGAATCAGGAGTGCATTTAAAAGTGAATTCAGATTTGTTATGGCAAAAAAAAACAGCTAAAAAATTAGAGGTTCATACTGAATTTGATGATAATGTTGTAGTTTTGAAATTATTTCCAGGTATTAATCAACATATTTTTAATACTTTTTTTACGATACCGAATTTAAAGGGAATTATTTTAGAAACTTATGGTTCTGGAAATGCGCCTACAGAAAAATGGTTTGTAGCTATTATTGAAAAGGCAATAAAAAAAAATATTCACGTTATTAACGTAACGCAATGTAGTGGGGGAAGTGTGGCGATGGGCAATTATGAGACAAGTACGCAGCTTAAAAGCATTGGTGTAATCTCTGGGAAAGACATCACAACAGAAGCTGCAATTACCAAATTAATGTATCTTTTGGGACAAAAAGTAGCGCCAAATGTGTTCAAAATGATTTTTGAAACAGCTATTAGAGGTGAATTGACATAAAAATAACATATTTAATTTTCATACGTGATATTTTTTACGTTATTTAGCACCCTTAAAATCGAGTGTTATTTCGATAGAGAGGTGGCCGAGCGGTCGAAGGCGCACGCCTGGAAAGCGTGTATACTTCAAAAGAGTATCGAGGGTTCGAATCCCTTCCTCTCTGCTGATTAATAATTAATTTTAAGAATTTTATAAATATTTTATACCTTTACCCATTAACTAATTAAATTTAAGAACAAAAGCGATGAAAAGATTATTTTCTATTTTAGCAATCACTGGGCTTATGACTTTTGGAAGTGTTCAAGCTCAAGATTCAACAGCAACAGCTCCTACGGAACAAGTTGAAGAAGTAACTGCAACAGACGAAGCAGTAGCAATTTCAACAGATGAAGCAGTAGCAGAAGAGGTTACATTTACTCAATCAATGAAAAAACGTTTTATTGAAGGGGGTCCTGCATTTATGGGGATTGTATTATTGTGTTTAATTTTAGGTTTAGCAATTGCTATCGAAAGAATCATTTACTTAAACTTATCTACTACTAATACTAAAAAATTAGTTAATGATGTAGAATCAGCTTTAAACTCAGGTGGCGTAAATGCTGCTAAAGAAGTAGCTAGAAACACTACAGGACCAGTTGCATCTATCTTTTACCAAGGTTTAGACAGATACTCTCACGGTTTAGAATCAGCTGAAAAATCAGTTGTAGCTTACGGTGGAGTTCAAATGGGACAATTAGAGAAAAACGTTTCTTGGATTTCATTATTTATCGCTTTGGCACCGATGTTAGGTTTCATGGGAACGGTAATTGGTATGATTGAAGCGTTTGACCAAATTCAATCTGCAGGTTCTATGGAGCCGTCTTTAGTAGCAGGTGGTATTAAAGTAGCTTTATTAACTACTGTATTTGGACTTATTGTTGCTATTATCTTACAAATTTTCTATAATTACATTACGGCTAAGATTGACTCAATCGTGAATGATATGGAAGATGCATCAATTAGCTTGATTGATATCTTGTCTGATTACAGTAAAAAATAATTTTAAAATATATAACAGTTATGAATTTACACAAAGTGACTAAAATAGCAGCTGTTATTGTCGCAATACTTAGTGTGGTATTCCTTGGAGCTTTAATGGCTACAAGTAATATCGAAGAAAAAGACAACAGTTGGATTAATCCTCTTATATACTTAGCTTATGTAATTCTAGCAGCTTGTGTAGCAGTAGTTTTATTATTTGTATTTAAGAATTTATTCTCAAACAAAGAAAATTTAAAGAAATCCCTAATCATGATTTGTGCATTCGTAGGTTTGCTAGTTATTTCATATGTTATTGCTGATGGAACTGAAATTAAATCAGTTACAAATGAAATAATATCGACTGAAAGCACATCGAAATGGGTAGGAACTGGAATACTATTAACTGCAATTCTATCAGCTATTGCTATTGGTAGCGTAGTGTGGGGAATGTTTCGTAATATTAAAAAATAAATTATGGCTAGAAAAGGAAGAGGTGCCCCTCCAGAAGTGAACGCCGGTTCAATGGCAGATATTGCTTTCCTACTTTTGATTTTCTTCTTGGTTACTACAACTATTGGAGTGGACCAAGGGATCAATAGACTCTTGCCACGTTATGAACCAAACCCAGTTGTTCCAGACATTAATGAAAGAAACATTTTAACGGTTTTAGTAAATAAAGACAATCAATTGTTAGTAAATAATAAATTAGTTGATCTTAAAGATTTACGTCAAACCGCTATCGAATTTATCGAGAACAACGGTAAGGGAACTTGTTCTTATTGTGTGGGTAAGAAAGATGCAACATCATCAGACAGTCCACAAGATGCAGTTATTTCATTAAACAATGACGGACAAACTTCTTACGAAACTTATATAGCAGTACAAAACGAATTAGTAGGTGCTTATAATTTCTTAAGAGACAGAGAAAGTAAAAAACGTTATGGTATTACGTTTGCAGAGTTGGATTACCTATATAATGATCCAGCATCAAAAGCTAAAGAAGGATTAATAGAAGATTTGAAACCAAAAGTGGAAAAAATTCAAGAATTAATTCCATTGAGACTTTCAGAAGCAGAACCGAAAAAGAATTAATAAAGTAATAAACTATGTCTAAATTTAGAAAGAAAAAATCAGGAGATTTACCTGCTATTTCAACGGCTTCACTGCCAGATATCGTATTTATGCTTTTGTTTTTCTTTATGACGGCTACTACTATGAAGGATAGTGATTTGAAAATCGAAAATACGTTACCAAAAGCAAATCAAACGGCTAAGTTGCATAAAAAACAATACGTTATGTATATTTATGCAGGAAAACCAAATGCAAGATATCGAGCAACATTAGGAAGTACAGACCGTATTCAATTATCGGACAAAATGGCTTCTGCTGCAGATATTAGAAATTTTATCATTTCAGAAAGAGCACAAAGAAATTCAGAAGATGAAAAGTATTTAACGGCTTCGTTGAAAATTGATAAAAATGTAAAAATGGGTCTTGTTGGCGCAATTAAATTAGAATTGCGTAAAATTGATCAATTAAAAGTGAATTATACTACAGCTCAAGGTGATCCTTTAAACTAGTAGTTTACACATAAAACTAAAAAAGGTACGCAATAGCGTGCCTTTTTTTATTACTTTTATAAAAAATTAGCAAATGCGTTTTCCAGCTCTCTTTTTTATCTTATTTAGTACTTTTGGATTCTCACAATCTAATGTGAAAGTAGTGGATTCTTTATTTCGAGAAGACCAAATGTACTTTTCTATTTCCTATAATTTCCTTCAAAATAAACCCGATAATTTTAGTCAGTACTCTTTTTCTGCGGGACTTACCACTGGGTTATTAAGAGATTTTCCAATTTCTAAAAATAGACATTGGTCGATTGCGCCAGGAATTGGTTATTCGTACAGTGATTTAAAACAAAATATAGATTTTTTATCAGTTTCACCTTCTGCTAGTGATGTAATTGTTAGAAGTAGGTTAACACTGCATTACTTAGAACTTCCATTAGAAATTAGATGGCGAAACGCTACACCAGAAAGTCATAAATTTTGGCGTATTCATACTGGATTTAAAGTAAGTTATTTAGTAGGTGGAACGTTTAGTTATGAATCAAAAACCATTGGAGATGATCGCTTCAAAGCAAATGAAATTGCTAACAAATTGCAATATGGAGCTTATGTAGCTTTTGGGTTTAATACTTGGAATCCTTATATTTATTATGGTTTTAATCCTATTTTTGATAAAAATAAAACTACACTAGAAAATAATGTCACTTCATTCAATGTTGGACTAAAATTTTATATTCTATAACCAATAGCGATATAAATATACTTGTGGAATTAAGCCGATTAATAAACCAACTATCAATTCAGTATAATTATGAGCTTTCATATACAATCTAGAAGAAGCTACTAAACCTATACATACGATACAAAACGCGAATAAATTGACAAATGGTAATTTATAGTACACGCTTAGTCCATAAGTAAACGCAGTCAATGCAGTAATTCCAATCATATGTAAACTGGCTTTGAATTTTAAAACCACAGATGCTAAGGCTAAAACGCCACTAATTAAACCACCTAAGAAAAAATAATATAACTCAACAGTAACTTCTTTTGATACGCTAAATCTCAGCAAAATTAGTAACATTATCGCTTGTACTGCAATTGGCATTCTACGTTCTTTTAAGGTTGCTTCCGTAAAAGAGGTCACTATGCCGAGTGATCTGAATAAGAAGTAAATCGAAAGCGGTAGAAATAACGTTAATATTGTTACTTGTAGTAAAGTTACGTATATCTGAGATGGATAGAAGAAATTTTTGGTAATTAAAAAATAAAATAAAGCACCATAAAGTGAAACAAATATGGGATGAAATATATAAGAAAAGATCGGTAGTGCTTTTTTTAAGTCCATAATTCACTAGATTTTCTTTCTCAATCGTGCTACTGGAATATCCAATTGTTCTCGATATTTTGCAATAGTTCTTCGGGCAATTGGATAGCCTTTTTCTTTTAAAATTTCAGCCAATTGATCATCTGGCAAAGGTTTTTGTTTGTCTTCTTCCGAAATTACTTGTTGTAAAATATTTTTAATTTCAATGGTAGAAACTTCTTCACCTTGATCATTTGTCATCGATTCACTAAAGAATTCTTTAATCAACTTTGTTCCATAAGGCGTGTCCACATATTTGCTGTTTGCTACACGTGAAACAGTTGAAATATCTAAACCTACCAGATCGGCAATATCTTTCAAAATCATCGGTCGAAGGTTCGTTTCTTCACCATCTAAAAAGTACTCTTCTTGGTAATGCATAATTGCATTCATTGTAACATAGAGCGTTTCTTGACGCTGTTTAATAGCATCAATAAACCATTTGGCTGAATCTAATTTTTGTTTGATAAATTGAACGGCATCTTTCTGAGCATTAGATTTGTCAGAAGTATCTTTATAACTTTGCAACATTTCTTGGTAATCTTTAGAAACGTGCAATTCTGGAGCATTTCTTCCGTTTAACAATAATTCTAGTTCGCCATCTACAATTCTAATCGTAAAATCAGGTACAATATGTTCTACCATTTTCTGATTCCCGTCGAAACTTCCTCCTGGTTTTGGATTTAATTTCTCAATTTCATTGATGGCCTTTTTTAATTCTTGTTGCGTAACTTCAAACTTTTGTAATAATTTGTCGTAATGCTTTTTAGTAAATGCTTCAAACTGATCCGTAATCAATTTCATAGCCAATTCCACTTCTTCAGAAGGGGTTTTGTGCTTTAATTGCAACAATAAACATTCTTGTAAATCTCTTGCGCCAACGCCAACTGGCTCTAATTCTTGAACCAATTCTAAAATGCGTTCAACTGTCGGTTCATCGGTATAAATTCCTTGTGTAAACGCTAAATCATCGACAATATCTTGAACTGTACGTCTGATGTAGCCCATATCGTCAATACTTCCAACTAAAAACTCGGCAATAGTGCGTTCAGAATCATTTAAAATAAACGTATTCAATTGATTGATTAAATCTTGGTGAAAACTTACGGCTGCTGCAATTGGCATTGTTTTGTCTTCATCATCATCGCTATAATTGTTGCTTTGGTATTTATAATCAGGCGTTTCATCGTTACTTAGATATTCATCAATATTGATGTCGCTCGTATCGATTTGGTCGTTGTCATAATCGTCATAATCATCAGTTTCATTTCCATAATCGTCATTGTCATAATCATCTTCGGCTGCACTTTCTTCCAAAGCCGGATTTTCTACTAATTCTTCCTGAAGACGTTGTTCAAAAGCTTGCGTAGGCAATTGAATTAACTTCATCAACTGAATTTGTTGAGGCGATAATTTCTGAGATAATTTGAATTGTAAACTGTGTTTAAGCATTTTTTTTGTTTAAAGTTTGAAGTTTCAGGTTTCAGGTTGCTTAACTAAAACAACCTGAAACCTGAAACTTGAAACAAATATTTTTTTTTAAAACTCTGCGTTTTGTGGTGTTCTTGGAAATGGAATTACATCTCTAATGTTGCTCATTCCGGTTACGAAAAGAACTAATCTTTCGAAACCTAAACCAAACCCTGAGTGCACTGCAGACCCGAATTTTCTGGTATCTAAATACCACCATAATTCTTTTTCATCAATGCCTATTACTTTCATTTTCTCTAAAAGAACATCGTAGCGTTCTTCTCTTTGTGAACCTCCTACGATTTCACCAATTCCGGGAAAAAGAATATCCATTGCAGCAACTGTTTTTTGATCTTCGTTCAAACGCATATAAAATGATTTGATATTTGCAGGATAATCATATACAATTACTGGACATTTAAAATGTTTTTCAACTAAATAGCGTTCGTGTTCACTTTGTAAATCTGCACCCCATTCATTAATAATATAATTGAATTTTTTCTTTTTGTTTGGCGTTGAATCTCTCAAAATATCGATCGCTTCCGTATAAGAAACACGTCTAAAATTGTTTTCTAAAACGAAATTTAACTTATCTAATAAAGCAAGTTCGCTTCGTTCTGCTTGAGGTTTCGTTTTCTCTTCTTCTAAAAGTCTTGCTTCAAGAAATTTCAAATCATCACCACATTTTGCAACGGTATATTTAATTACATGTTGAATAAAATCTTCCGCTAAATCCATATTGTCATGCAAATCATTAAAAGCAACTTCTGGTTCAATCATCCAAAATTCTGCCAAATGACGTGAAGTATTTGAATTTTCTGCGCGAAATGTAGGACCAAATGTATAAATTTGACCTAAAGCCATTGCAAAAGTTTCTCCTTCTAGCTGACCAGAAACTGTAAGATTTGTATGTTTTCCAAAAAAATCTTTTTTATAATCGATGTTTCCTTCTTCATTTTTTGGTAAATTGTCTAAGGGCAATGAAGTTACTTGAAACATTTCACCAGCTCCTTCAGCGTCAGCACCCGTTATAACAGGGGTGTTTACATAAAAGAATCCTTTTTCTTGAAAATATTGATGCACAGCAAATGCTAAGGTAGATCGAACGCGCATAATTGCACCAAAAGCATTTGTACGCACTCGCAAATGAGCGTTTTCACGTAAGAATTCTAACGAGTGTTTCTTGGGCTGCATTGGGAATTTTTCAGGATCACTATCTCCTAAAATAGTGATTTTTGTCACTTGAATTTCAACATTTTGACCCGCACCACGGCTTTCAGACAACATACCAGTAACACAAATAGCTGCGCCTGTTGTAATTCTTTTTAAAATTTCATCCGGTGTGTTTTCAAAATCTACCACACATTGAATGTTATTAATGGTTGATCCATCATTCAATGCAATAAATTGATTGTTTCTAAATGTTCTAACCCAACCTTTAGCGGTTACTTCGTGTAAAGTGTTTGTGCTTTTTAAAAGGTCTATAACTTTTGAGTGCTTCATCTCTTATTATTAATTTATAATGCAAATATACTATTTCTTGTTTGATTTCTCCTCGTCTGAACCTTGTGCTAAAATATCAATCTTAGGTTCAATAAATTCTTCTTTGTTCGCTATTGTTTTTTCTAAGGCAAGTAATAAAGCTGGCAATAAAATTAAGTTGGACAACATTGCGAATAAAAGGGTAGTTGCAACTAATCCTCCTAAAGCTACCGTTCCTCCAAAACTTGAAAGTGTGAATACTGAAAATCCAAAAAACAATACGACCGAAGTGTAAAACATACTAATTCCGGCTTCTTTTAAAGTGCTGTAAACTGCACGTTTTATTTTCCAATTATTCGCTTTTAATTCCTGACGATATTTCGCTAAAAAGTGAATTGTATCATCTACCGAAATTCCGAAGGCAATACTAAACACTAATATGGTTGATGGTTTAATCGGAATTCCAAAATAGCCCATTAAACCCGCGGTCATTATTAAAGGTAATAAGTTTGGAATCAACGAAACGATTATCATTTTGAATGATCGGAACAAATAAGCCATCAATAATGCAATTAAAAGTATAGCAAAAAGTAACGATTGTACTAAATTGCCAATTAAATAATGCGTTCCTTTTTCGAAAACATAAGCTTTTCCGGTTAAAGTAACTTCATAACGTTCTTTTGGGAAAATATGATTGATTTTATCTTGTAAACGCACTTCGATTTTTTCCATTTTATCGGTGCCAATATCGCGCATAAAAGTGGTGATTCTTGCATATCTTCCGGTGCTGTCCACGTAAGTTTTTAGCATGTTTTCATTTCCTTTTTGAACCGAATTTTTGATGTACGATAAAATAAAAGCTTCTTCCTGTTTGGTTGGCAATTCGTAAAAATCAGGATTTCCGTTGTAGAAAGCTTGTTTTGAATATTTCACCACATTTACGATAGAAACGGGTTTTGATAATTCAGGAATTTCCTCAATAGTTTCCTGAAGTTCTTCAATTCGGCTTAATGTTGATGATTTTAAGGCACCTTTCGGTCTTTTTGTATCTACCACAATTTCTAAAGGCATAACACCATCAAATTCTTGTTCGTAGAAAATAATATCCTTGAAAAACGGAGCTTTCTTTGGCATATCTTCAATGATACTTCCTGAAACTTTTATTTTGTTAATGCCAATTACACCAAGTACTAACAACGAAATTACGAATGCAAAAATTGTAACTCTACGGTATCTAATCGTATTTTCTATCCAATTTAAAAACGAAGCCATATAGTTTTTACCTAAATGTGCCAAGTGTTTTTCCTTTGGTAAAGGCAAGTAACTATATGCAATCGGAATGATTATTAGGCACAAGAAAAATAAGAAAACGATGTTTAACGAAGCTACAACTCCGAATTCTTTCAAAAGTTTACTATCCGTAAAAATAAAAGTTCCAAAACCTGCTGCCGTAGTTAAATTAGTCATTAAAGTAGAGTTTCCTACTTTTGATATTACGCGTTGTAATGATTTGGCTTTGTTTCCGTGATTTCTAATTTCACTTTGGTATTTATTAATTAAGAAAATACAATTGGGAATACCAATTACGATAATTAAAGGCGGAATAATTGCCGTTAAAACCGTGATTTCATAATTTAAAAGGCCAAGTGTTCCAAAAGACCACATTACACCAATAATTACAACTGACATTGAGATTAAAGTAGCTCTTACACTTCTAAAAAAGAAGAAAAAGAGCAAGGATGTAATTCCCAATGCGGCACCCACGAATAATCCAATTTCTTCAGTGATACTATTTGCATTAAGCGTCCTAATATAAGGCATTCCCGAAACACGAAGATCTAAATTCGTTTCCTTTTCGAAAGCACTAATTTTCTCAGCACTTAAATATTTCTCAATGAATTCTTTTCTAGCTTTTGTGTTTACTATTTTCTTATCCAAATAAATGGCAAAACGAATTGCACCACTTTCTTTGTTAAAAAGCATTCCTTCATAAAACGGTAAATCGGTAAAAAATTCAGCTTCCTTTTGCTTTAAATAAGCATCTGAAATGCTATCATTATTTAGAAAAGGAACTAATTTGAATTTTTGAGCAATTGTATCTTTGCTCAATATTTTTAGATCTTCAATTGAAAGCGTTAATTCAACCGCTTTATCTTTTCGAATATTTTCAACAAATTTCTCCCAAGCTTTTATGTTTTTTTCAGTAAAGAAATTTTTATCTTTAAAACCAAGCACTATTAAATTTCCTTCTTCACCAAACTTATCTAAAAAAGAATTGTATTGAATATTAACTTCGTGGTCATCAGGTAATAAATTGGCTTCAGTAAAGGTAAAGCGCATATTTTTCCACTGAAAAGCCATAAAAATGGTGAATAGCAAAACCATAATTAATAAGAAAACGCGGTTTCTTAAAATTTTACTTGCTATATAATCCCAAAAACTGGTGTTTAACCACTTTAACATCTCTCAAAATTTAGGGTGCAAAGGTAAGGAAAAATGCTTAATTTATTGACTTTGAGCAAGAGTTTTAAGATAAATTTAAAAGCCTAAATCTAAGAAGTAAGAAACTTTTATTGCAATATTGTCTTCGACTTTTGCAAGTTGATTAGGGCCGTATCTAAAGAACGTAACCAATCCAAATCCTTTAAATAATTTATTAAATTCAACGCCGCTTTCGAAAAACCCGTCTTCCATTGTTTTATAAGTAATTCCTAAATGCTGGTTGTCTTTATTGTTGGATCCAATGGCCATTCTAGTAACAATTGTAATTTCAGGATTAATTTTGTAACCTAATCTAATTTTGTTGAACGTATGTTTTATTTGAAGGGAAGCATATTTATTAGAGAAGAACTCGTTGAAATACATCGTCTCAAAACTATTTTTACCAGCAAAAGTAATACGTTGTAAAATAGCATCTCTATTTAAATTATTTGGGACAATACTGTATAAATGAGTAATTGGGACATCGCCAAAAGCGATTCCTGTTTGTAACAAAACCGAACTTTTTTGGCCTGATAAGTAAGGTAATTCATAATAGGTTTTGAAGTCTATTTTAGAAAACACAAAATCGTTTCCAATTAAATTAGGAAGCGTTTGTGTGAATTGAAGTGAGAATTTTGGATGTCTTTTTTCGTATTCAATTTTACCAATTGGTGTTTGCATGTAATTGCTAAATGGATTCCATTGAAAAGCTAATTGCACCGCTGTAATTGTGTAATCGGTATAAGATTTACCATTGTTCACAAACGTATAATCAAACAAAGGCTGAATTTGATTGTGCGAAATGCCTAAATAAGTGTTCGTTTTTGCTAAAATTTTGCTCTCGAGATAAGCCAAACTCAATTTGTTGTTGTAAAAAGTAGAAATATTAATTGGTCTTGGGTCGTAAATTTTAAATCTTCTTGAATCGGTTACGAAATTTGTTTGTGCAATTTCATAAATATCATCAGAATAGGAAGCTCCAATCCAAGTTTCACTTTGTTTATTTAATAAATAGGAAGGCGTTATCCCAAATTTTATTTCACGGTCTTTAAAACCGTAGGCTCCATAAAAAGCCACTCGGTATTTTTCTGATAATTTGTCGTTTGTGATGCCGCCAAGTCCAACTCTAAATCCTTCAAAGTTGTTATATTTTACGATGCTTCGCAGATCAACATCAATAATACTCACCGGAAAATAACCGTTAAATATTTTTCGTCCTAAGAATACTTTATGCTCAATTTTTTCAGACAATGACAAACTGTCGATTGTTGTGTAGGTTTGTAATTTTCGCTTATCGATTGTGTCCTTTGTGAAGGCGCGCCAGTAGGAATCGGGTTTGTTTAAACTGCTTTCCGGAACTTCGATTTTGACTCTCGGTTTTGTAATTGCTATCGGTTGATTGATTTCAATGTCAAATGGTGTTGATTCAATATGCAAATACGCTTGATCAGTTGCGTTTTTACTTTCCACATTATCTAATGATGAACTGAATTTAATTGTTCCGCCTAAGATTTTTAAATCTTCATAATTATTCCCTTTTAAAACTTTAAAATCTCTCTTTTTTGGAAACCAGATTTGTTCGTCTTTCCGGTAACTGAATGTATAAGTTGCATTGATGTTTACCACACCATAAATACGATAATAGGCTTTTGCAATGGCAAAAGTTTCCGTGTCTATATAAAGCAAACCTCTTAATTTGTTAGAATTTAATTTCTTAGGTTGAAAATAAATTCTGAACGCTTTTCGTCCTTGAATAGAAACCGTATCAATTAATTTATAGGAATATAATTTTCGGCCGTAATTTGAAATAGGATTTTGAACGGGAATTTCAAGAATTTCAAACGGGTTTTCATAAGCGGAGTAGGAAACCAATTTTAAACCTAAATATTCGTACACTGGAGTTTCAAATCCTGCCATTCTGCTGGCTAAAATGGTTTCTTTGTATTGATTATTTGAATGTTGAATTAAATTTACTTTTTCAGTTTGATACAAATGATGTTTTTCTACAACTTTTTTAAATTTATAATTAACAGAATCTAATTTCATAATTGGTTTCCTGAGGAAGCGCTTTTTATAAATTGTGTCAATTTTACTTGAAATACTATCCGGATTGGCAGTAACTTGAAGGTATTCATAATTTTTATATTGAAAACTGGCTAACGCTTTTTCTGGATCGTTGTTTTTTTTGTTTTCAATTACTTTTTTAATGATGTTATTAACCTTGATTTCAGAATATATCTCTGCTTTTTTGTCATTTAAATCCGTAACTAATTTGATAATCAGTACGGTTTTTGAATCCGATACATAGACGGCTTTTTCATAGTAACCTTTATAATTTATTTTTATTGGTAGTTTTGTATCTTTAACTTCTATTAAAAATTTACCTTCCCAATCAGCAATTATAGTATTTTTATTGTAAGAAACAGATGCAAATGCAATTGGAACCGCATTGTCAATATCGATAACTTGTCCTTTAATTTTGGTTTGTCCAAAAAAAGTAGCTGAAATTATAAAACACAAAAAAAGCCCGAAATATTTCATTTGAATGCGTTGGTGATTTACAAAGATATTTAAAATAAAAATCCCGACGGTTAATCGGGACTTAAATTTATACTTTCATTATTTCAGCTTCTTTAACAACTAATATTTCATCCACTTTACGGATGAATGAGTCTGTTAATTTCTGAACATCTTCTTCTGCTTTTTTGCAAATATCTTCTGCAGTTCCGTCCTTTTCTTCTTTTTTAATATCGGTATTAGCATCTTTTCTGTGATTTCTAATTCCAATCTTTGCATCTTCCGCTTCTGATTTTGCTTGTTTCACTAAATCGCGTCTTCTTTCTTCCGTTAAAGCAGGAATATTGATGATAATATTATCTCCGTTATTCATTGGGTTTAACCCTAAATTAGCAATCATAATCGCTTTTTCTATAGGATGCAACATATTTTTCTCCCAAGGCGTCACAGTTAAAGTTCGGGCATCAGCCGCGTTGATATTGGCGATTTGTGATAGAGGAGTTTGCGAACCATAATAATCTACAAAAACACCACCTAACATTTGAGGCGACGCTTTTCCAGCTCTAATGTTTAAAAATTCTTTCTCTAAATGGGCAACAGAATCTACCATAGCTTCTTTTGCACTGTCTAAAATAAAGTTAATTTCTTCTGTCATCTTTATGTTTTTTTACTTCGTACTTTTATATTGTTACCGTTGTTCCGATTGTTTCTCCGTTGCACACTTTTAATAAATTACCGGCCTTATTCATGTCAAAGATAATAATGGGTAATTTGTTTTCTTGACTTAATGTAAAAGCGGTTGTATCCATTACATTTAATCCTTTTGTTAAAACATCTTCAAATGAAATGAAGTCAAATTTAACAGCATCTGCATTTTTTTCAGGGTCGGAAGTATAAACACCATCTACACGAGTTCCTTTTAAAATTACGTCTGCACCAATTTCAACACCTCTCAAAACTGCAGCGGTATCTGTTGTAAAATAGGGATTTCCCGTTCCTGCTCCAAAAATTACAATTCTTCCTTTTTCAAGGTGACGCGTTGCTCTTCTTTTGATATAAGGTTCAGCAATAGCCTCTATTTTTAAAGCAGTTTGTAAACGCGTAAGCATTCCTGCTTCCTCTAAAGCGCCTTGCAAAGCCATTCCGTTAATTACAGTGGCAAGCATTCCCATATAATCACCTTGTACTCTGTCCATTCCATTGCTGGCTCCTGCAACACCTCTAAAGATATTTCCTCCGCCAATTACAATAGCAATTTCTATGCCTGCATCATGAATTTGTTTTATCTCATTAGCGTATTCAGCTAAACGTTGTGGGTCAATTCCATATTGTCGATCGCCCATTAAAGCTTCACCGCTTAATTTAAGAAGAATTCTTTTATATTTCATTCTGATTTATGTTTTATTGAGTTTTACTTTCGCAAGCCCAATTCGATTGTTGTATTGTTTTGTGGTGCAAATATAGTTAATTGCTTTTTTTGAAAAAAAAATTGTTTTCAAGAAATATAATTCAAATTTTGAAAAGAGCTTTTTGCTTCATTATATCCAATTTCAAAAATTAAATCCATCTTTGATTTGTTGGTTTCAAATGTGCTGTAGTTCACCAATTGCTTAGGTTCTATGAGCCAATCGCACATGTTGAATTTCTGAAAATTATGATTCGCATAGAGTAAATCAAAAGCTCTACTTGTTACTGATTTTATAGATTGAATGTCTTTTGCTTCGATGTTTTGAAGCGGACTTACATAAACACCAATCAAATAATCACATTTTCCTTGCAAAAGATCTGTTGGAAAATGATTTAAAATTCCACCATCGCTATATAATTTCTTATCCATTTTATAAGGAGACAGCATTCCTGGAAAAGAAGAAGATGCTAAAATAGCATCTACTAATTTTGTTTCAGGAGTGAAAACCTTCAATTTACCAGTTACTAAATCGGTCGCTGTGATGTAAGCGGGAGTGTTTAATTCGCCCAAAGTAACATCGCCTAAAATGGCTGAAAAATAACTTTTAAAAGAATCAGAATCAATTAATCCGGCTTTTTTAAAGGTAAAATGTTTCCAATGAAAAAAGTAAATGGATTTAAAAAACTCTAAAATTTCTTGTGGTTTTTTACCAAAAGCATAAAGTCCGCCTACAACAGCACCAGCACTTGTTCCTGCAATGCAAGAAGGACTGATGTTTTGTTCTGTTAAAAACTGCAAAGCGCCCGCATGAGCGATTCCTTTTGAACCGCCACCCGACAATACAATTCCAATAGTTTTTGAAGATGTGTTCATTTGTAACATTTCTTACATTTAAAGTTCAAAATTAAGACTAAATTTGTTCATTAAAGTTAATAAAATGAAAAATACAATAGAACAAGCGTTACAAAACAGTTTTTCTTACTCGGAATATAGAAAAACGGTTTCCGATTTTATTGCAGAAGGTAAATCAACAGGCCACGAACAATCTGAAGATTTGTTGAATTATTCCAAATTAAATGAATCAAGATTGAATCGTTTAGAAAAAACCGTTGCAGTAACCGAAGACGTAAAAAATGATTTAGAAAAATTAGATAAAAAATACATTTGGTTGGTTTTAGCAGAAGGTTGGTGTGGCGATGCGGCGCAAATTGTTCCTGTTATTTACAAAATGAGCGAAGTGACGGAAAATGTATCTTTAAAAATTGCTTTACGCGATGATAATGATGCGTTAATGCAACATTTTTTGACGAATGGCGGAAAAGCAATTCCGAAATTATTGATTTTGGACGCGGATTCTTTAGAAGTTTTAGCCGATTGGGGTCCAAGACCAAACGGCGCAAAACAATTGATTATAGACTACAAAGCAGCACACGGAGTTGTTGATGAAACAGCTAAAATTGAATTGCAAAAATGGTATTTACACGATAAAGGTGTAGCTATACAAAATGAGATTATTGCTTTGCACAAACAGGTATTAGTGTAACGTTCCAATAATTTTCAATTTATTAGAAGTGGAAATCCCTCCAGGATTGCAACCAAGTTGTCCTTCAGGGATTTCCATTTTTAGATTTTGGTAATAAGTTTCCCAAACCTTGAAATATTCATTTGATTTTGGCGATTTGAAAGTCATCGGAACTAAGTCAAATAATGGTTTTTTGTACGAATGCAAAAATGCATCATAAATTAATTCGGAACAATAGTATTTTCCGTTGTCGTAAAGATATTCATCGTCATAAGGGACGCCAATTTGTTGCAAAGAAAACGCAATCGCTTCCGGAATATATTTTTGGTATTTACTTTTTAATCTTCCCACAAACATTTCTTCTGAAGTGTACGTTTTAAAGGTTTCGTAAGGGGTCTTTTTTACTTCTTTACCACCGGCTTCAATTACATAAATACTATCATTTTGAATGTAAATCATTCCTAAATGGCTAAAATCTTTACCTTGGTAACCTTCTGTAACTTCATTAATGGCTTCACAAAGTGGTCCGCAATTCATCGATTGAAATAAAATATCACCAGTTTTTAGTTTTACATTTTGGGCAAAGCTAAAAGAAGAAATTAAAAAGAGAATTATAAATTTTTTCATATTAAAAAGTAACTAATGCGATGCCAAGACTTACACTTCCTTGGCTGTTATTATTTAGATCAATGCCATAAGAAACCACTTCAATAAAAAGTTGCAATTCATCGGCTTCTAAATTCAATTTGATTCGCTTGAAAGTTCCTGACAAATCACCTCTTCCTAGAGCAAATGTTTGGCCTAAACCTAAGTCGATTCCTATTCGAGTTTCTTCTCCAATTTTCGGCATAATTCTTAAGTTGGCAAAAACGGGTGCCATTATCAATTTTTCAGATAATTTCATTGCAATTCCACTATTTGCGGATAATCCAAGCCATTTTTTATAATGATAACCATAGCCGAAATTAGCATTCACGCCATCAGGCAAAAACCAACTGTCATTTGTTCTTCCATCAGGATAAACTTCGCCGCGATCTTTATTTCCTTGTAGAGGAACAGAAAGTTCAAATTGAGTAAAATCACCAAAAGGTAAAGGTTTTATCGTTTCTTGTGAAAATCCTGCTAAAGAAATCAGCAAGGTTATAAGAGAAATTATATACTTCATTATTTATACTGTAATCTTTTTAATGGCTTTGATATATTTGGGTGAACGACTTCCGTGAAAAGCTCTTAAAACTTCAATTTTATGGGCTTTGATACGATAAATTATTAAGTAAGATCCTAAAATAATATTGTGATACATCTTGGTTTTAGTTTCCAAATGCCGGCATTCGGGATGAAGTAAGTAATGTGCTTCTAGAGAACGAACACTATTAATGATTTCAAAGTAAAAAATATCAGCTAGTTTTATACCAAAGGTAACTTCTCCATATTCATAAATTGATGGAACATCTTGTTCTTCAAATATTTTTGAGGCAATTACTTCTTTCTTTTCAATCTCCATTCTTCCATACGCTTAAATGAATCTTCAATGGAACTGAACTCACCTTCTTCCGCTTCTTTTATTAAACAAGCAAAATCCTCTTCAGACATTGGTTTGCCTGGAGTTGCAAGGTTTTTAGATTTTTTATGATCCGTTTTCATTGGATTTTAAATTTGATTGGAATAGTAAAAATAAGAAAAATTACTTTAAAAACAGCTAATCCTTAATGATTTAAGTTTTATTTATTGTTCGAAATCTTCCGGCGAAATTCCGTCTTCCACACAATAATCTCCAATTTTAGTACGACGAAGTGCCGATAAATGACCACCCGATTGTAAAGCCATTCCAAAATCATAAGCCAAGGAACGAATATAAGTTCCTTTACTACAACTTACTCTGAAATCAATTTGAGGCAAGTCAATTCGTGTAATTTCAAATTCGTGAATTGTAGTTTTTCGAAATTCAATTTCTATTTCTTCTCCCGCACGAGCGTGTTCGTACAAACGTTTTCCATCCTTTTTTATGGCAGAGAAAACAGGTGGTTTTTGATCGATTTCGCCAATAAACTGTTTGGTGGTTTCTAAAATTAAAGCTTCGGTAATATGATCTGTTGGAAAAGTAGCATTAATTTCCGTTTCTAAATCATAAGATGGAGTAGTGGCTCCCACCGTGATTGTTCCTGTGTATTCTTTAGCTTGTGCCTGAATTTCTGTAATTCTTTTTGTAAATTTTCCAGTACAAATTATTAAAAGTCCGGTTGCTAATGGATCTAAAGTTCCTGCGTGTCCAATTTTGAATTTCTTGGGTAAATCGTATTTACGCATTAAAGTGTACTTCAATTTATTTACCGCTTGAAACGAACTCCAAGTTAAAGGTTTGTCTACTAAAAGTACTTTTCCTTCTAAAATTTCGGTTGCAGTCATTAGATAATAGTTAATTTTTGCACGAAGAAGTGAATTAGAAGAATCGCTACTCCTGCTACAATTCGATAATATCCAAATAATTTAAAACCGTGTTTTTGCAAGAAATCTATGAATGTTTTAATCGCAATTAGTGCCACAATAAATCCAACGACATTTCCAATAATTAACAAACTAACTTGGTCTTGTGAAAGTTCAAATCCTGCTTTGTAATAATCGTATGATTTTTTAACGGTTGCTCCTAACATCGTAGGAATTGCTAAGAAAAACGAAAATTCGGCTGCTGTTTTTCTGGATAATTTTTGAGACATTCCTCCTACGATACTTGCACCACTTCTAGAAACTCCTGGAATCATTGCTAAACATTGGAATAAGCCAATTTTGAAAGCAGTTAGGTATGAAATTTCAGATTCCTCTTCTTCATTAGAGAACCATTTGTCTACTTTTAGCAATAAAAAACCTCCTATTATTAATGAAACGGCTACAGTTATTGGACTTTCTAACAAATCATCTATAAAATCACTTAATAAAAGTCCGAAAATTACTGCAGGAATAAAAGCTACGAATAACTTGTAATAAAAATCAAGCGATTGAAAAAAACGTTTAAAGTATAAAACAATCACCGAAAGTATGGTTCCTAATTGAATGACGATCGTAAAAAGTTTGGTGAAATCATCACCAGCTATTCCAAAAAAAGAAGAAGCAATAATCATATGTCCTGTAGAAGAAACAGGTAAAAACTCAGTTAATCCTTCAATAATAGCAAGGATTATGGCTTGTAGTGTAGTCATTTTTTAATAATTGGAAATTAATAGTTGTTCTTGAATTAAGCAAGAACGCTATTTTTTTGTAGGATTTTTCAATATCGAATAAATCGTAACTCCAAAACCGATTAATACAACTGTTGGAGCTAAACGGATCCTTCTAAAATTAAAGATTTCTTCGTTAAAAACGTTTGGATCTTTACTTCCGCCACCGCTCATTAAAATGAAGCCAAGTGCAATTATTCCCAATCCAATTAAAAGGATTTTATAATTTAATGAACTGAAAAGAAATTCTGGTTTGTTATTGTTTTCCATTTTGTGTTTTATTTTTTATTCAATAAAAGTAATTCCGAAATCAACTATTGAATACTAGTATAAATCGTCTGTTTTTAAATTCAAGAAACGTTGTGTTGCGAAGTAAGTACTAATCGAAGTTATTATAATCCCAACACCTAAAACGCCTAAAATTACTATTCCGATAGAAACGTAATCCTTTGCTATTCCTAAACTTGGGAACAAGTCATCAACATAAGCTACAACGCCAAGTAATGCTAAAATTGCTAAACCAGAACCTACTAATCCTAATTTGATACTTGTCCAAATGAATGGTTTTCTGATAAAAGATTTCGTAGCACCAACCATTTGCATCGTTTTAATGGTAAATCGGTGTGAATATACAGAAAGACGTAAAGAGCTATTTATTAATAACATTGCCACAACAGAAAGTAGTCCGCTCACAATTAAAATCCAAAAACTAATTTCTTTTACGTTGTCGTTTACTAAATCGACCAATTGTTTGTCGTAGATAATCTCGGTAACCATTTCGTTTTTACGAATTGATGTTTCAAATTTTTTAATGCTGTCGTTGTTCACATAATCACCTTTCAAATGAATATCAAACGAATTTTGCAGCGGATTGAAGCCTAAAAACTCCATAAAATCTTTTCCAATAATATCCACGTTATTTTTTGCAGCACTATCTTTATGAACGAAAGCGTAATTTTTAATAAATGTTGAATTCTTAATATCCGTGTCAAAAGCACTTAGAGCACTGTCATTCGCTTCATTTTTAAAGAAAACCGTCATCGGAATATTTTCTTTAAAATCATTTGATATTTTTTTAGAATTAATAACGAATAAACCCAATGTTCCCAAAAGGAATAAAACTAAAAAAATACTTAAAACTACCGAAAAGTAAGACGAAATTAAACGTCGCTTGTTGTAATTTTCAAATGATGATGCCATAGAATTCAATTTAAGCTGTAAAAATAGGAAAGATATTTTGTTTACACAGAATATAACAACAAAGTTTTAACTTTAGTATTATAAAACGTAAATTTGTACCTTAAATTTAGATTATAGTGATCATTCGCGGTTTGTGATTAATTTGCAAATGCGTTATTGAATATTATAAAACAGTTATTGAAAATTAATATATGAAATATTTTCCAAGTGAAATCGAAGCCAAATGGCAACAATATTGGGCAGAAAACCAAACATTTTCGGCATCAAACCAATCCACAAAACCTAAATATTATGTATTAGATATGTTTCCTTATCCTTCGGGAGCAGGTTTGCACGTTGGGCATCCACTTGGTTACATTGCTTCTGATATTGTGGCACGTTATAAAAGACACAAAGGTTTTAACGTGTTGCATCCTCAAGGATATGATTCATTTGGTTTGCCAGCGGAACAATATGCAATTCAAACCGGTCAACATCCAGCGGATACTACAAGAATGAACATTGAAGGCGGAATTGATAAAGCCGGAAATACTATTCAAGGCTACAGAAATCAATTGGATCGAATTGGTTTTTCTTTCGATTGGAGTCGTGAAGTAAGAACTTCAAATCCCGATTATTACAAACATACCCAATGGATTTTCATCCAATTATTCAATTCGTGGTACAATAAAGACACTGATAAAGCGGAAGATATTTCGACTCTAACCGCTATTTTTAAAAAAGAAGGAAATGCTACTGTAAATGCTGTTTGTGATGATAATATTGCTTCTTTTTCGTCAAGCGAATGGAACGCATTTTCGTCAGAACAACAACAAAAAACACTTTTACACTATAGATTAACGTATTTGGCTGAAACCGAAGTAAATTGGTGTGCCGCTTTAGGAACGGTTTTAGCGAATGATGAAATCGTAAATGGCGTTTCAGAGCGTGGCGGACATCCAGTAGTTCGTAAGAAAATGACGCAATGGTCGATGCGAATTTCTGCTTATGCCGAGAGATTATTGCAAGGTTTAAATGAAATCGATTGGAGTGAATCCATCAAAGAATCACAAAGAAATTGGATTGGAAAATCGGTTGGAGCGATGGTAAAGTTCTCGGTTCTCGGTTCTCAGTTATCAGCAGGACAACGGACAACAGAAAACGGACAGCAAAGTTTTATAGAAGTTTTCACAACAAGACCCGATACTATTTTCGGAGTTACGTTTATGACGTTAGCACCAGAGCACTATTTGGTAGCTAAAATTGCAACTTCGGAACAAAAAGCAGCCGTGGAAGCCTATGTTGAAGCAACTGCAAAACGTTCGGAACGAGAAAGAATGGCTGATGTCAAAACGATTTCTGGAGTTTTTACAGGAGCTTATGCCGAACATCCCTTCACCAAAGAACCAATTCCTGTTTGGATTGGCGATTATGTGTTAGCCGGCTATGGAACAGGTGCTGTGATGGCGGTTCCGTGTGGTGATGAACGTGATTATGCTTTCGCGAATTTCTTCAAAGGAACAGAAGGAATGCCTGAAATTAAGAATATTTTCAATCAAGATATTTCAGAAGAAGCTTATGGCGAAAAAGGTGGTTTTGAATTAGTAAATTCTGATTTCTTAAACGGATTAGATTATAAAACCGGAACTAAAAAAGCGATTGAAGCTTTAGAAAATATGCAAGCCGGAAACGCTAAAATAAATTACCGTTTGCGTGATGCTGTTTTTTCGCGTCAGCGATATTGGGGTGAACCTTTTCCAGTTTATTATGTGAACGGTTTACCGCAAATGATTGATAAAAAACACTTGCCAATTGTATTGCCAGAAGTAGAAAAATACCTTCCAACC
Source organism: Flavobacterium psychraquaticum (assembly GCF_034497725.1). Lineage (NCBI taxonomy): Bacteria > Pseudomonadati > Bacteroidota > Flavobacteriia > Flavobacteriales > Flavobacteriaceae > Flavobacterium > Flavobacterium psychraquaticum. The sequence continues at coordinate 716,733 of NZ_JAXKVR010000030.1, forward strand.
GAAGATGGCCAACCGCCGTTAGGAAATGCAACAAATTGGGCTTGGGATATTGTAAATAATAAAGTGGTTTCTAACGACTTACTTGTCAATTCGAGCGGAGTCGAGAACCAAACGGTATTCCCATTAGAATTGAACACAATGCCGGGTTGGGCAGGTTCGTCTTGGTATTGGATGCGTTATATGGATGCAAACAATACTGAAGATTTTGCAAGTAAAGAAGCATTAGATTATTGGCAAAATGTAGATTTATATATTGGTGGAAGCGAACACGCAACTGGGCATTTATTGTACTCTCGTTTTTGGAATAAATTTCTAAAAGACAAAGGTTTCGCACCCACAGAAGAACCGTTCAAGAAATTGATTAATCAAGGAATGATTTTGGGAATGAGTGCTTTTGTTTATAGATTGACTTTTAGTTTTAATTCAATTGAAAAAGTTATAGAAGATAATCCAAATTCTTCTGAATATTTTAAATCAATTTTTGTGTCTAAAAATATTTCAGATGAAGAAATTAAATTGAAATTATTAGAATTGATTAAAATTGATAAGGATTTTGAATCTTTAAATAACGATTTTAAAAACAAGAAAGTAGATTCTAGTGTAAATATTTTTAAATATCCAATCCACGTTGATTTATCTTGCATCAATGACATTACGAACGAATTAGATATTGAAAAATTCAAAGCACATCCTCTATATTCCGATTATGCAAATGCAAAATTCATTTTAGAAGATAGGAAATACATTGTGGGTCGCGAAGTAGAAAAAATGTCGAAATCGAAATACAATGTAGTTTCGCCGGATGATATTTGCAACGAATATGGAGCCGATACTTTGCGTTTGTACGAAATGTTTTTAGGACCTTTAGAACAACAAAAACCTTGGAGTACTTCCGGAATTTCTGGTGTTTTCGGATTCCTTAAAAAATTATGGCGTTTGTATTATGATGATAACGGCTTACTAGTTAAAGACGAAGAACCAACGGCTGAAATGTATAAATCGCTACACAAAACCATCAAGAAAGTAACGGAAGATATTGAGAATTTCTCTTTCAATACTTCGGTTTCACAGTTTATGATTTGTGTTAATGAATTGCAACAATTAAAATGCAACCACAAAGCCATTTTGGAACCTTTAGCTGTTTTAGTTTCGCCTTATGCACCGCATATTGCTGAAGAATTATGGCGCGCTTTAGGACATTCGGGTTCGGTAGCTTTAGTTGATTTTCCGATTTTCGAACCTAAGCATTTAGTAGAATCTGAAAAGGAATATCCGGTTTCGTTTAACGGCAAAATGCGATTTACATTAAAATTAGCGTTAGATTTAAACGCGGCACAAATTGAAGAAATTGTCTTAGCAGACGAAAGAACTATTGCACAATTAGCAGGAAATACTCCTAAAAAGATAATTATTGTTCCCGGAAAGATTATTAACTTGGTGGGATAATTTGAAGTATAATTTTCTTTTTTTGTAACATTTTGTAATTTTTACGTATAATAGAAGAATTAAAACTAAAAAGTAATGGAGAAAATTAATTTTGGAAAATATGCCTTCGGAATTGTCGTTATCGGAATTGCATTCGTAGCATTGTTAATGTTTGGATTACCGAGATATAACGTGTGGCAACAAGAAATGGTAGGAAAAGCCGAAATGGCAAAAGCCGAACAAAACCGAAGAATTTTAGTAGAAGAAGCCAAAGCTAAATTAGAAGCAGAAAAATTAAACGCACAAGCTGAGGTAGAACGTGCAAAAGGTATGGCCGAAGCAATGAAATTAGAAAACGGAACATTGAGTGAAACTTATAATCAATACTTATTCATTAGAACGTTAGAAAAACTTGCAGACAAAGGAAGTTTACCACAAATTATCTATGTACCTACTAACGGATTAGTGCCAGTTATGGATGTTTCAAAAAAATCACCTGTAAAACAAATGCAGGAATAATGTCAACTTGTCATTTTAAAAATTTGGCTTGCAATTTGATATTATTTAGGTAAATATAAAAATTAAAAGGAAAAACGATGATAGGATATTATGTATTAATTGGAGCAATTGCACTTTTTAGTTGGTTAGTTAGCAGGAAGTTGAAAAGCAAGTTTGAATTCTATTCAAAAGTTACATTGCGTAATGGAATGAGCGGTGCCGAAATTGCCGAAAAAATGTTAGCCGATCACGGAATTACAGGAGTTCAAGTTATTTCTACACCGGGACAATTAACGGATCATTACAATCCGGCGAACAAAACGGTTAATTTGTCAGAAGCAGTTTATAACCAAAGAAATGCAGCTGCAGCAGCAGTTGCAGCTCACGAATGTGGTCACGCTGTGCAACACGCACAAGCTTATCAATGGTTGACGATGCGTTCTAGAATGGTGCCAATGGTAAACATTTCGTCAAGTATGTCGCAATGGTTAATTATGGGTGGATTAATTTTAGGTTTTGCTTCAAAATCAGGAATTGGATTTTATGTAGCTGTAGCCGGATTGGTTTTAATGGCGATTGCAACTGCTTTCAGTTTTATTACACTTCCAGTTGAATATGACGCAAGTAATAGAGCATTAGCTTGGTTGAAAAATAAAAATATGTTGAGCCAACAAGAATATGCTGGAGCTGAAGATTCGTTAAAATGGGCGGCAAGAACTTATGTCGTAGCTGCTCTAGGAGCTTTAGCGTCTTTACTGTATTGGGCTTTCCAAATTTTAGGTTCAAGAGATTAAGCACAGATCTTTTAATAATATAAAATCCAAAATCCAATTAAGGCGTTTGGATTTTTTATTTTTTACTTTTTGAGGTTGAGAATTTGCTAGTTGAAATTTTACAATTGTATTTGTCGTTCAATTTGTTGATCCAATGAAATATAGGTTTCAGTTCTCGAAACGCCTTCAATAGGTTGAATTTTTTTATTCAATAACAACATCAAATGTTCGTTGTCTCTACAGATGATTTTGATTAAAATACTCCAGTTTCCAGTAGTGTAATGACATTCTAAAACTTCCGGAATTTTCTTTAATTCTTTAACTACTTCCGGATTATTTGATGCTTTTTCTAAATAAATTCCAATGAATGCCATCGTACTATATCCTAAAACTTTAGTATTCACAATGAATTTTGAACCAGAGATTACACCTGCATTTTCCAATTTTCGCAAGCGTTGATGAATTGCAGCTCCCGAAATTCCGATTTTATTAGCAATTTGTAAAATAGGTTTTCGAGCATCTTCCATCAAATCTCTAAGAATTTCTTTATCGATTCCGTCAATTTCAACTTGTAAGTGATTTACCTTCATTTTGCAGTTATTTGATAGTAAAAGTACAAAAGCGATTCCAATTGAAACAAAAAATCCGAAAGCAATTGTGATTTCGGATTTAGTTAAAATTTTATATTTAGAATTAAATCTTCACATTTAACGGATTGTAACCTAAATAAGGAACTTCCATTTCGTGGAAAACCACGCCATAAGATTCCAGTTCTTTTAAAATCGGCTCATACACTTCTTTTGTAATTGGCATTTGAACTCCAGGTGTTGTAATTTCTTTGTTTAAGATTTTCAACGTAGCAATTGCGACCGGAAGTCCAACTGTTTTTGCCATTGCTGTATAAGTTTGGTCATCTCCTAAACAAACCATTGTTGAATCAATTTGTTTTTTCTCACCGTTTAATTCATAACCAAATTTGTGATACATTACAATCATATCTTTATCTTCGGGTTGCAACGACCATTTTTCAGAAAGAATTTTTTCTAAAATTTGAGCTGGGGTTGCCTTTGCCATTCCAACTATTTTGGTATCATCAAACAAGTCAAGTTCCACTAATTTATCCCAAATAATATCATCTTGGTCAATTTTTTGAATCGCACGCAATTTGATTTCTATAGTATCTGTTGGATGGTAGGGTAAAAATAAATTCGTAAATTCACGATAAGACATTTCTGCAGAATTGTCAATAATATAGGAATCATCAGTCATTCCAAGTTGTACCAAAATATCCCAAGCTCTAGAATAACCAACTCTTCTAATGGTTCCACGATAGCAAGTTAACGCATCGTCTAAACCATAAACACTTCGGTATTTTAAAGAATCTCTATTGGCGTAAGCTTCAAATCTTCCATAACCTTTAACTTCTAAAAATTCAGTTCTTCTAAATAATTTGGAATAAGGAATATATTTATAAGTTCCTTCTTGAATGAATTTTGCCGCTCCACCTTGACCTGCTAAAACCACATTTCTAGGATTCCAGGTGAATTTGTAGTTCCATAAATTGGTATCGCTCTCTGGAGCAACCAAGCCACCACAAAATGACTCAAACAAGATAACGTGTCCGCCTTTAGCACGAATTTCATCTAAAACTTTCATTGCACTCATATGATCTACTCCTGGGTCGAGCCCAATTTCATTCATAAAAATTAATCCGTTTTCTTTGGCAGCAACATCTAATTCTTGCATTGCCGGACTAATGTATGAAGCGGTAACCATGTGTTTTTTAAAAAGCACACAATCTTTCGCTACTTCAATATGCAAATGAGCCGGAAGCATTGAAACCACAATATCTGCTTTCTGAATTTCAGATTGACGTTGTGTTTCATTGAAAATATCCAATGCAATGGCAGTAGCGTTTTTATGATTTTTGGTTTTTTGCTTTGCCAATTCTTCAGACAAATCACCAATAGTGATGTGAAGATTTTCCTTTTCGGAATTTTCTAACAGGTATTTTATAAGTGATGAAGCTGATCTTCCAGCACCTATTACTAAAATATGTCTCATTTCTTGAGTGTTGTAAATATCACACGAAGATAATAAAATGTTATATTTATGAAAGTTTTTTTCTAATTTATATCTTATTTTAACATTGAAAGTTTTATTACCTTTGGTCTAAAATTTAAAATAATGGATAAAAAAATTCTTTTAACAGCAGTTTTTATTGGATTATTAGCAATTATATTAGGTGCTTTTGGTGCGCACGCGTTAAAAAAGACACTTTCTGTAGAACAATTGCAATCTTTTGAGGTAGGTGTGCGTTATCAAATGTATCACGCGTTGTTTTTGTTATTTATCGGCACTTTTGCTTTTTTGGATGAAAAAGAACGAATGATTATTTTTTGGTTAACAATTTCAGGAGTATTGCTTTTCTCAGGCTCTATCTATCTTTTAGCAACAAATGGTATTACAAATATGAAAACTAAATTTTTGGGACCGATTACACCTATTGGAGGATTCTTGCTTATTTCGGCTTGGAGCTATCTATTTTACGCTATTTTAAGTAAAAAACCATAATTTGAAAGGCTATCTGAAATTAAATTTATAATTTTGCGCTTTATTAAATACACAACATAACATACAACTTATGAATACGAATACCAATAATACGAAATCGATTTCGTTAGAAAAATACGGAATCGTGGATGTATCAGAAATAATATACAATCCTTCATATGAGTTTTTATATAATGAAGAATTAAATCCAGCTTTAGAAGGTTTTGAAAGAGGTCAGTTATCGGAACTAGGAGCTGTTAATGTAATGACTGGAGAATTTACTGGTCGTTCACCAAAAGATAAATATATTGTAAAAGATAGCGTTACAGAAAACACAGTTTGGTGGACTTCTGATAAAGCAGTAAATGACAACAAGCCACTTTCTCAAACTACTTGGAATGCTTTAAAAGAAAATACTGTAAAGCAACTTTCAGGTAAAAGATTATTCGTTGTTGATGCATTTTGTGGTGCTAACGAAAATTCAAGATTGAAAGTTCGTTTCATTATGGAGGTAGCTTGGCAAGCACATTTTGTAAAAAATATGTTTATTCGTCCTACGGAAGAAGAATTAGCTAATTTCGGTGAGCCAGATTTTATCGTAATGAATGGTTCAAAAACAACTTTCAAAGATTATGCAGCACACGGATTAAATTCTGAAGTATATGTTGCGTTTAACTTAACTGAGAAAATTCAATTAATTGGAGGAACTTGGTATGGCGGTGAAATGAAAAAAGGGTTGTTCTCTATGATGAACTATTATTTACCATTAAAAGGAATGGCTTCAATGCACTGTTCAGCAAATAAAGGTAAAGACGGTGATGTTGCAGTTTTCTTTGGATTATCCGGCACAGGAAAAACAACTTTATCAACAGATCCAAAACGTGAATTGATCGGAGACGATGAACACGGATGGGATAATGATGGTGTTTTTAACTTCGAAGGCGGTTGTTATGCAAAAACAATTGATTTAAGTGCGGCAAACGAACCAGATATCTTTGGTGCGATTAAAAAAGATGCATTGTTAGAAAACGTAACGGTTGATGCTGACGGAAAAATTGATTTTAAAGATGGTAGCGTAACACAAAACACACGTGTTTCTTACCCAATTAACCATATTGAAAATATAGTAAGACCTGTTTCTAAAGCAGGACACGCAACAAAAGTAATTTTCTTAACAGCAGATGCTTTTGGAGTAATGCCTCCGGTTTCTAAATTGACACCAGAGCAAACAAAATATTATTTCTTATCAGGTTTCACAGCAAAATTAGCGGGAACTGAAAGAGGAGTAACACAACCAGAACCAACATTCTCCGCTTGTTTCGGAAAAGCTTTCTTATCATTACATCCAACACAATATGGTGAAGAATTAGTTAAGAAAATGGAAGAGCATAACGCAACAGCTTATATGGTAAATACAGGTTGGAATGGAACTGGAAAACGTATTTCTATTAAAGATACACGTGCTATTATTGATGCGATTTTAGATGGTTCTATCGAAAAAGCAGACACAAAAGTAATTCCCACATTTAATTTTGAAGTTCCTACGGCTTTACCAAATGTTGATACTAATATTTTGGATCCTAGAAATACCTACGCGAATGCTTCTGAATGGAGTACAAAAGCAGAAGATTTAGCTTCTAGATTTGTTAAAAACTTTGTTCAATACACAGTTAATGAAGAAGGCAAAAGTTTAGTTGCGGCAGGGCCACAAGTAGGATAAGTTATTTCAAAACATTAAAAAAAAGTCTCAAGAAATTGAGACTTTTTTTTATGCGATAAAGTAAAGCCAAAAAAAATCCCAAAATCATTTAGAATTTGGGATTATATATAATGAAAATTAAGAAATTATTTTCCTTTATTCGCCTCGTTGACATATTTTTCTAACGCTCCTGTCATTGAAGGTGTTCCAGGACTTGGTGCCATAATGTCCACTCGCAAGCCACACTCAAGTGCTTCTTTTTGAGTAGAAGGTCCGAAAACAGCAATACGTGTATCGTTTTGCTTAAAGTCAGGAAAGTTTTTAAATAACGATTTAATTCCTGTTGGACTAAAAAATGCTAAAATATCGTAATACACATCTTTTAAGTCAGATAAATCACTCATTACAGTTTTGTAAAAAGTAGCTTGAGTCCAGTTTACCTTCAAACCATCAAGCGTCTGAGGTACGTCAGCATTTAATTGATCTGAGGATGGTAGTAAGAATTTCTCATCTTTGTATTTTTTAATCAAAGGAGACATATCAACAAAATCTTTTTGACCCACATAAATTTTTCTTTTTCTGTAGACTACGTAACGTTGTAAGTAGAATGCAACAGCTTCCGATTGACAAAAATATTTTAAATCTTCTGGAATTTTATAGCGCATCTCTTCTGCGACTCTAAAGAAATGGTCAACAGAGTTTCTACTTGTTAATATAATGGCGGTAAAGTTATTTAAGTCGATTTTTTGAGCGCGTATTTCTTTCGCAGCAAGTCCTTCAACATGAATGAAAGGTCTAAAATCAACCTTAACCTTCAGTTTGTTTTGAAGCTCAAAATAAGGAGAATTTTCTACTTTAGGCTCTGGTTGTGAAACTAATATTGTTTTCACTTTCAAATTTGACATATTTCTCTCTAATTTTTTGTAAACCAATTATAAATAAAATAGTACGGTGCTATTTCAAGGGTGCAAAGATACAAAATAAAATAAAATATTTTACGCAATACTAAATTTTGATATAATTTCAATGTAACAAGGTAAGTTGCTATGTTAATTGCGAATAATGCAATGAGAAGTATCCAAAAGAATAAATTTGAATCAAATGAGTTGTAAAACAACAAGATATTGATTGGTATGAGAATGAGTCCGAAATAAGCACGATAGTTCACTTTCAGCAAATTAAACTGTTCATTGAACTCCTCCATCTTAAAGGCCGTCGCAATAATTTTCTCAATTAAAAACTTTGACAAGATAAAAACGCTTAAAAATGTGAAAATCTGTATGTATGCAATGTAATCTGTTTTAGTTGCTACTTTTCCAAATTGATTAAGCACTAAAAGTATAAAAAATGAAAGAGAAATTAATTGCAGAACAAACATTGAAACGGTAAATCCACTCATTAAATTACTACTGTCACGATACATTTTTGTGTATTTGTTAGAATAAGCCAACCGAACGAATTCATTAAATCGCACAGCTGAAATCGATTTGTTAGTGGCAATAATTCCCACGCAAAAAATAAACAAAAGCGTAGCCCAATCTTTGTTTGCAATTATGCGTTCATGTAATTCAAATGCTATCATATATTTTGCAAAATTACAAAAAATACTTTCAATATGATTATTATAAAATTATTAAGAATTTAACTGAAGAAATAACTTATTTTTGCAGTAAATTAAATCATAATATGGCTAAAGGAGTTGTCATAATCCCTACTTATAACGAAATTGAAAATATTGAAGCAATTATAACAGCAGTTTTTGCGCTACCCACTTCGTTTCACGTTCTTGTTGTAGATGATAATTCTCCAGACGGGACGGCCGATCAGGTTCGTGCAATGCAATTACAATTTGAAAATCAATTGTTTTTAGAAGTTCGAACGAAGAAAGCTGGACTTGGAACGGCCTATGTTCATGGTTTCAAATGGGCGTTGTCGCACGGTTACGAATATATTTTTGAAATGGATGCCGATTTTTCTCACAATCCAAATGATTTAGAAAAATTATTAGTCGTTTGTGAAAATGGTGCAGACTTAGCTATAGGTTCAAGATATTCAAATGGTGTTAACGTAGTGAACTGGCCACTGAGTCGTGTTTTATTATCTTATTTCGCTTCAGTTTATGTGCGAATTATTACTGGAATGAAAATTGCAGATGCAACGGCGGGTTTTAAATGTTACAGAAGAGCAGTTTTAGAAAAGATAAATTTAGATAAAATAAAATTTGTGGGCTATGCTTTTCAAATTGAAATGAAATATAGGGCTTTTGTCAATAAATTCAATATTGTAGAAGTTCCAATTATTTTTACGGATAGAACAAAAGGTCAATCAAAGATGAGTGGCGGTATTATCCGAGAAGCAGTAGTAGGAGTGTTATTGTTGAGATTACGAAAAATATTTAATACATTATAATGAGTACGTTTTTAATTAGAAATGCTAAAATAGTAAATGAAGGAGTTGTTTTTGAAGGTGATATTTTAATTGAAAATGAATTCATAAAAGAAATCGCTCAAAAAATAAGCCCTAAATCATCAGAATGTATAATTATTGATGCTGAAGGAAGTTATGTAATTCCAGGTGCAATTGATGATCAAGTGCATTTTAGAGAACCAGGCTTAACGCATAAAGGAACTATAGAAACTGAAAGTAGAGCAGCGGTAGCGGGAGGAATTACATCTTTTATTGAGCAGCCTAACACGGTTCCAAATGCAGTTACGCAAGAACTTTTGGAAGATAAATATGAAATTGCATCCAAAACCTCTTATGCGAATTATTCGTTTATGATGGGTGGAACCAACGATAATTTAGAGGAAATTTTAAAAACTAATCCAAGAAATGTAGCTGGTATTAAATTGTTTTTAGGCTCTTCAACAGGAAATATGTTGGTTGATAATGAAGAAGTCTTAGAAAAGATTTTCTCATCAACTAAAATGTTAATTGCGGTACACTGTGAAGATGAAGGAACGATTAAAGCTAATTTAGAAAAATATAAGGCAGAGTACGGTGATGATATTCCTATGAAATATCATCATTTAATTCGCAGCGCTGAAGCTTGTTACATATCGTCTTCAAAAGCAATTGAGTTGGCTAAAAAAACAGGAGCAAGACTGCATGTATTTCACTTGTCAACTGCAAAGGAAATGGACTTGTTTACTAATAAAATTCCTTTAGAAGAAAAACAAATTACGACAGAGGTATGTATTCATCATTTATGGTTTACAGATGCCGATTATGAAAAGAAAGGTGCATTCATAAAGTGGAATCCTGCGGTTAAAACCCAAGAAGATAAAGATGCGCTTTGGAAAGCACTTTTGGATGATAGAATAGACGTCATTGCTACAGACCATGCGCCGCACACCTTGGAAGAGAAATTAAATCCTTATGTAACTTGCCCGTCTGGCGGACCTTTGGTTCAACACGCGGTGGTCGCAATGTTTGAAAAACACCATCAAGGAAAAATTTCAGTTGAAAAAATTGTTGAGAAAATGTGTCATAATCCAGCTAAAATTTTTAAAATTGAAAAACGTGGTTTCATTCGCGAAGGATATTTCGCAGATATTGCAATTGTAAACGCATATTTGCCTTGGAATGTAAAAAAAGAGAATATTTTGGCTAAATGCGGTTGGTCGCCATTCGAAGGCTTTAATTTTAAATCAAGAATAACACACACTTTTGTAAATGGTAAATTAGTTTTTACAAATGGTAAGGTTAAAGAGATAAAAGTGGCTCAACGATTGTTATTTGAAAGAACAATATAAATGAAAAAACTAGCACTATTTTTTTTGACAATTATCTTTTTTGCATGTTCTAATAATCCGGTACCGAAACCAGTGGTTTTATTAGCGGATGAAACAATGGAAAACATCTTGTTTGATGTTACTATTTTGCAAGCAGCAGAGAGTACAGTATCTTATAAATTAGCTGAAAATAATCTAAAAGTAACTACTTTCATTTACAAGAAGTACAAGATTGATAGCTTAACGTATCATCAAAATCAGAAGTACTATGCAGCTGATCCTAAGAAATACAAAAAAATGTATAAGCGCGTTTTAGAAAGAATAGACAAGGCTCAAATAGAAACGCAACCGAAACCTATAGCAACAGGTAATAGAAAGCCCGAGGTTAAATAACTTTTGACAAATAGTTTTCTTTTTTTTGAAACGTAAAATTCAAAGCAGCCAACAATTTATACGCTTCGTATTTTTGTATGGAATGAGACGCTTTAGCAGTGGCACGGGTTAATTTTCTTTTTCTAAAACTCAGTTTAGAAATCAACCAATCTAAGCGCCATCCTATATTTGTAATCGTTTTTGAAGCATAAATTTTTGGTGGATTTACATTCAGTATTTCAGCTAGATAATACAAAAACGCTTTTATTGTTATGTTTTCACCAACTAGCGTAAATCGTTCGCCAGAAATGTTACTTTTCATCAGTTGAATCATGCAACTATTTACATCTTCAACTGAAATGATTCCAATAGTACCTCTGGTATAAAACGAGAGTCCTTTTTTAACTGATTTAACTAATATCCCACTTCCTTGATCTGGAAAACCATAGCCAAAAATAACGGCTGGATTCACAATTATTACCTCTAACCCTTCCTGAAAACCGCGCCAAACTTCCATTTCTGCGCCATATTTTGTTATCGCATAATCACTATGTAATTCTTCTTGGTTCCATTCCGTCTCTTCCGTAATGGTGGTTTCATATTCTTTTAAATCGCCAAGTGCAGCAATTGAACTAACATGGCAAAGTTTTTTTACATTAAAAGCGATGCAGCAATTTACGATGTTAGCAGTGCCTTCAATATTTACTTTTCTCAATGCGGTTTCATCCTTTGGGTCAAATGAAATTAAAGCGGCACAATGGTAAACATAAGTGACATTATCGAAAGCAATTTCTAAAGATGGAATATCGTTTATATCTCCCTTTGTCCATTCTATTTTTTTAAATAGAACTTCCTGATTTTTAAATATAAAAACCTTTCTTACTTTCTCAATTTGTTTCTCGGTACGATACAAAGCTTTTACTGCTTCATTTTCTTGAAGAAGCTGTACTATTAAATGAGATCCTACTAAACCTGTTGCGCCTGTAACTAAAATCATACTGTAAAAATACTAAATCTTTTAAACACCGGCTCACTTTTAAAGCTTCAAACTTTTAAACTTTTAAAGTAAAAACTATCTTTGTGCAAATTAAACGAACAAAATGAAAAATTTTATTGAAGAAGTGACTTGGAGAGGAATGCTTCACGACGTAATGCCAGGCACCGAAGAACATTTGAAAGAACAAATGCGTGTGGCATATGTGGGTATTGATCCAACAGCTGATTCATTGCATATTGGTCACTTAGTGGGTGTGATGTTGTTGAAACATTTCCAACTGAGTGGTCATAAACCGTTGGCCTTAATTGGTGGTGCAACCGGAATGATCGGCGATCCATCTGGAAAATCTAATGAAAGAAATTTATTAGACGAACCTACTTTGCGTCATAATCAAGAAGCGATTAAAGGACAATTATCTCGTTTTTTAGATTTTACTTCGGCGGAAGCAAATGCGGCTGAATTAGTAAACAACTATGATTGGATGAAAGATTTTTCTTTCTTAGAATTTATTCGTGATGTAGGAAAACATATCACAGTAAATTATATGATGTCGAAAGATTCCGTTAAAAAACGATTAACTGGTGAATCTGCAGAAGGAATGTCATTTACAGAATTTACGTACCAATTAGTACAAGGATTTGACTTTTTACATTTATACAGAGGCAAAAAATGTACCCTTCAAATGGGTGGAAGCGATCAATGGGGAAATATTACGACAGGAACAGAATTAGTTCGAAGAATTGAAGCAGGAAAAGCCTATGCGCTAACTTGTCCCTTAATTACAAAAGCAGATGGAACGAAATTCGGGAAATCGGAAGGTGGGAATATTTGGCTAGATGCCGAAAGAACTTCGCCTTATAAATTTTACCAATATTGGTTGAATACTTCCGATTTAGATGCCGAAAAGTATATCAAGATATTCACATTTTTAGATAAAGAAACCATTGAGAAATTAATCGCTGAACATAACGAAGCACCGCATTTAAGAGCCTTGCAAAAACGTTTGGCAGAAGAAATTACAACAATGGTACATTCTGAAGCGGATTTGGAAAATGCTATCGCTGCTTCAAATGCTTTCTTTAGTCCATCAATGGATGATTTGAAAAAATTAGATGAAAAAACATTTTTAGAAGTGTTTGATGGTGTGCCGCAAGCAGAACTTTCAATGGCTGATTTAGAAGAAGGATTAGATATGATTGCCGCATTAGCTGCGAAAACTAATTTCTTAGCTTCAAACAGTGATGCTAGAAGAGAATTAAAACAAAATGCCATTTCTTTAAACAAAGAAAAAGTAGCAGAAGATAGAATGATTACGAAAGAGGATTTGATTAACAACCAATTCTTATTGCTTCAAAAAGGGAAGAAAAATTATTATGTGATTAAGGTGAACTAGTTTTTAAAGCACCATCAAATTACAACCTCGAATGTCAGAATTATCAAAACGGCCCAACACTTCAAACGAATGGTTGGGTTGTTTTTTGCCTAAATCTTGCGTAGCAATAAACGAACAAGAATTGATATTTGCCAAATCAATTACATTAATTCCACCCGTTTTTCCTTCGGCAACATAAGTCAAAGCATCTTCAGTATCCCGAATTAAGATTTGCATCCAAGGCGGACATTCGAAAACGCCATCTCCTAAAGAATAAGCTTGCGAAAGCAACTCAGTCATTCCGTATTCCGAGTGGATTTTAGAAACACCAAAACCATTGCATAAAAGCGAATGTAATTCTTCACGAATCATCTCTTTTCGCTTGCCTTTCATACCACCAGTTTCCATAATAATAGTGTTTTTTAGCTGGAATTTTTGCATTTCAATCAAATCTAACAAAGCATAAGTAACACCAATTAATAGCACATTCTGACCTGAACTATCTAATTCAATTAACTTCGAAATTAATTCATCATAATTGTTGAGGTAAAATCCGGAATCTTGGTGATTGCTCAGTGTAATCAAATCTTCTACCATATGAATCAACGAAGAACCCTCACGTTCTAAATAGGAGGGAAGCAGAGCTAGAACGCAATAATCTTCAATATTTCCGTAGAATTCTGAAAAGGCCAAACGATAGCTTTCTTCGTACCAACTCACATCGGTAACTAAATGTTTACTCCTTTGCATTCCAGTAGTTCCGCTGCTCGTAAAAGTGGTTTGAATGGCTTTATCTGAGCTTAACACTTCGTGACTTTTAAAAAATTGAATGGGTAAAAAAGGAATATCTAAAACAGATTTCACATTGTTTTTATCTTTCCTTAATAAGTTACAAAATTGCTGATACACCAAGTTATTATCATATTGGTGTCGAAAAACTTTTAAAGTAATTTTATCAAACTCTTTTTTAGAGTTTATTTGGAAAATAGCTTCTTGTGAAATCATAGTGCAAAAATAAGAAAGAATTTAGGCATTCTGTGAAATTGTAGGAACAAAAAAGCACCAACTTGCGTTGATGCTTTTTCTTATTTATTTGTCATGCTGAATTTATTTCAGCATCTTATTATTTTATTATTGAACTACTAATTTTCTTGTAGCAGTTTTTCCTTCTTCAGTAACTTTTACAATATAAACACCAGCGTTTAAATTGGCAACATTTACAACATTATTAGTTGTAGTTGTTTTCACTACTTCTTTACCTACTACATCAAAAATTTGAACTGATTTAGCTGCGTTAGCATTAGATGAGAAGTTTAATGTGTTTCCTTTTAAAGGGTTTGGATACATTGAGAAACCTGGAATATTGTTATCTTTCAAACCAGCTACAGCTTGAGGTGTAACATCTGCCCAAGTTGTGCCTATTCTTAATTCGTCAAATTGAATAAATGGAGTGTCAGTAGCACTTCCTTGTCTTACTAAAAATCTTGAAACAGCACTTAAGTCAGCTCCAGTATTAACTGCAGAAGCAGTTGGTGTTGGTTGTGTTCCCCCTACAGTTGGGTTAATCCATAAACTTACTATGTCATTATTTACACCGTCTACAAAAGTATAGCTTCCTACAACTAAATAAGTCTGATTTATAGAATAGTTAGTTGGAGAAAACGCAGTATTAGCAGCAGTAGTTCTTGGGTTGATTCCGATATTGTAGTTTGTGCCATCTACTTTTTTAATCCATATAGACGCTCCGAAACTTGAACCCGTTCCTTGTACTAGACCAAACTGATATCCTCCAGTTGTACTAGTAGTCGCTGTTAAATCTGTTACATTTAGAATAAAAGAAAAATAAGTAGTATTGGCGTCTTGTGAAGTAAAGTCTTTACCTGTGTCTATTCCAGCACCATCAAAAACAACTTTGTTACCAGTAGATGTTTGTAAACCAGTATAGCTCAAGCTGCTTGATGATATTGTCAAATCGTCACCAGTGTTTAATAAAGACCATCCTGTTTGAACCTGAAGTCCTTCACCAACAGTGTAGTTAAATCCATCATAATGTGGAAGGGATACTTGTGCATAAGTTAATGAACTTAATAATAATAAAGTGTAAATTTTTTTCATATCTATAAAATTTAATTATAAACAAAGATAAATATTTTTTAAGATTTAAACTAAAAAATAGGTGTTAACTTATGATTAAATCTGTAAAATATTACGATAACTAATTGATAATTAGTTTTCTTGTAGCAGAAGCTTCACCTTCTTTAATTTTGATGATATACACACCTGCTTCTAAATTAGAAATGCTTACTTCTTTTGAAGTAACCACCATATCTAATACTTTCTTTCCAATAACATTATAAATCTCTACTTTTTTGTCCATTGAAGATTTAGTAGTAATGTATATTTTTCCGTTATTTACAGGGTTTGGATAAATAGAAAGTCCTTCAATTGTTGGTTCTTGAGTTTTAGATGCGCCAAAAGATTTATTTTCCTGAGCAAATGTGCTAAAAGAAAATAAAATAAAGAATAAGTAAATAATATGAGTGTAATTTTTTACCATAACTAACATTTATACTGCAAAGATACTATAAAATAAAAAGCAAATACAATGCCAAATAAAAAATCCCTCATGAAGAGGGATTTTTATAGTTTTTTTATAATTTATAGTCCTGTTGTCCAACCTGCTGTCCAAGAAGGAGTTTCGGTTCCATTTCCAGCTCCGCCTGCAGTTGTAATTGCTGAAAAAGCGGCAGTAACATCAACAGTTGTTCCAAGCGTATTTTTACCTTTTGAAACGTTTGTTATATTTGTTATTGTTGTGTTTTCAAGAAACAAACCAGCAGGTATGAAAGCAATTGTTTGATCGTGTTCTATATTGATTCCGGTTGCAAAATTATCAATTACTACATTAGAGAATTGTGCTTTTGTTCCTCTTCTTAGTTTTATTCCGTCTGGCTCAGAGCCTTGATTTCCTAAACCAATTAATGTTAAGTTGTTAATCGTAGGGTTTGCAATAGGCGTAGCGTCAAAATTAGCTTCTAAGTTATCCGCTTCAATTCCTCTATTTCCAATATTGTTTCCTAATTTACCAAACCAATAAGTGTTTGTTCCATTCCATCCTTCTGTCCAGTCAAATTGATCATCTTCATTGTAACTTGAAACTAGGTGAGAAGTATTAACAGTTCCTCCAAAAAACTCATAACCATCATCAGAACTTCTAAAAACTTGTACATAATCAATAACAGTTCCATTACCTACTCCAAATAATGATAAACCATTAAATTCTTTATTGGCATTATAAATAGCTCCTGGATATTCAATTCTTAAATATTGTAAAACGCCAGAATTATCATTTGCTAGTGTGCCGCCATAAGTATATCCTGAAACTTCGGCAGAAGCTGTAGCACCACTATTAATAGGAGCTTTACCGCAAATTACTAATCCACCCCAGTCTCCAGGAGCAGGCGATGCGTTTGCGCTTGTCATAACAACTGGATTTGACGCTGTTCCGTTTACATAAATTTTACCTCCCTGTGTAACAACAATATATGCAGATGTGCCACCTGTAGCTTCAATTCTTGTCCCAGCCGGAATTGTTAATGAGGTTCCTTCATTAATGACTAATGGTCCTGTTAATTTGTAAATTGTATTTGATTGTAAGGTAACATTTCCCACATTAATATCGCCTTTAAAGTCGTTTGGATTAACTATAAAGTTTGAGTTTCCATTGTTTACGCCGTTGTCAGTACTTTCATCAACGTTGATACAACTAGTAGCTAATAAGGATGATAATGCTACGATACCGAAAAGTTTAAACATTTTTTTCATAATTTAGTTTTTAATTTGATTGTGTTTAATAGTTATTTTAAAACTGATAGTTTAAGGATAAGCTTGCGTTCATTCCTCTTTTGAATGAAGAAATTACAATGTCTTGGTTGTTGTTTTCTTGAACTCTTTCTATTGTTGGATTTAGTAAGTTTTTAACATTAAATCCTAAACCTAAATTTTTTGTTAGTTTAGATTTAATTATAAAGTCTAGGCTATTTACAGATTTTTCTACCACATTACCTCTTCCTTGAGTTCCTAAAGAGTAAACTCGGTCTGAATAAGTTGAAAAAGCTAGTGTTGTCATTAGGTTAGTTTCTGATTTTTTCCACTCTTTACTAAAGGTCACGTCTCCGTTTAATAACAAGTTAGAAGCTCCAGTAAATGAACTTTTTGAGTCTGTAAATAAGGCATTAAAATTATTTTCTTTTGCCACCTTTTCGCTGTCTAATTCTTGGGTTGTGTACATATACGATACGTTTAATCCGGCAGAAATTTTATTGCCTTTAACTTCGTTTTCGCTATTGAATAGCAGTTTTTTAATTTCAAGTTCTGCTCCTGTTGCATAACCCCAATCTCCCGTATTAATATAAGTAATATCGTTGCTTGAAGATGAAATAGTAACTTCGTTCATTGGATTTTGAATGTACTTTCCAAAACCAGTTACCGCTATTACTTCTTCACTTTTTGGAAAAAATTCCCATTTAATATCAACATTATAATCATCAGAAGGATATAAATCTGGATTTCCAATATATTGTTGTGTGATGTCTTCGTAGATAAAAAAGGCCGTCTCTTTAAATTGCGGAAGTGTGTATGTTTTACTAGCGGCGAATCTCAAGTTATTTTTATCATTTATAGAATACTTCGCAATTAAGTTTGGTAAAAATGCTTGCTTTGTGAAAAAACTTTTGTCGCCAATTGGGTCAATTTGTGTTTGCCATTTTACTTTTTGGTAAATTTGATCGGTACGTAAACCAAATATTGCAAATAATTTATCAGATAATTTATATTCCAAGTTTCCAAAAATACTGCTTACTATTTGTGTTCCATTGTAGGTTTGTGGACTTAATGCATTTGGATTTTCGATACCACCATTATACGTTTTAATAGAAAAGTATCCTGCGTTAAAATTATCTTGATTAAAATAAGCATCAACATTATTTGGGTCAATAACGGTAGTAGTTGCACCAGGTGCTAATGCATTAATTTTAAAGTTATATTGTATGGCTTCAAAATCTCTTTGTTTGTATTTTCCGTTATAGCCTAATGTGAATTTACCTTTAAACTCTCCAGTAGCACTTTTACCAAATTTGTAATCAACCGCAGCATTAACCGCGACTTCATCTTCATTCAATTTTTGGAAATAACGCTGGTTATCCGATGCAGAATTGTTTGTTATGATAAAGTCATTATTTATATCTCTTTTGAGAGTAATAGTACTTCTATCGGGCATATTTCCATCTACTTTATTGTATGAAACGCCCCAATTTAAAGCATATCTTTCTTTGTATTTGTGTTCTCCTAATAATTGATTAATTAATAAGGAGTTTTTCACATAGGTGCTTCTTCTTACAAATCCATCAAATCCAGTAACGTCAACAATGTTACCATTATATTCGTCTAAAGATTGGTTAGAGGAATTAATGAATACTGTATTGTATTTAAATTTGTTTGTATTGTTTAATTTAAATCCCAAGTTAAACATACCCGTTGTGTTTGTGTTGTAACTATTAGATTCATATTTGTTAAAATCTTTAGTCGCTACACCTTCACTATTTACAGCTCTTGAAATACCGTTAGACTTTGAAGTATATTCATTATCAAAACTCAAAGTGGCAAAAAAGCTTAAACTACTGTTTTCGCCAAATTTAAATTTATCACCACCACTTAAACTAATACCACTGGCCCAAGGCATTTCTTTATTTGGGTTTAAACTTTTAGAAAAATTATAACCAGACAAAGCGTTACTTGGTTGACGGATGTTTGTAAATCCTAAAAAACTTGGGCCAGCTTGTAGTTTGAAATTGTTATTTGAAATGGCATTTGTATTAACCGCTGATTTTAATCCAAAAGCAAAAAATCCTGATCCGTTGTAGTCTTTTGAAATTATGTCTACATTACCACCAGCAAAATCACCATACATTTTACTGTTATATACTTTGTCTATATTAACATATTCAACAATATCAGTAGAAAATATATCTAAAGACATATTTTTGTTTGATGGATCATTTGATGGAATAGGTAAGCCATTCATTGAAGTAGAATTATAACGATCGCCTAGACCACGAACAAAAATATTTCCTGAACCTTCTTGTTTGGTTATTCCAGTGGTTTTTACAACAGCCGCTGCAACATCACTAATTCCTTTTTTAGACATTTCTTGTGCACCAATACTTTGTTTAATTTCTACTGCTTTCTGTTGTTCTTGTAATAAAGCACTTTCTTTTTCTTTGGAAACCGTATGAACAATCACAACATCATCTAATTGAATTCCGTTTGATTCTAACGTATGGTTTATTATTTTTTTTTCGTTTCCCTTTAAAGTAAAAGGAATTTCCTTGGTGTCATATCCTAAATAGCCAATCACTAAAGTATAACTTCCGGGTTTTAGAGTTAAGACATATTTTCCATTTTCGTTAGTTGTTGTTCCAGTTTTGGTCCCTTTAATCATAATATTAGCAAAGGGTAAAGGTTCGTTGTACATTTCCTTGTCTAAGATGACTCCAGTAAGAGTTGCGGTTTGAGCAAATGCGAAGGTGCTAAACAATAGAGCAAATAATAAACGTAGTTTCATTTTTGTGTTGTTAATTTTTATGCAAAGTAACCGGTGTCATATTATTCGAAAGTTATTAACCTATTATCGATTAGCAACCATTAGGTTATGCCAGTGTTAATAGATTAAATAATTGTAAACTCTTAAAATGAGTGCATTTTATTTTTACCTTTACATTCTGAAACACAACATAATTGTATAATGAAGAAAAAAGACATTAAGATCTTATTGGTTGATGATGAGCAAGATATCCTAGAAATTGTAGGTTATAATTTAACACAAGAAGGATATCAGGTAATTACAGCTTCAAATGGTAAAGAAGCAATTTTCAAAGCTAAAAAAGAGCTTCCACAATTAATTATTATGGATGTAATGATGCCCGAAATGGACGGAATTGAAGCTTGTGAAACCATCAGAAGAATGCCTGAATTACAAGATACAATTATCACTTTTCTAACCGCTCGTTCTGAAGATTATTCGCAAGTTGCTGGTTTTGATGCCGGAGCCGATGATTATATTGCAAAACCCATCAAACCAAAAGTATTAGTTAGTAAAGTAAAAGCTTTATTGAGAAGATTAAAATCAGATGATGCCGTTTCTTCTAGCACTTTAATAGTTGGAAATATTGAAATTAATCGAGAAGAATATAAAATCAATAAAGGTGGCGAAATAATGGTTTTGCCTAAAAAAGAATTTGAATTGTTCTATCTTTTAGCAACAAAACCCGGAAAAGTATTCACTCGTGAAGAAATTTTAGACCGCGTTTGGGGAAATGAAGTTGTAGTTGGCGGACGAACAATCGACGTTCACATCAGAAAATTAAGAGAAAAAATTGGCGATGATTTTTTCAAAACTATAAAAGGAGTAGGATATAAAATTGAGTTTTAATGGAATTAAATTTCAAAAAGTCATATAAGTTTGCTTTTAAATCTTCGGCATACATTACGCTTTTTTTTTTAGGCGTGTTTTTGTTGTATCATTTTTTTATAGCACCACTTCATTTGATTTTTGTCTTTGGTTTTGCGTTTTGCTTAGCACTTTTCTCGTTTTTTCTAATCCAATATCGCGTAGAAACTTTCATTTATAAAAGAGTGAAAAAAATATACGATGATGTTTCTCTGTTAGAAAACACTTCTTTTAGAAATCAGCCGATTACTACGGATATGGAAACGCTGACTAAAGAAGTTCAGAAATTTGCCCGCGACAAAAAACTTGAAATTGAAACTTTAAAAATTCGAGAAGAATACCGAAGAGAATTTCTTGGGAACATTTCACACGAATTAAAAACACCGTTATTTACCGTTCAAGGCTATTTGTTAACCTTGCTTGATGGTGCGATGGAAGACAAAACCATTCGAAAAAAATATTTACAACGTGCTGATAAAGGTGTTGAACGCTTAATCTACATTGTAAAAGATTTGGATATGATTACCAAATTAGAAACAGGAGATATTCATCTTGAAGTTTCTAGATTTGATATTGTTGAGGTAGTTCAAAATGTATTCGATTTACTCGAGATGAAAGCTTCTAAAAAGAAAATTACACTTAGTTTTGATGCAAAATATGCGAAGCCAATTTGGGTTTTAGCCGATCAAGAAAAAATCCAACAAGTAGTTACAAACTTGATAGTAAATTCAATAAAATACGGAAACGAAGGCGGAACAACCGAAGTAGGAATCGAGGATTTAGTAAACGATCGTCTAATTGTTCGCGTAACCGATAATGGCGAAGGAATCAAAAAACAATACATCGGAAGACTTTTTGAACGTTTTTACAGAGTCGATAAAAGTGGTGCAAGAAGTGAAGGCGGTTCTGGTTTGGGTTTAGCAATCGTGAAACACATCATTGAAGGTCACAACGAAAAAATTTATGTAGAAAGTCAATTTGGAGTCGGTTCCGAATTTTCATTTACTTTGGAAAAGACTGAATAATTGTTCCCAATCTTGAACAATATCAGGCATTTCAAATCCTCTATAAAGCTGAATTTTATCTAATTCAGTAAATTTAAAATTTTCTTGTTTGCAAGAAGGTGCAATTCCTTCAATTTTGAATTTTTTAGCCAAATATTCTTGTTCATATTGTCCTGGAGTTGGAATAAAAAAAGCTTTTTTGTGTAATTTAGCCAAATCCATTATGGTTGTATAACCAGAACGACATACTACTGCATTACTTTCATTAAATGCAATTTCTAATTCATTCGAATTCATAAAATTGTAAAAAGTAATATTGTCTTTTTTTTTGTTTTTTTGTAAAGTTTCTATTTTTCCTTTTATAAAAAGTATTTCACCTTTATGTTTTTTTAATTCGAAACTTAATTTTTCCTCCAACAAAGTTCGTTGCGGTTCCGGACCTGATAAAATTACCATTAAATGATAGCGAATGGGCACTATTTTCTTTTCAAATCTGCTCAATGGGCCAATATAAAGGCAGTTTTGTAAAGGTGTTTTCAAATGACCTAAACGTCCAGAAAGATTTGGAAAATTATTAAAATCGGGAACCCAACATTGATTAAATTTTTTTATAAATTTCGAATGCAATTTTGTAGTTAACCAAGAAGTAGTTCCAGAAAGCACATTCAATTGATGTGTTATAAATACCGAAGGAATATCTTTAGAATAAACGCCTAATCGATTGTCAGAAATTATTCCTTCAATTTGATAAGCTGTTATGATTTTTTGAACTTCATCTTTTTCTTTTCGAACCGCTTGTACGATTTTTGGAATTTGTAAAGCCATTTTCCATTTAAAACTTCTTCTACTTTCTGAATAGGCAATATTATATGAAGGTAATTCCAAAGCAGTTAAATCAGGAAATTCCTTTTTTAAAAAAGACAACGAATCGCCATCCGAAGCAATTATCGGGTTAAAATTATTTTGTTCCAAAGCCTTAATGATAGGAATACAACGAGTTGCGTGACCTAATCCCCAATTTAGTGGAGCTATTAATATGTTTTTTTTATTGCTCAAAAGATTGCTTTTATATCGAAATCTGCAAGGCGATGTGAATTAAAATCGTCCTACCAAAGGTAAAAAAATAAAAATCCAATGAGGTTATTTTGATAGAATTATAGGTGAAAGGCTCAATTAATCGATACTTTTTCAGGATGTTTTGTAAAAATAATTTGAGTTCCTTTATAATTCCTTAATTTTGCCAAAAATAAGTCAAAAGTGGGAAGTAAAAATAAATTAAAGAGATTCGAGGAAAACGAAACATTTGTAAACGTTTTTCAACCAACAAGAGAAGAAGTAGTTTCAGATAGTTTTGCATTAAAAGGGAAATGGAACAGTGATTTTTTTAAAAATGACAATCCAATCGTTTTAGAATTAGGCTGTGGAAAAGGCGAATATTCTGTGGGATTAGCACAATTAAATCCCAATAAAAACTTCATTGGTATTGATGTAAAAGGAGCAAGATTTTGGCGTGGTGCGAAAACGGCTGTGGATACTGGGATGAATAATGTAGCCTTCATAAGAACTCAAATTGAATTGATCAATCATATTTTTGCAGAAAATGAAGTGTCTGAAATTTGGATTACTTTCCCGGATCCTCAAATTAAATATAAACGTACAAAACACAGAATGACAAATTCTGAATTCTTGCAAAACTATAAAAAAGTATTAAAGCAAGATGGTTTGATGCATTTAAAAACGGATTCTGAATTTATGCACGGCTATACTTTAGGTTTGTTACACGGTGAAGGTCACGAAGTTATTTATGCCAATCATAATATTTATAAAAACGAAGGGGCTCCGGCCGAAGTTACTGGAATTCAAACTTTTTATGAAAACCAATATTTAGAAGTAAACAAAGCAATTACTTATATTCAATTTAGAATTAAGTAACATCAGTTACTTTCAATCGATTTAAGTTTTCTAATTTTGATAAAAATCTATTTATGACATTTGTATTAGCTATTTTTCTAGGATTGATCATTTCAATCGGTGGTATTATTATTCCCGGAATGTTGAATATGACGATTGCGAAAATAAGTATTAATGAAAATCAAAAACAAGCCTTGAACTTTGCTTTAGGAGCGGTTGTAGTGGTTTTTATCCAAAGTTTTGCAGGAACTTATTTTGCGAAATTCTTAGATGCACATCCTGCTTTTAGTGAAGGATTAAAGAAAATTGGGACTTTTATTTTTATTGGATTAACAGTCGCGTTTTTTATAATGGGCTTGAATGCCAAAAAGAAAAAAGAAGTAGAAGTAAACATTGAAGCCAAAAGAAACCGTTTCTTTTACGGAATGGCGTTATCTGCTTTTAATATGTTCGCAATTCCTTGGTATGCATTTACAACACTGATGATGTCGTCAAAAGATTTGTTTAATTATGATATGCTGTCGATTCTGCTGTTCTCACTTTCGGCCGCAGCCGGAACTTATTTTGTATTCTATTTATACGCAAGATTCTTCAAGCTAATTGAACATAAATTAAATTTCATTGTTAAAAATATCAATTTTTTCATTGCCTTTTTAACGGGAATTGTTGCTATTTCTTCCTTGTATAAGATGTATTTTGCCTCTTGAAAACTGTAAAACCAGATAACGAAAATTTCTTCGAACGCGTTTATGCAATTGTTCGACAAATTCCGGAAGGAAAAGTAACTTCTTACGGAGCAATTGCAAAAGCTCTGGGAACTGCTCGCTCTGCTAGAATGGTTGGTTGGGCAATGAATGCTTCTCACAATTTACATGATGTTCCAGCACATCGGGTTGTAAATAGAAAAGGACTACTTTCAGGCAAACATCATTTTGATGGCACTAATTTAATGCAACAATTGCTCGAAAATGAAGGAATTAAGGTAATTGATAATCAAATTGTGGATTTTGACAAACATTTTTGGGAACCAACTTTTTAATGATTAATTCTTTTTGATGTTATGGTAGAAATTCGCATAATGTAGTCTTCTATCTTTTCGTTTTCATTTACAGGAATCATTTCCATAGAACTACTAAAGCTATCAATGAAATTCGTATATTTTTTAAAATTAAGTTTTAAAAGATTTTCATCTCTAGTTTCCCAAAACTGACCTTCGTCTTGACATTCAAAATTAACTAAATATTTCTTACTAATATAGTCCATCAAAAGAATAATTTCTTTATGGATTTGTGATCCAGCATATTGTGTTTTTGTTGTTAATTGATAAGTTAATTCATCTTCAATAGTTTGATTTGTCTGGATTGTCTTATGATTTAAGATCCCACACATTCTACCATTTGATAAAAATGAAAAACACAAAGGCTCACTTTCTGGTGGAGTTATCATAATTCCATAAAGCTCTTCAATATTTACAATTTCTGAAAATGAGCTTTGTTCGAAAGTATCCTCAAAAATAAAATAACGCCATTTTTTAGTAACAGCTATTTCTTTAACTTCATTGATTAATAATGCTAATTCGCTGGCTTTATTTAATTTTCCGTTGTAATGAATACTTAATCCCATATCATTTCATATTATTTCCTAATTTTATAAAAATTTACAAATAATTACAAAAAAGTTGAGTCAAATTTCTCTCCTTTCCAATAATTAAATGATTTTTTATTGATACTTACTTTCTTTAAAAAGTCTTGATCTACTAATTCTTCAATATCTGTTCTTGCTGTTTGATTGGTAACACTAAAGACGTTCTCGATTTCTTTAACTGAAAAATAGCGATTTGCATCTTCTTCAATCCAATATAAAATTTGAGCTTGACGATCATTTATATTGGATACCTTCAAGTATTTGTTTAATTTGTTTTCTTCTTTTTTCTTTTTGGATAAATAATCTTTTAAATCCTCAAAGGCTTGCGTTAAAACTTTTACTTGATAATGAATAAAATAGGAAACATTCATTTCATCTATTTCACTATAAATATAGGCTTTTTCGTATTGTGTTTTCGTTTTTAAGATCACACGTGAAATGGAAAGATATTCTGTTAGCCAATAGCCATTTTTTAGTAAATACCAATAAAACAAAGCACGAGCCGTTCGCCCATTTCCATCTACGAATGGATGAATATAGCCAATTAAAAAATGAAGAATCGATGCTTTTACAATGGGATGAATAAATTCTTCTTTTAGATTGTTGTTGAAAAAATCACAAAAAGACTGCATTAGTTCTTCTAATTCTTTAAAAGATGGTGGTGTGTGAACGATCTCTCCGGTAATTTGAATCATAACTAGAACATCATTAGTGTTTCGAAAAACACCGCAATTTTCTTCTTCTAATGTATTTTCGGTAACTAGTTTGTGAATTTCAAATAATTTATGAATAGTGATTTCCTCACTTTTGTTTTTACTTATATATTGGATGGTTTTATAATTATTTAAAATCATTTGCTCCGATTTGTTATTAGGCTTTTTTCCTTTTCGAAGCATATCTTTTGCTTTAACTCGTGTTGTTGTGGCTCCTTCAATCATAGAAGAAAAAATAGATTCTTCCATTAAAGCATTAGATAAATATTGGTGTTTGTCTAAATCAGATAATAATTGTTCTTTTTGAAGACCAGCACCAAAATTGAAATCTAAATAATGAAGTTTTTGTTGCAAAAAATCATTTACACCATATTCTAGACTAATAGTATGTTTGTTGTTTAAAACGAATTTTTTACTAATTAGCTTACGGATTAATTTAATTTCTTTCCATAAATTAGTATCATTTTTTTTAAAACCTAAATATTTCACTTTGTCCCAATGCAAATACTCTGATTCAATTTTGTTGAAAAAGTATTGATTTTCGGGAGCTTCTTTTAGTTTAAGAAGATTTTCTTTAAGTGAATATTTTGGTGATTTTTCCATAATTAATACAATTATTTCCTAATTTAGGAATAATTTACAAAAACAAAGCTATTCTTTTATTTCCAATTATTTCCTAATTTCTCAAAAATTTACAAATAATTATCATTCTTCATATAAGTTATAACTATCTAATTATAAGAAAACTTTAAAGCTTTATACTTTTAAACGTATAAAGTTCTCACTATCTTTGCAATCCATATTCAGTTTAAATAAAAGGAATTGATTTTGAACTTTATGCAAATAACTTTTTTAAGCAAGTAAATGAAACGCTGAATTTAATAGCGTTGCATTGAACATAAACAAATAAACTCTTAGTGAGATGAAATTAGAAAGAAAAGATATTCTTGCTGCTTTAGAAACCATTACGGTAGCGGGTGAAGGAAAAAATATGGTTGAAAGTGGTGCAGTTCAAAACGTAATCACTTTTGGCGATGAGGTTGTTGTGGATTTACTTTTGTCAACACCAGCATTACATATTAAAAAACGTGCTGAGGTTGATATTATCAAAACGATTCACGAAAAAGTTTACGAAAAAGCAAAAGTAAAAGTGAACATTAAAGTAGAAGCTCCAGAAAAACCGGAGAATCCAAATTTGATAAAAGGAAAATCAATTCGAGGTATTTCAAATATTATTGCAGTTGCTTCGGGTAAGGGTGGCGTTGGAAAATCTACAATTACAGCTAATTTAGCGGTAACTTTATCAAAAATGGGATTCAAAGTTGGTGTTTTAGATGCAGATATTTATGGACCATCGATGCCAATTATGTTTGATGTAGAACAAGCAAAACCAACTTCAGTTGAAGTAGATGGAAAATCAAAAATGCAACCGGTTACTAGTTATGGTGTAGAAATTCTTTCAATCGGATTTTTCACTAAACCAGACCAAGCTGTTATTTGGAGAGGACCAATGGCGGCAAAAGCGTTGAATCAAATGATTTTTGATGCCAATTGGGGAGAATTAGATTTTTTATTAATTGATTTACCACCAGGAACAGGAGATATTCACTTGTCAATTATGCAATCGTTGCCAATTACGGGAGCTGTTGTTGTTAGTACACCTCAAGCTGTTGCTTTGGCCGATGCTAAAAAAGGAGTTTCAATGTTCTTGTCGGATGCTATTCAGGTTCCAGTATTGGGAATCATTGAGAATATGGCTTATTTTACGCCAGAAGAACTTCCTAACAACAAATATTATATCTTTGGAAAAGAAGGTGCTAAAAATTTAGCATTAGATTTACAAGTTCCATTATTAGGAGAAGTTCCTTTAGTACAAAGTATTCGTGAAGCTGGAGACTATGGTCGTCCGGCAGCATTGCAAACAGGTTCAGTTTTAGAAACTGTTTTTGAAGAAATTACAAGAAATGTTGTGCAAGAAACGGTAAATCGTAATGAGACTTTGCCTCCAACTGAAGCAATAAAAATAACCACAATGGCAGGTTGTTCTGCCGTGAAAAAATAAGAATCAATTGGCTGATGTGTTGGTTCTTACTCAATAAAAATCGACACATCAACTATTGATAATTGACATATTATAACTATGACTACAACAGAAATTAGAGAGAATGTTGAAAAGGCACTACAAGAAATTCGTCCTTTTTTGAATTCAGATGGTGGCGATATTACTTTGATAGACATTATCGAAGACAAGCACGTAAAAGTTCGTTTAGAAGGAGCTTGTACCAATTGTAGTTTAAGTATCAGCACAATGAAGGCAGGTGTGGAAACAACAATAAAAAAATTCGTTCCACAAATTGAAACAGTAGAAAATATCGCATAACTGATTATTATCATATTATGCTGTTTTTGAAATCACCAATTTTGTGTCTTTGTAACTAAAGTAACGATTAGCTATTTTTTTAATAGTTAATTTTACACGATTAAACGAATTCAGATTATGATTCAAACAGATATTCTTATTATTGGTGCAGGTCCAACAGGGCTTTTCACTGTTTTTGAAGCCGGATTACTACAATTAAAATGCCATATTATTGACGCGTTGCCTCAACCTGGAGGACAATTAGCGGAATTATATCCCAAAAAACCAATCTTCGATATTCCAGGTTATCCATCCGTTATGGCGGGTGATTTGGTGACTAATTTAATGGAACAAATTAAGCAATTTCAGCCTGGATTTACGTTGGGCGAAACTGCTGAAACTATTGAAAAATTAGAAGATGGTACTTTTATTGTAACTACAAATGAAGGGACACAACATCAAGCAAAAGCAATTGCTATTGCTGGTGGTTTAGGTACTTTCGAACCTAGAAAACCACTTTTAAAAGACATCGAATTTTACGAAAAAGAAGATAGAGGAGTAGATTACTTCGTAAAAGATCCAGAAAAATATAGAGGAAAAAACATTGTGATCGCCGGTGGTGGTGACTCTGCTTTAGATTGGAGTATTTTCTTAGCGAATGTTGCTGAATCAGTGACTTTAGTGCACAGAAGAAACGAATTTAGAGGTGCTTTAGATTCTGTTGAAAAAGTTCAAGAATTGAAAAATGCTGGAAAAATTAAATTAATTACGCCAGCTGAAGTTATTGGTTTTAAAGGAAGCGAACGAATTGAATCGTTAGATATTGAAATAAACGGAGCTCGAATGAACGTGCCAACAGATTATTTCATTCCGCTTTTTGGTTTAACACCTAAATTAGGACCTATCGCAAATTGGGGATTAGAGATTGAAAAAAACGCAATTAAAGTGAACAACGCTTTAGATTATCAAACAAATATCGAAGGCATTTATGCAATTGGCGACGTAAATATTTATCCAGGGAAGCTGAAATTAATTTTATGTGGATTTCACGAAGCAACTTTAATGTGCCAAAGTGTTTATAACCGCCTTAATCCAGGAAAACGTTATGTTTTAAAATACACAACAGTTTCAGGAATTGACGGTTTTGATGGAACCAGAAAAGAAGCCGAAAAAGCAGTTGTAAAATCTATCGATTAATTTATTAAATTTGAAAAAAAGTAAATTATGGAACAGTTTAAAATGATAAGAAATGTTGTTTCGAAGTCAAGTTTTAAAGAAGCTGATGACCATGTTTCTTTTTATAAAGATAAATCTGCATTAAATCGACTAAATAGTGCTTGTTTTATTATCAATTCTATTTTTGGAACCTCAGAAAGAACAAAAGTAAACAGGTCGTTGATCGCTTCCAGAAAACATGCCACATCTATTTAATTTTGATTTTCTCGAATTCTTACAGCTTCTAGATAAATATGAAGTTAAATATCTCTTGGTCGGAGGTTATGCGGTCATTTTAAATGGCTATGTAAGAAGTACGGGTGATTTAGATTTGTGGGTAGATAAAACGCAAGAAAATTACAACAATTTAGTTCAAGTTTATAAGGATTTTGGTGCACCAATATTTCCATTTCATGAATTCGTGAACGAAAAGTTTGATGTTTGGAGTATAGGTATTGAACCAACAAAAATTGAAATTTTAACACACGTAGATGGATTGATTTTTGAGGAAAGTATATTAAATTGTAAATATCTAACGGTTTTAGACTTTAAAATACCTTATGTTAGTTATGATGATTTATTAAAAAATAAATTGGCATCTGGAAGATATAAAGATTTGGCAGATATTGAGCAACTTAAGAAAATTAATAAAAATTTAGAATAATGTCAAAAGACGTAACAATTTACATTACAGACAGAAACGGTGTAAAACACGAAGTTCAGGCACCAACGGATATGAATATGAATGTGATGGAGTTAATTCGTGCTTATGAATTAGCCGAAGAAGGAACAATTGGCGTTTGTGGCGGAATGGCAATGTGTGCTTCTTGTCAATGTTATGTTTTAAACGATGTAATTTCATTAGAAAGAAATCCAGATGAAGATGCAATGCTTTGCGAAGCTTATCACGTGAAAGATAATTCAAAATTAGGTTGTCAAATTCATTTAACAGAAGAATTACAAGGTTTAGAATTAGAAATTGCACCAGAACAGTAAGCTGAAAATCCAATATTCGAAAATCTAGTATCTATTTATATTCTTCCAAACGAGCCGGACCTTCTAAAACTTCTTTTACTATTTGAAGCGTTCCATCTTCTTTAGTATCAATGAACCATTTTATTAAAGAAATAGTTCCAACAGCAATTTCAATTCCGGTTATGCTTCTTGGATGAACACAGCTTCCGCTATTAAAATAATTTAAAATTTCTTCACTTGTATTTGGAAACCTAGGACGATGTGTATGACCTGTAATTGTGATTTTATTTCCGTTACTGGCTATCCATTTTTTGATTCTTCTTTCCACTTTAATTAATTCAATGTAGTTTTTAGCTGGACTCGTGGGGTCTTTTATTCCCCAAACTTGTAATGGTTTCCAAAGAACACGCACTAAAAATCGATTAAATTTCCATCCTACATAATTCATAAAATCTGCCTGATGACCATGTGTTAAAAAAATTTCTTGATTTTTATTGTTGATGTATTCTAAAATTATACCTTCAGAAAATGTAATGTTTGGGAAAAGCGGTAATTTCTTGCCTTCTCTTGGTTCAAAATATTCTGACAATAATTTTTTTACGTTATTTGGATTTTTATAAACAAAATCGTGGTTTCCAAAAATTAAATGCAATCTGTTTTCAACAAAGAACTTTTGCATTAACAAATACACATTTTTGTTGACCTCGAAAATATCTTTAAAGAAAATATTTTCCCATAGTTCATCGCCATCACCTAATTCAATATAAGTATAACCTTCTTTGAAATAATGTTGTAATGCGTGATAATATATGTTCCTATTGTTAGCAAAATCATCCGCAAAACTACTATCGCCACGGTGAATATCACTAAACAAAATAAACTTTGAAGTGTTGTCAAAACCTATTCGTTTCGCTTCGTTATAAGCTTTCGATAATCTATCTTGTGATGACATATTTTTCTAATTTCAATTTCAATACAGAAGCAAGTCAAAAATACTCTTTTTTATTGTTTTTGATAATAAGCAATTGACTAATTATAAAAAATGCTTCCCAAAGTATGAGAAGCATTTTGTTTTTTTAGTTTAAATAGATTTGATAATTTATATCTTCAACAGAAAGATATTCTTTGGAATCGGGTTTGTCAAGTAAAAATAACAATTCATTTACTTCATTTCGTTCTAGGAGAATCATAAAATTAGTTTGCAAAGTTGGAATAGGAATTTTCTTCTCGTAAATAGAATTTTCGTATTCCTTTTCCCAATAATCACAATCAATATTTTTTAAATATTTAACCAAACTCGTTAATTCTTCAGTAGTTAAATTGAAGTTTAAGTTCTTATACGAAAGTTGGTAAACTGCTATTTTAGAACAGTAAATCAAAAAGCCGTTTTTGTTTTTTGTTAAATATTTAAAATTCTTACACATAATTTTTATTTTAGAAATGAATCGATAATTTTATCGGTTTCCGCTTTTTTCGCAGATGGTTTTAAGCCAAACAAATGACGGTATAATTGTTTGTGTTCTATTTTTTCTTCTAATGAAATCGTTTGGTTACGATCAAAGATTGTTTGCCATTTTGCTCTCACATTGCCCCATAATTTATTGTTTTCTGACCACCAATCTTGAGCACTTTTACACTTAGAATCGTCAACTTTTACATAAATGTCTAAACCTTTTTCTTTAGCTACTTCTGTGTCATTACCTTTGTCGTCACGAATTATTTTTCTGTTGTCTTGTTCGTGTAACCAACCATATTTTGTGATTTCATGAATGTTTCTTCTTTCTAAAACATTATAATCTTTTCTTATGGTTTCTTCTCTTCTTGGTAAAGGAGCATCGGTAATATTCATCCAATAATTTCTTCCGTCTTTATGAATCCAAGTTCCCGTTCCTTCATATCGTGGACTATCATCAACTTGATATACTTTTTGCGTCCATTGTCCTTTAACGTCTTTCGCTTTTAATTGGTTGAATTTCCAAGTATTGTCTTTGTAGAACTCATATAAATTTGTGTTTTCGTACAACCAATCTTGTCTCCAATGCTTGATAATCATTTTTTCATTGGCAATTAATAAATGTTGAAGCACTAACTTATTGGGCGCTTCTTCTATTAATTCAATCCATTCTAATCCGTGATCTTTTTTAACGGGCGAAGGCTTGTAAGTGGAATCAGTTGAAGCTTGAAAAATTTCCTGAAAGTTAAATTCAACTTCATAGCAACCACACATTTTTTTTATCGATTCAATGTCTTTCTGTTTTTCTTGTGCGTAACCTGCAGAATACAAGATTGATAGCGATAAGATAACGAATGCTTTTTTCATAATACTATTTTTTTTGTTTAAAATTAGACCACAAAAGTATTAAATTTATTTAGAATAAATAAAAATAAGACATATATTTGCCTCAATATATTTCTTAAGATTAATTATAAATAATGAAAATAGCTTTCTTTTTAATAGTAAATAGTCTCAGTTTAAGTTTGGTTTTTTCGCAAAAACAACTTGCAGATTCCATTAAAATAAGTGAATTAAGAGAAGTTGTAGTCACGGCAACTAGAACCGAAAGAAACTTAGCTTCTTTACCATTACCAATAGCAATTATAACTTCAGAAGCAATTTCAAAATCGGGTGTAACGCGTTTAAATGAGATTTTATTTGAACAAACCGGCTTGTTAACAATTCCCGATTTTGGAGGTGTTGAAGGGATTCAAGTCCAGGGATTAGATGCATCTTATACGCTGATTTTGATTGATGGCGTTCCTTTAGTAGGAAGAAGTGCTGGAACTTTAGATTTGTCCAGAATTAGTGTTGGGAATATCGATCGAATTGAAATTGTGAAAGGAGCTTCATCTTCTTTATATGGTTCGGAAGCTTTAGCAGGTGTAATTAATATTATTACCAAAAAACCGAAACGAGATCTATTATCGGGAAATCTTTCTTATCGTTATGCGTCTTTTGAAACCAATGACTTGAATTCCAATGTTGTTTGGAAGAAAAATAAATTTTCGGGAAGTATTTTTGTAAATTATTTCAACACCAATGGATACGATTTAAATGAGTCGACACCCGAAAAAACAGTTGAGTCTTTTTACAACATTACAATACAACCGAAATTTTATTATGATTTCTCAGACGATTTGAAATTAGTTGTGGGAACTCGATATTACAATCAAAAACAAGACTATAAAGCCACAATTGATGATGAAAAATATAAAGGAGATGCCGTCATTAACGAGTGGAATTCACAAATAAAAGTAACACATAAATGGAACAAAAAGTTCTATTCCGAATATGAATTTTATGCAACAAATTACAAAACTGATGAATTTCTAAACGATTCCAATAAACAACTTTTTGAAGCTAATTTTTATAAGCAATGGCTTTTTCGACCCGAAGTTAGAACTACTTGGTCATTCCAAAAAAGTAAACTAACTGGTGGAATTGGCTTGAATAAAGAAACTCTAAACCGAACGTATTTTGATTCAAATGTTGTGTTTAATTCCCAATATGCTTTTTTACAATACGATTATAATCCGACCG
Organism: Flavobacterium psychraquaticum; assembly: GCF_034497725.1. Classification (NCBI taxonomy): domain Bacteria; kingdom Pseudomonadati; phylum Bacteroidota; class Flavobacteriia; order Flavobacteriales; family Flavobacteriaceae; genus Flavobacterium; species Flavobacterium psychraquaticum. The sequence goes on from NZ_JAXKVR010000030.1 coordinate 751,022, forward strand.
ATAAATGGAATATTTTAGCGGGTTTTCGATATGATAATCACCAAGAATATCAATCGCAATGGAGTCCGAAATTTGCTGTAAATTATAAAGTTAATCAAAACATTTCTTTAAAATCATCGGTTGGTTACGGATTTAAAGCTCCAGATTTCAGACAGTTATATTTTGATTTTACTAATTCGGCCATTGGTTATGCTGTTTTTGGTTATAATGTTGCCCAAGAACGATTGAATGCCTTAGACAATCAAGGTCAGATTTTATTTCGATATGATGGCATTGATTTCAATAGTGAATTAAAACCTGAAAGTTCAGTTAATATCAACTTGGGAAGTTATTTCGAAAAAGTAAATTTTAAATGGGATACGAATTTGTTTTATAATTCTATTTCAAACTTAATTGACACCAAAGCTATTGCTCAAAAAACGAACGGTCAAAACGTATTTAGTTATTTCAATATTGACGAAATTTTCACTTACGGAATCGAAAATAACTTTCATTATAAAATCAATAATTTCAAATTTTCCTTGGGTTATCAATATTTAGTTGCAAAAGATAAATCAGTTCTAAAAGCAATTGATAAAGGCGAAGTTTTTGCTAGAGATCAAACTACATTAGCTTCTTTTCAACTGAAAAAAGACGATTATTTTGGCTTGTTTAATCGTTCAAAACATACGGCTAATTTTAAGGTTTTATATACTATTCCAGCCCTAAAAACGGCAATTAATCTTCGTGTTTTTTATCGAAGTAAATATGGAATTGCCGATTCAAATAACAATCAGATTTTAGATAATTATGATGCTTTTGTTGCTGACTATTTTCTAACAAATCTTTCAATCACTAAAGAAATTAAGGATAATCTTTCGCTTCAAATGGGAGCAAATAATTTATTTGATTTCACAAATCCCAATGAAATAAGCAATTTATCAGGCCGACAACTTTTTGCCCGATTGCAATTTAACTTTTAACAAATTAATTTAAATACATACTTATGAAAACCAATTTTATTAAACTTTCGATCGTAGCACTTTTTATTTCTTTCGCTTCTTGCAGTAGTGATGATGACGGCGTTCAAAAACCAGCATTAGAAGCTAAAACATTTGCGAATCTTTATGCACCACAATCGGGCGGACAAGGACAACCAACAGCAGGAGCATTCACAAAATTCAGTTTTTCAGAAAATGCAATTGTAACTTCTGATAATTGGGATATTGCTTTCCGTGGTACGACCATAATTGTTAATGGCGGCACAGAAATAGGTTTAACAGACGAGCCTTCTAGAACTGGGATTGCTTCTGTTAGTGCTTTATCTTCTACTTTTGATACTGTTACTACATTTCCAGATGCAACAACTTTTAAACAAGATGGCGTAGCAACTTATGCTTTTTCACAACCTTGGTATGATTATAATCCAACTTCACATTTAATTACTCCAGTAGCTGGAAAAATTTATGTGGTGAAAACTCATAACGGTAAATATGCTAAATTTGAAATACTAAGTTATTATCAAAACGCACCCGCTAATCCGGAGTTAACGACGCCTTCAAGATATTACACTTTTAAATTCAGCTATCAACCAGATAGTCAAACTAGTTTTTAAGTTTAGGCCATAAAAAAAGCGAGAAATACTTCTCGCTTTTTTATATATTTTACTTTTTATTTTACTTAAAAGCAGGGAAACCCGTAACATCCATTCCTGTAATTAACAAGTGAATATCGTGCGTTCCTTCATAAGTAACTACAGATTCTAAATTCATCATATGTCTCATAATTGAATATTCACCCGTAATTCCCATTCCACCTAACATTTGACGGGCATCACGAGCAATCGTTAACGCCATATCAACATTGTTTCTTTTTGCCATCGAAATTTGAGCCGTTGTAGCTTTTCCTTCGTTTCTTAAAACACCTAATCTCCAAGTTAATAATTGTGCTTTAGTGATTTCAGTAATCATTTCAGCTAATTTCTTTTGTTGCAATTGTGTTGCTCCAATTGGTTTGTCAAACTGAATACGTTCTTTTGAATATCTCAAAGCTGTGTCATAACAATCCATTGCTGCTCCAATTGCACCCCAAGCAATTCCGTAACGTGCCGAATCTAAACAACCAAGTGGTGCTCCTAATCCTGATTTATTTGGTAATAAGTTTTCCTTTGGTACTTTTACATTGTCAAAAATAAGCTCTCCAGTTGCAGAAGCTCTTAACGACCATTTGTTATGTGTTTCTGGAGTTGTAAAACCTTCCATTCCGCGTTCCACGATTAAACCGTGAATTCTTCCTTCTTCATTTTTCGCCCAAACAATAGCAATATCAGCAAAAGGTGCATTTGAAATCCACATTTTTGCTCCATTTAAAAGATAATGATCGCCCATATCTTTAAAGTTTGAAGTCATTCCACTTGGATTTGATCCGTGGTCTGGTTCTGTCAATCCAAAGCATCCGATGAATTCACCAGTAGCTAATTTTGGAAGATATTTCATGCGTTGCTCTTCGTTTCCGTATTTCCAAATAGGATACATTACTAACGAAGACTGTACAGAAGAAGTCGAGCGAACGCCCGAATCTCCTCTTTCAATTTCTTGCATTATTAAACCATACGAAATTTGGTCTAATCCAGCACCACCATATTCTACAGGAATATACGGACCAAAACCACCAATTTCACCCAAACCTTTTACGATTTGATGCGGAAATTCAGCTCTTTGTGCATAATCTTCAATAATAGGAGATACTTCTTTTTTTACCCAAGCACGTGCCGCATCACGTACCATTTTATGTTCGTCAGATAATAAGTCGTCTAATAAATAATAATCTGGAGATTGAAATAAGTCTGGTTTCATATTTTTTGATTTGAAAGACACAAAAGTAAGTAAACATTTGTAACAAATCAATTAACAACTGTTATAATTTCTTGAAGCTTTATCCAGCTGTCCACTCTATCTTTTCATTTTTAAAGAAAAAATAAAAAGGATGCCGTTCCCATCTGGGCTAGGGTTACATCTTCAAATAGAAATCTTGTGTCAAATTGATATAATCATCCGTATATTCATGACGATTAATTTCAACAACCAATTCATCAGCCGTTAAAACTGATAATTCAAATCGTTTAAAAGCCAATAAAGTTCTAACAATCGGAGTTTTGTGCGAACCTTTTACACGAGTTGCTTTCACCGGATAAAGTTCATATTCAGCACACAAATCAATAAAACGGTCTTCTTCTTTATAAGGAATTACTACGGCAAAAAGGCCATTTTCCGAAAGCAATAAATCCGCAGCTTCAATTAAATCTTCAAAAGGCATTGCGTCTTGAAAACGAGCTAAATCGCGTTGTTCATTTTCGGTCTTAAAATCTTCACTATAAAAAGGAGGATTCGAAATAATTAAATCATATTCATCTTCAGGTTCGTCAACAAATTCATCTAAACCCGCGTGATAACAGAATAATTTATCCGCCCAAGCCGAAGCTTCAAAATTTTCAACACATTGTTCGTAGGCTTCTTCGTCAATTTCTAAAGCATCAATTTGATCTGCATTTGTTCTTTGCGCTAACATCAAAGCTAAAATACCCGTTCCAGCACCAATATCTAAAATAGATTTCGGATTATTATCAATCGGACACCAAGCACCAAGTAAAACGGCATCGGTACCAATTTTCATAGCACAACGGTCTTGGTTTACAGCGAATTGTTTGAATTTAAACAAAATGTTTTAAGATTAAAGGGTAACGATATTAGAATTCTTGAAACAACAAATGAAGCTTTTGGAATTTTAAGAAAGATATAAATCTACTAAACCATCAGGAGTTTCTAAAGTAATAGTTTTGTTCGCTCTGTCAAGAGCAATAATAAAATCATCAATAACTGGAATTAAAATTTCAATTCCGTTTTTGTCAATTTCAAATAAAGGTTGAGCGCCGCTATCATTAATCGCTACGATTTTTCCAATATTACCTCTAATAAGGTCAATAACATCAAAACCAATAACTTCGTGATAGTAAAATTGCGTTCCTTCTAATTCAGTTAACATTGCGATTGGAAGATATACTGCGCTTCCCATAATCGCATCAGCCTCTTCTTCATTTTTAACATCTTCAAAACGAACACGTAAAAATTTATCTTTATGTATGGAGCCAGTTTCAATAAAAAATGGAACCAGTGTTTTGTTGATTTCAACAAAAACTGATTCCAAATCTTCATACAATTCGGGCTCATCGGTATCCAAAAATACCAATACTTCCCCTTTGAAGCTAAACTTTTTCGCGATTTTACCTAAATAGAAACAATCTTCTTTACGCATGGAATCGCTGTTAAAATTATGCTTGAGTTTCTTCGTTGTTTTCTTCAACTGCAGGAGCTTCTTCAGTTGCAGCCTCAGCTACCTCTTCTGTCACTTCTTCTGTAGTATTTGCAGCGTTTGCAGCTTCAACTTGAGCAGCAATACGTTTTTCGTTAGCTACTTTTTCAGCTTTTAAAGCTTTCACTCTAGCTTCTGCATCTACTTTAGATAAACCAGATTTTTTAACATCAACTTTACCAGCTTTTTCGTCTAACCAAGCAGCTAATTTAGTATCAGCTTGTTCTTGAGTTAAAGCACCTTTACGAACTCCACCATTTAAATGATGTTTCAATAAAGCACCTTTGTAAGATAAAATTGCTTTTGCAGTATCAGTTGGTTGTGCACCATTGTACAACCATTGAGCCGCTTTTTCGATATCTAAATCGATAGTTGCAGGGTTAGTATTAGGATTGTAAGTTCCGATTTTCTCTAAGAATTTACCATCTCTTTTTGCTCTAGCATCTGCAGCAACAACCCAATAAAAAGGTTTCCCTTTTTTTCCGTGTCTTTGTAATCTAATTTTTACTGACATAATCTTGTGATTAATTTGAGGTTCTCGACCTCGGTTATTTAAGGGTGCAAAGATATAAAACTTTGTTATACAAATACATCTATTAGCAAAAAAATAAATTTAAAGCTAAAATGTTTTTTATTTGGATAAAAAAGTTATTTTTGTTTCTTAAGATATAATCAAGAATAAAAATGAAAAAAATATTTTCTTTAATCGCAGTTGCAATGTTATTTACCGCTTGCGAACAAAACATTCAAACAAATACACCCGCATTTCAGGCAAAATTAAATGATACACAATGGAAAGCGAAAGATGCAAAAGTTACTATTGATGCAAACGGCGGAATGAGTATCACTGCTTTTGGATTTTATGAAACATTGATTTTAAAAACCAGCGCAAGCGATGTCGGAACATATATTTTAGGGACGGAAAACTTCTTAGGAAACAATGCGTCTTACGCTTACACGAAAGTAGGTTCGGAAAGTTTCTATAGCACAGATGTTGTTCCTGGTCCAGTTTTTAAGCTTTCACCATTAATTTCTGGAGGTACTGCTTATGTTGCAAATCCATCTGGAGCACAAACAATTGGTGGTTCAGGAACGGGATTAAGAGTAGTAACTGAAGTAGTTGCAGGAGTTGTTAAAAAAATTACTGTAGTTGCGAGAGGCGAAGGTTATGTTGCTGGAGATTTGATAACTATCGTTGGTGGAAATCAAAACGCTAAATTTAAAGTTGTGAACGTGCAACAAAGTAATGGTGAAATTACAATAGAAGAAGTTCAAAATGGTTTATATACTGGGAAATTCAAACTTAACGTTGTTAATGATGAAGGTGACGTAGTGACTTTTTCAGAAGGCGTGTTTTATAAAATCGGTGCTCAATAATAAAAATAACCTTTATACAATCATAAGCCATCTGAAGTAATTCAGATGGCTTTTTGTTTTGTTGATAACTTACTTTGGTAGTACTTAGGATAAAATGTATTTTTGTTGTTAGACAAAAATTACTTTATTTTTCTCATACTCCTTAACAATCAGATAGATGTACTTAATTTTCGATACAGAAACCACTGGATTACCGCGCAGTTGGTCGGCTCCCATTACCGATACCGATAACTGGCCACGTTGTATTCAAATTGCTTGGCAGTTGCATGACGAAATGGGAAATCTGATCGAGCATCAAGACTATTTAATTAAGCCAGAAGGTTTTAATATTCCTTATGATGCTGAACGTATTCACGGTATTTCTACAGAATTGGCGATGGAACAAGGTATCTTATTGTCAGAAGTTTTAGAGAAATTCAACATCGCGCTTTCAAAAACTAAATTTATTGTCGGACAAAATTTGGGATTCGATGTAAATATTATGGGATGTGAATTCCACCGTATGAATATTGGTTCGGATATGTCAAAAATGCCCGTTTTAGATACGTGTACAGAAGTAACGGCAAATTTATTGAAATTACCCGGAGGAAGAGGCGGAAGATTTAAACTACCAACACTTACCGAATTACATCAGTATTTATTTGATAAACCTTTCTCGGAAGCCCATAACGCTACGGCCGACGTGGAAGCCACTACTAGATGTTTCTTAGAGTTAATTAAAAGAGAAGTTTTTACTAAAGAAGAATTAGATGTTACTCCCGATTATTTCAGACGCTTTCGCGAGAAGAATATCGGCGAAATTCAATTGATTGGATTAAAACACATCAATCTTAAAAAAGCTTCGGACGACATTAGAGCACGTTTGCAAAAAATCCAAAAGGAAGACGAGCAAGCTACTATTACAGAAGATGTTAAGGCCGATTTACAAGATGCAGCTTATGCTCATTTACATAATCATACGCAATTTTCAGTTTTACAATCGACCATCGGAATAAACGATATTGTAAAAGCTTCGGCAAAATTTAAAATGCCTGCTGTGGCAATGACTGATACCGGAAATATGATGGGTGCTTTTCACTTTGTAAGTGCTATTTTCAATCATAATAAAGCAGCAGAAGCTAAAAATAAAGCACTTATTGATGAAGGAGAAAAACCAACTGAAACGGTCATTAAACCGATTGTAGGTTGCGAATTCAATATTTGTGAAAACCACGCCGATAAAACCAAAAAAGACAACGGTTATCAAGTTGTTTTATTGGCAAAAAATAAAAAAGGCTATCACAATTTAGCTAAAATGTCTTCATTAGCTTTTACTAACGGATTTTATTATGTGCCACGAATCGACAAAAAAATCGTGGAACAATATAAAGAGGATATTATGGTTTTGTCTGGGAATTTATATGGTGAAATTCCAGCTAAAATTCTAAATGTCGGAGAAAATCAAGCGGAAGAAGCCTTAATTTGGTGGAAAGAACAATTTGGAGCTGATTTTTATCTGGAATTAATGCGTCACAAGCAGGAAGATGAAAATCGGGTAAATAAAACATTGATCGCTTTCGCGAAGAAACACGATGTAAAACTTATTGCAACGAACAATACTTATTACGTTAATAAAGAAGATGCGAATGCACACGATATTTTGTTGTGTGTAAAAGATGGAGAAAAACAAGCAACGCCAATTGGTCGTGGACGAGGTTATCGTTACGGAATGCCTAATCAGGAATATTATTTCAAATCGAGTGATGAAATGAAGCAAATTTTCGCAGATTTGCCCGAAGCGATTATTAATATTCAAGAAGTAATCGATAAAGTCGAAGCTTATTCCTTATATCGAGATGTTTTACTTCCAAAATTTGGAATTCCAGAAGAATTTTTAGTAGATGAAGATAATTCAGATGGAGGAAAAAGAGGTGAAAATAGTTTTTTAAGACATTTAACTTACAAAGGTGCCGAAAACCGCTATCTAGAAATTACTGATGCCATCCGAGAACGTTTGGATTTCGAACTGCTCACAATTGCTAATTCAGGTTATCCAGGTTATTTCTTAATTGTACAAGATTTCATCGCCGAAGCTAGAAAAATGGATGTTTCCGTTGGACCAGGTCGGGGTTCTGCCGCAGGTTCCGCCGTGGCTTATTGTTTGGGAATTACAAATATTGACCCCATTAAATATGACTTACTTTTTGAGCGTTTCCTAAATCCAGATAGGGTTTCAATGCCCGATATCGATATCGATTTTGATGATGAAGGTCGAGGTCGAGTAATGGATTACGTTATCAATAAATATGGAAAAAGTCAAGTTGCTCAGATTATCACTTACGGTAAAATGGCGACTAAATCTGCGATTCGAGATACAGCTCGTGTGTTGGATTTGCCACTTTTTGAAGCCGATCGAATTGCAAAATTGATTCCAGGTTTAATGCCTTCCAAATGGAATTTAGCACGATTCCTGTCGGAAGATGAAGCGGTTGTAAAGAAAGCCTTACGTTCAGAAGAATTTGATAAAGTAAGAGAGTTAATCGAAATTGCAAATTCGGAAGATTTAGCCGGAGAAACCATTCAGCAAGCAAAAGTGCTAGAAGGTTCAATGCGAAACACAGGAATTCACGCGTGTGGAGTAATCATTACGCCAGATGATATCACGAATTACGTTCCCGTTACTACCGCAAAAGACTCCGATTTATATGTCACCCAATTTGATAACTCGGTTGCCGAAAGTGCTGGATTATTAAAGATGGACTTCTTGGGATTAAAAACCCTAACCTTAATTAAAGACACTGTCAAATTAGTGAAATACCGTTTGGATGTCGATTTGAATCCCGACGAATTTCCAATTGACGATGAAAAAACATACGAGTTGTTCCAAAGAGGGGAAACGGTTGGGATTTTCCAATACGAATCGCCTGGAATGCAGAAATATATGAAAGAATTGAAGCCAACCGTTTTTGGCGATTTAATTGCGATGAATGCATTATATCGACCAGGACCATTGGAATATATTCCTTCTTTCGTACGCAGAAAAAATGGTGAAGAACCAATTACATACGACTTAGATGCGTGTGAAGAATTTCTTGGAGAAACCTACGGAATTACGGTTTATCAAGAGCAGGTGATGCTTTTGTCTCAAAAATTAGCGGGTTTTTCAAAAGGTGATGCCGACGTTTTGCGGAAGGCAATGGGTAAAAAACAAATTGAGGTTTTGAACAAAATGAAACCACAATTCATTGATAGTGCCGCCGAAAAAGGGCACGACCCAAAGGTTTTAGAGAAGATTTGGAAAGACTGGGAAGCGTTTGCAAGTTATGCCTTCAACAAATCGCACTCTACTTGTTATGCTTGGATTGCTTATCAAACGGCTTATCTAAAAGCACATTATCCAGCGGAATATATGGCGGCTGTGCTTTCAAACAATATGAATGACATCAAGCAAGTTTCGTTCTTTATGGAAGAGTGTAAGCGAATGGGATTAGAAGTTTTAGGTCCAGATGTGAATGAGTCATTCTATAAATTTACCGTAAATGAAAATTATGCGGTTCGTTTTGGAATGGGAGCAGTTAAAGGAGTAGGTGCAAATGCCGTACAAACTATTGTTGAATGTAGAAAAGACGGAAGATATAAGTCAATTTTTGATTTGGCAAAACGAATAGATTTGCGTGCAGCCAATAAAAAAGCTTTTGAAAATTTAGCTTTAGCTGGAGGTTTTGATGGTTTTTCAGAAACTATAAGAGCACAATATTTTCAACACGATGGCGATAATATTACGTTTTTAGAGAAAGCAATTCGCTATGGTGCAAAATTTCAAGAGAATGAAAATTCTTCGCAAGTAAGTTTGTTTGGTGATGCTTCTGATGTTCAAATTGCAGAACCAATTGTGCCGCCATGTGAAGATTGGAGTACTATGGAAAAATTAGCTAAAGAAAAAGAAGTCGTTGGGATTTATATTTCAGGACATCCTTTAGATGATTATAAATTTGAGATGAAATACTTCTGCAATACCAAATTAGATACCTTAAAAAGTTTAGAACTTCATATTGGTAAAAATCTCTCTTTTGGTGGAATTGTAACGAATGTCCAACATCGAACAGCAAAAAACGGTAACGGTTGGGGTTCATTTGTTTTGGAAGGTTATGATGAGAATTATGAGTTTAGAATCTTTGGAGAAGAATATTTAAAATACCGTCATTTTTTGCTCCAAAATCAATTCGTTTATCTTAAATTAAACGTAAAAGATGGATTTACCAATAGAGAAACGGGTAAAAAATCAGAACCACGAATTCAATTTTTAGACGTTAAAATGCTGATTGAAGTCTTGCCAACATTTGCTAAAAAATTAATTTTACAATTTTCAATTCAAGAAATTAACGAAAATTTGGTTCAGAATTTAAACCAACTTTTTGGCGCTAATGCTGGGGATAATTATGTTACCATTGAAGTGGTAGAATTGGAAAAAATTAAAAAAGCAATCGAAATGCCGATACTTGAAGTAAAAGATGAACCAGAAATTGATATAGAAGATATTGTTGATGAAATTGGTACAGAAGAATTGGAGGATATTGAAGCTATTGCAATTGATGTTCCACCAGTCGAAGAAGTTATTGTAAAAACAAGACTTACTATGCCAAGTAGAAAATTAAAAGTAAATATTTCATCAGAATTGCTTCAGGAATTAGAAAAAATGCAGTTGAATTTTAAGCTGAATTAGATAAATTATCAAACGGTCATAAGTTCTGCTAATGAGGCTATAACGAAAACTAATTTCTAAAAGAGGTTTAATTACGATTTAATTTTTAAATTTGTACTTATAATAAACACGTAACTTAATAAAAAAAATATGGCTTTAGCAATTACAGATGCTACTTTTGATGAAGTAGTTTTAAAATCAGACAAACCAGTAGTAGTCGATTTTTGGGCAGCTTGGTGCGGTCCTTGTAGAATGGTTGGTCCAGTTATCGACGAAATCGCAACAGAATATGACGGAAAAGCAGTTGTTGGAAAAGTAGACGTAGATGCTAACCAAGAATTCGCTGCAAAATATGGTGTTAGAAACATCCCAACAGTATTAATTTTCCAAAACGGAGAAGTAGTAGGAAGACAAGTTGGAGTAGCTCCAAAGAAAACTTACACAGATGCAGTTGATGCATTATTATAGTAGATAAGAAGTTAATGAAAAGGTTCAATGAAAGTTGAGCCTTTTTTGTTACAAATAAATCAGATAAGTTTCATTCTTTCGGATTGTTTTTTTCCGCGTTGCGAAGCATTTGTATAATTTTCGTTCAATCTTTTCTGGCTTAATTTCTGAATAGCGCCCTGATGTTTCAAGAAATCTATTATCCGAAAATCTATTATCCGAAAATCTTAGTTATCTTTACTATATGAATTTAGAATCACAAATAGAAAAAATTTCAAGTTTTGGACATTTAGAACTTTTAGCCAACCAAATTGTGGAAGGTTTTATTTCTGGAATGCATAAATCGCCTTTTCACGGTTTTTCTGCTGAATTTGCGGAACATAAAATCTATAATCCAGGAGAAAGCACCCGTCATATTGATTGGAAATTATACGCTAAGACCGATAGATTATATGTGAAACGTTATGAAGAAGAAACTAATTTACGTTGCCATTTAATTATCGATAACTCATCGTCTATGCATTATCCGAAATTAAAGGACAATGACTTGTTTTATGCGAGCAAAATTGGATTTTCAGTATTGGCTTCGGCAGTTCTAATGAACTTGCTTAAAAAACAACGCGATGCTGTTGGTTTGAGTGTTTATAGCGATACTTATGAATATTACTCACCAGAAAAAGGAAGTGATCGCCATCATCGAATGATTTTAAACCAACTGGAAGGCATTTTATTACAGAACAAAACGACTAGGACTACAGATACGGTAACTTTCTTGCACCAAATAGCCGAAAACATTCACCGTCGTTCGATGATAATTCTGTTTACTGATATGTTTCAAACAGAAGACAATGATAAAATATTTAAAGCTTTACAACATTTAAAACACAACAAGCATAAAGTAGTAGTTTTTCATGTATATGATCAAAAAACTGAGTTAAATTTTGATTTTGATAATACACCAAGAAAATTTATCGACCTTGAATCTGGTGAAGAAGTGAATCTCTTTGCAGAAAATACTCAAGAATTTTATCAAAAAGCAGTACAAGACTATTTTAAAACAATAGAAACAACCTGTATGCAATATCAAATTAAGTATGTTCCGGTTGCGGTAGACGAAAAATTCGAAAAAATTTTATTGACCTATTTGGCTGAAAAACAAAAGTTTGGCTAAAACGATCAAAAAAAGATGAAATTATTTTACTAAAACATTTGCAGGAATGAAAAATCGTGGTATATTTGCACTCGCAATTAGGCGCTGGTTTGGTAGTTCAGTTGGTTAGAATATCTGCCTGTCACGCAGAGGGTCGCGGGTTCGAGTCCCGTCCAGACCGCTAAAATTGGGTAAAGCACTTCAGAAATGAGGTGCTTTTTTGCCCCAATAAAGCACCAAAGAAAGTTGTGTTGTTTAGGTACGAAAGTACCAAAAGGTTTAGTAGTTAGACCAATGGAAAGCTTTGCATTTATGCAGAGCTTTTTTGATTTATACTATTTCGACAATTTTCACGCTTCAAAATACTTTCTTATTGGTCTTTTAAAAAAGACTATTCTTCCCTTAAAAAACATAAAAAAGCTTAGAAATACATAAAAAAAGGTTGCAAAATAGGTTGCAGTTTTTATTTCTAGGTTGCATATTAAAACACTGATATACAATCACTTAAAATTATACGCCATGAAAAAATTAAATTTAGCATTTATTGTGTCAAAAACAAGAATTAGAAAAGATGGTAAAGCACCTGTGTTTTGTCGTTTGACCTACTCAGACAAGAGAAAACAATTTACAACAAGTCTATTTGTTAGACCAAAAACATGGAATAGTTCATTTCAAGAACTTGAGGTCATAGATGATGACAGTAATTATATTAATGCACAATTAACCCTGATTAAAAACCAAATTAATCAGGGTTTTTTATATTTACAAGTTATCAACTCTGCGTTTACAGTCGACGATATTTATAACCTTTATGTAGGCAAGCCAATTGTTAAAGAATTTAAACTTATTGAAATTTACGATAATTATTTATTGAGAATTGAGAAGTTGATTGGAAAAGATATTCAACTGGTTACCTATAGTAAATACAAGGAATCTCTCGTTCACTTAAAATCTTTTGTTAAATGGAAATTTAAGAAGAGTGACATTCAAATAAGTGAGCTTAAATACAGTTTTATTGTTGATTATGAGTATTTCCTTAAAGCAGAAAAGAACTTACAGGTAAGCACCTTAAACAAGGTTATACAGAGGTTTCGTAAAGTTGTTTCATATGCTATAAGTCAAAATCATATAGATAAAGATCCTTTTTATGGATACAAAGCTAAAAGAGTAAAAAAAGAAATTATTTTTTTAGATAAAGAACAATTAAGATGCCTAGAAGATAAGAATTTTGATATTTTAAGACTTCAGCAAATTAAAGATATGTTTGTATTTTGCTGTTATACAGGATTAGGTTTTAAAGAAATGATTAATCTAGAATATAGTGACATTATAGTAAGATTTGATAGTAATGAATGGTTAAAAATAGAAAGGAACAAAACAAATAAAAATTATTATGTTCCATTGCTACCACAAGCCAAAGTTATTATTGATAAATATCAAAATAATTCAAAATTTGTACTACCTCAAATATCTAACCCTAAATTTAATGCTTACTTAAAAGAGATTGCCACAATTGTAGGTATAGAATTTAATCTGACACATCATATTGCAAGAAAAACATTTGCAACAACTGTTTTACTTATTAATGACATTTCTATGGAAGTTGTATCGGAATTATTAGGTCATTCAAAATTGTCAACTACACAAGAACATTATGCTAAAGTCGTTCAAAGTAAAGTAAGCGAACAAATGAATATCTTAAGTAAAAAATTAAATTTTAATAATGCGGAAAACCATAAAAATTAAGTTCATTTTATACCTATAATTGCAAAAGAATTATTCATGAAAATTAAAAAGTTCATTTAAATCAATATCAAAAAAAGTTGAAATCTGGTAAAGTGTATAGATTGAGGTGTTAATTACTCCTCTCTCTATTCTACTTATTTGAGAAATCTCTAAATCTAATTCATTTGCAAGTTGTTCTTGGGTGAAACCTTTAGATTCTCTTGCTTTTCTAAGGTTTTTACCAAACGACTTTAATATTTCTGATTTATCCTTTTTTATCACAGGATAAAATTCGCATAATAAGATATCTAATAGGTAGGCAAATTTGCCTATATTTGTTAATCTAATAAATTAAAAGAATGAAAATAATATTAATAATAATAGTTGTAACGATTTTATTCTATGTAATTATAGCTATTAAAGAGAATGAATCTAGAGAAACTGTAGAGAAGGAAAGAAAAGTTAACAACAATAAGATTGCTGACATACATTTTCAAAATCTTCTACAAAATGAATTAAATAGACAAAAGCTGCTAAAGGTAACACACCAAAATATTATTCTTGAATTAGAGAGTTTAGAGCATATTAAAAGTGCAATTATTGATGATGGTGTTTTAAAAGTGGAAGTAAATAATGAAATAACTCGCTGGGAGGCCCTTGAGTTTTCACATAATTTAATAAATTCATTAAATTCTACAACTGAAATTAATGCTGTTAAATTATTGAACAAGAATAAAATAGTTGTTGCTACAGCAAATAGAAAAAACATTTAAATAAATTATAATGTATAAACTTCTCAACAGATTTCCAAACTTCCGTGAGGCTATCGGAGACATGGAACATGGAACTGATTTAGGATTAACTCGATTTGATAACTCAAAAATTTGCTATTCAATGACTTTTATTATTTTTAATAATAAATTAGGAGAAATAGAAATTGAATTAAGGGAAGTGGGCAATAGTGTAGCTTTAAAATTTTCAACAATTGTAAAGTCGACGGTAAAAGCTGAAACAACCAGTGAATTAGTGCCTTATGATATATCGAAAGAGAGTTGGATAGAGTTAATTTCTGAAACAATGGTTTCGCATAATCATTCCCCAGACCATCAGCAAGTCCTTATGGATTTTACAGCTAAAAAGTTATCTAATGCCAACTCGAATAAATCAGGTTGTCTTTCTCTCTTTTTAATATTACCTTTTTTATCAGTTGTTATATTTTGTTTTTACATTATAAGTGAATACGTATAAATTATACTTTATTATTTAAAATTAATTTTATAGAGAAAGTGACTGAAAATTTTAGAAAATATTTTAATCTACAGTTGAAAATTGACTTAAAATAATAAAGAGTTTAATTATTAACTTATCATTTTAAATTAGAGAAACTATAAAACTTTAAAATGAAATAAATAATCGTTTAATTATCATGGGACAGATAATGGATGCAGAATGTAGAATTTGTAACTTTAAGACGAGTTTTAGATATGGAGGAGGTAGATTTGATTATGAAACAAATAACCCTGTTCCGGCTATAAATGTTGCTACTGAAAAACTAGAAAGTATCAATTATATCTCTGAAAAAGACAATTCTAATTACCTTTTTTATACACAGGATTGTTTAAAAGGTTATAATGGAGATAATAATGTCTATCAAAATTTTGAGTTGCAATTAAATCAAAATAATAATTACTGCCCAAATTGTAAATCTTTTACTTTTGATTTTCAAACACATATGTTTTACTAAAATTAAATTTCAAGAAAAATATTTTTTAATTTTTTTTTATAAATCATAAGGTTAAACGTTGATTAATTAGAAAATAAGCCCCCAGTCTCTTTTGAAATTGGGGGCTATCCCCGTTGATATAGCTAGTAATTAGAACCATCACTCCACATTGGTCAAATGTTGCGGAAAAGTTCGCAAAAATTAATCTATAAAATTTATAAGACTATGGTACTAATTACAGATTACAAAGTTTACACTAAAGAAACAGGAGAAAATTTCATTTATTTAGTGGTTCAAGGAGGGGTTGAGGCAGTTGTTAGCAAAGCGACCAACAAAACTTATTTAACAGCTAGAACAGCAAGAGTTTCGTGCACATTCGATGAATCAATGTGTATGTCTTTAATAGGAACATCATTTCCTGGTACAATTGCAAAAGTTAAAGTTGACCCTTATCAATTTGTCATTGAACAAACAGGAGAAGTTATTGAAAGGCATCATCGCTATGAGTATATGAGTGATGAAGACGCAGTTATCAGTCAAAATGTTCACACAGGAGAACTTGTGGAATAAACAAGTTATTATTATACGCCATTCAGATTAAACACAGAGGAATTTCCATTAGGAGGTTCCTCTTTTTTATTAATTAATTTTTAAAATAATATTATATGAAATTACAAAAAGCAAAAAGACATCAAGTGAAACTAAAAGTTGGCATGTCTGGTCCAAGTGGTTATGGGAAAACCTACAGTGCGTTATTACTAGCATTTGGAATAACTGAAGATTGGAATAAAATCGGAATTATTGATACAGAAAATAACAGTGCGAGTTTATATTCACATCTAGGAGATTTTAATGTTTTAGCTCTAGGTGAGCCTTTCTCACCAGAAAGATACATTGAAGCTATCAAGGTTTGTGAAAATTCTGACATTGAAGTATTAATTATAGATTCAATTTCACACGAATGGAATGGAAAAGGAGGTAGTTTAGAAATTCACGAAGCATTAGGTGGTCGTTTTAGCGATTGGGCAAAAGTTACACCGCGTCACAATTCTTTTCTAGATGCTATAATTCAGTCTAAAGTGCATGTGATAACCACTTCTAGAAGAAAAGTTGACTATAGTTTAGATCAAGATAGTACAGGGAAAACCAAAGTAATGAAATTGGGTACTAAAGAAATTCAACGGGAAGGTTGGGAATATGAGCTGACTGTTAATTTTGAGTTTTTAAACGACAAGCATTTGGTAAATGTTAGTAAAGATAGGACAGGGCTTTTTGTTGGTAAGCCCGAATTTATAATTAATTCTTCAACAGGTAAAATGCTAAAAGACTGGTGTAATCAAGGAGTTTCTTTAGAAATATTAACAACTCAAATACAAAATTGCACAACAGAAGAAGAGCTTAAAGAAATCTATAATTCCAATTTGCAATTTAATAAAGAATTATACCCTTTGATAGTAGCTAAGAAAGATGCATTGACTGCATTAACTGCACAACTAATACCTAATAGTATTATAATTTCTAATTCTAAACATTTACAAAATGGAATCGACAGTACAAGTAAGTTATAGCAATCAAATTGTTAGTGATGAATCAATAGTAACCACTAACAAGACTAGTTTTATTGAAGCAAATACAATTGAAGTAAGTTTGAGGCATCTCAAAGAGGATTGTATTATTCCTGTTTTTGCAAAGGATAATGAAACTACAATTTCACATTACCAATTTATCAATACTGCAAAAGAAGTAATTCAAGAAGCGTTAGGGTATCAAGGTGAATTAGTTCCAGACATTCGAGTTTCACATGTGATTAAAGGAAGAACCCCATCAGCCATAGGGAAACCAGCAAAAGATTTATTAGAAGATGAGAAAACTATTTACTATGAGCGTATGGCGTTTCTATTTGAAATACCTGAGATTACTGAAACAGTAAATGGAAACACATTAAATCTTTGTATTGGAGGTGTGCGTTCTTATAACCAAGAGAATTTATTTAGTAAGAAGTCGATTGAGAAGTTTAAAATTTTCATAGGATTTCAAAATAAAGTGTGTACGAATCTGTGTATTTCAACTGATGGATTAATTGAGGATTTAAGAGTTAGTTCAGAGAGTGAACTCGCTGTTCACATACGCGATTTGTTTGAGACTTATAACAGCAGAGAGCATATTGAAATAATGAGAGAGATGAGTACTTATATTTTAACTGAAAATCAATTTGCTTTTTTAATTGGCAAAATGAAATTGTTTGCACATTTAGAAAAAGAAATGAAGAAATCCATATTTCCTTTAACAATTAATGATTGCCAAATAAATTTAATAGTAAAAAATTACTTTTCTGATGTCAACTTTTCGAAGTCAAACGATGGTTTTATAAGTTTATGGAATGTTTATAATCTCTTTACAGAAGCAAATAAGAGCACTTACATAAGCAGTAATTTAGAACGCAATGTAAATGCGTACGAGTTTATAAATCACATAGCTAATTTGGTTAAAAAAGGTCAGTCAAATTATTTTATACAATATAATAACATAGCTTTTAGTGAATAGAATTAGTGAGACTAATTTTAAAAAAGATATTAAATAATATGGCAAAAATTACAAAAAATGAACTTTCCGAAACACTTAAATACAGTTCACCACATGTTTTATACATAATTACGTGGAATAATCTTCTAAAAAAGATATTTTGTCCTTTTAGTGTCGTTGTTATTCAAAATATTGGCACGTTATATTCAGGCGAGGTGGTTCTTGTTGAAGAAGTTAAAGTTGATATGGACTTACAAACTATATATATGATAGAGGGTAAGGCGTATCGCTATTTTTATTTTGATATAATTATTTAAAAATAGATTCTTGACAAAATTATAAAACAAAGCAGTTATGTTGTATTTTGTATACCCAAACTTTTGAGCCGTTCTCTGCTTTATCAAAAAAACACTGAAAAAGTTTAATGATAATCCCATAATTAGTTAGTAAATTATGGGGTTATTTATAAAATTAACATTTTTTTTAAAATTAAACCCAAATAAATTAGGAAATGTCAAATATCCGTATTACCTTTGTATAAATCCCGGATTTTACACTATTGCCAACACAAGTTTTACTACTACTAAAAAATCTAAAAATTACTTAAATCTGAATTAGACAAAAAATGTTTAATTTAAAATTTATTTAATGAATTTAAAACAAATCCAATTAGAAGAAGAAATTAATAATTCATATCTAATTAATCAATCTAGTAGTATAACTAATACTACTAATCAAGTAACAACTACTAATAATGTTACTTACGGAACAACAAATAAAAATCCTACCGTAACCCCTTTGTTTAAAGGCAATGAGGATGAAATTTGCGCCAATTTTTATGAAAATTATCCAAGCACTTTTCCGACATCTTTTTCAGGTACTGAAATTATTACAATTCCCAAAAAAGTAAAAAGACACATTAATGCACTTCCAAAAGCAGTTTGGAGTAAGATTGACAACAACAAGGTTTTTGCAGTTGAAAAATGTTTAGACTATGTTTCAAATTTTACAGGGACTATATTTTACGATGATGATGAGGACAAATGGATAAATCTACATTCTTCTCTTCTAAATGAAAAATATAAGAAAGGTAGAAGCAATACAAGATTATATAAAAACATTATTAATGCTTTGACTTATTCTACAAATGCTACAGTTCCAGTAATAGAAATTAAGAAAAATCATTTTGGGACAGAAACTTATAAAGCTGGTGAATATTCTAAATCTTACCGTTTAGCAGAATCATTTGTATCGGATAATTTAGAAAATTATACAATTACGTGTCCAGACCTTATATTTAGAAAGAGACAACACAATAAAAGCAAATTGGCTTCTGCCCTTGAAAATAAAATTGCATATAATTTAATGGTGGTAAACAATTCATTAGGATTACCTATTGTTTATGATTCTTAAACGGATCAATATTCTTTACACAAAAGAGATAGATATTGAAAATCTTAAATTAAATGAATTAATTATAAACGACGACGATAATGACAATAAATAATTAAATTTTCGACCAAGTGAATAGCAGATATTTTAAATAATTAATTCAAAACAACATTAACCCTTAAACATAAATAAAATGACTAACACATCAAAAGTTATAGTAACAATTGGAATTATTATTGGTTTTATATTTTTCGTAGGTGTTTTAACCGCGTCGAGAAGTAGTACAGGACATTCAACTCCGGGTATATTTGGAATTGTTCTTTTTGGAGGAATGATAGCAGGAATTAAAGCTGTTTGGAAAAAAGAGAGCAAAAATGATGATGATAATCATCAATTAGACAAGAAATAATGTTTGTTGATTATTATAAAATTCTTGAAATAGAGAAAAATTCTACCCAGCAAGAAATTAAAACTGCATTTAGGAAACAAGCTATAAGATGGCATCCAGATAAAAATCCAAATATAGATGTAAATGAAAAAATGCAACTCATAAATGAAGCTTATTTAATGTTAAAGGATGAGGAAGCAAGATATCACTACGACATTGAACATACAAAATTTGGTGAGTTTTATAAATCAAAAAAAGAACGAAATTTTTCTTCGGGATTTGGAAAGAAGGAAAAACAGGAAGTTTATGAAGAATACAATTTCAATGATGAAACGTTAAAAAAATGGATGCAAAATGCGAAAAAACAAGCAGTTGATTTAGCAAAACAAACAATAAAAGAAATTGGAGAATTAAGTGTAAACGCTACTAAAGAAGCGGGCTCGAAAATGATTGAGACTTTTGTTTATTACTCAATAGCGGGTTTATTGATGATGTTCTTATTGAGAGCTTGTAACTAACTAATTATTTAAAATAAAATGAAGAAAATATTAAAAAAAGCAGTTTTATGTTTAGCAGTTTTATCTGTTATTTCTTGTAAAAATAATGGATATAAATTTATTGAAACTGTATTAACAAATGACTATAATATAGAACTTCCGGAGTATCTTGTTAAAGAGGAGAGTGGTGTTTGGAGTTATAAAAACGACACATATAATACAATGCTCAAAATTGATGTAGCTAATGGTACATCTGCAAAAATAAATACTGATATAGATAAAGAAATTGAAATTGTATCCAAATTAAATGATAACTCAGAAATTTATAAAGAAAAATACTTTGTAAAAAGTGAGATTATAGACAAAAATGGTTTTAAAGGAAAAATATCTTTTTTCGAAAAGAAAAACACTGGTAAAAGATTAGGTTTAGTTTCTTTACAAACATATATAGTAATTGGCGTAATAGAAGACGACAGCAATAGAATATATTTTAATTCATATAGTTTTAATAAGAATATAAATGATGACTTATTAAAAAGTATAAAATCAATTTCAAAAAATAATATTGTTTCAAACACTAATTCATTTAACGAAGAAGAAGCTAAAAAAGATGGTTACCAAGTTTTTATTGATGACAATTTTATGATTAAATGTAGCGGTAACTTGTTGTTTGATAAGTTAAGGTTTGAAGATGGGCAACAAAACGGACAAACAAATTATTCGAGACCTTATCATGTTTTTATCAATGGTGTTGATTATAACATAAATGTAAGTGATATGACTAACTTATTCAACGGAAAAGATAAAGCAGAAATAAACAATTTTAACAAGAAAGATTTACAATATTATCAGACCAAATTTGATGAAATGGGAATAAAAAATGAACAAAAAACATTTAAAGAATTTGATGCTGTTTTTTATGAAACAACGCAAGGTGGTAAATTAACAAAAGCAGTGTATTTTCATAAAGATATGAAAAGTTATATGTTGCAAGTAACAAGTAAATCAGGTACTGATAAATTATTTAAAGAGTTTATTAATTCATTTGAAATAATAAATAAGATTTAAAATCTCAAGTATTTTTATCAAAAATATACTCAAAAAGGGAACGGATTATTATGTTAGGCGCTATTAGGTTGATAATCAGCACTTAAATTAGGCGGGTTCGAGTCCCGTCCAGACCGCTAAAATTGGGTAAAGCACTTCAGAAATGAGGTGCTTTTTTGCCCAAATAAAGCATCAAAGAAAGTTGTGTTGTTTAGGTACGAAAGTACCAAAAGGTTTAGTAGTTAGACCAATGGAAAGCTTTGCATTTATGCAGAGCTTTTTTGATTTATACTATTTCGATTATATTGCCTAATTGTGAATATCTATTTTTAAAAATGTTCCTTTTCTTTTACGTTTAAAGCTATCTTTGGCTTCCTAAAAAAAAAAGAAAAGATGAGTGCAACTTGGTATGAATGCAAAGTAAAATTTAGAAAAACAGACGATTCAGGAGTTCAAAAAGTAGTAACCGAAGCGTATTTAATTGACGCGATTTCGTATACTGAAGCAGAAAGAAGAATTAACGAAGAAATGGCGGCTTATATTAGTGAAGAATTTAAAATCACCAATATTAAAGTAGCTAATTTCTCTGAAATTCATCCGTTTGAAAATAGCGATCGTTGGTTTAAATCGAAAATTGCCTTAATTGCTTATGACGAAGAAAGTGGAAAAGAGCGTAAAACCAATATCTATATTTTACTTCAAGCAAATGATGTAAAGGAAGCCTATGACAATACTATTAAAGTAATGGACGGAACAATGGGCGATTATACCATTCCGATGATTATGGAGTCAACGATTATGGATGTCTTCCCATATTTTAGTGGCGAAGAAGGCGATTTAGAAAAGCTTGAAAAATTTAATGCTGCAAAAGCGTCTAAACCAGAAGTTGTAGCTGTAGGTGAAACCGATTTTTCTATCGAAGAAGAGGAAGAAGTTGTAACGGAAATTGAATAACACCAAAGAAATTTAAGGTATTATCTTAGTAAAACTCATTTAACAGTATTTAATCAAATTTGTTGGATGAGTTTTATTTTTATCGAAAAAACGAAACCATTCTATTTTGCCAAACTAAAACCACGAATAATCCTAAAAAGAGTAAACTCACAAGAACCTTCATAAAAGTTCCGGCCAAAAACCCTAAAAAAGAACCGGTTGCTGCTTTAACGGCCCGTTTTCCTTCATTAGAATTGTAAATAAGTTCGCCAACTAAAGCACCTACAAAAGGTCCGATTAAAAATCCAAAAGGAATTGGAGCGAAAATTCCAACAACCAAACCAATATTCGTTCCCCAAATCCCATATTTACTGCCACCGAAATATTTAGTGCCTTTTGCTGGAATTACAAAATCTAAAATCCCAATTACAATAGCAATTACTAAAGTAATACCAAGCAACCAATAGTTTGTTGGAATTCCTGGGCAGAAATAAAGCAACAAAATCCCAACCCAACTCAAAGGCGGACCAGGCAATGCAGGTAGAACGCTTCCAACAATTCCAACCAGCACAAGTAAAAAACCTACAACTAATAAAAAGTATTCCATAAATTATGGTTATTTTTGGCAATGTCTTGCTACAAATGTATAAGTAATTCTATTTGAAATGAATAAATTGTTTGTTTTATTTTGTCTTTTTTCGTTAGTCTCTTGTCAGTACTTTGATAAAAAAGCACCTGATGAGCAAGAATTATTGCAACAAGAATTACAAAAAATCAATTGGAATGAAGTAGACGAATTTCCAACCGTTTTACAATGCGATACAATTAAAGATGCAACAATTAGAAAACAATGCTTTTTCGATTATTTAGCACAAACTATTCAAGATAGAATCGGTATTGACACCTTGCAAATGTTATATCCAGAAATGGACACTATTGAAGTCAAAGTAACTATAAATCCTGATGCCAGCCTGAAATTTGAACCTCAATTCTCAAAAGACAGCGTAGCTTATGACAAAATTAAAATTGACAGCATTTTAACCGCTCGTTTATCTGATTTTCCAAAAGTAGAACCTGCAATTAAAAGAGGAATTAAAGTTAAAACGCAATTCGTACTTCCAGTTATTATTAAAGTGGAGAAATAAATCAATTGCAATAACAATTTCACTATCAAAATTCAATTAGTGTAAAGTCGTGAAATTCGCTTTCACTTTTAACTTGAAGAATATTTGATTTAAAAGTTATATAGCTCATCATAAAAATCTGTAAAAACCCGCGTTTCGCTTTAGCAAATCTGTGTAATCCGCGTTCAAAAAATTTATTTAATTTCTTTAATCTGTGTTGCAAAATCATCGTTAAAAAAAATTATTTTCTAAATGTCCTCCCTTTCCAAGAATAGTTTCCAAACAAAGAATAAACTGCTACCGAAACACTAAAAAAAGGATACAATAAACTACTTGCCAATACATATTGTAATTTCGATTCGAAGAAATTAGCTGTTTTGAAGAGCAATATAAAATCAACCAAAAATTTTGAAGCTATAAGAAGTAAGAATATATTCGGATCTAATAAACCAATTAGCCAAAAGATAAAAGCTACTAACCAAGCCAAATTCCCGCTGAAAACTACTAAAGCTAGCGTTTTTCCATAAACCGCAGAATATCCCGTACTTTTTGAAGCCCATCGCACTCTTTGCTGAAATAATTCAGTCCAACTTTCAACAGATTTCGTAGCAACAATACTTTCTTTAGCATATAAAAAGCCAACACTTTTCGGAGCGGAAATAATTGCTTTTTGCAATAAGAAAACATCATCACCACTTGCAATGCTCTCGTTTCCTTGAAAACCATTCAACTCTTTGAAAAATGTTTTAGCGTAAGCAAAATTAGCACCATTACACATAAATGGTTTATTGATTCCAACACTTCCAATTGTTGCACCTTGTAAACTTAGGAAATCTAAAGTTTGAAAAGCGTGTAAAAAACCATTTTTCGGAACATAACAAACACCAGAAGCAATCATTTTCGATTTTTTTTCTTGAATCAGTTGGTCAAAAGAATTCAGCCAATTTTCCTGAACCAAACAATCGGCATCGGTTGTAATAATCCAATCGTTTTTTGCGATCGCAATTGCTGTTTCAATCGCATCTTTTTTTGGAGAATTCGATTTTCGAATGTTTTTAACTACTTGCAAACTGAACACTGAATACTGAGCACTGAATACTTCCTCGGAATCATCATCGACCAAAAGCACTTCAAACAATTCCTTTGGATAGTTCAAATTGGAAATCGTATGCAACAACTTAGGAAGATTTTCCGCTTCATTTCGGAAAGGAACCACTATCGAAAAGCTTGTAGTTGGAATGGTATCGTTTTTAGTAAAACGTTTCATTCGGTTAAAACCATAAATCAGTTGCCCAATAAACAGGATATAAACGATAAAAACGACACTTAAAATTAGTTCCAACATAAAATCAAAGATATCTTAAAAACTTAAATGAACTGTTTTTTCAAACTAACGTATTCCTTCAAACAAACTTCTATGACTTATATGTTTCATCCACCACAATCGGTTTCAACTTAAATCGCATCACAAAATAAGCTCCAATTATAACCGGTAAAACTACGTTTAAAAACCACATTAGCATGCTAATAAAAATCACAATCCATTCATTAATCCCTAATTTTCCAAAGAAAAACACCGCAACACTTCCTTTTACAGCAAAGTCTAAAAACTGAAAACTCGGTAAAGAGGAAGCCAGAAAATAAACGGCAGAAATCGAACCAATTAAAGTCAAGTAAGGTAAATCGACATCAAAAACCAAGAATAAAACATAATATTGATGTGAAAAAACGATGTAACGCATAATCCCTAAAAGAATATTTTTCTGATGAATCTTTTTGGGGATTTCGTTTATTTTTTGAAGTAACTTCTGAATCGAATAGCCTTTAATAGTAATGTTTTTCGACAAAAAAGAAGTGAAAAGCAAACCAACAGCAATTGCAATTATTCCCAAAGACCATTTCCAATAACCAATCAAAAGCAAACCAATTATTCCAAAAACAATAGTCAGAATCATCTGAATTCCGTTGCAAATCAAATTTAAGAAAATCACTTGTTTGGTTTGTTCTTTCTTGAAAAACAATGCTTTTCCGGCATATTCTCCTAAACCATTTGGTGTGAAAATTCCAGCTGTTAAAGCTCCTAAAACTTGTTTACTCGCTTCGCCCACAGAAATTGGCTGAATGAAACGGGCCAAATTCTGCCATTTCAATATTTCCAAATAGCGATTGGCAACGCTAAATAGTAAAATAAATACCATTGTGGAAATTGCGGTTTTTTCGACTACCAAATTTTGAAATTTGTTCCAATCTAATTTTGAATTACTCGAAATTTGGTCATAAATAAAATAAAACGCACCAATTACAATCAAAATTTTGATGGTAAAAACAAGGAATTGTTTAGCTTTGTGAGGAATTGAAATCATTACGACAAAGTAACGAAATTCCTGTAAGGTTTTAAGAACCTTGTAGGTATAAAATTAATTGAAACCTACAAGGTTTCGAAAACCTTGCAGATTAAAATGGCAAACGAACGCATCATATTAGGAATTGACCCAGGAACGACGATCATGGGATTTGGATTGATAAAAGTAGTCAACAAAAAAATGGAATTTCTTCAGTTAAATGAATTGATTTTATCCAAATATGACAACCATTATCAAAAATTAAAAGTCATTTTTGAACGAACGATCGAATTAATCGACACGCACCATCCCGATGAAATTGCGATTGAAGCACCGTTCTTTGGTAAAAACGTGCAATCGATGTTAAAGTTAGGAAGAGCACAAGGTGTTGCCATGGCAGCCGGACTTTCAAGAGATATTCCCATTACAGAATACGAACCTAAGAAAATAAAAATGGCAATTACTGGAAACGGAAATGCTACTAAAGAACAAGTCGCTAAAATGCTACAACAGCTTTTAGGCTTGAAAGAATTACCAAAAAACCTTGATTCCACTGACGGATTAGCAGCAGCAGTTTGTCATTTTTTCAATTCCGGAAAAGTCGTTGGCGAAAAAAGTTATACGGGTTGGGATGCTTTTGTGAAGAATAATGAAGATAGAGTGAAAAAATAGTTTTCAGTGGTCAGTATTTAGTGTTCAGTAGGTAAAGTTTAAAAATTAAATTATGAGATTTCAAGATTTATTAGCATATAAAAAAGGTTTCGATTTAGCGATGAAAATTTTTGTTGTCACTAAAACATTTCCAAAAGAGGAAACCTATTCTTTAACAGATCAAATTAGGAGAAGTTCAAGAAGTGTTACAATTACAATAGCTGAAGCCTACAGGAAGAGAGAATATCCAAAACATTTTCACAGTAAACTTACAGATGCTGATTCTGAAAACTCCGAAACTCAAGGTTGGTTAGAATATGCATTAGCTTGTGAATACATATCTTCTGAAAAGTTTGATGAGTTAACTAATTATAGTGTTGAAATTGGAAAGTTAATTAATTATATGATATTAAATCCTGAAAAATTTGGAGTAAAGAAAGAGTAACTTCGCAATACATTTACTGAACACTAAAACCTGAACACTGAACACTTCTAAATGAGCGGCATCTACATCCATATCCCTTTTTGCAAACAAGCGTGTCACTATTGCGATTTTCATTTTTCTACTTCTTTAAAGAAGAAAGATGAGATGATTTTGGCATTAGCGAAAGAAATTGAAATGCGAAAAGACGAATTTAAAAACGAAATTGTCGAAACCATTTATTTCGGTGGGGGAACGCCAAGTATTTTACCAATTTCCGATTTGAAGTTTTTGATTGATGAAGTTTATCGTAATTATAAAGTCGTAGAAAATCCAGAAATTACGGTTGAAGCGAATCCGGATGATTTGTCGGAAGAGCGAATTATCGAATTATCAAAAAATAAAGTAAATCGTCTTTCAATCGGAATACAATCTTTTTTTGAAGATGATTTAAAACTGATGAATCGAGCTCATAATTCGGAAGAAGCTCAAAAATGTTTAGAAATTGCCACCCAATATTTCGATAATATTTCTGTGGATTTAATTTATGGAATTCCAGGTTCGAGTAACGAAAAATGGAAACAAAACATTGAAAAAGCACTTTCTTTCGGAATTCCGCATATTTCAAGTTATGCTTTAACGGTTGAGCCGAAAACAGCTTTAGATAATTTCATTAAAAAAGGGATTATCAATCAACCCGATGACGAAGTAGCACAAGAACAATTTCATATTTTGGTGGAAACTTTGAAAGAAAACGGATTTATTCATTACGAACTTTCTAATTTTAGTAAACCCGATTATTTTTCCAAGAACAATTCAAGTTATTGGTTGGGAAAAAAATACATTGGAATTGGTCCTTCTGCACACAGTTATGACGGGAAAAATCGCGGTTGGAACATTTCTAATAATGGTTTGTACATCAAATCGATTCACGCAAATGAAATTCCGATTGAAAATGAAAATTTAACTAAAACCGATCGTTATAACGAATATATTATGACTGGATTGCGAACGATTTGGGGTGTTTCATTAGAAAGAATTGAACAAGAATTTGGCGAAAAATTTTTAACTTATCTGAATAAACAAAGTGCTAAGTTTATCGCTGACGATTTACTTTCTTTATCAGATGGTATTTTAACAACCACAAAAAAAGGAAAGTTTCTGACAGACGGAATTGCAAGTGATTTGTTTTTGCTAAATTTGGAGTAAAATCGAACGCAGATAAAACGGATGCAAGCAACGCAGAAAAAAAAATCTGTAAAATCCGCGTTTGAAAATCTGTAAAATCCGCGTTCCATTATGCTAGCAACAATAAATAATTTAACAATAGATTTATCTAAACCTTTGGATATTTCGATTCCTTTGACCAATAACGAGCAAAATCCGATTGCTTGGTATCAAGATATTCCTAAAATTGAACCCGTAAAAATGGGTTCCGGTGCTTCGGAATGGATTGGAAAAGTATCCGAAGGAAAATCATCCACAAATTTCAATAATATTTTCTTTAATCCGCACGCACACGGAACGCACACGGAATGTTTGGGACATATAACACGCGATTTTTACAGCATTAATCAATGTTTGAAGCAATTTTTCTTTACAGCCGAACTCATTTCGGTCGAGCCGAAAGCAATTGGCGACGATTTTGTAATCACTAAAGAACAAATCGAAAAAGCTTTAAACGGGAAATCATCAGAAGCAATTATCATCCGAACAGTACCAAATTCCGAAACTAAAAAACATTTAAAATATTCGAATACGAATCCGCCTTATTTAACGGAAGAAGCTTCGATTTTTATTCGAGAAATAGGAATTCAACATTTGTTGATTGACTTGCCAAGTGTCGATAAAGAACACGATGAAGGAAAATTATTGGCACACAAAGCATTTTGGAATGTAAAAGATGTGAATAATTTGAATGAAGATGCACGAATGTATTGCACCATTACCGAACTGATTTATGTTGATGAAACAATTTCAGATGGAAGTTATTTCTTAAATTTACAAATCGCGTCGTTTGAAAATGATGCGAGTCCGAGTAAACCTCTTTTATATAAAATAAATATCTTATGAAAATAATTAAAAGCCAAACAACCGATACGGATGCTATTTTCGAACTTTACGAATTTGCTACTGCTTTCCAACAAAAAGTAGGAACAAACACTTGGAAAGGTTTTGAACGTAAAATGGTGGAACAAGAAATTGCAGAAGGAAGACATTTCATAATTCAAGATGAAGATCAGATTAGTGCTACTTTCGTACTGACTTATAGTGATCCGATTATTTGGAAAGAGGCTGATAGCGATCCTTCGGTTTATATTCATCGAATTGCCACACATCCTGATTTTAGAGGTCGCAATTACGTGCAGAAAATTGTAGACTGGGTGATTGAATTCGGTAAAGAAAAAGATTTACAATTTGTACGATTAGATACAACAAGTGGAAACGAACCGTTAAATCAGTATTACATCAAATGCGGTTTTACCTATAAAGGAATTAGTCAAATTGAATGGACAGCAGATTTGCCTGAACATTATAAGGAAGGAAGTTTTGCACTTTTTGAAATACAAATCTAAACAATGAATATTCAACAACTTTACGAATTTTGCTTGTCTAAAAGAGGTGTAACCGAACATTTTCCGTTTGATGAAGATATTTTGGTGTTTAAAGTTGGCGAAAAAATATTTGCATTAACCTCTTTATCCAATTGGGAAAAGGGAAATCCAGCGATAAATTTAAAATGCAATCCAGAACGTGCTTTGGAACTTCGAGCAGAATATGAAGCGATTGTACCTGGTTTTCATATGAGCAAAATTCATTGGAACACTGTTCATTTCAATAACGATGTTTCGGATAAAATGATTTGCGAATTAATTAATCATTCCTATGATTTGGTTTTTAGTAAATTAACCAAAAATATAAAAACCGAAATAGAGAATTTAGAAAATTAGGTATTACATTTGTATTAAATAGTAAGATTCCTATTAAACTCATAACCTCATAATCTTTTAAACTTTCAGAATGATTGACAATTTAAAAAAAATATTAAACGAAGACCAAGACCCAAAAGCGATTGAGAAAATCACGGCTAAATTGGATAATTTGTTAATGTCTAATGAGGAAGTTGGGTATATTGCGGTTCAGAAAAAACCAGCTGTAACTCTTTTTCCAGATAGTATTGTGGTTACAAATAAGCGTATTATTTTATGTAAACCAAAGAATTTAGGCTTATCAATGGAATTCATTGATTATGATTGGAATGATATTGAAGCTTCGTTTGTGAAAGAAGGAATTTTAGGTGCCGAATTTACTTTTTCGACTAAATCAGATTTGACACATACAGTTGATTATTTACCGAAAAATCAAGCTCGTAAATTATATACTTTTGCCAAAGAGCAATTGGATTTGTTGAAGAATCCAGTAGTAAATACGCCAATAGCAGAACCGATTGTTGAAATACCAACAGCTGTAGAAGCAATTCCCGAAGCGGTTGTAGAACCAGCAATTGATGAGGTGGAAGAAGTAGAAGCAATTGAAGAAATGCCAACAGAGGAAGTAACGCTTTATGCGGAAATAATGCCTACGCCAAATGACATTATCAGAGATACGGAATTAGAAGCACCAATAAGACCAAATCAAGAAAAAGGTTTGGCCGATTTATCACAAGATGAATTGTTTGCTAAACTTCAGAATTATAAAAAATTATTAGACAACGGCTTAATTCTACAAGGCGAATACGACCGATTAAAAGCGGAAATATTAAAGTTTTTATAATCTCATTAAACTATAAAATACAAAACCCAACATTATCGCAATGTTGGGTTTTTCTTTGTTAATTTTTTGGTTAAAAATTACATCGAACGCTTCTGTTTTTCAACAAATCCATCCGCTTGAAGTTTTAATAATTCCAAAGCACTTTTCTTTTTGTAATCGTATAATTCCTTATCATCTTTTATGTCTGCATACACTTTATCGTAAATTTCCGCATCCGTTTTTCGTTGCAATTCGCTTTGATACTTGTTTTGAGCCAACATATTTTTGACGCCCATTTCATTGTCTTCCTGTTTGAAATCGTATTCGCTTTTTGGAGCTAATAGTTTTGCAATAATCGGCGAAGTTTCAATAGCTAAAAACAACAACATAATAAAGAAAGAAGGCAACCAAGGCAATTGATTTAAAGCGTTTATTCTAGCCATTAATCCATCAAACCCTTCAATAATTGGTTGGGTTTCTATTACTTTTTTATCTAAATCAGCTTGAAGAGTTTTTGCTTTAGTTTCTAAATCAGTTATTTTTGTTTGATTTGTGGTTTTTAAAAGTGCTAATTCTTCCAAACTGGCATCGTGTTTTTGACGTTTTTCTTTATAAACTGGACCTTTGCCTAATAGTTTTGATCCAGCTGTTCCTTCCGCTTCGGTGATAAAAACAGCATATAATTCGTTAACCTCTTTTTCTTTTTTTAAAACATCTGATTTTAAACTGTCAATTTGCGTTTTATTTTTATCTAAATCCGATTGAAAATAAGTAGCAATTTCTTTTTTGTTAGTCAACATCATTTGGTTTTTCTCTTTCAATAAAACCGTATTGATTTCTTTTTCGAAGATTTTAATTTCTAGAGGTTTTGAAATTACGATGGCAATAATGATCGCCAAAGCAATTCGCGGTGTCGCTTGTTTCAATTCACTCCAAAAAGAATCTCTTTTCTTAATAGTAGAAACAATAAAACGGTCTAAATTAAAAATTAATAAACCCCAAACAAGTCCAAATCCCATCGCAATGTAAGCATTGTCAAATACGGTAAAAAGGGCATAACTTGAAGCTATAAATGCCATTAAAGCGGTGAAGAAAACGGTAGCTCCAATGCCGGCATATTTATTTTGCTCGCCATTAGAACAACCATTCATTAGGTCGGAATCGGCTCCCGAACATAAGATGAAAAAACGTTTTAACATAATGATTGATTTTGATTGATGATGATTAGTACAAATTTAAAGCCAAATGTTACTTGTTGGTGTAAATTGTTGATAATTAGTAGGTTTTGAACTGAGGAACCAGTGCCCATTAGGGAGTGAAGCAGCATCCTTTTTATTTTTTCTTTTAAAAAATAAAAAGATAGAGCGAAAAGCCCGACCCTTGTGGTAATCCCAAAAAAAGAAAACCCTCACAAAATTGCAAGGGTTTCTATATTCAAAGTTCTGAATGCTAATTTCTGAATTTCAGATTAGTATCTGTAGTATTCTGGTTTGAATGGACCTTCAACTGGAACACCAATATAAGCCGCTTGATCGTCACGTAAAGTTTCTAATTCAACACCTAATTTAGCTAAGTGTAAAGCCGCTACTTTTTCATCTAAATGTTTTGGTAACATATACACTTCGTTTTTGTAAGCCGAAATGTTTGTCCATAATTCAATTTGAGCTAACGTTTGATTAGTAAATGAATTACTCATTACAAAACTTGGGTGACCTGTAGCACAACCTAAGTTTACTAAGCGACCTTCCGCTAAAAGGATGATATCTGTTCCGTTGATTGTATATTTGTCAACTTGTGGTTTGATTTCAACTTTTGATGCACCGTGGTTTTTATTCAACCAAGCCATATCAATTTCATTATCAAAGTGTCCGATGTTGCAAACAATCGTTTTATCTTTCATTTGTTCAAAGTGAGAACCAAGAACGATATCTTTATTTCCAGTTGTAGTAATGATGATATCAGCCGTTTTGATAACTGTGTTTAATTTTTTTACTTCGAAACCGTCCATTGCAGCTTGTAAAGCACAAATTGGATCAATCTCTGTAACAGTTACAATAGAACCAGCACCACGGAAAGAAGCCGCAGTTCCTTTTCCAACGTCACCATATCCACAAACAATTACTCTTTTTCCAGCTAACATAATGTCAGTTGCTCTACGAACTGCATCTACTGCAGATTCTTTACATCCGTATTTGTTGTCAAATTTAGATTTAGTAACTGAATCATTAACGTTGATCGCAGGCATATGTAAAGTTCCAGCTTTCATTCTTTCGTATAAACGGTGAACTCCAGTTGTAGTTTCTTCTGATAAACCATTGATTCCAGGAATTAATTCTGGGTAACGGTCAAATACCATATTGGTTAAATCACCACCATCATCTAAAATCATATTTAATGGTTTTCTGTTTTCGCCAAAGAATAAAGTTTGCTCAATACACCAGTCAAAATCTTCTTCGTTCAAACCTTTCCAAGCATAAACTTGAATTCCAGCAGCAGCTATAGCAGCAGCAGCTTGATCTTGAGTTGAGAAAATATTACAAGATGACCAAGTAACTTCTGCACCTAAAGCAATTAAAGTTTCAATTAATACAGCAGTTTGAATTGTCATATGTAAACAACCAGCAATTCTAGCTCCTTTTAACGGTTGGCTAGCACCAAATTCCGCTCTCAAAGCCATTAAACCTGGCATTTCAGCTTCCGCCAATTCGATTTCTTTTCTTCCCCAAGCTGCTAGTGAAATATCTTTCACTTTAAAAGCTACAAATGGTAATGTTTGTGTACTCATTCTATTATGTATATTTGTATTTTCTTAATTAGGGTGCAAATTTACAAAATTAGTTTTTACTTTATCAAGGAATTTGACTTATTTATGAATTGTTTAGTATTCTAATGGTTTGAAATACAATAAAATATAAATGCCTTTCTATCAATCTATACAAATTAACGAAACTACAAACGCACATTTTTGGGAGATAAACGAAGATGTAACTTCGTTATTTAGAGCTGTTTCGTTAAAAGATACTTCGCTTTTTCGATTAGAATCGATGAAATCGGAAGCCCATCAATGTGGTTTTTTAGCTGTGAGAATGTTGTTGCAACATTTAGGTTATACCGATTTTGATTTAACTTATGATGAATTTGGAAAACCTCATTTAAGCGACGGAAAACACATTTCTATTTCGCATTCTCACGAATTTTCATGTATTTGTATCAGTGATGTTGTAATGGGAATTGATTTGGAAAGACTAAAAGAAAAAACCCTTAAAATAGCACCACGGTTTATGGATGTATTTCATCTTGAAAATCTTTCTGTTGAAGAACAAATTCAAAAAGCAACGGTGATTTGGGGTGTAAAAGAATCCATTTTTAAAATTAAGAACGAAAAAGGCATTAGCTTTCCCGAACATATTTCGGAACGTAAATTTGATTTAAAAGACGGAAGTTGTACTGCGGAATTGCGATTTAATAACCAATTAGAAACGTTCTCCATTCAATTTTATACCGTAGAAGGATATATCTTTGTTTGTGCAATTCCAAATTAATGACGATATACGAAAACATACTTCAGGCAAAAGCAAAAAACGAAAAGTTATTAGCGATTTTAATCGACCCAGAAAAGGTAACGGTTGAAGACGCTATTATTTTGGCTAAAAAAATTAAAAATTCGCCCGCAACGCATATATTTGTAGGCGGAAGTACTTTTAGTGGTTCGCATTTAGGCAAATTAATTACTGTTTTAAAGCAAAAAACTAATTTGCCAACATTAATTTTTCCAGGACATCCTTTCCAAATTTCGGAGGAAGCGGATGGGATTTTGTTTTTAAGTTTGCTTTCTGGAAGAAATCCGGATTATTTGATTGAACACCAAATCAATTCGGTACGAATTTTAGAACAAACCAACTTAGAAGTAATTCCAACGGCTTATTTATTAATAGATGGTGGAAAGGAAACAGCGGTGCAAAGCGTTAGTCAAACAAAACCGATTGCTCACAGTGATATCGAATTAGCTTATAGAACTGCTAAAGCTGGAGAATTGTTAGGAATGAAGTTAATTTATTTGGAAGCAGGAAGTGGTGCTAATCAAAACGTTTCGTTAGAAATGATAAAATATATCACAGAAAACTGTAAAATTCCTGTTATTGTAGGCGGAGGAATTCGTTCGATGCAAACCATTCAGCAAGTTTATGATTCAGGAGCGGATTTGGTTGTGATCGGAACTGCTTTTGAAAACGACTCTAATTTTTTTAAACAATAAGAAAATATGTTCGAATTTTTATTTTCACAGTACAAGGAATACGAAACAATTGATGTTGTATTAGAAATTATTGGTGTTTTGTTTGGATTAGCCAGTGTGCTTTTTGCCAAAAAAAATAACATCCTCGTTTATCCCACGGGAATTATCAGTACGATTATTTTTGTCTATTTGTTGAATAAATGGGGATTAATGGGCGATATGATGATTAACATCTATTATACCACAATGAGTATTTATGGTTGGTATTTATGGTCGCGAAAATCAGATGATAAGCCAGAATTGCCAATTACAAGTGTAACCTCAAAAGAAATTTATTATGGGGTTTTATTGTTCATTCTTACAGTTGTTTTTGTCTTATTCGTCTACAATTATTTTGACAAATTCACACATTGGACGGCTTATGTAGACACTTTTACAACAGGGATTTTCTTTGTAGGAATGTGGTTAATGGCAAAAAGAAAGTTAGAAAACTGGATCCTTTGGATAATAGGAGACTTAGTTTCAATACCTTTGTATTTTTACAGAGGATACACGTTTACAAGTATGCAATATGCAATTTTTACAATAATTGCAGTTTATGGTTATATCGAATGGAAGAAGAATTTAAACAAATAAGATCAAATATTATAAAAATTGCAATGTACGGACCAGAAAGCACAGGTAAAACTACGCTTTCTACACAATTAGCCGCACATTATAATGATGGATGGATTCCTGAATTTGCACGCGATTTTTTACAAGAAAAATGGAATAAAAATCAGGAAGTTTGTACCGAAGAGGATTTGATAGCAATCGCTATTGGTCAGACTAAAATAGAGAATGAGGCCGTTTCAAAAGCTAATAAATTGTTGTTTTGCGATACTAATTTATTAGTGACTAAAGTATTTTCAGACATTTTTTACGAAAGATGTGAGCCTATTTTAGAACAAGCAGCTAAAGAACACGAATACGATTTGATTTTTCTTACTTATATCGATGTGCCGTGGGAAGCTGATGATTTACGCGATAGTCCAGAAGATAGAGAAAAGACATTTAAGACCTTTGAAAATGCCATTATAAAAAACGGAAATCCGTATGTAAAAATTCAAGGGAATAAAGAAGAACGTTTCATAAAAGCAGTTCAAATTGTTGATGAGCTAATGCTTGCTAAAAATTTAGGATTTTCTTCGAGTGACTTTGTAACTATTTACAACAAGGGAATTTCGATGGAAATTATTCAAAAACAGCTTACTTTCTTTAAAGAAGGATTTGCTAAAATAAATTTGGTTCGATCTGCACTAAAAAAAGATGGAATTAACGTTTATAGTGAAGAAGAAGTTCAAAAGTATATCGCTTTTTTCGACGATAATATAGAAAAACATACCATTGAAAAGTTTGTACCCGCTTCAGGTGCTGCAACCCGAATGTTTCAATTTTTATTGGAATTTATTAATGAATTTGATGTTGAAAATGATACTATAAATTCGTATATCAACCATAAAAAGTGTCCTAACTTATCCATTTTTCTAGTTGGATTGAAGAGTTTTCCATTTTATCAAGAGTTGAAACAAAAAGCGATTGATATTTATCCGGATTATTATACCAAAGAAAAAGAAATAAGAAGTTATTTTTTAATCAAAACATTGCTTTCAAAAGAGCATTTTGACTTTGCAAATAAACCGAAAGGAGTTTTGCCGTTTCATCAAAAAGAAGATAAAGTACTTTCGCCAATTGAAGAACATATAAAAGAAGCGGTATTTTACGAAATTCCAAATCAAAAAACGAGAATACATTTTACTGTTTCTCCGGAACATCAAAGTGCATTTGAAGAAATAACGAACAAATACGATAACGTTGAGGTATCTTATTCTTTCCAACAAGAAAAAACAGACACTTTAGCAGTTACTACTCAGAACAAACCTTTTAGAGATAGTGATGGAAATTTGGTTTTTAGACCTGGAGGTCACGGTGCTTTAATAGCCAATTTAAATGCACTTTCTTCGGATACTGTCTTTATTAAAAATATTGATAATGTGTCGCAAAATCATATTGCTGACATTGTAAAATATAAAAAGTTGATTGGTGGAATTTTATTTCATTTACAACAACTGATTTTTGGATATTTGAATGATTTACAACGAGAAGATGTTACCGATGAAAAAATAAAAGTAATAAAAGAATTTGCACAAATGGAATTGCATTTGGTTTTGCCTAATGATTTTGAAAGGTATGAAAAAGCATCCCAAATTGAATACTTGTTTGAAGAATTAAACCGTCCAATTCGCGTTTGCGGAATGGTTAGAAATGAAGGCGAACCCGGTGGTGGACCTTTTTGGGTAAGAAATGAACAAGGAAAAGTTTCACTTGAAATTGTTGAAACTTCTCAAATTGATTTAGCCAATGAACAACAAGCACAAATTGTGAATAATGCCACGCATTTTAATCCAGTTGATTTAGTTTGCGGTTTGAAAAATTACAAAGTTGAAAAGTTTGATTTAATGAAATTTGTGGATCAAAATACCGGTTTTATTGTTTCCAAAAACACAGAAGGCCATTATTATAAAGCTTATGAATTACCAGGATTATGGAATGGTGCAATGGCTAATTGGATTACCGTTTTTGTAGAAGTTCCGTTAGTAACATTCAATCCAGTAAAAACGATTAATGATTTATTAAAACCGGCCCATCAACCTGAAAATAATGGATAAAGCAATATTACTTTCAGAATTGAAATTCAAAGCAGTCAGAAGCAGCGGTGCAGGCGGACAAAATGTAAATAAAGTGTCGTCAAAAGTCGTCTTGTCTTTTGATTTGGCTAATTCTTCGGGCTTGACCCAAGAAGAAAAAGAACGATTGCAAATTAAAATCGCGAATAAACTTACGCAAGAAGTTGTTTTAATAATCACTAGCGAAGAAGATCGAAGTCAATTCAAAAATAAAGAAATTGCAATAAAAAAGTTTTTAAAAGTGATTGAAAATGGCTTAGTAGTTCCAAAAGAGCGAAAAGAAATCAAAGTTTCAAGAAGAGCTAAAGAGAAACGGCTGAATGCTAAAAAAGTAATGAGCGTTTTAAAACAAAACCGAAAAAAGCCTAATTTTTAATATCAATTTTTTTGAATTTTGATATTGCAATTGTCGTTGCAATTGATTTACTTTGCCCTGTCTCAAAGGGGTGCTCTAAATAACGAGCTGAGATCATACCCATAGAACCTGGGCGGGTAATGCTGCCAAGGAAAACAGACAAAATACCAATGTGCACGTTGGTGTTAGTCTATAGAATCAATTTTAATTTTTAACCAAGAGTAATTGCCCCTTTTATTCGTATTTATTTTACGAATGAAAACTTTATTCACAATTCAAGGCTACAAAGCCACAAAGAGTAGGACATTTTTTAGTCTATCGATTTTTCTTTTCGGTCTATCTGCTTCTGCACAAGAAACACCATCGGATTCTCTAAAAGTACAGCAACTTAAAGAAGTCACCGTTTCTGCTATTCGAGCAAAAGACAAAAACCCAATTACTTTTACCAATGTTTCAAAGGAAGAAATTGCACCGCGTAATCTTGGGCAAGACATTCCTGTTTTATTAAATTACGCACCATCAGTAGTAACGACAACTGATGCGGGTAATGGCGTAGGTTATACCTATATGAGAGTTCGAGGTTCAGACGGTTCGCGAATTAACGTAACGCTTAACGGAATTCCCTTCAACGACAGTGAAAGTCAAGGAACATTCTTCGTGAATTTACCTGATTTTGCTTCGTCCTTAGAAAGTGTTCAGTTGCAAAGAGGCGTTGGAGCTTCGACCAATGGTGCAGGAGCCTTTGGTGCGAGTTTGAACATGCAAACCAAATCGTATCAAGAGAAGTCGTTTGCTGAGGTTGCTAATTCCATTGGAAGTTTCAATACCAGAAAGCACACTTTGTCTTTTGGAACGGGTTTGCACAATAACTTCGAGCTAAATGGAAGGATTTCCAATATTGCTTCTGATGGTTATATTGATCGTGCTTCAACGAATATGTTCGGTTATTTTTTCAATGCGAATTATGTTACCGAAAAGACTTTAATTAAAGCGATTGCTTTTGGTGGGAAGGAAAAAACCTATCAAGCTTGGAACGGATTGGAAGATCCAGATAAGTTGAAAAACGATCGAACCTTCAATTCAGCGGGAATGTACACGGATGAATTCGGTAATATTCAATTCTACAGTAATGAAAATGATAATTATTGGCAAAATCATTTCCAACTGCATTGGTCTGAAAATTGGTCTGAAAACTGGGTTTCAAACATCGCGTTGCATTATACGACCGGAAAAGGGTATTTCGAACAATACAAAGAAGATCAAAAATTTTCAAGTTATAATTTGCCTAATTTCGGAGGAAACATTAGAACTGATTTAGTTAGAAAACGCTGGTTAGACAATGATTTTTTTGGTACTACATTTTCTCTGAATTATAAAACTCAGGCGACTAATGTTTTATTTGGAGGAGCGGTAAATCGGTATTTAGGAAATCATTTTGGTGAAGTAATTTGGACGCAATATTATGTACCCAATCCAAATCGTTATTATGATAATTTTGGAAATAAGGACGATATTAATGCTTACGTAAAGCTTTCGCAAAATTTAACCTCTAAATTGAATTTATACGTTGATTTGCAATATCGAATGGTATTTTATGAAGCGACAAGTGTGAAGTTTGCCGATGTAAATGATACGTTCAAGTTTTTCAATCCAAAAGCAGGTTTAAATTACGAATTAGATGATAGAAACTCCTTTTATAGTTATTTCGGAATTGCAAATAAAGAACCAAGAAGAGATGATTATGAAAGTGGTGCCATCAAACCAGAACGTTTGTATGACTATGAATTAGGTTGGAAATACAATGGTAAAAAAGCAAAAATTTCAGCCAATGTTTTTTATATGAATTATGAAGATCAATTGGTTTTAACCGGAGCTTTGAATGATGTAGGCTCTCCAATTTTTACCAACAGCGGAAAAAGTTATCGTTTAGGACTGGAAGTAGAATCCGTTATTGCGATTACCGATAAAATTATTTTAAATCCGAATGTTACGTTGAGTCAAAACAAAAACCGAGATTTTTATTTCGAAGGAAACGGTATTCTTCAGGATTTAGGAAATACAAATATTGCTTTTTCACCAAGTATAATTGCAGGAAATCGTTTGACTTTTTTACCAATTAAAAACTTCGAATTTTCAATATTATCGAAATATGTAGGCGAACAATTTATGGGAAATATCGATGTGGAATCTTCTAAGTTAGATGCCTATTTTGTAAACGACTTAAATGTTTCCTACGATTGGAAAATCAACAAAGGGATTAAATCAATAGTTTTCTCCGGATTAGTTAACAATGTGTTTGATTTAGAATATGAATCAAATGGTTATTTCTACACGTATGATGATGATTCTTCAGGAAATATTATTACCTATGGAGGAGCTGGTTATTATCCGCAAGCCGGAATTAATTTCCTATTAGGCGTAACGCTTAAATTTTAAATACAAATAAAAATCCTGATGAACAACATCAGGATTTTTATTTTAGTTATATACTTTCAGAGAAGATGCATTGAGTTGTTCTACTCGATATTGTTTCATTCGATATTCTTTTCCTGGAGCTTGTCCGGTAAATAGACTATAAATAGCGTCGTCACACGGGCAAACAACATTAATTCCGCTTAAAGTCATAGTAGAGCAACTACTTAATGCCTGATTTGGACAAGCGGCATCAAAAGCTACATAACCGCTTCCGGTGTTGAAAACAAAAATGCCCCTAATACCAGCACTACCATTGTTGATATAAACAGCGTTACTTGGAAATTGTAAGTTGCTATATTGAGGTAAAGATAAATTGATGTTTAGACTAAAACTATAACTGGGTAAATACGGATTATTATTGCTGAAGTTTTCTTTATCACACCCGAAAAACAACGGAATTACGAACAAGATTAAGTGTTTTTTCATAGAATTTTAAATAGTAATTGAAAAACAAATTTAATTAATTACTTTTGAGAAGCATTATACAATGTCATAAATAAATATTAAAAAATAAATCACTATCTTTGTGAGTAGGAATCCCATGCAGTTGGGATTTTTTCTATTTATATAAACGATGAAGTTATGAGTACAGTATCTTATTACACAGCAGAAGGGTTAAAAAAATTAAGAGACGAATTAGACCAACTTAAAAGTATAGAAAGACCAAAAGCCTCGCAGGACATTGCAGAAGCGCGCGATAAAGGAGATTTATCTGAAAACGCAGAATACGATGCCGCAAAAGAAGCACAAGGATTGTTAGAAATGAGAATTTCTAAAATGGAAGAAGTAGTGTCAAATGCGCGCTTAATTGATGAATCACAGTTAGATTTATCTAAAGCTTTGGTTTTGTCTAATGTGAAGATTAAAAACCAAGCTAATGGTATGGAAATGACCTACACATTAGTAGCAGAAAGCGAAGCTGATTTAAAAACAGGAAAAATTTCAGTAACTTCTCCAATTGGAAAAGGGTTACTAGGAAAATCTGTAGGTGAAGTGGCCGAAATTACGGTGCCAAATGGAACCTTGAAATTTGAAGTATTAGAAATCACAAGAGACTAATTATGTCAAGTATTTTTACCAAAATAATAAACGGGGAAATCCCATCTTTTAAAATAGCCGAAGACGATAAATTTTTGGCTTTTTTAGATGTGAATCCAAATGCAAAAGGGCATACTTTGTGTATTCCAAAACAAGAGATTAATAAAATCTTTGAAATGGAAGAAGATTTATATTTGGAATTAATGGCTTTTTCTAGAAAAGTTGCCATTGCAATTGAAAAAACGATTGATTGTAAGCGTGTTGGAATGGCAGTTGTAGGTTTAGAAGTGCCACACGTTCACGTGCATTTAATTCCATTACAAGATATGGACGATATGCGCTTTGCAAGAAAAGTTAGTTTATCTCCAGAAGAATTTCAACAGGTAGCAAAACAAATTGCAGCTAACTTATAAGTAAAACACCTTCGGGTGTTTTTTTGTTTAAAATTAGTTTATGAAATATTTTATTTACTTTTTATTCGTACAAACTTTAGCTTTCTCACAAGTAAAGAACACTTATTTGCCTGTTGAAAAGTTGATGAGGTCAATTCCAGTTAATCAAACGAATTCCGCACAAGAAATTGCAAAATACATTCAAGCTAACTTCAAAGGCGAAGAACTGCAAATCAAAGCTGCTCATTTTTATGTGGCCACAACCATTTCTTATGATGTTGCGCATAATTTCTCGACCGAATTATTGAGTAGCGATGAAGATTTTGTTACCAAAGCCTTAACGTCAAAAAAAGGAGTTTGTATTCATTATGCGAAGTTGCTAAAAGCGATTGTGGATGAATTAAATTATCCGTGCGAAATTATTGCGGGTTACACCAAACAGAACAATCAAATTGCAAAGCTTTCTCATGCTTGGTGTGCGATTAAATTTAAAGATAACAATTGGTATATTTTTGATCCAACTTGGGATTCGGGCTTTGTAAATAATGGAAAGTTTACCAGAAATTTAGGTTCTAAATATTACAAACAACTTCCTATCGCAAGTCTTAAAACGCATATGCCATTTGACTATTTATGGCAATTTTCCAAAGAACCCATTTCAAATCAAGAGTTTTACAATGGAAAAACCTTTGAAGGAAAGCCTAAAATGAATTTCAATTATCAGACAGAAATTGATAAATATTTGAAGTTGTCTTTGATTGATCAAGCATTTGAAGCTTCGGAACGTATTGAAAGAAATGGATTACTAAACAATTTAATTCTAGAAGAATATAATTTCAAAAAGAATGTATTTTCGGTAACGCAACAAAATACAAACATTGAAAAATTAAATGAAATCATTGAAGAATATAACATCGCGATCACACTTTTAAACGATTTTATAATTTATAGGAATAAAGAATTTACACCAACATATTCTGATGGAATTTTGTTAGAAATGATAAAAACACCTAGAGAACAACTCGAAAAAACTAAGAAAGAAATATTTAGCTTAGGAACAGTTGGAAAGGAAAACGCTTCTAACTTCAATGCTTTAAAAGCAGCAATTAGCGATGCAGAAAAGCAAGCACAAGAACAAGCTGCTTTTGTAAAAG
The DNA here is from genome assembly GCF_034497725.1 of Flavobacterium psychraquaticum. Classification (NCBI taxonomy): domain Bacteria; kingdom Pseudomonadati; phylum Bacteroidota; class Flavobacteriia; order Flavobacteriales; family Flavobacteriaceae; genus Flavobacterium; species Flavobacterium psychraquaticum. The sequence goes on from NZ_JAXKVR010000030.1 coordinate 793,917, forward strand.
AATATGTTTCTAAAAGTAAAAAAGACCGTAAAAAGATGTTCAGAAAAATAACGTGGTTTGGAATACCAATGAACTAGTTAAGTTGTTTTAAAGCTAATTTGCATTGTTGTTCCTTTTCCAATTTCCGATTGAACTACTTTAATTTTACCTTTGTGGTATTCTTGCACAATTCTTTTGGTCAAGGATAATCCCAATCCCCAACCACGTTTTTTGGTGGTAAATCCGGGTTCAAAAACTTTATTGAATTGATTTTTCGGAATTCCTTTTCCAGTATCCGAAATTTTGATCTTTACAATATCTTCTAATTCCGAAATGTTGATGGTAAGATGACCTTTCCCTTTCATCGCATCTATTGCATTTTTGATTAAGTTTTCAATTGTCCAGCTGTGTAATGCCGGATTTATCGCTACAAAAATTGGTTGTTGAGGTGCCGAAAAATTAAAAACCACTTGTTTAGAAACACGAGATTGTAAGTAGTCAACCGTAGTTTTGGTATCTTCAATAATATCTCTTACTTCTAAAACTGGTTCACTTCCAATTTTTGAAAAACGATCGGTTATAGTTTGTAAACGCGTAATATCTTTTTCTATTTCTTCAATTGTACTTTCTTCAACATTTTCCATTTTTAAAATTTCCAACCAACCTATCAAAGAAGATAACGGTGTTCCAATTTGATGCGCCGTTTCTTTTGCCATTCCTGCCCAAAGTTTATTTTGAGTAGACATTTTTGTAGCTTTATAAAAGTTATAAACAACTGCTCCAAACAAGATAATAATCAATAACAAGGCAATTGGATAATATTTTAATTTATTCAAAAGAGGTGAATTGGCATAATAAACCAATTGATATGCATTTTCAGACAATTCCATTCTAATCGGTTGATTGTCGTTTCGAATTGAATAAAAGTATTTCTTAAGTGTGATGCTGTCTTTTGTAGCGCTTTCTTCAATATTGTTATGACTGATGATTTGGTCGTTACTAGTGGTTACAATCATCGGGATCGTAGCCGTATTACTAATAATTTGAAACGGTAAATCAATGTCGGTATTTTCATTGGCATTTGCCAACGTTTTTTGAGCATTCACCCAAATTTCCATTTTTGCTCGTTCTTCGGTTTTAAAAATTTGGAAAAAATTATAAGTATTCCAAAGTATTAAAATTACAATGAAAAAAGAAGCTAAAATGATAAACCAACGAGTAATATTGCGCCTTTCGGAAAATTGCATAAATCAAGATTTGATGTAAAAATACTAAAAATCAATTGATTTTGGAGCCTAAAGATTTTGGATTTTCATAAGTATAGATTTTTCTAATTTTTCAGTAATTTCGAATTTATTTCAGATAAAAAATATAAATTTTATTATTGAAATTGCAATTGATTTTTGAAATTCTTCTTATTATCTTTGTTAAAAATAATTCCGTATGTTAACCATTGATCCGAAAGAAATTGCACCTGCAAAATTACAAGCCTATCTTCAAACTGCTGTAGCACCAAGACCTATTGCGTTTGCAAGTACAATCGACAGCAACGGAAATCCGAATTTATCGCCGTTTAGTTTTTTTAATGTATTCAGTTCTAATCCGCCGATTTTGATATTTTCACCCGCTCGAAGAGTACGTGATAATACTACAAAACATACGTTGATTAATGCTCAGGACACGAAAGAAGTGGTGATTAATGTGGTAAATTATGACATCGTACAACAAATGTCGTTATCAAGCACAGAATATCCAGATGGCGTAAATGAGTTTGAAAAAGCTGGATTTACGATGTTAAAATCGGATTTAGTAAAACCTTTTCGCGTTGCTGAAAGTCCAGTGCAATTTGAGTGCAAGATTAAAGAAATAATTGCTTTAGGCGATCAAGGAGGAGCAGGAAATTTGGTAATTTGTGAAGTGATGAAAATTCACATTCACGAAGCAGTTTTAGACGAAGCGGGAATGATTGACCAACGTAAAATTGATTTGGTTGCCCGAATGGGAGGAAATTGGTACAGCCGTTCAAATGAAGGAATGTTTGAGGTTGAAAAACCACTAACTACTTTAGGAATTGGTGTAGATATGATTCCCGATTTCATCAAGGAAAGTTCATTTTTCAACGGAAATGACTTGGGTAAATTAGGAAACATAGAAAATATCCCAACCGAAGAAGAAATTAGTATCTTTGTCAAAGAAAATTTTGAAGTAAAAGCAGTTTTATCTTCAGATGATTCTGATACAATATTTCAAAAAGCAAAAGAATATGTCGATAATGGAAAAGCTTTAGACGCTTGGAAATTATTATTAGCAATAAAATAAATTAGTAGAATTATGGAAGTTTTAGGAAAAGTAAAAGTGATTAATCCGGAGCAACAAGTAAGTGCTTCGTTTAAAAAAAGAGAACTTGTTGTAACCACTGAAGAGCAATATCCGCAGCATATTATGATTGAGTTCACACAAGATAAAACCGATTTATTAAACCAATACAATGTTGGAGAACAAGTAAAAGTTTCAATCAATTTAAGAGGAAGAGAATGGGTTAATCCACAAGGAGAAACTAAATATTTCAATTCAATTCAAGGTTGGAGAATCGAAAAAATGCAAGCAGAAGCACCAGCAGCACCACAAATGCCGCCAATGCCAGCTTCTCAAGCTTTTGAACCTGCAACAAATTTCAAAGAAGAAGAACACGACGATTTACCTTTCTAATCGAAGTATAAAAATCAAATTCCAATATTTAAAATCCAAATTCCAAATGTTCTCAAAAGGCATGTATTGGGATTTGGATTTTCTTTTTTGATTTTTGAAATTGCCATTGAACTTGCCATTGATTTTTGAACATGTACTATTTATCTAAAGATTTATATTTTCCAGCTGTTGAAACTGCTTCTCCTGAAGGAATTGTTGCGGTTGGTGGCGATTTGTCTCCTGAGCGATTGCTTTTGGCATATAATTCGGGCATATTTCCTTGGTTTGAAGATGATGAACCTATTTTATGGTGGAGTCCGCCAGAGCGAATGGTATTGTTTTTTGAAGATTTAAAAATTTCGAAAAGTATGCGAAACATTATCAATCAGCAAAAGTTTAAAGTTACGTTCAATACGGCTTTTAGAGAAGTAGTTTTAAATTGTAAAAAAATAGCTAGAAAAGACCAGCCCGGAACTTGGATTACTGATAATATGGTGGAAGCCTATTGCAAATTACACGAAATGGGAGTTGCTAAAAGTGTTGAAGTATGGGAAAATGACGAGTTAGTCGGTGGACTTTATGGTATTGATTTAGGAACTATTTTCTGTGGCGAAAGTATGTTCTCCAAAGTGTCCAATGCTAGCAAATTCGCTTTTATCGCGTTAGCAAAACAATTAGAAATTGCGAATTATAAATTATTGGATTGCCAAGTTTATAATCCGCACTTAGAAAGTTTAGGTTGTGTTGAAATTGATCGAGCAGATTTTCTTGAAATTTTAAAACTATGATTTTAAGTACCTTGTAATTTTTAGTTGAAAGTTTTATTTTTGTGGCACAGTTGTTGAAAATGCTAATTTAAGAACCCAATTAAATTAGAACAATATGGACCTAGCCAATTTAAACCGCTTCAAAATAAAAGTAATAATCACTGCTACTTTTATATTTTTATTTACCCTTCAAGGAATTGCGCAACGCGTAAGTGTTAATATCAATGTGAACTCGCGTCCTCAAGTTTATGAAAAACATTATGAAGTTTATGAAGAACCGGGTTATTACTATTATCCTGAAATCGAATCTTATTTCGATGTTGGTTCTTCAGTTTTTATTTATTTTGAAGGAGGAAATTGGATAAGATCAAGAAATTTACCTCGATATTACAGTAATTATGATCTTTCTCGAGGCTACAAAGTAGTTATTGATTATCACGGAAGAGATCCATATCACGACTTTTATTCGCACAAACAAAAATATAAATGCAAACGATATGATTCATGTTGTGAGCGAAATTATAAACATAAATGTTATAAGAAAAAGCACAAAAAACATCACGATAACGATGACGACGATGATGATTAGTAATAAGTTTTGAGTTAGTTATATAAAAAAGGAATTGTTATTGAAACAATTCCTTTTTTTATTAGAATTTTAATTTTAAAAAACGCCATTCGAGGGTATTGAAAACTATAAATTCATTTGTTAAACAAGGTAATCCAGATATTATTTTCAAAGTTTCATGTGCCATCATAGTTCCAATAATACCTGGTAATGTTCCAAGTACACCGTTCAAACTGCAATTAGGAACATCTTCAGGGTTTGGCGCTTCGGGAAATAAATCACGTAGATTTTTACTGCCTTTATAATTGAAAACACTAACTTGACCTTCAAACTTGAAGATACTGCCATAAACTAGCGGTTTTTTTAACTTCATACAAGTGTCATTTACTAAATAACGCGTGGTAAAATTATCACATCCATCGACTATAATATCAAATGGGCTTAGAGTTTTCTCGCAATTTTCCAAAGTAATTTTTTCTTCGAACGCAATGAAATTTAAATGCGGATTGAGCTTTTGCAACTTATCAATAGCCGTAGCAACTTTTGGCAGTTCAAGATCATTTTCGGTGTAGAGAATTTGTCGATGTAAGTTAGACAATTCAACATGATCATAATCTACAACACCTATTGTTCCCACGCCAGAGGCTGTTAAATATTGCAATATAGGACAACCTAAACCGCCAGCTCCAATAACTAAGACTTTTGAATTTCTTATTTTTTCTTGACCATTGGTGCCGATTTCCGGCAACTGCATTGGTTTCGTATAACGTAAGTAATCGTGAATAGCAAGCATTTCTTAAATTTATAGGCGGTGATTAAAACTTTTATCCCAATCTTTCCAAACGGGTTCGTAACCTTTTTGGCGAATTATCGTGGAGATTTCTAAGGCTGAGCGATCATCATTGGTTTCAAATTGTTCTAAAGATTTTTTGTCAACGCTATAACCACCCGGATTCGTTTTTGAACCAGCACTCATTGTTGTAGTTCCCAAAGGAATAATATTGTCTCTAAATTTTTCATTTTCACGAGTCGAAATAGAAATCTCTAAATCAGGATTCCAGATCCGATAAGCACAAATTAATTGCGTTAAATCTTTGTCGTCCATTACGAAGTTTGGTTCTATCATTCCTTCTGCAGGTCGAAGTCTTGGAAAAGAAACGGAATACTTAGTTTGCCAATAGGTTGTTTGAAGATAGTTCAAATGTAAAGCATTAAAAAAACTATCTGTTCTCCAGTATTCTAACCCCAGTAAAACGCCTAAGCCAATTTTATGAATTCCGGCTTTACCAATTCGATCCGGCGTTTCTAGCCTAAAATCAAAGTTTGATTTTTTACCCTTTGGATGATATTTTTTATAAACTTCTTCATTATAAGTTTCTTGATACACTAAAACCGTATGTACACCGGCATTATGCAAAGCGACATATTCTTGTTCGCTAAGCGGTTGTACCTCTACCGAAATTGTAGCAAATTGCTTTTGAATCAATTCAATTGCATTTAGAAAATAATTGATATTTACAGTATAATTTGCTTCGCCTGTAACCAACAAAACATGATCAAAACCTGCTTCTTTCAGCACTAAAACCTCTTCTTTTATTTCACAATCCGTTAATGTTTTTCGTTTAATTTTATTGTCTAAACTAAAACCGCAGTAAGTACAAATATTTTGACATTCGTTACTTAAATACATGGGGGCATACATTTGGATCGTTTTTCCAAAACGTTGCTTTGTAAGCATGTGACTTTTTTGTGCCATTTCTTCCAAGTAGTTTGTTGCGGCGGGAGAAATGAAATTTATAAAATCATCAAGATCGCATTTCGTTTTCCTAAGACTTTTTTCGACGTTATCTGCAGTTGCACTTAAAATCCGTTCCCCGATTACGTTCCAATTATATTTTACGAATAGTTCTTTAAAGGTGTTCATGTGGTGATTTTTTACAAACTAGTTATTTAAAAATGAAGTTAAAGGACTGGATGCTTGAGCGGTATTTGAAACAGATCCCAATTGAGCTTCGAATGCTTTTCTACCAGCGATAACTGCTTGCTTGAAAGCTTCTGTCATTAATTTTGGATTTTGTGCTACTGCAATTGCTGTATTTACAAGAACTGCATCGGCACCAATCTCCATAGCTTTTGCTGCATCGGAAGGAGCACCAATTCCCGCATCAATAATAACTGGAACTTTACTTTGTTCAATTATAATTTCTAAAAAATCGATTGTTTTTAATCCTTTATTACTTCCAATGGGTGAGCCCAATGGCATAACTGCGGCTGCTCCCGCATTTTCTAATAATTTGCACAAAACAGGATCAGCATGAATATAAGGCAGGATTATAAAACCAAGTTTAGCTAATTCTTCGGTAGCTATTAATGTTTCAATTGGGTTTGGTAACAAGTATTTTGGATCGGGATGGATTTCTAGTTTTAAGAAATTTGTTTCGAAAGCCTCTCTCGCTAATTGTGCTGCAAAAATGGCTTCTTTTGCATTTCGGGCTCCCGAAGTATTTGGCAATAAGTTAATATGTGCATGTTTTAAATGAGCAAGAATGGAATCAGTTTGTGTTTCTAAATCAATGCGTTTTAAAGCTACGGTAACTAATTCACTTCCAGAGGCTAAAACTGCTTCTTCCATTTGTAAATTAGAACCGAACTTCCCTGTTCCTAAAAATAAGCGAGAAGTAAAGGTCTTATCTGAAATTTTAAATGTTGACATATAATTTTTCTTTGATGGTTGTTGTTATTTTTGGTTGGTGGGTAAGTAAGCCAGAAACGGCAATACCATAAATAGCGGTATCTAGTAACAATTCAATAGCTGCTAATTCAATACCTCCAATTGCAATAATTGGAATCTTAATTTGCTGTTCTTCCATTTGATATAGAATGGTTTTGTAACCTTCTAACCCTAAAATTGGACTTAGGTTTTCTTTAGTTTTTGTGAAGCGAAATGGACCAAGACCTATATAATCGCAATTTTCAGTGGCTCGTTGTTTTATATGTTCGAATGTATTTGCTGTTCCTCCAATAATTTTTTGCGTTCCAAGAATAGCACGAGCATCTTTAATTCGCATGTCATTTAAACCTAAATGAACACCATCTGCATTTAGTTGATAAGCTAAATCAACTTTGTCGTTAATTATAAAAGTAGCGTCAAATTGTTCACAAAGCTGTTTTGTTTTTTCAGCAACAGTGTGAAGTTCCTTAGTATTACCGTTTTTAAAACGCAATTGAATCCAATTGCAACCGTTATCTAGTATTTTCTGAATGTTATACAATTGTTCTTCAACCGTATTTCCTTGCGATATATAATGTAGTTTACTAATCATAATGATAGCCTAAAAGGGTGGTGTTAGAAGTTAGAAATTTTTCAATATAGATTTTAGACGTTTTACAAGCTGTAATAATATCAAAACCTAAGGCTATATTTGCTGTAATTGAAGCTGCGAGAACACATCCCGAACCGTGTTTACTGGCCGAAATCTCAGTTGTAGGCACTAATGTTATAATTTGGTCAGCTATAAAAAGAGAATCTGTTCCCAAAGCCATTAAATTATGACCGCCTTTTAAAAGAACTGCACAAAACTTAGAAAACGATTTCGCATTATATTCAGCGGATTGGTTTGGATCACCTAAACGTAGAATTTCATCGTAATTTGGCGTAATTAAATCGATTTGCGTTAAGATAGCGTGAAGTTTAGTTTGATTATCAACAGTTAAAAAATTAAATCCTGTACTGGATTTTAATACTGTATCCCAAATAATCTTTGTATTCGGTGCTATTTTTTTAATTGTAGCTACTATTTTTTCCAAATATTCCAAAGAAGGAATAATACCAATTTTCACAGCTTTTATTTCGTATTTCTTAAAAACCGTTTCAATGGATTCTGTCACAAATGTTATAGAAATCCATTCCATTTTGACGAAATTATTATCCGTTTGAATAGTATTTCCCGTAACAATTGCAAAACCATACACCAGATGTTTTTCAAAGGTTTTAATATCTGCTAAAACTCCAGCACCACCGGAAGGATCAAAACCAGCAATAGTTAAAGTGAAAGGACGATTGTTTGACATTTTTTAAAATTTTCTAATGGATTTGTAGTGTTCCAGATGGTTCCAAGTAACGCGACAGCATTAAAATGAAGTAACGTTTTTTGAATGTTTTCAGCTGAAATTCCACCTAAAGCAATAAGCTTGATGTGCGTATTTTTTCTGTTTTTAATCGTTTCAAACACGTTTTTTGTAGGCTTGTAATTTTCTTTAGATAGACTTGGGTAAACGGGACTCAAAAAAGCATAATCAAACAGATTGCTTAGCTTATTAAAATCTTCAATGGAATGAACCGATGTTGATAAAATCATGTCTCCTTTTTGACAATATTCGGGAATGTTAATTCTGGCTTTTTCTGTAAAATGAAGCCTTTTTATATTAAATTCCATTGCCAGAATATGATGTTGGTGTAATACTAATCTCGAATGATATTTGGAATCTATTTTAGAAATAAAAGCCTTTAATTCGATTGCTGTACTAGTTGGTTTTCGAATATGTAACAAAACCAATCCTTCTTCAAATAATTGTTGGATTATCTGATGTTCATTAACTACTGAAGAATGACTGGTGATGACTATCATTATGAATATAATTCTTTTCCGTTTTCTATAAATTCTTCCGACATTGCTTTCATACCTTCTTCGGCTTCAGCTGATTCTCTAATTTCTTGTGAAATTTTCATAGAGCAGAATTTTGGTCCACACATCGAGCAAAAATGAGCAACTTTAGCACCATCTGCAGGAAGCGTTTCATCATGAAATTCTCTTGCTGTAACTGGGTCGAGTGACAAATTAAATTGATCTTCCCATCGGAATTCGAATCGAGCTTTACTCAATGCATTGTCTCGGTATTGCGCTCCTGGATGCCCTTTAGCTAAGTCAGCAGCATGTGCAGCAATTTTATAAGTAATTACACCATCTTTTACGTCTTTTTTGTTGGGTAATCCTAAATGCTCTTTTGGTGTTACGTAGCACAACATTGCGCAACCGTACCAACCAATCATTGCCGCTCCAATTGCAGATGTAATGTGATCATAACCAGGTGCAATATCTGTAGTTAATGGGCCTAATGTGTAAAATGGTGCTTCTGAACAATGTTCTAATTGCTTTTCCATGTTTTCTTTAATCATATGCATTGGCACGTGACCAGGTCCTTCAATAAATACTTGTACATCATGCTTCCAAGCAATTTTTGTTAATTCTCCTAATGTTTCGAGTTCAGCAAATTGTGCGGCGTCATTAGCATCCGCTATTGAACCAGGACGTAAACCATCGCCAAGAGAAAAAGCAATATCGTATTGCTTCATGATTTCGCAAATCTCTTCAAAATGAGTATATAAGAAATTTTCTTTATGATGAAATAAACACCATTTTGCCATAATTGACCCACCGCGCGAAACAATTCCTGTAACTCTATTGGCGGTTAAGTGAATGTATCGCAAAAGGACACCTGCATGAATCGTGAAGTAAGAGACTCCTTGTTCAGCTTGCTCAATAAGTGTGTCTCTAAAAACCTCCCAAGTTAAATCTTCTGCAACACCTTTTACTTTTTCTAACGCTTGATATATTGGCACTGTCCCTATTGGAACTGGAGAATTACGGATAATCCATTCTCTAGTTTCATGAATGTTTTTACCGGTGGATAAATCCATAATTGTGTCAGCTCCCCATCTGCAGGCCCAAACAGCTTTTTCTACTTCTTCCTCAATGCTAGAAGTCACGGCGCTGTTTCCAATATTTGCATTGATCTTTACTAGAAAGTTCCGCCCTACAACCATAGGTTCACTTTCTGGGTGATTTATGTTATTCGGAATAATTGCACGACCAGCAGCAACTTCAATACGTACAAATTCAGCAGTAATTTTACTTTTAGGCGTATTTGCTCCAAAACTTTCACCTTGGTGTTGGCACTGCATCGCCTTTGTTTGTTGTTCTAGTAACTCAATGCGTTGGTTTTCGCGGATGGCAATATATTCCATTTCAGGAGTTATAATTCCTTGCTTGGCGTAATATAATTGCGAAACGTTAGCGCCTTTTTTAGCACGCATTGGTTTATGTAAATATTCAAAACGCAAATGGTCTAATTCACTATTTACTAAACGTTCTTTGCCGTAATTAGAAGAAATTCCGTCTAATTCTTCTACATCGCCACGCTCTAAAATCCACTGCGCACGTAAGCGCGGTAATCCCTTTTTTACGTCAATTTCAATAGTTGGGTCGGTGTAAGGTCCGGAAGTATCATAAACTGTGACTGGTGAATTTTTCTCTATTCCTCCTTTGGCTAATTTGGTGTCGGATAATACAATTTCCCGCATCCCCACTTTAATAGGATGAATCACGCCGTCGACATACACTTTTCTGGAATTTGGAAAAGGTTCTCTTGAAATCTGTTCTTCGTTTGTCATAATTATGTTTTAAATGTTGTTTTAAAATTTAATAGCTAAATGCAATAATCAGAATAGCTGACGCTTGTTTTTAGCCGCCTTGAGTAGCGGTAATAATTAAAATTTCATCGGAAGAAGAAAGGGAAAAAGTTATCCATTCACTTTTGGAAACCACAGTTTGGTTCACAGCAATAGCAATTCCATTTTGCTTTTCGGGAAGTTCGAAATCGATAAGTTCTTGGATTGTAAGTGATTTACAATCAAAAGTTTTGTGTTGGTTGTTGATTTTTAATTCCATTCCTCTTACTGAATTTAGTATATAGTTATACTTTAGGAATGGCTACAATGGTACATGGATGTACAAAGAAGTCATCTTACTTTTCCCTACGCTAGTATGAACTAGATCAGGTTCAGAGGGTAAAATCTCAGCCTGTAAAATTACAGACACCCCTAAAGTGAAGAGCAAATGTAGTGTTTTTTGTTTGGGAAAAACAAGTAATTTCTTTTAAATGCTTAGTTTTTGTTTATTTTCGGTAAAGTTCTTACATATAAATCCTCTACTTTTTTTCTCGCCCAATCTGTCTTTCTCAAAAAAGTTAAGCTCGATTTTACAGATGGATTTTCTTTAAAACATTTGATATTAATCAATTCTGCAAGCGTGTCAAAGCCATAGAAACTAACTAGTTGTTCTACGATGAATTGTAGGGTTTTTCCGTGAAGTGGGTCGTTACTCATTTTTTTATTTTCTTGTAAAACATTCCGTTATATGATCATTTACCATTCCGGTTGCCTGCATGTGTGCGTACATTACGGTTGATCCTGTAAATTTGAAGCCTCGTTTTTTTAAATCTTTACTCAAGGCATCTGAAATTGAAGTTGTGGCAGGGACTTCGGTTAAGGATTTGAATTTGTTATCAATTGGTTTTCCATCGACAAATCCCCAAATGTATTTTGAAAAACTTCCAAATTCTTCTTGCACATTTAGAAAAGCACTTGCGTTAGAAACTGTGGCTTTTATTTTTAATTTATTTCGAATTATTCCAGTATCTTCTGCTAATTCAGCTATTTTTATTTCTTTATAGTTTGCTATTTTGTGATAATCAAATTGGTCAAAAGCTTTTCTAAAATTTTCTCTTTTTGCTAAAACGGTATACCAACTTAATCCCGCCTGAAAAGTTTCCAAAATTAAAAATTCAAAAATAGTAGCATCATCATAAACCGGTTTTCCCCATTCATTATCATGATAATTTCGATATAAATCATCTTTCTCACACCAAGCACATCTTGTTTTAGTTTCCATTTTTTGTAATTTAAATTACAGCTTATTTATTACAATCTCGTTATATGCTTTTTAATATTCTTCGGAATAGTCGTTATAATTTAGTTTCTGATCTTTTAATTTACCAAAAGATGCGCGCGAATGATGAGTATTTAATGATCTGTCAATCAGTGAATTTATTATTTGTTTTATTTCTTTTTCTTCCAAATAAGTTGTTGCGGGTAATTTATAATATCCTTTTATATTTGGTATTCCATTTTCAGAAATAAATGCAATTCCAGTAATGTGTTCTTTATCCGTTTGGTAGGAATCTTTTTCGATATTGATTTTTTTGAAGAAATAATAATTGATTTTCTTATTGTTGTAGTCGATTTCTTTAATTTCATAAAAAGCTAAAGAATCCTTTTTCACATCTATTTTTTCAGCATAAACAATTGCCGATTTTGCTATTTCTTTCGGATTTATTTTCTCAAAAAGGGACTTTTGTCTTGCATAATTCAACATTAGATAGCCAATAAATTGCGTTTTCGGATTTTTAACAACCTTATGAATTGCTTCATATTCAATTGCTTTGTTTTTGTCGATTTCCAATTCGGCGTAAGCAATATCTAATTCGTCAATTGCGAGTTTACTTCCTTTTTCAAAAAGTAGTTTCACTTCTTTTTGGTTTTTAAAAGGATACAAAATATAAACATAACTCATAAAATCAGTAAAAGGAGCCTCTTCCTCCTCATAATAATTGTCGTCATCTTTGTCTTTTATGTTTTGTTTGTTTTTCCAACTAGATAAGCGTTTATATTCTAATTTTGCATTGGTTAAAATCATTTTTTTATATGATTTTAGCTTTTTAGAATTTCCTAAATTAGCTTGTACCAATTGATAAGTAAAACGCACAATTGGGGCATGATATTCTTTAATGCTGTAATATTGAAAGATTTCCGGAAACAACACTTGACTATTTTCTAAGTCATCTTCAAAGGAACTAAATAAGCCAGAAATTTCGTATTCATTGTCAGAAACTGGTAAATCAAATTCCAGTAATTCTTTAATTTTCAGGTAACCATCTTTGCTTTTTTGAGCGGCCAAACCTCGTAAAACTGCAAATTGGATTACTGTGTTTGTACCTTCTTTTTTATAGATCCTTTCTAGATACTCTATTGTGTTTTTTGATTTTATACTTCCTATTTTTTCATATAATTCACCTAAAAAATCAGTTTCATCTTCTTTAAATTTAAATGCATTCAAGAAAGTTTTTAATTTAGGTAAATCATTTTCCTCTAATTTCAAATAGTTTATTGATTTCAAAGCTGAATAGCGGATGGTGTCATGTTTGCTTCGCATATCTTCTAAAAATAAGTCTAATTTATTTTCAAAAACAGTGGCGCTTTTTTTCGGATTTGTAATCGTAAATGAGTTGTATACTTTTTCAACAAAAGTATCTTCATTTTTATAATTTTCATTTACCAACGTTTTTAGTTCGTAAACTTCTCCGTTATTGAAAACTAATTTATGTTTCGTTGCTTGACTCGATTTATCATTGGAGACCAAAGCTTCAAATATCGCTAATCCTGAGTTTTTATCTAAAGTTATCTTTTCAGATATAATTTTTACTTCATCCGCCTTTTTTGAATCGAAGAGAATTGATTGCCAATCCGTATTAATATAATCGTCAAATTTGTTCGCATTTTCCTGTGGATTGTCGGTTTCCGATTCAGTAGCCGTTACAACTTCTGCTTCAAATTGGTTAGTTTCTTGCTGTTTTTTAGTAATTCGTGTTCTATATATTTTAAAAACCGAGTCTAAGTTCTTCTCCGATTCATAGCGATGGTATTTATAATAAGCTAATTCGACAAACGAACCGTTACTTCCTAAGAATTGGTAGTTTTTGTTATTTGTAAGGAAATGATTTTTCTTTTTTAAGCCAATTGTGTAATCTTTTTCTACCGTAAAATCCAGATGTTCGTTTTGTTTCTCTGGAATATCAATTTTGAAGTTAGCGATTGAATCCGAGAAAATTCTATATTTTTCAGTACTAATCGAAGGTTTTAATTGAAACGATTCAAAGAATTTTATAGTATTTTCTTTTGAAGCATTTACCGTTCCTAATAAATAATATTTATTTCCCTTTAAAACGGATTCCAAAGCGATTTCTTTTTCTTCAAATTTTGATTGCGAAGTAAAAGCTAAACGTTGTTTGTCGAATTTCGTGTTAGTAGAATCAATTTCGTGTTGGTTGTAAAATTCTTTATGCATTCGCTTCAATTCGTATTCAGAATCTTCTAATTGATCTATTTCTTGAAGTGTTTTTTCTATTAAAAAATAATGGGCATTTTCGGAATTATCGTAGCCAAAGATCGCCATATCAGCAGTATCTTTTTCATCTGCTTTGTTTCCTTTGTAGCTGTAATAGCCTGGGAATTGTATTTCAAAATTTCCTTTTCGTGGTGCAATGTTTTCCCAACCATTTTTCGATTCTTTTAGGCTAATTTTCGAGAATATTTCATCTTCAAAACGTCGCACATAATTGCCTTCACCACTCATAATCACCGTGATAAGTTCTAAAGGTGTAATATAATAGCGATAATGTTGTGCGTTTCCTGTTTTCGTTATGTTCTTAATGTCGTAAACCCAATAGTTTTGTTCTTGATAACCTTTTTTCTCTAAAATTTCACCGGGAATATTTTCGTAGAATAAACTATCTAATGTTTTTGGGTTGAAGGTTTTGTTGTTTTTGTTTATGAAGTCTTTTAAAAAGCTTCTTTTTACATTGATATAGCCACCATTTGCTAAATCGGGAGATTCTAAATCTTCTCCATTTTGTAAAACAACTTCAAAAAGGGGTAACGAAATCACGCCATCAGCAGTAGTCTTAATAGATAGTTCTGGCTTGATGAAATATTCTTCAATTTGCTTTTTTGCTGTTTTTCCAACGTTAGTATAAGCGCCGTATACCGGAATCACGGTATAACCTTTTCTTCGTAATAATTCAATAACTCCTTTTTCTCCCGGAAGGTGAGCTGCGCCAATAGCACTGAACAAACTTCCTGTTTTCATAATGGAATCCATATTTCTTACCATTTCGATATTTCTGTCAAAAAGCATTGCTTTCAGGTAACTTGGAGGCGAACTCAAAACAGATAATGAGTCAATCATATCCAAATCCTTTTCACGATAAAAGTCAGTCAGTGCTTCATTGTAGGATTTGTTTTTCAATATTTTTAGAATAGCCTGACGGTTTTTATCTACTTCCTTTTGGTCCATAGTAGCTTGCGCCTTCATGATGTTAATAGTCGAGTTTTTAACGTCTTCCAAACCAACGGTTTTTTTGTTGTATTTTCTTCCCGTTCTATAAATGAACATGTCTAAATAGGTTTCTTCTTGATATTCTTTGTTGTTTTCGTTTGTTCGGGTTAACAAACTTACTAAGTTGTAATTACTGCTTCTAAATTGAGAGTAGAGTTGTTCTTTTTCGAGCGGAAGGATATAGAAATTAGTATAAAATGAACCTTTAGTGGTATATTGATTATAGAAGCTAAACATATCAAACAGCGATGTCCAAGTTCTAGGTTCACTTTCATTTGCCACGATATCTGCATTTTGTAAATGCTTAAAAAAGGCGTCGGAAAGGTGGTATGAAATTTTATCGCTTACGTGCATAGAACCATAAACGTATGATTTTTTTTGTAAGCCATTTCCGCTAATTTCCCAAAGCAAACTTTGGTATTTTTTTTCTTGTGCAATTAGTGAACTGAAACTAAAAAGAGCAATTAAAAAAAGAGTTTTTTTCAAGATGAATATATTTATACGTTTGCTCAAATATACATTTTTTCAGAAATAAAGAAGCCTTAATTCTTGTTAAAGAATTAAGGCTTCTAATAGTTATATGCTCTAGAATTATCCTAAAGAAACTCTGCTAAATCCCGTAACTGTTAAATCAGCATTTATAGATTTGATGTAAACAGCAACACTCATTGCGTTGTCTTTAATATAATCTTGGTTTACTAAAGTATTGTCTTTGTAAAAACGTTGAATTTTTCCTTTCGAAATGTTTTCTAACATTGCTTCTGGTTTACCTTCTGCTCTTAATTGTTCTTTAGCAATTTCAATTTCTTTTTCAATGATTGCAGCATCAACACCAGCTTCGTTTAATGCGATTGGGTTCATAGCAGCAGCTTGCATTGCCACGTTTTTAGCAGCTTCTTCAGCACCTTCTACGTTTGCAGATAAAGAAACTAAAGTAGCGATTTTACCAGCGTGGATGTATGATCCAACGAATGCACCTTCTAATCTTTCAAAAGAACCGATTTCGATTTTTTCTCCGATTACTCCAGTTTGCTCAATTAATTTTTCAGCTACAGTGATTCCGTTGAAATCAGCAGCTAAAAATGCTTCTTTAGTAGTGAAGTTTAAAGCTAATTCAGCTAAATCATTCGCTAATTTCACGAACGCTTCATTTTTCCCTACGAAGTCAGTTTCACAGTTTAAAGTAATTGCAACAGCAGCCGTTTTGTCTGCGTTTACAACAGCAACAGCAGCTCCTTCAGTAGATTCTCTATCTGAACGATTTGCAGCTACTTTTTGACCTTTTTTTCTTAAGTTTTCGATCGCTAAATCGAAATCACCTTCTGCTTCAACTAATGCTTTTTTACAATCCATCATTCCAGCACCAGTAACAGTTCTTAATTTATTTACGTCTGCAGCAGTAATATTTGCCATTTTGTATATTTTTAATTTGTTGTTTATAATGTAAAAAAAATCCAAGAATTAAATCCCAAAATCCAATTTTACTAATAACTAACCGAAATTAGCAGAAGTTTGGAATTTGGAATTTAACCTTGGAAATTATATTGATTTATGCTTCAGTTTCAGTAGCTGGAGCTTCAGTAGCTTCAACTTCTTTAGCTGGTAATTCATCTTTTTCTACTTTTCTATCAGAAAGACCTTCAACGATTGCAGAAGAAACTAAAGATAAAACTTTTTCAATTGATTTAGAAGCATCGTCATTTGCAGGAATTACGAAATCAATAGGACGTGGGTCCGAGTTCGTATCTACCATTGCGAAAACTGGAATGTTTAATTTTTGAGCTTCTTGAACAGCGATATGCTCAGCTTTTACGTCAACTACGAATAATGCAGCTGGTAAACGAGACATGTCAGCAATTGAACCTAAGTTTTTCTCTAACTTAGCTCTTAAACGATCAACTTGTAATCTTTCTTTTTTAGACAAAGTCAAGAAAGTACCGTCTTTTTTCATTCTATCAATAGAAGACATTTTTTTAACGGCTTTACGGATAGTAACGAAGTTTGTTAACATACCACCTGGCCATCTTTCAGTGATGTACGGCATGTTACAAGCTGCTGCTTTTTCAGCAACGATATCTTTCGCTTGTTTTTTGGTAGCAACGAATAATACTTTTCTACCAGATGCAGCAATTTTCTTTAAAGCTTCGTTAGCTTCTTCGATTTTAGCTGCAGTTTTATATAAATTAATGATATGAATACCATTACGTTCCATATAAATGTAAGGAGCCATGTTTGGGTCCCATTTACGAGTCATGTGTCCGAAATGTACACCTGCTTCTAATAACTCTTTAACGTCAATTTTGTTTGCCATTGTGTAATAGTTTACGTTCCGTGTGTAGCAATTTTCAAGTAGTCACTTGCGTTAGTCTTGAAAATTTAGATGCTAAACTAATTCCCTTTTTACAAGGAATATCGACAACTTTGTTTTTAATTCAATTTTAAGTGTAAAAATAAATCTGAAAATATATTCTGATAAATATCGAATATTAACGTTTAGAGAACTGGAATCTCTTACGTGCTTTTTTCTGACCGAATTTCTTACGTTCAACCATTCTTGGATCTCTTGTTAGTAATCCTTCTGGTTTAAGGATAGCTCTGTTTTCAGCCTCAACTTCACACATTGCTCTAGCAATAGCCATTCTCACAGCTTCTGCTTGTCCTGTTGAACCACCACCATAAACATTTACTTTAACGTCAAAGTTAGTTGCGTTTTCTGTCAAAGACATTGGTTGCATAACTTTGTACTGTAAAGTAGCAGTTGGGAAGTAGTTACTAAATTCTCTTTTGTTCACCGTGATTTTTCCTGTTCCTTCTGAAACATAAACACGTGCAACAGCGCATTTTCTTCTGCCGATTTTGTGAATAACTCCCATTACTTAAGATCGTTTAGGTTAACGGTTTTAGGTGTTTGAGCAGCATGTTTGTGCTCAGATCCTACAAATACATTTAAATTGCGGAATAATTCAGAACCTAATTTTGTTTTAGGTAACATTCCTTTGATAGCTTTTTCTACTAATAATGCAGGGTTTTTCTGTTGCATTACTCTTGCAGTTAAACTTCTTTGTCCTCCTGGGTAACCTGTGTGTCTGATGTACGTTTTGTCATCTAACTTGTTACCAGTAAGGTTGATTTTTTCTGCGTTGATAACGATTACGTTATCTCCACAGTCAACGTGAGGTGTGTAACTTGGCTTGTATTTACCTCTCAAAAGCATTGCAACTTTTGTAGATAAACGACCTAAGTTATGCCCTTCAGCGTCTACAACAACCCACTGTTTGTCTACAGTTGCTTTGTTAGCTGATACTGTTTTGTAGCTTAATGTGTTCACAATAATTAATTTAAATTAAACATTCCATTCCCAATAAAGGGAGTGCAAAAGTACAATTAATTATTAGAATTACAAACCGAGTTCAAAAAATATTGCATTAAATGTTTCAACAAGTAGTAGAATAGTATTGTTTAAGTGTTTTCTAAGCAGAAAAAAGTTCTATTCCAACTCCAAAATTAGTGAATTCAATTGATTTTCAAAGTAAAAGCAATCCAGAAAAATATTATTTCTTATAATTTATATCAATTGTTGGATTGATTTCTAACATTGCTTTTATGAATTCTGTTTTTTCTTTCGGCGAAATCAAAACGGAATCATGTTTGTTGAAAATAATCTCCAATCTGTCTAGTGATGCTGCTGGCGAACGAAGATGCTATTGGATTCATTAATTTTCTTAATTATACTTACGTCGACGTCTAACTTATAAATGAATCCTGATCTAATTTTTAAATTACTTCCTGTAACCAAATAGTTAGTAGTCAATAATAAATGCATAAAAAAAAAGGAGGCACTTAATAGTGTTAAAAATGATGGCCAAGAAATAGCCGTGGTCGTTATTAAAGCAATTAGTAGAGCAAGCAAAAGTACAATTGGAATTAACATCAAAAAGCCAATTTTGGATGGAAATTTTGTATCCATTGCTCTAATTTATTTATTCTTTAGTAAAATCATATTTCATTCCGCCTTGTTTGAGTTGCAGTTTATTGTCGGAAAATTCAATTTCAATTCCAGCTGCAGGAAAAACAAATATATTATCATCTTTAAACGTTAAAGGAAATGCGCCCTGACCTGTTGCTTGTGCCATTAATTCACCATTTTTTTCTGTAATAGTGAGTTTTAAAGGAACATCTTTAGATGCATACAATCCAGTAAATTTAAGTAATTCGGCGGCATCCATTTTCATAAATTTCGGAAACGGAAAAGGTAATTTATAGTAAATGCTTAATATTCCGATAATTATATCATTTTGCACGTAATTATCGCCATTTGAAATTATTGAAAAGCTCATTTTTTCTGTTGGATAATAGCCTACCATCGAACTAAAGTGTTCAATTTTTCCGCCATGTCCATAAAAGCGTCGTTCTCCAAATGGAAACTGAATTAAGGCCTTTCCATAACCTTCTTTAATTTCTTTCATTTGTTCTAAAGAAGCGGGCTTTAGTAATTTACCATCAAACAAAGTATAAATAAAGCGGGTTAAGTCTGCAGAAGTAGATGTTATACCACCTGCTGCAAAAGCAACAGAATTATGATTTTCTGGCGACATTATCCAATTTTCACCATCAAATACATAAGAATAACTTTCTTTGTTTGAAGTGTCTGTTTTGTTTTCAGTGTAATACGTGTCAATAAGTTTTGCTTTTTTAACTATGCGATTTTCTAAATTTTCAGCGTATGATTTTTTTGTAATAGTTTCAATAATACAACCCAAAATATAATAGTTGGAATTGCTGTATTGATACTTTGCACCTGGTTCAAAAAGAGGTTTATAGGAAGTTATCTGCTTAATCATTGCTTCTTTACTATAAGGCAAATCTAATTTTTTATGGAATGTAGTATCTTGATTCACATAATCTACAATTCCAGATCTGTGATGCAATAAATCGGAAATCGAAATATTTTCTGCATTTGGTATTTTTGGATAAAATCGTGATAACTTAGTTTGTAATCCTAATTTCCGTTCCTCAATTAACTGCATGGTCATTACGGCCGTAAACATTTTAGAAATCGAACCAATTTTATAGCGTGTTAAACGATCGGCTCTTATTCCTTTTTCTACATCGGCAAAACCGTACGCCTTGTTGAAAACCACATATTCGCCTTCGCGAATGGTAAGCGAGCCCATGAATTTATCGTTCCCATTCAAATAGGTCAACAAACTATCGATTTTTTCAAAACGATCTTGTCCAAATGTTATTGTAGAAAATGATACTACAAAAAGCAATAATAATTTTTTCATTGTGTTTTACTTTTGATTAATTAGTACTTACTATTTTATTTTGTTACCGATTTTATTTTTTAAATGCTAAATACGAATATAGTATTGGAATGATAATTATAACGGCTGTGATTCCAAAAAATATATATTCTTGAAATTCATTTGGCGCAAGAAATGTCATAGCCATCAACAAACCGCCTACAAACCAAAGTTTACCGGCCATTACATGGGTTTTCTTCCAAACCTCTTCATTTTCTAACGTCCAAGGCGTTCTAATTCCTATAAAATAATTTGGTTTTAACGTTTTGAAATAATTTCCTAAAAATGCAAACAACAAACCGACAATAGCAAAAACAAAGCCAGGATCCGAATTCTTTTGTTGTGTGCTAAAGAGTATATAAATGGCCAATGCAGACATAAATACAGTTAAAACCATTCGTAGTGAATTAAGTTTTTTTCCCATATTTTGTAATTTTTGCTTCGGGTCGATGCGTGGAATTACTAAAAATATGAAATAAGTTAAACCCACAAGTAATAGTAGTATAAATACCAATTCAGTTCGATCTCCATATCGGTCAATTTCACCGGAACCATTCCAATGTATTGGGATTTTTTCAGGTAAACTATTCCAAATGTAGGCCAAATAAACAAACGGAATTAAAGCAATAGCTACAAGCGGAATTTCTTTTTTTAACTTTTCCATACTTATTTTTTTAGTGTAATGATCCATTTTAAAATATCGTCAACAATAGTGGTATTTAAGGAATACACTACAAACTGTCCTTTTTTCTCACTAGTTACCATATCGGCACGTTTTAAAATATCTAAATGATGCGAAATACTTGGTTTTGAAATATTAAATTGGTCTGCAATATCGCCAGCTGTCATTTCTTTTACGCGGAGAAGTTCCAGAATTTCTCTTCGGGTTTCATCGTTCAAAGCTTTGAAGATCGCATTCATATTTATATATTTAGACAAATATCTAAATATTATTTTTAAAACAAAGTTTTTTTATAAAATAATAAACCCGATAGTTTGTTGCAACGCATCGGGTTTATTATTTTTTGATAGTACTATAGTTGTATAAAAGGCGTAAACTGCGAACTGCGACTGAACACTAAAGTCTGAACACTTTTTAATGTGCTTCCAGCCAATTTTTCCCCAATCCAATTTCAACATCTAACGGAACCGCCATTTTAAAAGCATTTTCCATTTCGTGTTTGATCATCGGTTGGATTTTTTCTAGTTCGGAGTTGTGCACGTCAAAAACCAATTCATCATGCACTTGTAAAAGCATTCTTGATTTCCAATTTTCAGCAGTCAATTTTTTATGAATGTTAATCATCGCAATTTTAATAATATCAGCAGCCGATCCTTGAATTGGAGCATTCACTGCATTTCGTTCGGCACCACCACGAACAATCGCGTTGGCCGAATTGATGTCTTTTAAATAACGTCTTCTTCCTAAAACAGTTTCCACATAGCCGTTTTCTCTGGCAAAATCAACTTGGTTCGCCATATACGCTTTCAGTTTTGGATACGTTTCATAATAGGTATCAATTAATTCCGAACTTTCTTTACGAGATAAATTGGTTTGATTGGAAAGTCCAAAAGCAGAAACACCGTAAATAATTCCGAAATTCACTGTTTTAGCCTGACTTCTTTGTTCTTTAGTAACTTCTTCCAAAGGCACGTTAAATACTTTGGCAGCCGTACTTCTGTGAATGTCTTCGTTGTTTTGAAAAGCTTTAATCATATTCTCTTCACCAGATATTGCAGCAATGATTCGCAATTCTATTTGGGAATAATCGGCAGCAAGTAACCTATAATTTTCGTCGCGAGCGATAAACGCTTTTCGGATTAATCTTCCTTTTTCGGTACGAATTGGTATATTTTGTAAGTTAGGATTTGTAGAACTCAATCTTCCTGTTGCTGCAACTGTTTGCATATAATCGGTATGAACCCTTCCTGTTTTTTCGTCGACTTGATTCGGTAATGCATCTATATAAGTGCTTTGCAATTTCACCATTTGACGCCATTCTAAAATATCGCGTACAATTTGATGTTCATCGGCTAAAAAGCTCAAAACTTCTTCACCGGTTGCATATTGACCTGTTTTGGTTTTCTTTTGCTTCGCACCACCAATTTTCATTTTATCAAACAACACTTCGCCCAATTGTTTTGGTGAAGCTAAGTTGAATTTTTCACCAGCGGTTTCATAAATCTGTTCTTCAAAAGTATCGATGTCTTTTTGCATTTCAATTGACATATTCTTTAAAAAATCAACATCTAAATTGATTCCTTCTGTTTCCATATCGGCTAAAACTTGCACTAATGGAATTTCGATCTCATCAAATAGTTTTTTTGTGCCGACTTTTTCTAAAATGGGTTGGAAGTGTTCTTTTAACTGGAAGGTAATATCGGCATCTTCTGTAGCATATTCTTTTACCTCTTCCATTGGGACATTGCGCATTGAAAGTTGATTTTTACCTTTCTTTCCAATTAATACTTCAATAGATTTTGGCGAATATTTCAAATAAGTCTCACTTAAAATATCCATATTATGACGCATGTCTGGATTTATCAGATAATGAGCAATCATAGTGTCAAATAACTTTCCTTTAACTTGGATGTTATATCGCGATAAAATTTTCAAATCATATTTTAAATTTTGACCAATTTTCTCGATGGTTTCATTTTCGAAAAAAGACCTAAATTTTTCAATTAGTATTTGTGCTTCTTCCTGATCTTCCGGAAACGGCACATAAAACCCTTTTCCTTTTTCAAAAGAGAAAGAAATTCCAACTAATTCAGCATTCAAAGCATCTAGACCAGTAGTTTCTGTGTCAAAACAAACCGAATTTTGATTGGATAAATTTTGCAATAGTAATTTGACTGGTAAATCACCTTGAATAATTTGGTAAAAATGTTCGGTGTTTTCTAAAGTTGCGTAATATGAATTTGTAGTAGTAGTTTCGTCTGAAGCATCGCTAAAACCGAACAAATCAAATTGATCTTCATTCGATTTTTTAGCAACTGGTTTTTTCTGAAGTACTTCGCCATTCGCATTATTGCCGTTTTCGTCAATTTCATCGTATTCTTTTCCAGAACCAAATAATTTATCAAATTGTGTTTTCATTTGACGAAACTCCAATTCTTGAAACAATTCATCTGTTTTTTCAACATCTGGTTTTGATAATTCATAATCATTCGCGTCAAAAGTAACCGGACAATCGAGTAGGATGGTGGCTAGTTTTTTCGACAAAAGGCCTAATTCTTTGTTGGCTTCGATTTTGTCTTTTATGGCACCTTTCAATTCGTGTGTATTGGCTAGTAAATTTTCCATTGAACCATATTCGGCCAAGAATTTTTTAGCCGTTTTTTCTCCAACACCGGGCAATCCCGGAATGTTATCAGCAGCGTCGCCCATCATTCCTAAGAAATCAATTACTTGTTCTGGGCGTTCAATTTCAAACTTTTCCAAAACTTCAGGAATTCCCCATATTTCAATCCCATTTCCCATTCGAGCGGGTTTGTACATAAATATATTTTCAGATACTAATTGTGCAAAATCCTTATCAGGAGTTACCATAAAAACTTGGAAACCTTCTTTTTCGGCTTGTTTTGCTAAAGTCCCAATTAAATCATCGGCTTCAAAACCCGCTTTTTCAATAATTGGAATGTGCATTGCACGCAATAAATCTTGGATATAAGGAATTGCAATTTTAATCGCTTCCGGCGTTTCATCACGATGTGCTTTGTATTCTTGATACATTTCAAAACGATAATCACTTCCGCCTTTATCAAATGCTACTGCCAAATGATCCGGTTTTTCACGACGAATAACATCCATCAAGGAATTCATAAATCCCATAATGGCCGAAGTATCCATTCCTTTAGAATTAATACGAGGATTTTTAATAAATGCATAATAACCTCTAAAAATTAAAGCGTAGGCATCCAGAAGGAATAATCTTTTTTGTGACATTGTTCTTGAAATTTCATTTAAAATGTAAAAGTACAAATCTTTACAGATTTATCTAATAATTGATTTTAAAATCCCCTTTAAGAATTTTTAACATGTATTTTACATTTGTTTATTAGGATATTAGTTAAACTTTGTTTAGAAATGCTTTTTCCAGCTTAATATTTTGTAAATTTACTAGTGAACTTAAATTATTTATTATGATAAAAGCTATGTGTAAATTGAGAAATAGTATTTATGTTGTCCTATTTATGTTTTTAATGCAATATAGTATGGCGCAAGTGGGTATAAACACCACAACACCTGATCCTTCGTCAATGTTAGACGTGTCTTCAACAACAAAAGGGATGTTGACGCCTAGAATGACGACTGCTCAAAAAAGTTTAATTGCTTCTCCCGCAAATGGTTTATTAGTTTATGATACAGATTATAAAGAATTTAGTTATTATGACGCTGTTGCTGGCTGGATAAATATTAAACAAGGTAGAACTAATTTTAAAAGAATTAAGAGTACAGATGTTCTAGCCAATGTTTTAGCAGCTGAACTTTTAGCTGGTGGAGGAACAAAATATGTAATGTCAGCCAATACCTTATATGAAATCAATGGAACGGTATTATTTAATTTACCTATTGAAATGAATAATTCGTATATTTCAGGATTAGATTCAGGGGATGACAAAATTGTTAGAACAACTGGAAATATTTTTGATGGTGCTACAGGTGGAACAATAAAGGGTTTGACATTAGTGGCCGCCGCAGGTAAAGTTTTTAATATTAGTGGTGCAAATACTGAAAATATAATTTTTAGAGATTGTATTGTAGCCAATTCTTCTGATGTTGGTTCAATTGATGGTTTAGGACTTGTCTTTTTTAGTGTAGTCCAGTTCTCTGGAAATACTACAGGTATAGTATATTCAAATATTAGCCAACTTTTATTAAGCAACATGGGTTGGTTTGGAAATAATTCAGGGACTTTTGAGAAATTGACAGGGACTTTTGGATTAGTACAAAAACAAGGTGGTTTTAGTGATGTGACCAGTTGCACCTTTGCATTTGATGTTGCTGCAAATCCAACAATTACTGGTGATGCAGTATTGGAATCTGTTGTTTTTACTGGGCCTCCTGCTAAGTTTGTTAATAAGTATACAGGAGTAGGTACTTACACTGGTTATAATTTTAATAATAAATGGAACGTGCGAAGTACTGGTATTCCGAATGAGACCGATGCAAATGCAACTGGTAATCTATATTATCAAAGTTCGTCTGTTGTCAATCTTAATAGTACAACTGCTTTTAAGTTACCTGTTAATACCAATTCAATTAGACTTTTCCGAACGGCTGAAGGAAGCGGTGTAAATAGCGAAAATCGTTTGATATACGAAGGTGATAAAAGGAGAGCATTAAATGTTTTAGGTGCGTTATCTTTTACCGCAACTGCTGGGAGTCGTTATATATTTTCAATTTACAAAAATGGAGTAAAGGTTATAGGAAGCGATGTTGAAGCAGATGTTTCTGTAACTAATGCGAGACAATCCGTGTCGATTATAGGGACTGTAGATGTTGTAAAGAATGACTACATTGAAATATATATGCAAAAACCAGCTTCTGGTTTAGAAGCAATTCTTATCACTTCGTATAATTTAATTTTCAACTAGTAGGATCTCCATTATTATGAGTTCTACGATGCACTATAAATACTGATGATTATTTAATATAAATGTGCTTTTGTTGAGTTAAAATTTTAATAATTACCATTTTACACTAGTTGATTCTTCGTTACTTTGTATAAAATTACTTCAAATGCTTCGTTGGATCGCTTTTCTATTGTTTGTTGCCGTGCTTGAAATCTATGCGTTTCAGGCTTTTAAGACTTTGATTAAATCAAGAGGTTTTTTTGTGTTTTACTTTATAACTTCTGCAATTGCATTGTTTTATATCATCTATCAATTGTATCATTTTGATAGAAGTGTTGGGCAAACGCCAAAAACTATGATGACAATGGGCATCCTGTTGTTGTTGTATGTGCCTAAATTATTGTTGACTATTATTTTATTTGGAGAAGATATTATTCGGTTTTTTGGGGGTGTTTTCGGGATGTTTTCTGAAAAAACTTCAGCAGGATTTTTGCCTGAAAGAAGGCGATTTGTGAGTCAAATAGCATTAGGAATTGCTGCTATTCCATTTGCATCGCTTTTATATGGAATGACCACAGGAAAATATAATTTTAAAATAATTAAGCAAACCCTGTTTTTTCCTGATTTACCGGAAGCTTTTGAAGGAACTACCATTACGCATATTTCCGATATTCATAGCGGTAGTTTTGATGATGCCGAGAAAATTCAATATGCAATTGATTTAATTAATGAACAAAATTCTGATATGGTTTTGTTTACGGGGGATTTGGTCAACACACACGCCACAGAAATGGATCCTTGGATTGCTACTTTCAAAGGAATTCACAATCCAAAATTTGGAAAGTTTTCTGTTTTAGGAAATCACGATTATGGCGAATATATTGATTGGCCTTCGAAAGAGGAGAAAGCTGCAAATTTCGAGGCCATAAAAGCGGTTCACAATAAAATTGATTTTAAATTATTGTTAAATGAACATATTAAAATCAAAAAAGACAATCAAGAATTAACTATTGTTGGTGTTGAAAACTGGGGAAGAAAATTTGGAGAGCGAGGCGATTTAGATTTAGCGGGACAAGGGTTAACAAAAGACGATTTCAAGATTTTAATGAGTCATGATCCAAGTCATTGGGATGAGAAAGTTCAGTACGATGAAAAGCATTACCATTTAACACTTTCGGGTCATACACATGGTTTTCAGTTTGGAATTGAAATTCCGGGTTGGATCAAATGGAGTCCTGTGCAATATGTATATAAACAATGGGCAGGTTTGTATGAAAACGCAGGAAGATATGTTTACGTAAATCGAGGTTTCGGCTTTCATGCGTATCCGGGAAGAGTTGGTATTATGCCTGAAATAACGGTAATTCAACTAAAAAAAGGCGAAAACGTAGCGTAATTCATTAAAAATGTTAAATTTGTATATTGTTTTCTTGTGAAACTTGTATTTTTGAGACTAATAAAATCAATTTATGTCAAAATTTGGAGAACTTATCGATGCGCAAGTACCAGTACTTATCGATTTCTTTACCGATTGGAATGAACCTTCAGTAGCAATGAACGAAGTTATTCGTCATGTTGCAGCCGCATTAGGCGATAAAGCGCGCGTCATTAAAATTGATGTGGACAAAAATCAAGAATTGGCCGATGCGCTTCGTATTAAAGGCTTGCCAACTTTAATGATTTATAAAGAAGGTCAGATGGTTTGGAGGCAGAGTGGTGAACTTGATGCGAACACTTTAATTTCTTTGGTGCAAGAACAAGCCTAAGAAATTACATCAAAAACAAACCCCTTATCTTTTAAAATTTGTATTGCTTTTGGTAATGCATATTTCATGTTTTTTTCTGCTTTCAGGCTATCGTGAAATACGATAATGCTTCCTTGTTCTGTATTTGAAATTGCGTTTTCTAAACATTTTTCTGCTGAAATGGTTGAGTCAAAATCATAACTCAAAACATCCCACATAATTATTTTGTAACCAAATTGTCGAATTGCTTTTGATTGACTTGGTTTAATTTTTCCGTAAGGAGGACGAAATAAAAACGAGTGTTCAGCGTTCAGTTTCAAGATTTCAGTTTCGCACAACTTGAAATTATCGATATAATGATTAGTTTCGGTTTTCCAACCGTTTAAATGATTAAAAGTGTGGTTTCCTGTTTGATGACCTTCAGACAAAATTCTTTTGTAAACTTCGGGATGTTTTCGGATATTATCACCAATACAAAAAAAAGTAGCTCTAATTTCTTCGTTTTTTAATAAATCTAAAACCCACTCGGTCACTTCAGGAATTGGTCCATCGTCAAAAGTTAAAAAAATTTTATTATCCGAGTTCGGAATATCCCAAATCAGCTTTTTGAAAACCTTTTTTATAAGTCGATTTGTTTTTACCCAATTGAAATTCATGTTGTAAAAATAGTATAAAAAAAGTCTCAAATAGAAAATTCTGTTTGAGACTTTTTAAAATTATAAATTCAAGCTATTCCATTTTTCTTCCAAAACGGATAAACATTTTGTTATAATTATTGAATTTTAATTTTTCTTTATTATAAAATTCCAAATCTTTACCATATTTAGCAATTTCTAAGAAAGTTCTGTATTGTTCAATATCCATTATGATATCCATAGCACTGAAATTTTGATCGCTAGGCTTCCAAGTGTTATAATAGGCTAAATTTTCTTGTTGCTTTTTGATTAGTTTTGTAAGCATTGTTTTTGCTTTTTCTTTTTTTCCTACTGCATAATAACCCTTAGCAAATGGCTCTAATAAGGAATAATAACCAAAGTATTCCAAAGGCATTTTTTCCATCGCTAAATCGATTACTTTTTCAGCTTTTCCTAATCTATTTTCATTAATTAAGGTCTCAGCCAATCGGGCTAAATTTGTTCGATATGAAATACTATTTTTACGCGTTTCAGGATCGTGATAAATTGTTGGACTTTCGCTATTTCCCCAATCCCATTTCATTACAATATCGAACATTTTGTCTGAATCAATGTAACCCATTTCCATCGGATTTGGTGATTTCACAGGTGTTTTTACGGGAACTAACTTGAAGCACATCCCGTCTAACTGCAAATAGTCTTTCATCCAAATATAATCGTCGTCGCCAAAGCTTCCACCGGTGAAGTAAATTGGACGTTTCCAATTGTTCTGGTTTACGATGTCTAACATCATCAATCTATTTTTGTACAACGCTTTGTCTTTAATTGTAAATTCTATTTGCGGAACAATAGAGTCATAAAATTTAGGATCAACGACTTTATTTTTGATGATTGTATTTTTGTCAATAGGTAAAAACACTTTTTTAGATGGGAAGTAATTTACTTTATTTCCACTGTCTAAAGTTATTTTTGCTCTTTCATCTTCTAAGGCGATGAATTTTAACATTTCATCAAGTAATAATGGCTCTGTTGTACGTTCCACATATAGACTATAATCGCGCCTGTTTCCTTTATATTGCTCTCTGTTGAAAGAACTTGGAATTGGTTCAGATTTATGCGTTTTCATTTTCATTTGGTCAATATACCAATCCGTCATAAACAAACTCGTGTTTACAATTCTTACATCGGTTCTATAAGCTTCAATTTCTTGCATATACCAAAGTGGAAACGTATCATTATCCCCAATTGTAAATAATATTGCGTTTGGTTCACACGAATCTAAATAAGATTTTGCCATAGCAAGTGCAGTATACTTGTCAGATCGGTCGTGGTCGTCCCAATTTTCTTTTGCTAAAAGTACAGGAGAAGCTAACAAACAAACAACGAGTACTAATGGAATAGCCGTTTTTGGTGCTATGTATTTTTTAATCCGATCAAAAATGGCATAAATACCAAATGCAATCCACATAGCAAACACATAAAATGAACCAACTAATGCATAATCACGTTCTCTTGGTTCAAACGGTCTCTCGTTTAGGTAAACTTTTAAGATTAAACCTGTAAATAAGAATAAAACTAATAAAACGTAAAAACTTTTTACATCTTTTTTAGCGTGATAGAAAATTCCAACAATGGCTAATAGGAAAGGTAAAAAGTAATATAAATTACGACCTTTATTATTTTGTACATCTGATGGAAGCTCTTTTTGTGAACCAATAAAAATTTCATCAATAAAATCGATGCCCGAAATCCAATTTCCTTTTAAATCATCGTACTTTCCTTGCTCGTCATTTTGTCTTCCCACGAAATTCCATAGCAAATATCTTACATACATGTAGCCAAATTGAAATTGGACCATAAATTTCATATTTGTAGCAAAACTTGGTTTGTCTATAATTAAATATTGGCCGTAAGTCTTTAAAAACGTGTCGTATTCTTTTAAATCTAAATCGCCATTTGCATAAGCCGCTCTAAAATCTGTAACTATGCCTACCAATTCATCTTCATGCGAATATTCAGGATCAATTCTAAATTCTAGCGGCTCACCAAATATCATGTAATTGACATTATGTTCGGTGCTCCACATTCTCGGCAATAACGCTTTGTGAGCATCATCTGTATTTTGTTTGGCATTTTTGTAATTGTTAATGATTACATATTTTCCTGTTGTGTAGTCACGCTCATAATTCGGTTTATCATCTAAATAGGGAGTCGTAGCGTCTAAACCTGCATAAGTTTCTGAAAATTGTGAGCCATAAAACAACTTTTGTTCACCATATTGCTCTCTGTTGTAATAAGCTAAAACTTCAGCAGCATCAGAGGGTTTGTTTTCATTAATTGGTGTATCGGCATTTGCTCTAATTGGCAACATTAACCACGTTGAGAAACCAATTAAGATGAATAAAGTTGCTAATATCAAAGTGTTATAGAAAACGTGTCCTTTTTTCTTGGTATATTGGAGTCCAAAATAAAACGCAACAACAATCAATACAAACGCAAAAATAGTTCCAGAATTAAAAGGTAATCCTAAACTATTAACCATAAATATTTCTGTTTTTCCGAAGAATGCTAGAGTGTAGGGAAGTAGTAATTTAAAAATAAAAAGCAAAATAGCTGCAATTACTACGTTTGCAAGTAAGAAACTTTTTACTGTTATATTTTTATATTTTTTAAAGAAATAAAGAAATCCAATTGCAGGGAATGTCAGTAATGCCATAAAGTGGACTCCAAAAGACAACCCTATTACTAAAGAAATAATCAATAACCACTTGTTTCCTCGTGGCGTTTCTAATTCTTGTTCCCAACGCAGTCCCAACCAAAAAAGTAGTGCAATTAAGAAAGACGCCATTGCATATACTTCTGCTTCTACGGCATTAAACCAAAAACTATCGGTAAAAGCGAATGAAACAGCAGCGATGAAAGCACTTCCTAAAATCATAATGCTATTGCTGTTTGACGTATCTTCTGTTGTGTTTATTATACGTTTCATCAATAAAGTTAAAGACCAAAACATAAATAAAATGGTAAAAGCACTAGAAAAAACGGAAAGATAATTTACCATCAATGCAATCTTATCTGGGCTAAAAGCAAACATAGCGAAGAACGCTCCTAGCATTTGAAATAAGGGCGCTCCTGGCGGATGCCCTACTTCTAAATTAGCCGAAGTAGCAATGTACTCACCGCAATCCCAAAAACTCAATGTTGGCTCAACAGTTAGTGAATAAGTTAATAATGCAATTGCAAAAGTGGACCAGCCCAAAATGGTGTTCCATTTTTTAAAATTGAATGACGTCATAAATTTGGTTTCTTTTATTTCAACTACAAAGAAACTATTTTTTTGCTAACATAAAATGTTAAATTAATTTTTTAATATTTTTTTTAGAAAAATTTGCACAATCAAAAATATGTAGTACATTTGCACTCGCAATCGAAGAGATTGTTTGGGAATTGGCCCATGGTGTAATGGTAACACTCCGGTTTTTGGTATCGTCATTCAAGGTTCGAGTCCTTGTGGGCCAACGAAACTCCGCTTCTTGTAAGCGGAGTTTTTTTATGTACTTATGTGATTGATTTTAAGGGTATTTTCAAAAAAAAAGACCACAATAATTGCAGTCTCTTTTTGTAATTTTAATTTTTTGTTAAATCTTAAAGGTTATAACGGGTCTTTTTGCATGATTTACTAAGTCTTCGCTAATGCTTCCGTTAAAGAAATGTGCTAATCCTTTTCTTCCGTGTGTGCTCATTCCGATTATATCAGCATTAATGCCTTTAGCAAAATGCAAAATTCCTTTTTCAACATTTACATCATTATAAATATGTGTGGTAATATTTGTTTTGTCAATGCCTTCTAAAAAAGCCTCCATTGTTTCTTCTGCAACTTTGGTAGATTTAAAATTGTTTGGAGTGTTTATATTTACTAAGTGAAGGTGTGAGTTAAATCCTTGTGCAAAAGAAAATGCTCTTTGGAAAGGTTTTTTAGCTTCGTCAGAAAAGTCAGAAGCAAAAACAAAGGTATCTGCGTTAAATTTAGGCTCTTCGCGTTTTACAACAAGTACTGGTACTTCAGAATTCCTCACGACTTTTTCAGTATTAGAGCCAATAAACATTTCTTGAAATCCGCTAGCTCCGTGAGACCCCATCACTATTAAATCAATATTTTGTGCTTCTGCATTTTTAACAATTCCGTCAAACGCCAACTCAAATTGAATAATTCTAGATATTTTAATATCACCTAGAAAATCAGAATCCATCAGTTCGTCTAATTTTTTTAAAGCTATATTTTTAAATAGCATTAACTCTGGCATTTCATGAGATCTTGACAAAGCATCAGCTCCCGCAGTTGGAAGTTCGAGCATGTGAATCAAAAAGATTTCACCGTCATTTTTTTTTGCGATTTGAGCAGCTACCTTAAGTGCATATTCGGCATGATTAGAGAAATCGGTGGGTACTAAAATTCGTTTCATAAGTTTGTATTAGGTTATTAAAAAGATCATAAAAATCTATACTATAAAGATATAAAAAATATCCACATCCACAATTTTTTTTTAATTCAAATATAAATTGTACATTTGCGCAGTTATTTGAAGGAAAATGAATAATGAGGCACGCACTGCGTGCCTCTTTTTATAAAAGTTATGACGTTTAAAGAAAAGGTTTTGGGTTTGTTAAATGATGCATTAGCTGAGAGACAAGATTTGTTTTTAGTTAATTTACTTATCAATGATTCATTTAAAATCAGTATTGATTTAGATGGTGATAATGGTATTAATCTCCAAGATTGTATCGATATTAGCAGAGTGATTGAGAATAATTTGGATCGTGAACAACAAGATTTTTCTTTAGAAGTTGCATCGGCAGGTCTTTCAAGTCCTTTGAAATTTGTGAGACAATATAAGAAGAATATTGGTAGAACAATAAGAGTTAAGACAACCTCTTCTGAAGAAATTGAAGCTACGCTTTTAGCGGCTGATGATGAAAAAATCACGTTAGAATGGCAAGCAAGAGAACCTAAGAAAATAGGTAAAGGAAAAGAAACAGTTGATAAAAAAGCTGATATTTTATATGTAGATATAAAAGAGGCAATTGTTATAGTATCATTTTAAAATAAAAGAGTTCACATGGAGAATATTGCATTAATAGAATCGTTTTCGGAATTTAAAGACGATAAACTCATTGATAGAGTTACACTAATGGCAATTTTAGAAGAAGTATTTAGAAATGCTTTGAAAAAGAAATATGGTTCAGACGACAACTTCGATATTATCATTAATCCTGACAAAGGAGATATGGAAATATGGAGAAATCGTGTTGTTGTGCAAGATGGTGAAGTAGAAGATGAAAACTCTGAAATTTCAATTTCTGAAGCAAGGAAAATTGAACCAGATTTTGAAGTTGGTGAAGATGTTTCTGAAGAGGTGAAGTTATTTCAACTTGGAAGAAGAGCTATTTTAGCTTTACGTCAGAATCTTATTTCAAAAATACACGAGCACGACAATACCAATCTTTACAAACAATTTAAGGATTTAATTGGCGATATATATACAGCGGAAGTACATCACGTTCGTCCAAAAGCTGTAATTTTGATGGATGATGAAGGAAACGAAATCATTTTACCAAAAGAAAAACAAATTCCAAATGATTATTTCAAAAAAGGAGATAACGTAAGAGGAATTATTGAAAATGTCGAATTAAAGGGGAATAAGCCACAAATTATTATGTCAAGAACGGCTCCCGATTTTCTTGAGAAATTATTTGAACAAGAAATCCCGGAAGTTTTTGACGGTTTAATTACAATTAAAAAAGTTGTTCGTATTCCGGGTGAGAAAGCAAAAGTGGCTGTAGATTCTTATGATGATAGAATTGATCCAGTTGGAGCTTGTGTAGGTATGAAAGGTTCTCGTATTCATGGAATTGTTCGTGAATTAGGAAACGAAAATATTGATGTTATCAATTATACTACAAACCCTCAATTGTTCATAACACGAGCATTGAGTCCGGCAAAAGTATCTTCTGTTAAAATTAATGAAGAAACTAAAAAAGCTGAAGTATTATTGAAAATTGAAGAAGTTTCTAAGGCAATCGGTAGAGGTGGAAATAACATTAAATTAGCTAGTTTATTAACTGGCTATGAAATTGATGTAATTCGTGAAGGAGCTGCTGTTGAGGAAGATGATGTTGAATTAAGCGAGTTTTCTGACGAAATTGAATCGTGGATCATTGCGGAATTTGCTAAAATTGGCTTAGACACTGCGAGAAGTATATTGAATCAAGAAGTTGCTGATTTAGTTCGAAGAACTGATTTAGAAGAAGAAACAATTGTAGATGTAATGAACATCTTAAAAGAAGAATTAGATAATTAATTCTTGTCATATAATAACACACAACAAAGAAGAATTTTTTAAAAAGATTATATGTCTGAAGGAAGAGAAATAAGAATAAACAAAGTTTTAAGGGAGTTAAACATTTCTCTTGATAGAGCTGTGGATTTTTTAAAAGACAAAGGTCATGAGATCGAGTCGAGTCCAAATGCTAAGATATCTCAAGAGGAGTACAAAGTCTTATGTGGTCAATTTTCTGCTGACAAAGGAAATAAGGAAGCCTCTCTTGAAGTTAGTGAAGAAAAACGAAAAGAGAAAGAGGCTCTAAAACGTGAACTTGAAAAAGAACATGAGGCAAAACGTTTGCAGGAAGAAGAACGTCAAAGACAAGAAGTGATTAAAGCTAAAGCTGTTGTAATTGCCCCAAAAGCGATTGGAAAAATAGATTTAGCGCCTAAAAAATCTGTTGTTTCTGAAGCTCCAAAAGGTGAGGCAAAAACCATCACTCCTGAAGCGAAAAAGGTAACTGAAAAGAAACCTATAGTTGATGCTGAACCAGTAGTTGAGCAAAAGCCAACTGTAGAAGCAAAGCCTACAGTTGAAGCTAAACCTATAGTTGAGGCTAAACTTGTTGCTGAACAAAAATTGGATGTCGAAGTGAAACAAGACATACCTGCTGTTGAAAAGTCGGAAATTAAAAAGGTGATTTTAGAAGATAGTACGGTCGCAGAAGCTACATCTGAAACAAGTGAAGAGGGTGAAGTTAAAATTGAAACCCAATATCAAAAATTAACAGGTGCAACTTTTACAGGTCAAAAAATTGATTTAACGCAATTTGACAAACCTAAAAAGAAGAAAGAAGATTTTAAAAAAGATGTTAAAAAACCAGGAACTCCTATAACACCAAATGTTGCAGGAGCTAATGCAAATAATAAAAATAAGCGTAAAAGAATCATTAAGCCAGGAGGTCCAGGTGCAGTAGGAACTGCAACTACGACTGGCGGTCCTAAAAAAGAGTTTGTTAAAGGTAATGCAAGCGGTGGCGGTGGTGGCTTTAATAAAGGTAAAAAACCAATTATTCAGAAAGTTGAACCTTCTGAAGAGGACGTTAAAAACCAAATTAAAGAAACACTTGAGCGTTTACAAGGTAAAGGTAATAAATCAAAATCTGCTAAATATCGTCGTGATAAACGAGAGACGCACAGAGAAAGAAATGAAGCAGAGTTACAAGCGCAAGAAGATGGCAACAAAACATTAAAAGTAACTGAATTTGTTACTGTTGGTGAAGTTGCTACAATGATGGATGTGCCAATTACAAAAGTAATCGGTACATGTATGTCACTTGGAATTATGGTAACTATGAACCAACGTTTAGATGCTGAAACATTAACAATCGTAGCTGATGAATTCGGATATGAAGTAGAATTTATTACTTCTGATATTGAAGAAGCAGCGGTAGTTATTGAAGATAATCCTGAAGATTTAGTACATAGAGCGCCGATTGTAACTGTAATGGGTCACGTTGACCACGGTAAAACATCTTTATTGGATTATATCCGTAAAGCAAACGTTATCAGTGGTGAATCTGGTGGAATTACACAGCATATTGGAGCTTATAGTGTTATATTAGAAAATGGCGAAAAAATCGCATTTTTAGACACACCTGGTCACGAGGCCTTTACGGCAATGCGTGCGCGTGGTGCTCAAGTAACAGATATTGCAATTATTGTAGTAGCTGCTGATGATGACATTATGCCACAAACTAAGGAAGCAATTAGCCATGCTCAAGCAGCAGGTGTTCCGATGATTTTTGCAATTAATAAAGTAGATAAGCCAGCAGCAAATCCTGAAAAAATTAAAGAACAATTAGCACAATTAAACTTGCTAGTTGAAGATTGGGGTGGTAAATATCAGTCACAAGAAATTTCTGCTAAATTTGGTCAAGGTATTCCAGAATTATTGGAAAAAGTATTACTTGAAGCTGAGATATTAGAACTAAAAGCAAATCCAAAAAGATTAGCCTTAGGAACAGTTGTGGAAGCACAATTAGATAAAGGAAGAGGATATGTTTCAACTATTTTAGTGCAAGCTGGTACTCTAAGAGTTGGTGATTATGTCTTAGCTGGAAAAAATCATGGTAAAATTAGAGCCATGTATGATGAAAGAGGTAAACAAATTAAAGAGGCCGGACCATCTTCACCTGTATCTGTGTTAGGTTTAGACGGCGCGCCAACAGCTGGTGATAAATTTAATGTATATGAAGAGGAAAGAGAAGCGAAACTAGTTGCTGCCAAACGTACGCAATTACAACGTGAGCAATCGGTTCGTACACAGAAACATATTACTTTGGCAGAAATTGGACGTCGTATAGCGTTAGGACAGTTTAAAGAATTAAACATTATCCTTAAAGGAGACGTGGATGGTTCAGTAGAAGCTTTAGCGGATTCATTCTCTAAATTATCTACAGAAGAAATTCAAATCAATATTATTCATAAAGGCGTTGGTGCTATCACTGAATCTGATGTATTGTTAGCTTCGGCTTCTGATGCGATTATTATCGGATTTAATGTGCGTCCACAAGGAAATGCAAAACAACTAGCAGATAAAGAAGAAATCGATATTCGTAATTATTCAATTATTTATGATGCTATTGATGATTTGAGAGATGCAATGGAAGGGATGTTATCTCCGGTTATGAAAGAAGAGATTACAGGAACAGCAGAAATTAGAGAAATATTCAAAGTTACTAAAGTAGGTTCTATTGCAGGATGTATGGTAACGGATGGTAAGATCTATAGAAATTCTAAAATTCGCTTAATTAGAGAAGGTGTGGTAGTGTATACAGGAGAGTTGGCAACTTTAAAACGTTTCAAAGACGATGTGAAAGAAGTAGCTAAAGGATATGATTGTGGTATGCAAATTAAAAACTACAACGATATTAAGGAATATGATTTAATTGAAGCATTCCAAGAAGTAGAAGTCAAGAAAAAGTTGAAGTAATTCAATTTATACATAAAAAAAGCCCTGAAATTTTCAGGGCTTTTTTGTTTTTAGTTATTTGGCTTTATTATTAAAGCGGTTGGAAATCTTTTTTTTAATTGTAAGAATACTTTTTCAACTTCTATACGGGTACTGTAGTTCCCAACCCATACTTTGTAACTTGGATTGCTATAAACTATGGTGCCGTCTATCTCCTTATATTCTTTTTTAAATTCCTGCAGCCTCTTTTTTGAATCTTCTCCATTACCATAAAAGATTTGAATTTTGTATGATTCACTAGTTGTAATACTTTGATTTAATTTTCTTTTTTCTTTCAAAAGTTGCTCAAATTTTGGGTCTTGAGATAGCTTTGTTGTTGACACTTGCGACAAGCCATCAAGACAATACAAAGTTGATAGTAACAAGAGAAACAATGACTTATGTGTGGTTTGTTTTTTCATTTTCAATTTATTTGGCTACAAAAATACAATTTAAGTATATAATTGATGAATTAAAATTATTTAGAATTGGTATAAATTACATTTTAAGATAAAGTTAAGGTTTTAATAATAGTTCTATTATTGTATTTTTGTCGGAGTTTTAAAAAAGAAAAAGGTGTGGCTGTTAGTATTCGTTGCTAAAATCATACCAAAAATTAGTTGATAATCATTTTAAATATGAAAAAAGTGGGTAACCATAAATCGTTTTCAAGGATTTTCTTCGGTCTAGCATTCGTGCTAGTAACGTCTTTATCTGCATTCGCACAAGATGCTGCGAAAGGTAAAGAATTGTTTAACGCCAATTGTGCTGCTTGTCATAAATTAGATGCTAAAGCTACCGGGCCAATGCTCCGTAATGTTGCTGCTAAATATGATACAGAATGGTTGTACAAATGGATTAAAAACAGTGGAGATTTAATCAAGTCGGGAGATGCGCAAGCAATTAAAGTGTTTGAAGAGAACAACAAGGTTCCAATGTCTGCATTTCCACAATTGTCAAATCAAGATATTGATGATATTTTGGCTTACACGTCAGAGCCGCTTCCTGTTGTCGAAGCTCCTATAGTTGCTCCAGGCACACAAGTTGCTACTGAGGGTTCTGGAATTTCAAACAATGTAATTTTAGGAGCTCTTGCTTTGGTGATGCTAATGTTGGTAATTATGTTGTTTTTAGTAAACAATGTTCTAACTAAGATTACTGCTTCTAAAGGCATTGAGGTCGTTCAAAAAAATCGCTCAGTATTGACTTTTTTCAGAGCTTATGCTAAAAATCAGTTTTTAGTGCTAGTTTCTGTAATTGTTTTACTTTTGGTAAGCGCTTATTTTGCTTATGGGTGGCTGATGCAAATTGGTGTTGATCAGGGTTACGAACCTGTTCAGCCTATTCATTATTCGCACAGAATTCATGCAGGTGAAAACGGTATTGATTGTAAATACTGTCACTCTGCAGCAAGAGTTAGCAAGCATTCGAATATTCCTTCATTGAATGTTTGTATGAACTGTCATAAGAGTATTGGTGAGGTTGCTGAAACTACAGCTACTGAGGAATATTCGAAAGAATTTTATGATGGCGAAATTGCTAAATTATATGACGCAGTTGGATGGGATAAAGATGTTCAATCTTATACCGGGAAAACCAAGCCTGTCAAATGGGTTAGAATTCATAACTTACCAGATCACGTTTACTTCAATCACTCACAACACGTAACTGTTGCCGGTGTAGAATGTCAAACTTGTCACGGACCAGTAGAAGAAATGGAAATTATGCGTCAGCATTCACCGTTAACTATGGGTTGGTGTATTAACTGTCACAGAGAAACTAATGTGAAAGTAGAAGATAACGCTTACTACACAAAGATACATGAAGAACTTTCTAAAAAATACGGTGTGAAGCAGTTAACTGCAGCGCAGATGGGTGGATTAGAATGTGGAAAATGTCACTATTAATAATATTAATTTAAGAAGCTAATATACAATGGCATCAAACAAAAAATACTGGAAAAGTGTTGAGGAACTAAACGAAAATAGTTCTATTGTTGAGACGCTAAGAAACAACGAGTTTGTGGAGCAAATTCCTGTTGATGAATTTTTAGGAGACAAAGATTCTTTGTCTGCCTCATCAACAACTCGTCGTGACTTTTTGAAATATGTTGGATTTAGCACTGCTGCTGCATCTTTAGCGGCATGTGAGGGTCCTGTTGTCAAATCAATTCCTTACGTAGTTCAACCGGAAGAAATTATCCCTGGAGTTGCCGATTTTTATGCAACAACTATGGCTGATGGTTTTGATTTCGCTAACATTTTAATCAAAACTCGTGAGGGTCGTCCTATTAAAGTTGAAAACAATAATTTAGAAGGTGCAAGAACTGGAGCCAATGCTCGTGTTCATGCGTCGGTTCTTTCATTATACGATAGCTTACGTTTAAAGAATCCTAAAATTGCAGGTAAAGATGCGAAATGGGATGAAGTTAATGCTAAAGTAAAAGCAAGTTTAGAAGACGCAAAAGCAACGGGTGGTAATGTGGTTGTATTAACAAATACAATGGCAAGTCCATCGACTGATGCTTTAATTGCTTCTTTAATAGCAAAATATCCTACAACGAAACATGTTGTTTATGATGCAATTTCAGAATCTAATGCTTTAGATGCTTTCCAAGCTGTTTATGGAACGAGAGCTTTAGCGAATTATGATTTCTCAAAAGCAAATACAATTGTCTCTATTGGTGCAGATTTCTTGGGAGATTGGCAAGGTGGAGGTTTTGACGCTGGATACGCTCAAGGTCGCATTCCTAAAAACGGAATGATGTCTAAGCATATTCAAATTGAAGCTAATATGTCTTTAGCTGGTGCTAATGCGGATGTTAGAATTCCTTTAAATATTGCTGCTCAGAAACAAGCTCTAGTAAAGATTTATAATATCGTTACGGGTGCTTCTGTCGGAACATCAAACATCGTTAAATATGATGCAGCGGTAGTTAAAGCTGCAAATCAATTAAAAGCTGCAGGAAGCAAGGGTGTTTTTGTTACTGGTTTAGATGATGTTAATGCACAGTCGTTAGCAATCGCAATTAATCA
Organism: Flavobacterium psychraquaticum; assembly: GCF_034497725.1. NCBI lineage: Bacteria > Pseudomonadati > Bacteroidota > Flavobacteriia > Flavobacteriales > Flavobacteriaceae > Flavobacterium > Flavobacterium psychraquaticum. The sequence continues at coordinate 834,567 of NZ_JAXKVR010000030.1, forward strand.
GGCGCTACAATCGGCAGCATTCAATCCAAGTGATGCGATTTTAACAAGAAAAGGCGATGCAAAAGCTGTTACGCAATTAGTAGCAGATATGAAAGCTGGAAAAGTGCATACATTGATTATGAATGGCGTTAATCCAGTTTATACATTAGCAGATTCAAAAGAATTCGTTAAAGCTTTGAAATCAGTTAAGTTGTCAGTTGCTTTCTCTTTGAAAGAAGACGAAACGGCATCGTTGACAACAATTGCTGCTCCAACACCACATTACTTAGAATCTTGGGGTGATGTTGCAATGACTAGAAGTAATTATAGTTTAATGCAACCTACAATTCGTCCTTTATTTGATACAAAACAATTTCAAGAAGCATTGTTGTCTTGGACTGGTGATACAACTCCTTACTTCGATTTCTTAAAAGGATTTGCTGCTACATCTTTAGCGGGAAAAACTTGGAATCAAGCAGTGCATGATGGATTTATTGCTGGCGGTGCTTCTCCATTAAATGGTGTTGTGGTTAATTCAAATGATGCTGCTATCGCATTGTCTAAAGCTAAATCTAGTAATTTTGATTTAATTTTATATACAAAAGTAGGTTTGGGTGATGGACAACAAGCAAATAATCCTTGGTTACAAGAATTCCCTGACCCTATTACTAGAGTATCTTGGGATAATTATGTAACAGTTTCTAAAGCTGATGCTGAAGCTATCGGAATAGAAAATTGGAATGTTGCAAATGGAGGTCTAAACGGAAGTAACGCAACTATTAAAGTTGGAAACGTTACTTTAGAAAGTGTGCCTGTAATTATTCAACCAGGTCAAGCCAAAGGTACCTTAGGTTTAGCTTTCGGATATGGTAAAAAAGCCGGATTGAAAGAAGAAATGCAAGTAGGTGTTAATGCTTATACTTTATATGCTAACCTGAATTCAAATCAATCAGCAACCATCACTTTAGCTGAAGGAGAACATGAGTTCGCTTGTGTACAATTACAAAAAACATTAATGGGTAGAGGTGATATCATCAAAGAAACTACTCTTGAAATATTTAATACGAAAGAAGCTAAAGATTGGAATATAATGCCAATGGTTTCTTTAGATCACAAACCAACTGCCGCAAAAGACGTAGATTTATGGCAATCTTTTGATCGATCAATCGGACATCATTTCAATTTATCGATTGACTTAAATGCTTGTACAGGTTGTGGAGCATGTGTAATAGCTTGTCATGCTGAAAATAACGTGCCAGTTGTAGGTAAATCTGAAATTAGAAGAAGCCGCGACATGCATTGGTTGCGTATTGACAGGTATTATTCTTCTCAAGAAACATTTGCTGGAGATATCGTTGTAAAAGATGGTGCTTCAGGATTGTTCGATAATGTAAGTACTTTTTCTGCGATGGAAGATCCATCAGAAAATCCACAAGTTGCTTTCCAACCAGTAATGTGTCAACACTGTAATCACGCACCTTGTGAAACAGTTTGCCCTGTTGCTGCAACATCGCATAGTAGAGAAGGTCAAAATCATATGGCATACAACAGATGTGTTGGTACGCGTTATTGCGCTAACAACTGTCCATATAAAGTAAGACGTTTTAACTGGTTCTTGTATAACAAAAACAGTGAGTTTGATTATTTCATGAATGACGATTTAGGCCGTATGGTTATTAATCCAGATGTGAATGTTCGTTCTCGTGGAGTTATGGAGAAATGTTCAATGTGTATCCAAATGACTCAAGCGGTTAAGTTAACTGCTAAGCGAGAAGGTAGAGTAGTAGGTAAGGATGAATTCCAAACCGCTTGTTCTGCAGCTTGTTCAAGTGGCGCAATGAAATTTGGAGATATTAATGATTCTGAATCTGATGTTGCTAAATTACTAGAAGACGAAAGAATGTACCATTTATTAGAGCACATCGGAACAAAACCAAACGTGATGTATCACGTGAAAGTTAGAAACGATAAATAAGTATTAATTAACAGAAACAATATAAAGGAATATGTCGTCTCATTACGAAGCACCCATTAGAAAACCTTTAGTAGTAGGAAGTAAATCTTACCACGATGTAACGGTAGATGTTGCTAGACCTGTAGAAGGTAGAGCTAATAAACTATGGTGGACTGTATTTTCAATAGCCTTAGCCGCATTTTTATGGGGTTTAGGTTGTATGATTTATACTTTAACCACCGGTATTGGAACTTGGGGATTAAATAAAACAGTAGGTTGGGCTTGGGATATCACCAATTTCGTTTGGTGGGTAGGTATCGGTCATGCTGGTACTTTAATTTCAGCTGTATTATTATTATTCCGTCAAAAGTGGAGAATGGCAATTAACCGTTCTGCAGAAGCAATGACGATTTTCTCAGTAATGCAGGCAGGTTTATTTCCAATCATTCACATGGGTCGCCCATGGTTGGCATATTGGGTTTTACCTATCCCGAATCAGTTTGGGTCATTGTGGGTGAACTTTAACTCGCCATTACTTTGGGATGTATTCGCAATTTCTACGTATTTATCCGTATCATTAGTTTTCTGGTGGACTGGTTTATTACCTGACTTTGCAATGCTACGTGATAGGGCTGTAACACCTTTTACAAAAAGAGTATATTCTATTCTATCTTTTGGATGGAGTGGAAGAGCAAAAGACTGGCAACGTTTTGAAGAGGTATCTCTTGTATTAGCTGGTTTAGCAACGCCTCTTGTACTTTCTGTACACACAATTGTATCTTTTGACTTTGCTACTTCAGTAATCCCAGGATGGCATACAACTATTTTACCACCTTATTTCGTAGCCGGAGCTATTTTCTCTGGATTCGCAATGGTAAATACGTTACTTATCATCATGAGAAAAGTATCAAACCTAGAAGATTATATCACTGTGCAACATATTGAATTAATGAATATTGTTGTAATGATTACAGGTTCTATTGTTGGGGTTGCCTACATAACAGAGCTGTGGGTTGCATGGTATTCAGGTGTTGAATACGAACAATATGCCTTCTTGAATAGAGCAACAGGACCATACTGGTGGGCTTATTTCTTCATGATGTTCTTCAACGTTGTTTCGCCACAAGTAATGTGGTTTAAGAAAGTTAGAACTAACATTATGGCATCATTCGTAATCGCTATTATTGTGAACATCGGAATGTGGTTCGAGCGTTTTGTAATTATCGTTACTTCTTTACATAGAGATTATTTACCTTCTTCATGGACTATGTTCCAACCAACATTTGTTGATGCAGGTATTTTCATAGGAACAATCGGGTTTTTCTTTGTATTATTCTTATTATATTCTAGAAGTTTCCCTGTAATTGCACAAGCTGAAGTAAAAACTATTTTGAAAGGTTCAGGTGACAATTTTAAGAGAGCAAGAGAACAAAACGGATCTAATCATTCAGATAATCATTAATATCATGAGTAATAAAGTAATACACGCTATATATAATGATGATGATATTTTAATGGATGCTGTTAAGCAAACTAGAGCAGCTCATCATCATATTGAAGAAATTTATACACCATTCCCAGTTCATGGTTTGGACAAAGCAATGGGACTTGCGCCTACGAGATTAGCTATTTGTTCTTTCCTTTATGGGGTAGTTGGTTTATCTTTTGCTACTTGGATGATGAATTTTATCATGATTCAAGACTGGCCACAAGACATTGGTGGTAAACCAAGTTTTAGTTATATTGATAACATGCCGGCTTTCGTTCCTATTATGTTCGAATTAACAGTGTTTTTCGCTGCCCACTTAATGGTTATTACTTTTTATATGAGAAGTAAATTATGGCCATTTAAAGCAGCAGAAAATCCTGATGTTAGAACTACTGATGATCACTTCTTAATGGAAGTTGGAATTCATGGTAACGAAGATGAATTAATTTCATTTTTTACAAAAACTGGTGCAGTTGAAGTTAAAGTAGTAGATAAGCATTAATAGATAGTTATGAAAAGTTTATATAAAATAGTAGCAGTAGTAGGTTTGTCTTTTTTGGCAACTTCTTGTTTCGATAAATCAAAACCTAACTATCAGTTTTTCCCTAACATGTATGAAGCAGTTTCTTATGAAACCTATTCGGAGCATGATGTTTTTAAAGGAGGAGTAGAAGCTCAAAAGCCAGTTGATGGCTCTGTAAAAAGAGGCTTTGTTCCTTATGAAATTGCAAACACACCTGAAGGTTACATTTTAGCAAAAGCTACTTTGAAATCTCCTTTAGACGCTACAATGATTGACGCGAAAAAAGGAAAGGAATTGTATAATATTTATTGTGCAATTTGTCATGGTGAAAAAGGTGATGGAAAAGGAAATTTAGTCGTAAAAGAAAAATTTCTTGGAGTCCCAAGTTATGCAGATAGAGAGATTACTGAAGGTAGTATTTATCACGTAGTTACTTACGGTTTGAACTCAATGGGTTCACATGCTAATCAATTGACGCAAAACGAGAGATGGCAAGTAGCAGATTACGTTTTAAAACTTAAAGCGGGATTATAATAGTAAAAATTTCTGAAAATTATAGATATGAATACGTACACGTTTTCAAGTAAATTAAAAACATTTTCATTTATCCTTATGGCTTTAGGCTTTGTAGGAATTGTTGTAGGATTTTTAAATGCTCCTAAAACTATTGAAGATGTAGAAAAAATATTAGCAGATACTCATCACCATGAGGCTGCTCATGTAGAAAAACCTACACATGATGTTCATACGCATGCGGTAGCTATTGATACAGCTAAAACAAGTGAAGTAACTACTCAAACTGTTTCAGATTCTGCTGTAGCTGCTAATAAAGTTGCCGATACTGCTGCCTCAGTAGTTGCTGATGCTAAAGTTAATGCTCCTAAAAAAGAAACTGTCGCTCATGATGCAAATCACGACAAAGGACATGCTGAACATGTTTTACACCAGTTGCAAAACAAACCTTGGGCTGCTTTATATGTAGCATGTATCTTCTTTATGTTGATTTCTGTTGGTGTTTTAGCTTTTTACGCTATTCAATATGCTTCACAAGCAGGATGGTCTCCAATTCTTTACAGAGTTATGGAAGGGATTACTGCTTATTTATTACCAGGTTCTATCATTTTCTTTATTTTATTAGTATTGTCTTCATTACATTTCAATCATTTATTTGCTTGGATGAATCCAGATGTTATTAATCCAGAACATGTTGATTTTGATAAATTAATTTTCAACAAAAAAGGATGGTTAAACGCTACTAGATTTTTAATCACTGCAGCTTTATTTTTAGGAGTATGGAATTATTTCCGTTTCAAATTTGTAAAAAACTCATTAGAACAAGATACAGCTACTGATAACGCTCCATACAAAAGAAATTTCAAATTGGCTGCTGCATTTTTAGTGATTTTCATCGTTACAGAATCTATTATGTCTTGGGACTGGATTATGTCTGTAGATCCACACTGGTATAGTACTTTATTTGGATGGTATGTATTTGCAAGTTTCTTTGTAAGTGGAATTACTGTTATCGCATTAGTTACTATTTATTTAAAAACTAAAGGTTATTTACCTAATGTGAATACAAGTCATATCCATGATTTAGCTAAATTTATGTTTGGTTTAAGTATCTTCTGGACGTATTTATGGTTCTCTCAATTCATGTTAATTTGGTATTCTAATATTCCTGAAGAAGTAACTTACTTTGTAACAAGAATTCAACATTATAACTTCCCATTCTTCGGAATGTTGATAGTAAACTTTATTTTCCCATTGTTAATACTTATCAATACTGATTTCAAACGTCTATCTTGGATTGTTGTTTTAGCTGGGGTATTACTTTTATTCGGACATTATATCGATTTCTTCGTGATGATTATGCCTGCAACGGTTGGTGATCAATGGTTCATCGGTATTCCAGAAATTGGAGCATTAATGTTCTTCTTAGGTCTATTTATCTTTATCGTGTTTAATGCACTTACTAAAGCACCAATCGAACCAAAAGGAAATCCGTTTATTGAGGAAAGTAAACATTTTCATTATTAATAGTTAAAAAAGAAATATAAAATGACAAGTTTCTTCGTTTTTACAGTTATAGTTTTAATCGGTATTGCCGTTTGGCAACTGACAAAAATTTTTGACTTAACACAAATTGGGGGCGTTTCTGAGAAGTCGGAAATCGCTACTGACAATGATAATAGTGTTAATGGTTATTTAATGTTCGGCTTTTTAGGATTTATTTATATTTTTACTATCTATGCATTATACGCTTGGGGAGAGTTTGTTTTAGGAACTCCAGGTTCAGAGCATGGTAAAGATGTAGACAACTTAATGGCTATCTCAATGGTTATTATTTTCTTCGTGCAGACTGTAACACAGTTTTTATTACATTATTTTGCTTTCAAATACAGAGGTAAAGAAGGAAGAAAGGCGTTGTATTTTGCTGATAATAACAAGTTAGAAGCAATTTGGACAATTATTCCTGTAATAGTGTTAGCTGGTTTAGTTATGTACGGTTTGTATACATGGAATTCTATCATGTTCGTAGATGAAGAAGATAAACAAGATGCTATTATTGTCGAGCTATATGCAAAGCAATTTGGATGGGAAGCACGTTATGCCGGTGATGATAAAACCTTAGGTAAAGCAAACGTAAGATTAATCGAAGGAATCAATACCTTGGGTGTAGATTTGGCTGATCCTGCGGCGCAAGATGATAAAGTTGTTACTGAGTTACACTTGCCAGTAGGTAAGAAAGTAATTTTCAAAATACGTTCTCAAGATGTTTTACATTCAGCATATATGCCACATTTCAGAGCGCAAATGAACTGCGTTCCTGGTATGATAACGCAATTTGCTTTTACACCAAGTGTAACAACAACGGATATGAGAAATGACGAGGCTATTGTTGCAAAAGTTACCAAAATTAACAAAATTAGAGAGAAGAAAAGTAAAGAGTTAGTAGCGAAGGGTGCTGCTGGCTTGGATCCTTACACTTTTGATTATTTGTTATTATGCAACAAAATTTGCGGTGCATCACACTACAATATGCAAATGAAAATTGTTGTTGATACACCGGCCGATTTTAAAGCTTGGTTAGCTGAAAAGCCTACTTTAGCAGCACAATGGAAAGAAGCAAACGCTCCTGCTGCACCTCCTGTTACTAATGAAATCGTTGTAGATACTACAAAAGCATTAGCTCAAGTTATTAAATAATTATTTATATTTCACATAATAGAATTAATATGTCACACGAACACGGTCATCATAAAGAAACATTCATAACTAAATATATTTTTAGTTTGGATCACAAGATGATAGCAAAACAATACCTTATTTCGGGTTTATTGATGGGTATTGTTGGAGTTGTTTTATCTTTATTCTTCCGTATGCAAATTGCATGGCCTGAAGAATCTTTCGAAATTTTCAAGATATTTTTAGGAGACAACTTTGCTCCTGATGGTGTAATGCGTAATGATATTTATCTTGCATTAGTAACAATTCACGGAACAATAATGGTTTTCTTTGTACTAACAGCGGGTCTGAGCGGTACATTTAGTAATCTTTTAATTCCATTACAGATCGGAGCACGTGATATGGCTTCAGGATTTATGAACATGCTTTCATTTTGGATGTTCTTTGTATCTTGTATTATTATGCTAAGCTCGCTTTTTATTGAATCAGGACCAGCTTCTGCTGGATGGACAATTTATCCACCACTAAGTGCATTGCCACAAGCAATTCCGGGTTCTGGATTAGGAATGACTCTATGGTTAACATCTATGGCAATCTTTATTGCATCTTCTTTAATGGGTTCATTAAATTATGTTGTAACCGTTATCAATTTGAGAACTAAAGGAATGACAATGACAAGATTACCGCTGACAATATGGGCATTTTTTGTAACTGCTATTATTGGTATTGTGTCGTTTCCTGTTTTATTCTCTGCAGCTTTATTATTGATTTTTGATAGAAGTTTCGGTACTTCATTCTTCTTGTCTGATATTTTCATCCAAGGTGAAGTTTTACATTACCAAGGAGGATCACCAGTATTATTTGAACACTTATTCTGGTTCCTAGGGCATCCTGAAGTATATATCGTAATTTTACCTGCAATGGGTCTTGTTTCGGAGATTATTGCAACAAGTTCTAGAAAACCAATTTTCGGTTATAGAGCAATGATCACTTCAATTATTGCTATCGCTTTCTTATCTACAATTGTTTGGGGTCATCACATGTTCGTTTCAGGAATGAATCCTTTCTTAGGTTCTGTGTTTACATTCACAACATTATTAATTGCAATTCCTTCTGCTGTAAAAGCCTTCAACTGGATTACAACTTTGTGGAAAGGTAACTTGCAAATGAATCCTGCAATGTTGTTCTCTATCGGTTTCGTATCTACGTTTATCACTGGGGGTTTAACAGGAATCATTCTTGGAGACAGTACATTAGATATTAACGTGCACGATACTTATTTCGTTATTGCTCACTTCCATTTAGTTATGGGGATATCCGCTTTATATGGTTTCTTCGCTGGAGTTTATCATTGGTTCCCTAAAATGTTTGGTAGAATGTTGAATAAAAACTTAGGTTACGTTCACTTTTGGACAACTGCTGTTTGCGCTTATGGGGTTTTCTTCCCAATGCATTTCATCGGAATGGCTGGATTACCTAGACGTTATTATACAAACTCGGCGTTCCCATTATTTGATGAATTAGCTGATGTAAACGTACTAATTACAATATTCGCTATTGTGGGTGCTGCCTTCCAATTGGCATTTTTCTGGAATTTCTTTTATAGTATTTTTTACGGAAAGAAAGCACCACAAAATCCATGGAGATCTACAACTTTAGAGTGGACTACACCAGTAGAACACATTCATGGTAACTGGCCTGGAGAAATTCCAGAAGTGCACAGATGGCCTTATGATTATAGCAAACCAGGTCATGATGAAGACTTTGTTATGCAAAACGTACCAATGAAAGAAGGAGAAGAAGAATTACATCATTAATATTTTTCACCATACCATACAAACCTCTCCACTCCGGAGAGGTTTTTGTTTTATAACTTTACTATCTTTGTCTTTATGAATGATAATTTGAATCCCAATAAAGAGTCTTTTACGCCGCAAGATATAGATATCGAGAAAGCGTTACGTCCTTTAAGTTTTGATGATTTTGCTGGGCAAGAACAAGTATTAGAAAATCTAATTGTGTTTGTGCAAGCGGCTAATATGAGAAACGAAGCCTTAGATCATACCTTATTTCACGGTCCACCCGGATTAGGAAAAACAACATTGGCTAATATATTGGCTAATGAATTAGGTGTTGGAATCAAAATTACATCAGGTCCGGTTTTAGATAAACCAGGAGACTTAGCCGGATTACTAACCAATCTAGAAGAACGCGATGTTTTATTTATCGATGAAATCCATCGCTTAAGTCCAATTGTCGAAGAGTATTTATATTCAGCAATGGAAGATTTTAAAATTGACATCATGATTGAATCTGGACCTAATGCAAGAACCGTTCAATTAAATTTAAATCCATTCACTTTAGTCGGCGCAACAACACGTTCAGGCTTGTTAACAGCTCCAATGCGTGCTCGTTTCGGAATTCAAAGCCGTTTACAGTATTATAACACCGAATTACTAACTACAATCGTGCAGCGAAGTTCGGCAATCCTTAAAATGCCTATTACAGAAGAAGCCGCGATTGAGATTGCAGGTAGAAGTCGTGGAACACCTCGTATCGCTAATGCACTTTTGCGTCGCGTTAGAGATTTCGCCCAAATCAAAGGAAACGGAAAAATCGATATTGAAATCGCAAAATTTGCATTAAAAGCATTGAATGTAGATGCCCACGGATTAGATGAAATGGATAATAAAATCCTACTAACAATAATCGAAAAATTCAAAGGAGGTCCAGTCGGCCTATCAACCGTTGCCACAGCAGTCTCCGAAAGCAGCGAAACCATCGAAGAGGTATATGAACCATTTTTAATTCAAGAAGGCTTTCTAATGCGCACACCACGCGGCAGAGAAGTTACCGAAAAAGCTTACAAACACTTAGGAAAGGTGAAAGCAAATATACAAGGCGGATTATTTTAAGGGCATTCCCTTTCAGGTCGGGCTATCCGTTCTATCTTTTTGTTTTTAAAGGAAAAACAAAAAGGATGCCACTGCCATCCCTAACGCAAACTTGTAGTAGAATCATATTTTAGATCTTAATTATCCTTCAATTTTGTCATACTTTGTAATTATATCAAATAATACAAAGTATGACAAAATGAATGTACTTTTTAAAATAAAAAAGCTTTCTACGATATAAAAATTGTACAAAATCAAACAAACTTCTTCAAAAACAAAAAACTTTACCGTAGTTTTGAACTTTCCTAAAACAATAACCAAACGCTAAACATAAATATATGGCATCAGGATTTTTTGCAATACTAGACGATATTGCTGCTTTAATGGACGATGTCGCAATGACAAGTAAATTGGCAGCGAAGAAAACAGCAGGAATTTTAGGAGACGATTTAGCGGTAAATGCCGAAAAAGCAACTGGTTTTGTGTCGCAAAGAGAAATCCCGGTCCTCTGGGCAGTTACAAAAGGTTCGTTTATCAATAAACTTATTATTTTACCTATAGTTTTCGTTTTAAATTGGTTGTATCCGCCCGCTATAAAAATGGCTTTAATTATAGGTGGAGTATATCTGGCCTATGAGGGAATGGAGAAAATAGTAGAATATATTTTTCACCGTTCTAAAAAAGCGGAAGATGTTATAGCAGAAAGTAATCTTGAAGTTAGTGATGCGAATTCGGAAAAAGCAAAAGTAAATTCTGCTATAAAAACCGATTTTATCCTATCACTTGAAATCATTATTATAGCTTTAGGAACCGCTTTAGAAAAACAGCATCCACTTATTACTCAGATTTTAAGTGTTACAATTGTTGCAATTATAGCTACTGTAGGCGTTTATGGAATTGTCGCATTAATTGTAAGAATGGATGATGCCGGCTATTATTTAATGAGAAAATCCCAAAACAAAGGTTTCTTATCAAGCGTAGGAGAAACTTTAATTAAAGCTTTGCCAGTTGTCATCAAGTCGCTTGCCGTCATTGGAACAGTAGCACTTATTTTAGTTTCGGGAGGAATTTTTATGCATAATATTGAATATATTCATCACCTTGTGCCGCAAAATATTCCGTCAATAATTGCAGAATTCGGTGTTGGCATCATTTTCGGAATCGTAGCAGTTTTGTTGATGACTGTATTTACGAAAGTGAAAACACTAATTAAAAAATAGAACTTTTTTGGTAGAATTGACATGTTCTCAAAATTGTTTATTTTTGATTCGCTTCTGGCCGTTTTAAACTATATCATTTATAGTATTTAAAACATAAAAGTCTTTAGCTTTAAACTGAAGAAAACGATTTTGTTTTTTCTCGATAAATTAATATGATTAGGTGTGAAAGATAACTGGATAAGATTTAATTTGTTGTTAGTTCTTATTTCTATTACATAAAACGCAATTATATTTTCGTTAAAATCGGCGAGTTTTACTATTATCTAATTTTGAATCTTTTTTTTTTTTTCAAAAGAATGAACAAATAATTTCTAATTTTAGCTTCATACCCTTATATTTGTGAGTTAGTAAAATAGAAAATTATGCATAAAGATAGTAAACGTAGAGAAGCCTTATTGTATCACGCAAAACCAACTCCTGGAAAAATTCAGGTAGTTCCTACTAAAAAATATGCTACCCAAAGGGATTTAGCTTTAGCTTATTCGCCAGGCGTAGCAGAGCCTTGTTTAGAAATTCAAAAAGACGTTAATAACGTTTATAAATATACCGCTAAAGGAAATTTAGTAGCCGTAATATCAAATGGAACAGCTGTTTTAGGCTTAGGAGACATTGGTCCCGAAGCTTCAAAACCAGTAATGGAGGGAAAGGGATTGTTGTTCAAAATCTTTGCTGATATTGATGTTTTTGACATCGAAGTAGACACTAAAGACATCGAAGCATTCATTGCTACGGTTAAAAACATTGCACCTACTTTTGGAGGAATTAACCTAGAAGACATTAAAGCACCAGAATCTTTTGAAATTGAAAGACGTTTGGTGGAAGAATTGAATATTCCTGTAATGCATGATGATCAACACGGAACAGCAATTATTTCTTGTGCGGCTCTGATAAATGCTGTTGAATTAGCGGGTAAAAAAATGGAAGAAATTACTATGGTAGTTTCTGGAGCTGGTTCGGCCGCTATTGCTTGTGCTAATTTATACGTTGCTTTCGGTGTTAAGCTTGAAAATATTGTAATGTTCAATAGTAAAGGTGCATTGAGAAAAGACGACGCAAGAATTTCAGATATGCAAAGAAAATACGCGACGGACAAACAATACGACTCATTAGGCGATGCTATGAAAGGTGCCGATGTATTCGTTGGTTTGTCTTCCGGCGATATTGTATCTGCAGAAATGTTGTTGGCTATGGCTGATAATCCTGTGGTTTTTGCTTTGGCGAATCCATTACCAGAAATTGCTTACGATTTAGCGATTGCGACTCGTAAGGATATTATTATGGCGACTGGCCGTTCAGATCATCCTAATCAGGTGAATAATGTACTAGGATTTCCTTATATTTTTAGAGGGGCTTTAGATGTTAGAGCTACCAAGATTAATGAAGAAATGAAAAAAGCAGCAGTCGTTGCTTTAGCAGAATTAGCAAAAGAATCAGTGCCAGAACAAGTGAATATTGCTTATGGCGAAACTAAATTAACGTTTGGTCGTGATTATATTATTCCAAAACCTTTTGATCCAAGATTAATCTCAGCCGTGGCGCCAGCTGTTGCAAAAGCAGCAATGGATTCGGGTGTTTCATTAGCACCAATTACAGATTGGGAAAAATATAAAGACGAATTGTTAGAGCGAATGGGTTCTGATAATAAAATGATTCGTTTATTAACCAACAGAGCTAGAACCAATCCAAAACGTATTGTTTTTGCAGAAGCAGATCAGATTGATGTGTTAAAAGCAGCTCAAATTGTTCATGAAGAAGGTATCGGTTTTCCAATTTTATTAGGAAATCAAGAAATTATAAAAGAATTAAAAGCAGAAATTGGTTTTGATGTTGATGTGCCAATTTTCGACCCTAAAACGGAAGAAGCCGCTACAAGAAGACACGAATTTGCGACGCACTTTTGGGAATCTAGAAAAAGAAAAGGAGTTACTTTTTATGAAGCTGAAAAATGGATGCGTGAACGTAATTATTTCGGTTTAATGATGGTAAACACAGGGGAAGCAGATGCTATGGTTACGGGACATTCGAGAAGTTATCCTTCAACAATTAAGCCGGTAATGCAATTAATAGGAAGAGCGCCTGGCGTTTCTAAAATCGCTACTACCAATATGATGATGACGACTAGAGGCCCTGTTTTCTTGTCGGACACTGCAATAAATCCAAATCCAACCGCGCAAGAATTAGCAAGAATTGCTTTAATGACGGCAAAAACAGTTAGAATGTTTGGAATGGAACCTGTAATTGCTATGGTTTCTTTTTCAAACTTTGGTTCTTCAAACTATGAAGGTCCTAATAAAGTAAGAGAAGCAGTTGCTTATTTGCACGAGAATTTCCCTGATTTAATCGTGGATGGAGAAATTCAGAGTGACTTCGCTTTGAACCCAGAATTACTTAAAAGTAAATTCCCTTTCTCTAAATTGGTAAATAAAAAAGTTAATACACTTATTTTCCCTAATTTAGACGCGGCAAATATTACCTACAAACTTTTAAAAGAGTTAAATAAAGCAGATTCTATAGGTCCAATTATTTTAGGTTTAGACAAACCGGTTCACGTTTTTCAATTAGGGGCAAGTGTAGAAGAAATGGTAAATATGGCTGCAGTTGCTGTAGTAGATGCTCAAGAAAAAGGAAAAAAACAAATAAAGTAATAAGTAAATTATGATAGCACACATCCAGGGAAGATTAGTTGAAAAAACTCCTACCGAAGTAATTATTGATTGTAATGGTGTGGGCTATCATATTAATATTTCCTTACATACTTATTCTTTATTGCCGGATTCGGAAAGTTTAAAATTATTCACTTTTTTACAAATTAAAGAAGACGGACATACCTTGTACGGATTCGTAGAAAAACAAGAACGCGAATTATTTAAATTATTAATTTCGGTTTCGGGAGTAGGAGCAAGTATCGCACGAACTATGCTTTCATCATTGCCACCCAGTCATATTATTCAAGCTATTGCTTCAAATGATGTGGGAACAATGCAATCCATGAAAGGTATTGGTGCAAAAACCGCACAACGCATTATTCTAGATTTAAAAGAGAAAGTGTTAAAAGTGTACAATTTAGACGAAGTTTCAGTGACTGAGAGCAATACAAACAAAGATGAAGCGTTATCTGCTTTAGAAGTCTTAGGTTTTGCAAGAAAAATTGCTGAAAAAGCATTAGATAAAATTATTAGAGAAACCCCAAATGCCTCTGTAGAAAATTTAATAAAACAAGCTTTAAAAAATTTATAAAACTTGAAAAAAACGGCAATAAAAGCAATAGCATACATAAAATATAGTTTTGCATTCATAGTAATGTTGTTTTCCTTCTCACTACAAGCACAAGTAGACGAAGAAAAAGACAGCGTAAGAACGGGAGTAGATTTAGGTAAACTAAAAATACCAAACCCCAAAAGTATCGCAGAGTTATACTCTTATAATGCCGCTACAGATCGCTATATTTATACGAGTACTGTTGGTGATTTCAATATCAAATATCCCTTAATATTAACTTCTGAACAATATCAAGAGTTAATACTTCGCGAAGAAATGCGCAAGTATTATCAACAAAAATCAGCGGCTATTGATGGTAAAAAAGCAGGTTCAGAAGAAGCTCAGAAAAATTTATTGCCTAAATATTACGTAAATTCTAAGTTTTTTGAAGCCATATTTGGAAGTAATACCATCGACGTAAAACCAACAGGAACAGTAGATTTAGATTTAGGTGTTAGATTTACAAAACAAGATAATCCGTCGTTTTCGCCACGAAACCGAAAAACGACTAGTTTCGATTTTGATCAGCGAATTAGCGTAGGAATTCAAGGAAAAGTAGGGACAAGATTGAGCGTAAATATCAATTACGATACGCAATCAACATTTGCATTCCAAAACTTAATTAAATTAGAATACGCGCCAACGGAAGATGATATCATCAAGAAAATTGAAGTCGGAAATGTAAGTTTTCCATTATCAAATTCATTAGTTCGCGGAGCACAAAGTTTATTTGGTGTTAAAGCGCAATTGCAATTTGGAAAAACTACTTTCACAGGAGTTTTCTCCGAACAAAAATCACAAACTAAATCGGTAACTTCTCAAGGCGGAGGAACATTACAAGATTTTGAGGTTTTCGCTTTAGATTATGATGCAGATCGGCACTATTTTTTATCTCAATATTTTAGAAACAAATACGACAAGGCTTTAGCGACTTACCCTTACATTAATTCTCGTGTTCAAATTACTCGTATTGAAGTTTGGGTTACCAACAAACAAAATAGAGTTAGCAATACCGAAAACAATTTACGAAATATTATTGCACTTCAAGATTTAGGAGAATCGCAAATTTTTGGTCAGTCAGATGCCTCGATTGTTGGGGTGTCAACTCCCGGATTTTTCAATGCAGCACCAGACACACCATCAAACAATGCAAATAATAAATTTGACCCTTCAAACATTGGAAGTAATTTCTTAAATAACAATATCCGAGATGTTTCAACTGCTTTGAATGGTTTTAATAATCCAGGAATGGCAGAAGGAGTTGACTTCGCTAAACTAGAAAACGCAAGAAAATTAACAGCTTCGGAATATTCATTTCATCCTCAATTAGGATATATTTCACTTAATCAACGTTTAACGAATGATGAAGTTTTAGCAGTTTCTTACCAGTACACCATTGGAGATCAGGTATATCAAGTTGGGGAATTTGGAACAGACGGTGTAGATGCTACAAATGTAGATCCTGTGGGAGTGCCAACTTCGCAAGCTTTGTTACTTAAAATGTTGAAATCTAATTTAGTAGTTGTAGCAGAACCGGCTTGGAATTTGATGATGAAAAATATTTATCAAACAGGCGGCTATCAATTAGAGCAAGAAGATTTTAAATTAAATATATTATACACTGATCCTTCACCATTGAATTACATTACGCAAGCTGGAGTTGATCCCCTGCCTGCAGATGTGCAAGAAACGCCACTTTTAAAAGTGTTCAATGTTGATAAATTAAATTATACTAATGATCCACAAGCGGGAGGAGACGGTTTTTTTGATTTTATTCCTGGTTTAACAATCGATGCTCAAAAAGGTAGAATTATTTTTACAACTGTAGAGCCTTTTGGAAAACACTTATTTGAGAAATTAAGATTAAATGCATCGGAAGATTATGATGGAGCACTATATAACTCTAATCAAACAAAATACGTTTTTAGAAACTTATATAAAACAACACAAGCAGCTGCTTTACAAGAAAGTGGAAAAAATAAATTCCAAATAAAGGGACGTTACAAATCAATGGGTGGCG
The DNA here is from genome assembly GCF_034497725.1 of Flavobacterium psychraquaticum. Taxonomy (NCBI): domain Bacteria; kingdom Pseudomonadati; phylum Bacteroidota; class Flavobacteriia; order Flavobacteriales; family Flavobacteriaceae; genus Flavobacterium; species Flavobacterium psychraquaticum. The sequence goes on from NZ_JAXKVR010000030.1 coordinate 851,093, forward strand.
ACGGAATTTCTATTGGTGCTTTTAACGTGCCGCAGGGTTCTGTTGTAGTAACCGCCGGCGGAAGATTGTTAGTTGAAGGTGTAGATTATACAGTGAATTATCAAATGGGAAAAGTAAATATTACAGATCCAGCACTTCAAGCTTCAAATACACCAATTGAAGTTTCGGTAGAAAATAATTCGGTTTTTGGACAACAAACGAGAAGATTTTGGGGTATTAACGTAGAACATAAATTCAACGATAAATTCTTGGTAGGAGCAACGATTTTAAACATGTCAGAAAGACCGTTTACTACGAAATCTAATTACGGACAAGAATCAGTAAATAACTCTATTTTTGGGTTAAATGCCAATTATTCCACTGAAGTTCCTTTCTTAACGCGCTTGGTTAATAAATTACCTAATATTGATACCGATGTACCTTCTAATATCTCTTTTAGAGGAGAATTTGCCTATTTAAAACCAGGAACATCTAAAACAGATCAATTTAATGGTGAGGCTACAACTTATATTGATGACTTTGAAGGTTCTCAATCTACAATCGACATGCGTTCGCCCTTGGCTTGGAGTTTAGCAAGTGTTCCATTAGAGGATAATTATGATGGCGATGCAACTGCAAACGAACCTGCTGTCGATGATTTATCAATTGGTTATAAAAGAGCAAAAATGTCTTGGTACAGTATTGATCCGCTCTTCTATACACAGCCTCCAAGTGGAGTCTCCGATACTGAATTGTCGTTTAATAAATCGAGAAGAATTTTTAGTAGAGAGTTATATCCTGTAACCGATATTGCACAAGGGCAAACAACAGTAATTAATACACTAGATTTAACTTATTCCCCAAAAGACCGAGGGCCTTACAACTATAATCCCGATTTGGCGGCTACTAATCAATTCTCAGACGCCGAGGCACTTAATAACTGGGCGGGTGTTGTGCGTCCGATAAATTCAACTAATTTTGAACAATCCAACGTAGAATATATTCAATTTTGGGTGATGGATCCATTTTACGGGAACACAGGTGATGTCATCGATCCTACGAATGAAGGTAAAATCGTATTCAATTTAGGAGAAATTTCAGAAGATATTTTGAGAGACGGTAAAAAGTCTTATGAAAATGGTCTTCCAGAGCCAGGTTCATCGTCGCCAACAATTTCCACAACTTGGGGACAAGTACCAGCTTCTCAATCATTAATTTATGCATTTGATACCTCAGAGGCCAATAGAGCCGCACAAGATGTGGGGTTTGACGGTTTATCGGATTTGGAAGAAGCAGCAAAGTATCCACTATTTAGTGGGCAACCCGATCCATCTGCCGATAATTATAATTTTTATCTAAATTCTGGTGGAAGTATTGTAAATCGTTATAGAGATTATAATGGGACACAAGGAAATTCACCAGTAAATGTAACAGATACAAACAGAGGAAATACCACGTATCCCGATGTAGAAGACATCAATCGCGACAATACAATGAACACGATTAATGCTTATTTTAAATTTGAAGTACCTATTAAATTATATCCAGAAGGCGGAGTTCCTGTAGGTCAAAATTATATTGCTGATTTTAGAGAAATAAATAGTGGCATAGAGTTACCGAATGGACAATCGGGCAAAGCAAGATGGATTTTATATAAAATTCCAATCTTAGAATTTACAAATGCAAATAAAGTTGGCCCAATTACAGATTTCCGTTCGATTCGATTCATGCGCATGTATATGGCTGGGTTTAAAGAGGAAGTTACCCTTAGATTTGGTGCTTTAGATTTAGTACGAGGTGAATGGAGAAGATTTACAAACACTTTGGACATTGCAGATCCTAACTTGGATGATGATAATACAGGATTTGATGTAGTAGCGCTAAATATTCAAGAAAATGGAAATAGAAGTCCTATTAAATATGTAACGCCTCCAGGTGTTATTCGTGAGCAATTGTATAACAACAACACAGTTATAAATCAAAATGAGCAATCACTTTCGTTGAGAGTATATAAGAAAGATCAAACAATTGCAGGTTTAGGCGGATTGGAAATTCAGGATTCAAGAGCAGTTTTCAAAAACGTAAGTGTAGATATGCGTCAATTTAAGAAACTACGAATGTTTTTGCATGCCGAAGCAATAGAAGGAAATACAGATGGTGATCGTTTGCAAGACGATGAAATGATTGCATTTATTCGCTTTGGAAATGATTTCACAGACAACTTCTATCAGGTAGAAATGCCATTGAAAGTTACGCCTCACGGTACATCTTCTGCAGAAGATATATGGCCAGAGGAAAATGAAATAGCCTTACCACTCGAATATTTAACGGCACTTAAAATTTTAAAATTACAAAACGATCCTAATATTATTGTAGATGCGAACGGAATTGGCTTTATCGAAGAAGAAAATGCTGTAATTGGTTCACCTAATAATAGATTGACATTAGGAATTAAAGGAAATCCAAATTTTGGTTTGGTTAGAACTTTAATGATTGGTGTGAAAAACAAATCAGGTGAAGTTCAAAGAGGCGAGGTTTGGTTCAATGAGTTGCGTATTTCAGATATGGATAATAAAGGGGGATATGCAGCGATTGCAAACGTAGACACTAATTTAGCTGATTTTGCTAATATTTCTGCAACAACACGCATTAGTACCATCGGATTTGGTTCATTAGAACAAGGGCCAAATGAAAGAAGCAGAGAAGATGTTTTTCAATATGATATTGTTACTAATGTTAACTTAGGAAAATTATTACCAAAGAAATGGGGAATTAATCTACCATTCAATTATGGAGTTGGTGAAGAAACAATTACACCAAAATTTGATCCTTTCTATCAAGATATTGAGTTAGATCAATTGTTGGCAATCACAAATGATGCAACTGAACGTGCAAATATTGAAAATAGAGCTATTGACTATACAAAACGTACAAGTCTAAATTTTATTGGTGTTAGAAAAGAACGAAATCCTGAGAAGAAAGCGAACTTTTATGATGTGGAAAACTTAACACTTTCCTATTCTTTAAACGAAATGGAACACCACGATTATGAAATAGAAAGCCTAGAAGATAAACAAAACAGAACCTCCGTAGATTATGCTTATTCATTTAAGCCGCTTGTGGTGGAACCTTTCAAGAATTCAAAAACTCTTAAGAAAAGTGGTTATTATAAAATGTTAAGTGATTTTAATTTTAATTTTTTACCATCAAATATCAACTTTAGTTCTACTATTTTACGCCAGTTTAATAAACAGCGCTTTAGATTAGTAGATGTGCAAGGAATTGGTCTTGGAGATTTATACAGAAGAAATTACTTCTTCAATTATCAGTATGGATTTAATTACAACCTTACGAAATCGTTGCGTGTAAATTATACAGCTTCATCAAATAATATTGTTAAAAATTATTTAGACGAAAATAGTTTACCCATTGACGGACTTGATATTTGGGATGATTATTGGAATATTGGAGAATCAAATCAACACAACCAACAATTTGTTGTGAATTATGATTTACCAATCAATAAAATTCCGGTTTTGGCTTTTGTAAAATCGACCTATATTTACACAGGAGATTATAACTGGCAACGTTCATCAGATGCTTTTTCTACAATTGAAGCAGAAGACGGAACAAGTTATACCTTAGGAAACACCATTCAAAATGCAAGTTCGCACAAGTTGAATACAACTTTTTCTATGGATGCTTTTTATAAATACATTGGTTTAACACCTAATAAAACAAACAAAACAAAAGTTAAAAAACCTACTACAGCTCCCGTTCCTGGGCAAAAATTGGTAGCTGCTCCGAAAAACACATCTACGGAAAGAAATGTTTTTATGAAAGGTTTGATTGGGTTGGTAACAAGTGTAAAAACAATTCAAGCTAATTTTACCCAAAATGAAGGAACGGTTCTTCCGGGATATTTGCCTGGTTTAGGTTTCTTTGGCTCGTCAAAACCAACGTTGGGATTTGTTTTCGGTAGTCAGGCAGATGTGCGATACGAAGCGGCTAGAAATGGATGGTTAACATCTTTTCCAGAATTTAATCAGAATTATACACAAGTGAAAAATAAACAAATGAATATTACAGCAGATGTAGTTCCATTTCCAGATTTAAAAATTACGCTATCTGGCGATAGAACTTATGCCTATAATTATTCAGAACAATATGATGTAACTTCAGGACAATATAATTCGCGCTCGCCTTACGATTTTGGGAATTTTAATATTTCGACAATTTTGATTAAAACAGCATTTGATCAAAGTGATGTTAATTTTTCTCAAGCTTTCCAAGATTTTAGAGATAATAGACTAATTGTCGCAGATCGATTAGCAAATAAATACTATGGAACAACATCTTTCCCCAGAGATGCGGAAGGATATCCTGTAGGATATGGAAAAAATAGTCAACAAGTATTATTGCCATCATTTGTAGCAGCATATTCAGGTAAGGAAGCCGGAAAAGTTTCAACTGGCGTATTCAGAGATGTTCCTTTGCCAAACTGGAATGTGAAGTATACTGGTTTAATGCGCTATACATGGTTTAAAGATAAATTTAAAACCTTCTCTGTGCAGCACGGTTATCGAGCAAGTTATAACGTAAATGCTTTTCGTTCTAATTTAAATACTACGCCAACAGATGCTAATGGAAATTTCTATGCAAGCAAGTTAATTTCAAATGTAAATTTAGCAGAACAATTTAATCCCTTGGTAAAAGTAGACATGACCTTGAAAAACTCAATCAAACTTTTAGCAGAAATTAAAAAAGATCGAACCTTAAATATGAGTTTTGACAATAATCTCCTGACAGAAGTTTCGGGTAACGAATATATAATAGGATTAGGATATCGCATTAAAGATGTTACCTTTAATTCTGCTTTGGCAGACAATGTTTCAGGAGTAATCAGAAGCGATGTAAACATAAAAGCAGATTTTTCACTTCGTAAAAACAATACAATCGTGCGTTATTTAGATTATGATAATAATCAATTAGGGGGCGGGCAAGATATGTGGTCTGTGAAGTTAACTGCAGATTATTCGTTTAGTAGAAACTTAACAGCAATCTTCTTTTATGATCATCAGTTTTCACAAGCGGTTATTTCTACCTCGTTCCCAATTACAAATATAAGATCTGGATTTACATTGCGATATAATTTTGGAAATTAACCAAAAGTTAATTTAACATCGATTTTTTTTAGAATCATAAAAAATAACAAAAAACATATTTTAGAATTCAAATATTACAATTACATTTGTCAAATAATAAAAATCAAATTAAGAAATGAATATACCAGCTAATTTAAAGTATACTAAAGATCACGAGTGGGTTTTAGTTGATGGAGACGTTGCAACAATCGGAATCACAGATTTCGCTCAAAAAGAATTGGGAGATATCGTTTACGTGGAAGTTGAAACTTTAGACCAGACTTTAGAAAAAGACGAAATTTTTGGAACAGTTGAAGCGGTGAAAACAGTTTCTGATTTATTTTTACCTCTTTCAGGTGAGATTATTGAATTTAATGATTCATTAGAATCTGATCCGGAAAAAGTAAACACGGATCCATACGGTGATGGTTGGATGGTGAAAGTTAAAATTTCTAAGCTGTCAGAAGTAGAAGCACTTTTATCAAGTGAAGATTACAAGGCACTTATCGGAGCGTAATTTATTTGCGTTTGCGCTTATTTGGACTATCGCAATTACGATTGCTAGTTTAGTAAGCTTAAATAATATGCCAAAGGTTGAAGTTCCAGGAAATGATAAAACAATACATTTTATATTTTACTTTGTTTTTACATTACTTTGGTATTTCGCATTAGAAAAAAAAATTAAGAAGGAATCATTAAAGTTTATAATAGTTAGTGCTGCAATTATATTTGGCATAATTATTGAAGTTTTACAGAGCGTTCTAACTCAAAATAGACAAGCAGATGTTTTTGATGCTTTGGCTAATTCAGGAGGTGCATTTGTAGCATTACTTGTTATTTTTTGGTTAAATTCTAAAACTTTTAAAAAAAAACTTTAAAGATATTTCTATTATTAACTATATTAGCACCTCAAAATTAAAATTATGGAATTAAAGAAGAATCCTAACGTAGATCCAAAAAGAAATAGCACACTTTATTTCCAAATAGGATTGGCTGCAGTTTTATTATTAACATATGTTGGAATCGAATTAAAATCGGAAGATCCAAAAGTTGTGGTAGAAGAACTTTTGATTGAAAATAATTTTGTAGATCAAGATGTGGCAATTCTTACAATGCCGCCTGCACAAAAATTACCACCACCACCACCTGCTCCTGTAGAAATTAAGATTGTGGAGAACAAAGTCGTAATTAAAGAGACTAAGATTGAAAAAGTGGAGGACAACCAACAAACAGAACAAAAAGAAACGAAGTCAGCTGATTCTTATGGAGAAGAAGGAAGTACTGCTGGTGACGATATTCCTGATGAATTACCATTTGCTGTTATTGAGCAAGTGCCATTATTCCCTGGTTGTGAAAATGAACCTAAGTCACGTCAATTTGAATGTTTTCAAGAGCAAATGACAAAACACATTAAAAAGAACTTCAACTATCCTGAAAGAGCGATGGAAGATAATATCCAAGGTAGAATTCAAGTTGAATATCTAATTGGTGTCGATGGTAAAGTTTCCGTTCAACGAGTAAAAGGTCCTAACGGAAGTGAATTACTTGAAAAGGAAGCAAGAAGAATCATTGAAAAGTTACCTCAATTAAAACCAGGTAGACAAAGAAATAAACCAGTTAAAGTAAGACACGTTGTGCCAATCACTTTTAGATTAGGTTAATCATAGAAATCCCAACTTATAAGTTGGGTTTTTTTTGGCATATAAATTGTATCAATAGATTAACAAGTTGTTAACCTTAATCTTTTTATTATGAAACCAAATGTAGATTTTCCAAAAAGAGCTAAAAATAGCTTTATCTTTTTCCAGTTAGGACTTATTGCAGCAATGTTAGTAGTGCTGTTTGTGTTAGAATTTAATTTTGAATTAAAACCTAAATACGCAACCGCTGATGAAATTCCGCCGACATTTACACTTACAGTACCAACGGATTTTAGAGTGATTCCCCAATCAAAACCACTTGCAGATAAACCTGTAGTTACTGCTCCTAAATTTAAAGATCAAATAAAATCAACGACTAAAGATGTTCCTAAACAAAAGGAAATACCAATTGAAACGGCCGCTCCTGTTGCAACTGAAAACCCGACCCAACCCGCTGCAGAAAACCAACCAAATAATAATTTTCCAGCTGCACCTGTTGAGACAACTGTTTTTAATGTCGAACAATTACCAATGTTTCCCGCTTGCAGAGGATTAGACAGAGATGATCAGATGAAGTGTTTTGAGGAGCAAATGTCAAAAGCTGTAGCCACTAATGCAGTTTATCCTGAAGGAGATTTAGAAGGAGGGAAACAAGGCGTAGCATTAATTTCTTTCATTATTGATGAAACGGGTAAAATTGTAGATGTAAAAGCCTTAGATAATAAAAGAGCTACAAAGGATATGCAAAAAGCAGCAGAGTTGGCGGTAAAAAAAGTCGCAAAGTTAATTCCTGCCAAACAAGGTGGAAAACCAGTTAGAATACAATATAGCATCCCAGTGACCTTTAGAATTCAATAATTAAAATAAACTTTTAAATAATCTCTTTTCGAAGGGATTTTTTTTATTTTTACACATCACTATAAAACTCTTACAAATGAACGTTAAACACTATTTAGATTCTACTTATTTAAAAACTGCCGAGCAGGCAAATTTAACTGAAGAGAAAAACACAGAAGTTGTTGCGGGCTTTGTTGAAGAAGCAATAAAGTATGACTTCAAACTGATTATGATTCGTCCGGATAAAGTTGCTTTGGCAAAAGAGATGATTCAAAATGCTAAATCTAAAGTAACCATTGGAACTGTTATTGATTTTCCAGACGGTGCTGGCTCATTAGAAGATAAATTAGCTGAAGCAAAATTAGCAATCAATAATGGCGCTGATGATTTGGATTTCGTGGTGGATTATAAAGCCTTCCAAAATGAAGAATTTGATAAAGTTAAAAAACAGGTTTTAGAAGGTACTAAATTAGGATTACAGCATCATAAAATCGTAAAATGGATTATTGAGGTAGCTGCTTTAAATGATCATCAAATTATACAACTTTCCGCTTTGATTAAAAACGTGGTGATGGATCACTTTAAAGAGAGTGAATACGAAAAGGTTTTCGTAAAATCGTCAACAGGCTTTTATAAAACACCAGAAGGAGTTCCTAACGGCGCAACTGTTCATACAATTAAATTAATGTTAGAAAATTCCTTTCCTTTATCAGTAAAGGCAGCTGGTGGGGTGAGAAGTTATGAAGAAGCTATTGAAATGATTGAATTAGGCGTGAAACGCATTGGCACTTCTGCAGCAAAAGCAATTGCAAATGGAGAAACTTCAACTAATAATTATTAAAGTATTGTAATGATAAAATTCTTATCCGTATTTTTTGTTATTTTGGGATATTGCACTTTTGCACAAACCAATCCTAGAGAACAATTTCCACAGTTTCCTGAATGTGAAGTTTCTCTAGCGAATGAGCAAGAAGCTTGTTTTTACAACACGTTGCAAAAATATATTTTTGCAAATTACAAAGTAACAGACGATGCAAAATTAGCTAATTTCAAAGGGACAGTAATTGCACTTTTTGAAGTGGATACAACCGGAACTTTCAAAGTAATTTATATTGATGCACCGCATGAATCATTAAAGTTAGAAACAAAACGAGTTTTTTCCGCCTTGCCAAAAATCAAACCGGCGACTTATTCGGGAAGACCAACTTATACTAAATTTACCTTGAAAATTGCGATTCCTCTCGTGGAACCAAATACTATTGAAACTAAAAATAATGTCTTCGTTCAAGATAAAACCAATTCAAAACTAATCGATAATTCGAAAGAACTTACGGAATATAATGATATCCTATATAAACCTTTCGAAAATCCACAATTTAAAAGCAAAGGAAATATTATGTTTTCACACCAGAATTATGGTGTTTTTGATGCTTTGTTAAATCAGGTTGGAAGTAATAATCACACGGCTTCAAAGCCATATTCTTATGAGGAAGTTGCTAAATATTATGATTTCGAAGCTGTAAATCAAGCCTATTTAAAACAAAAAGAATCTTGGTTTGGAAGAAAAATATGGAATGAAAATTTAGTAGCAATTCAGGGTGAAGGTTATTGGTTCACATTAAATCCTGTTGTGGATTTAAGGGTTGGAAAAGATTCCGAAAGTGAAGCGTCAAATACATTTGTGAATACGAGAGGTGTAAAAGTAGATGGAGGTTTGGGCGAACAATTAACCTTTTCAACATCCATTTTTGAAAGTCAAGGAAGATTCGCAGATTATTATAATAGGTATGCCGAAAGCATTAAACCTTCGGGAGGAAATCCAGCAATAATTCCAGGAATTGGAATTGCAAAACGCTTTAAAGAAGATGCTTACGATTTTCCATTGGCCGAAGCAAACATTAAATACACACCAAATAAATTCATTGATTTGCAATTAGGTTATGGAAGAAACTTTTTAGGAGACGGTTATCGTTCGTTATTGCAAGGAGATGGAACAAGTCCATATCCGTTTTTCAAAATCAATACTACTTTTTGGAAAATTAAATACACAAATACTTATATGTGGTTAAAAGATGTCCGCGATTTAGCAACTGTCGACGGAACTTATGCTACAAAATATATGGCAAGTCACTACTTGAGTTGGAATGTGACTAAAAGATTTAATCTAGGGTTTTTCGAAAATGTTGTTTGGACGGATACGAATGAAAGAGGTTTTGATTTTAACTTCGTGAATCCTTTAATATTTTACAGAGCTGTCGAATTTGGTTCGTCTTCAAAAACAGGAAATGCACTCTTAGGTCTGAGTTCAAAATATAAATGGAACAATCAAATTAATTTCTATGGACAATTCTTAATTGATGAATTTGCAATTGGTGATGTCAAAGAAAGTAATCAAAGTTGGAGGAATAAATTTGGTTATCAAATAGGTGCTAAGTATTATGACGCTTTTCAAGTTAAGAATTTAATGCTTCAAATTGAATATAATCAAGTACGTCCTTACGTGTATTCACACAGTAATCCAATAACGAATTACGGACATAATAATCAAAGTATGGGCCATAATTGGGGTGGAAACTTTAGGGAATTAGTCGCAATTGCTAGATATTATAAAGGAAGATATTTTGCAGATGCGAAATTAATTTACGGGCAAAGAGGTTTTGATTTCAAAGACGGGACCGATAATTTCAATTATGGAGGAAATATTTATCTAGATTATGACGATGATCGTCCGTATGATGTAGGTGTAACAGTTGGGCAGGGAAATAAAACAAATGTAATGATTGCTGATTTGCAAGTTGGTTACCTAGTAAATCCAGCTGCTAACTTAAAGGTTTTCGGAAATTTTTTAATTAGAAATTTTGATCCAACCGCCGAAACAACAACTACAGTGAAATCAAATACAACTTGGTTTTCAATAGGCTTACGAAGTGATTTGTTTAATTGGTATTTTGATTATTAATGCTTTTAACAATTTTCTGTATTTTGTTAAAAGGAAATCAGTAATCTTATTTGTATCTTTGCACGCCTTTTAAGGAATAATATAAACACAATTGGAAGAAATTCATACTCATATTAAAAATTCTCTATATAAAGACTTCGTAGAAATTACAAAGGCTAGATTATCAATAAGCGTAGTTATTTCAACAATTGCTGGTTATTTGTTGGGATTTAGTCAAGAACAGCCTTTTCAATGGAGTGTTTTGCTTATGTTAATGGTGGGAGGTTATTGTATGGTGGGCGCGTCAAATGTTTTCAATCAAATTATTGAAAAGGATTTGGATGCTAACATGGACCGCACAAAAAATAGACCATTGCCATCCGGAAGAATGACCAAACAAACTGCATTTATGCTAGGAATTATCTTAACTATTTTAGGGTTGATAATTCTGTATAGTGTTAATCCTAAAACAGCAATGTTTGGGGCCATATCTATTTTTATGTATGTTAGTTTATACACGCCTTTAAAAACAATGACGCCTTTGTCTGTTTTTGTTGGTGCATTTCCTGGAGCAATTCCGTTTATGTTAGGATGGGTTGCAGCGACTGGGCAGTTTGGAATTGAAGCTGGAACTTTGTTTATCATTCAGTTTTTCTGGCAATTTCCACATTTTTGGGCAATTGGTTGGTTCTTGTATGACGATTATAAAAAGGCAGGTTTCTTTATGTTGCCAACGGGTAAAAAAGATAAAAAAACGGCACTTCAAATTATATTATACACCATTTGGATGATTATTGCCTCCGTGATACCAGCTTTTGGTTTTACTGGTAGATTGTTTTTATCTAAGATTTCAACCGGTATTGTAGTAGTGTTAGGGTTATGGATGTTGTTTTACGCTTTTAAGTTATATAAAGAAATGGATGCAAAAGCTGCAAGAAAATTGATGATTGTTAGCGTTTCTTACATATCTTTGTTGCAGATTGTATATGTTTTAGATAAATTTTTACGATAAGATGGAAAATAGAATGACTTGGGAAGAAGAACAAGAACGTAAAGGAAGAACTTATAAGCTGTTGCTTTGGTTTGGAATGATAAGTGTTTGTATGATTTTTGCAGGATTAACAAGCGCCTATGTGGTAAGTAAATCTAGACCCGATTGGTTGTCTGATTTTGTGTTGCCGACGCCTTTTTTGATAAGTACACTAGTAATGCTTATAAGTAGTGGTACTTTTTATATGGCATTGCGTGCAATGAGAAGCGGCGACAGAAAACAAACTATGGTATTGTTAGTCACAACATTAGCATTGGGTTTCACTTTTATTTTTTTACAGTTTAAAGGTTTTGGTGAAGTTATTGATAACGGCTATTTTTTTACAGGTAGTGAAAGTAATGTTACTACTTCTTTTTTGTACATTGCTGTTTTAGTACACATTGCGCACCTTTTAGGAGGGATTATTTCGCTTTTAGTAGTAATTTATAATCATTATAAACAAAAATACAATTCGACTCAAACTCTTGGTATTGAGATAAGTGCAATGTATTGGCACTTCATGGATTTCATTTGGGTTTACTTGTTTTTGTTTTTCTATTTTTTCAAATAGAAAAAAAATAATAAATTTGGGAACTTTTTAACAATTAAAAAATTTATGGGAGCGACAGGTATTTCAGACGAAAACGCTTTAGACGGAGGTCAAGGACCATTAGGGGCAACCTATGGTAAAATGATGATGTGGTATTTTATCTTATCAGATGCTTTAACCTTTACAGGATTCTTAGCTGCGTATGGTTTTTCAAGATTCAAATATTTAGAAACTTGGCCCATTGCAGACGAAGTTTTTAATCACTTTCCTTTTGCACACGGAGTTAATGCACCTATGTACTATGTAGCATTAATGACTTTTATCTTGATTTTCTCATCTGTTACTATGGTTTTGGCTGTAGATGCAGGTCACCACAAAAACAAAAACAAAGTAGCTACCTACATGGCGCTTACGATTGTAGGTGGTTTTATATTCTTAGGTTCACAAGCTTGGGAATGGAAAAATTTCATAAAAGGAGAATATGGGGCGGTTGAAACTTCTGGAGGTTCTATTTTACAATTCGTAAAAGTAGGCGCTGATGGAAAACAAGAACGTGTGGCTTTAGCAGATTTTGCCGAAGTGCAACATGAAGAAAGAACGCAACACACAAGAGCAAACGGTCTTTGGTTTGTCTCTGAAGGTACCATCTCTTCTTATTCAGTCAAAGAAGTTGTTGATGGCTTCAAAGCAAACGAAAATCTCTTGGTTAGAATTGAAAAAATCGATCCAAAAACAAAAAAGAAAGTCGTTTTATCAAGAGCAGAATCGATTAAAAGAGTATCAGATACACACTATGTTGTTGAAGGAGCTAATTTAATTAGAAATGAATATGGTAGTAAATTATTCGCTGATTTCTTTTTCTTTATAACTGGTTTCCACGGTTTCCACGTATTCACAGGAGTTTTATTAAATGTGATTGTTTTCTTCAATGTTTTGTTAGGAACTTATGAAAGAAGAAACAGTTATGAGATGGTTGAAAAAGTTGGATTGTATTGGCACTTCGTAGATTTAGTATGGGTGTTTGTATTTACTTTCTTCTATTTAGTATAATATTTTAATTAAAAGTATATTATGGCACACGCACACGAATCAAATACAAAAAGAATTTGGATGGTTTTTGCACTACTTTCAGTTGTAACCATCGTTGAAGTTATATTTGGTATTTACAAACCAGAATCATTACATTTTACAAATCTTTTAGGAACGAACATACTAAATTGGTTGTTTATTATCTTAACTGTCGTAAAAGCTTATTACATTATGTGGGCTTTTATGCATTTAGAAGGTGAAAAGGGAGGCTTTAGATGGTCAATTGTTGCACCATTAGTATTCTTAATTTTATACATTTGTTTTATTATTCTTATTGAAGGTGATTACGTTTTCGAAGTTTATAAATCAGGTCAGATCAAATGGAATTTTTAACACTTGTTTGTAGTATATAATCCCGCTTATTAGCGGGATTTTTTTTACTTTTGTAGTAACAAATTTAATCTATCTAATGAAAAATAAATTAGTGCTTATATTGCTTTTTGTCTTGCCAATTGCAACATATCTTATATTTTCGTCAGCAACACATAATTCTCTTTTCCTACCAGTACTTTCTAAAAGTAATGCTGAAATTCCTATAAATTGGACCAGCTTAGATACTTCTAAAATAGCGTTGAAGGGAAAAATTACCGTTTTAGGTTTCGTAGGAAATAATGTAATCGAAAACAGAGGGAATTTCTTCAACTTAAATCAGAAAATTTATAATAAGTATAAGGGTTTTACCGATTTTCAAATGGTTATGGTTACACCAAAAGGAAATGAAGCTAAAGCCGAACAAATTCTTAGCGAATTAGAACCTATCACCGAGAACATGAGCGGCTGGAAGTTTGTTTTTGCAGATACTACCGAAATTCAGAAATACTACGACAGTTACAAATTAGCAGGAAGTTTAGATGAAAATTATGGAACTCCTGCCGTAATTATCGTTGATAAAGACTTAAATCATCGAGGAAGAAAAGGTAAAAACAAAAAAGGTGATGAAGAATACAAAGAAAGTTACAACACCATTTCTGCAGCTGATTTACATAATGAAATGACCGACGATGTAAAAATTATGCTGCGCGAATATCGATTAGCATTAAAGAAAAATCACAATAAACGCAAGGACTCTTTCAGAGATAAAATTGAAGAAAACATCGAAAACAACAAAAAGTCTAAAAATGAATAATAAGTCATATATCGGAATTTCATTTATAGTTTTAATTTTCGGAATTTGGGCAGTACCAAAAATTGTTGCTAAATTCCAAAAATCTGATTTAGTTGAAATTGGTCCCGTTCCTGCTTTTAAATTGACGAATCAAAATGAAAAGCAAATATCAGATAAAGATTATTTAGGAAAAGTATATGTCGTAGAATTCTTTTTTTCAACTTGTCCCACAATTTGTCCAAAGATGAACGAGAGTATGTTGCTGTTGCAGAATGAATATTATGGCAATCCTAAATTTGGTATCGTTTCGATTACAATTGACCCGGCAAAAGACACGCCACAGGTTTTAAAAGAGCACGCTGCATTTTTAGGAGTCAAACATTATAATTGGAATTTTTTAACAGGAGATAAAGCGTATATTTATAACTTGGCGAACAAAGGATTTAACTTGTATGCTGGCCAAAATAACAAAGCCGCCGGTGGTTTTGAACATTCTGGATTATTTGCTTTGGTGGACAAAAATGGAAATATTAGATGCAGAAGAGATGCGCAAGGCAATCCAATTTTGTACTACGACGGATTAGAAGCAGCTGGTGTACGAGCAATTAAAGAAGATATTAAAAAATTATTAGAAGAATAATGAACCCATCTAAAGAAACCAAATATAATAAGTTAATCGTTGCTTTGTCAATTATTATTCCTGGAGTTGTAGCTTTATTATTTGGTGTAAATTTAAGAAAGTTAGGCTATGATGTGCAACCTTTGTCGTTCTTGCCGCCGATTTACGCCTCTATCAATGGATTAACGGCAATTTTTCTGATTTTTGCAGTAATTGCTATCAAAAACGGAAAAAGAAAACTGCACGAAAACTTAATGAAAACAGCAATTGCTTGTTCTGTTGCTTTTTTGGGAATGTACGTTGCTTATCACATGACGTCTGATTCTACTAAATTTGGTGGCGAGGGCGCAATAAAATATGTATATTATTTCATACTTATTACTCACATTATCTTGTCAATAATTATTATTCCTTTGGTTTTAACGACGTACGTGAAAGCTTGGTCGGAACAATTCGATAAACATAAAAAGATTGCGAAAATCACTTTTCCAATTTGGTTATATGTTGCTATTACGGGTGTTATTGTATATTTAATGATTGCTCCTTATTACGTCAATTAAATGAAAAAGATTTTATTTGCTCTTAGTTTTATCTTGCTTTCGAATTTTGGTCAAGCCCAATGTGCTATGTGCAGAGCTGCACTCGCTAGTGAAGAAGGCGGCGTTAAAGCAGAAGGGATTAATGACGGAATAGTATATTTAATGGCAATTCCTTATATTTTAGTGGGAGTTTTAGGTTTTGCCATATATAAAATGAAATACGGAAAGAAAAAGACTAATTAATTAAATTTAATTCCTAAACCTACACGTAAAGTATGTCTTTTTCCGCCATAAATATCTAATGCCAAATCATCAACTTGTGCGGTAAAACTTCTTGAATATCTTGTTTCAGCAAAGAATCTTTTACTAATATGATATTGAATGCCTATTTCGCCGGAAACACCAAAGTTTTTAAATCTATAGCCCGCTTCGAAGTCGTCGTTGTCATTATCAGCTATGAAATCTAATTTTGGACCTAATAAAATAAACCACTTTTCTTTGATTCTATATTTTAAATGAACCGGAATTTCGATGAAGTGATAATTATCGGTATAAGAAAATAAAATTTCGTTTTCTAAGTTCCAATCCTGGCTTATTTGGGTGTCTGCAAAAAAACTTCCATACAATTCATAACCTATGTAGCCTGTTCTAGTCCCGTCAGGTTCTTTGCCATCTAAAATGCTCTTGTTAAAGCCACCTTTAAAGCCAAAAGTTGTTTTGGAGTTGTCTTGTGCTTGGAATTTAAAAAAGCTCAATAAGATAAAACTAAGTAAAATTTTTTTCGTCATTTTTGTGCTAATGTATTCAATTATTCCATTCCATCAATTTTAATTTTCATTTTTCCTGATGTGGTAATGAATGCTATAATTGCTTTATCGGTTAATTCTAATTTTTCAAATTCAAAATCGTTCAAAACGCCATTGATAAAAACACCTTTCATCGGTGAATAATTCGTCAAATACGGTTCCATATTTTTCTTACCTTCTTCTAAATTTCCTTTGATGGAATACCGACAGCTTTCTTGAATTTTCTTTAATATTGTACCTTGCATTAACCAATTAGCCGATTTCATCAAAACACTTTTCGTGTTCAATACATAATCCATCTGATCGAAATAAATTTCTTTTGTGATTGGATTGTAATTCGGAATTCCCGATAAATAAATCGTGCCATTAATACTTCCAGCTACGCTTAGCGCGATGATCATTTTACTGTCTTTCTGCCACAAATCAACTTTTTGAACCGCAATTTTTCTACTTCCTGAAGCGAATTCTTGCCCTTGAAAATTCTTAGTCACAATTTTACTCGCACTTTCATAAGTTGAAACCGCTACAACTGAAGCCGTAGTGTTTTCAGGAATAATAGATACAGGTTTTAGAACTATTCGGCTAGCATCGAAGCTGTTTTTTGGTTCTTGTCCTACCATTGTTTGCATATTGCATTTCAAGCCCATTTGCATCGTGAGTTTTGATTTTGACAAATTAGCATCCGTTACATATAATTCCAAAGGCACCATTTTAAACCAAGTCTCGTAAGCTTCGCTAGTAAGAAATGGCGTACTCAATTTGTCTAAAACAGCTAAAACCTGAGGATTAAAATCACATGTTTCATTGATAGCATCGTCAATTTTTTTGGCAATTTTCGACTTAAATATACTCAAAGTTGGATTGATGATATAGGTTATCGGCACTTTTCTTCCGGCTACCAAAATACTCGGACTTTCGCTCCATTCAAAATCTTCCAATTTAGAAGTCGTCGTAAGTTTCCAATTGGTTAAATGAGGCTTACTATTCAAGGTGATTGTTCC
Organism: Flavobacterium psychraquaticum; assembly: GCF_034497725.1. NCBI lineage: Bacteria > Pseudomonadati > Bacteroidota > Flavobacteriia > Flavobacteriales > Flavobacteriaceae > Flavobacterium > Flavobacterium psychraquaticum. The sequence goes on from NZ_JAXKVR010000030.1 coordinate 868,370, forward strand.
GTTAATGTTGATTTCACGCGTATCATTCAAACCCATAAAATCAGTACCATATTTGAATTTAGCCCAAATTTTCATCGGGATAATCGAAATTATATTCCCGTCTTTTTCTGTTAATTTAATTGGTGCCGTTTTCCAAATCTTCATTTCGGTTTTATCATCGTTCAAAATCGAATCATTATAAATTAAACCATTTAGATTTTTATTCAACTGACTTTCGATTTCCTTCAACGAAATTTCAACAGGCATTGCGATGTAAGAAATTTTATTTTTAAAAACAACAGGCGAATCATTGGAAGCAACTGGTTTTAAAGCTTCGACTTTATTAACCGTGGCGCAAGAAGATACAAGGAAAAGAGTTGTAATAAACAGAATTAATAGGGCAATTGTTTTCATTTTAGTAAAAGATGAATTGAATTTATTTTCCTGTAAATGTAAAATTTTATTTGATAACTGTAACAAAACACACAAAAAGAGGTCTTATTAGTAATGTTAGTAAATGGACATAAAATGATAACAAAAAAAATACTTTTTCTTCTTTTGTTGGTAGCTTTTCAACTATCGGCACAAGAAAAGAAATGGACATTAGAGGAATGTGTGGATTATGCGGTGAAAAATAATATCTCCGTTAAACAGTCTGAATTAGACCTGAAAAACACTAATATTGCTAAAAAAGATGCGATAGGAGCATTTTTACCTAGTGTAAATGCAAGTGCTTCACATTCGTGGAATATTGGTTTAAATCAAAATATTACAACTGGTTTATTACAAAATCAAACCACTCAATTTACATCAGCGGGCCTGAATTTGGGCGTTGATATATATAATGGATTAAGAAATCAACTTCAACTTCGTAGATCAAACATTGCGATTATTGCTACTCAGTATCAATTGACAAAAATGCAAGAAGATATTGCATTGAATGTCGCTAATGCTTATTTGCAAATTCTATTTAGTAAAGAAAATCTTAAAGTACAGCAACAACAACAAACCTATAATATAACGCAGTTCAATAGAACTAAAGAATTAGTAGATGCGGGTGTAGTTCCAAACGGAGATTTATTAGACATCAAAGCTACGGTAGCAACTGATTCTCAAAGAGTAATTGCTGCTGAAAATTCTCTATTAATCTCAAAATTAAGTTTGGCTCAATTATTACGTTTAGATGATTTCAAGAATTTTGATATTGATGAAGATCAAATATCATTTTTTAATGAAGAAATATTACTCCAATCTTCGGAAAATATTTTATCAAAAGCGAAAGAAACACGAACAGAATTGAAAATTGCACAATCAAATGTAGAAATAGCCGAAAAAGATGTTGCAATAGCAAGAAGTGCATTTCAACCGAAGCTTTCTGGTTTTTATAGTTTTAGCACACGTGCGGCATATAGCGATAGAATTGTTGGGGTTCAACCTAACACTTTAAATCCAACATCGATTATAGGTTTTGTAGATGGAACCAATCAATCAGTTCTTCAGCAAAATTTCTCTCCGATTTTAGGTAAACCTGCTCCGATTTTTGATCAATTTAGTGATAACAAAGGACAGAATTTTGGATTACAATTAAGTGTGCCAATTTTTAACGGATTTTCGGCAAGAAATAATGTAGAGCGAAGTAAAGTAACTTTAGAAAGAGCAAAATTAAATTTAAGCCAACAAGAATTAGATGTTGAACGTAATGTTTATATCGCTTATACAGATGCAAATTCGGCAAAAGAAAGCTATGAAGCAGCTTCAGTAACTTTAGAAGCAAGAAAACTTTCAAATGAATATGCTAAAGAAAGATATGAAGTGGGTTTAATGAATATTTTTGATTATAATCAAGCTCAAACATTATTAGTTAATGCCCAATCAGAAGTTTTAAGAACCAAATATGATTACATTTTTAGAACGAAAATACTAGAATTCTATTTCGGAATACCCTTAATTAAACAACAATAAAAAACATAATATAAGTTAGCTATGTCAAAGAAAACCATATACATTTTAGCAGGAAGTGCCATCGGATTAATCCTATTATTGATTGTTCTAAAAAAAACAGGCGCTATCGGAAATAATGACGATTCAAAAATTGTTGAACTGTCAAAAGTTGCGCAAACTACTATTATCGAAACCGTTTCGGCTACAGGAAAAATTCAGCCTGAAATTGAAGTTAAGATATCCTCTGAAGTTTCAGGAGAAGTTATTGCTTTAACTGTAAAAGAAGGCCAACAAGTGAAAAAGGGCGATTTATTAGTGCGTATTAATCCCGATTTATATGAATCAGGTGTAAATCGTTCTGTAGCTTCTATGTCAACCACAAAAGCCGGATTAACGCAAGCAGATGCGCAAGTAAAAGAGGCAAAAGCAAGTTATGATAGAAGTAAAACCTTGTTTGATAAAGGAATTATTTCAAGAGCAGAATGGGATAAAGCAGTTTCTACCTATGAAGTTGCGAAAGCGAACAAACAATCGGCTTATTTCCAAGTACAAAGTGCTTCGGCTACGGTTACGGAAGCTAGAGACAACTTAGGAAGAACAACGATTTATGCGCCGGCCGATGGAACTATTTCATTGTTAAATATTGAATTAGGTGAGCGAGTTTTAGGAACCCAACAAATGACGGGAACTGAAATATTGAGAATTGCAAACCTAAACAATATGGAAGTGGAAGTAGATGTAAACGAAAATGATATTGTAAAAGTTAGCATCGGAGATTCAGCAAAAATTGAAGTAGATGCCTATATGAAAAGAGAATTCAAAGGAATTGTAACTAGTATTTCAAATTCTGCAAGTGCTGCATTAACAGCAGATCAAGTTACAAATTTTAAAGTAAAAGTCAGAATTTTAAAAGAATCATATCAAGATTTGTTAAAAGGAAAGCCTGAGAATTACTCACCTTTTAGACCAGGAATGACCGCTACTGTCGATGTAATTACAAAACGTAAAGAAAGTATAATAGCTATTCCTATTAGTGCAGTTGTAATAAAAGACGACACTACTTCAGTGAAAAAAGATATTGTTGCAGAATTAGAAAAAGAAGAACAAGAGAAAAAAGGAACTGCACCAAAAAGTGACAAAAAATACGAATGTGTTTTTGTAAAAGTGGGTGACAAAGCGAAACTTCGAGTAGTTAAAACAGGAATTCAAGATGATACGAACATTGAAATCATTTCAGGTTTAAAACCAGGAGAAGAAATTATTATCGGACCTTATACAACGGTTTCAAAAGAATTGTCGTCAAACGATAAAGTAAAAGTTGAAAGCGAAAAAGATAAAAACAGTAAAGAAAAAAAATAATATTTTCAAATATTATAAGTTTAAGGAAGACGCTATTTTTAGTGCCTTCCTTTTTTTAAACGGTTTTCCTTAGTAACTTTGCACTTCAAATTATAATTATGGCTTTGATTTTAAATATAGAAACTGCTACAAAAAATTGTTCTGTGTCACTTTCAAACGAAGGAAAAACAATTGTTTGCAAAGAATTAGCGGAACAAAATTTTTCTCACGCGGAAAAATTACATCTTTTTATTGGGGAAGTTTTAACTGAGAATAATTTCAAATTTTCAGACTTGAAAGCGGTAGCGGTTAGTCAAGGTCCTGGTTCTTATACAGGTTTGAGAATTGGCGTTTCTTCTGCAAAAGGTTTGTGTTATGCTTTGAATATTCCACTAATAGCAATTGATACATTGCAGCTTTTAGCCAAACAAATTCAAATCGAAAACGGTATTATTCTTCCAATGATCGATGCTCGAAGAATGGAAGTTTTTACGGCTTTTTATGATAAAAATCAAAACCAAATTAGAAATGTTCAAGCTGAAATAATCGACGAGAATTCGTATGATGAAATCGAAGAAGTACTTCATTTAGTTGGAGACGGAACAGCAAAATTTAAAAATATATTAGTGAATGAAAAATTCGTGTTCCATCCGAATGTCATTTATCCTTCAGCTAATGAAATGAGCGATGTGTCTTTTGAGAAATTTCAGAAGCAAGAATTTGTAGATGTAGCTTATTTCGAACCTTTTTATCTAAAAGATTTTCTTTTAGTTAAGTAATTATTTTTTTTGTACTTCCACTTGATGTGGATAAGGAATGTCAATGCCTAATTTACCAAATTCTAATTGACATTTTTCAAAAACCTCGGATCTTACTTTTAAAATATTTTCATTTTTAGTGTATGGTCGCACAAGAAAATTAATAGAACTAGAAGCTAGTTCACCCACAAGAATCATTGCTTCAGGCTCCTCCAAAACTTCAGGGATAGATTTTATAATGGTTTCTAATGTTGTTTTTACCAACTGTAAATCAGATTCATATCCTACAGAAATAACCATATCAACTCTTCTAATTCCGTTTACAGAATAATTAGTGATTACGCCATTTGACAATGATGCATTTGGTATTATAATTTGTTTGTTTTCAGGTGAAGTGATAACAGTTGAGAAAATTTTAATCTCTTTTACACTTCCTATAACGCCTTGTGCTTCAATAAAATCACCTAATCGAAAAGGTTTAAATAAGATAATTAAAATTCCACCTGCAAAATTAGAAAGCGATCCTTGCAATGACAAACCAATTGCTAAACCTGCAGCTCCTAAAATCGCAACAAATGAAGTGGTTGGAACTCCAAGTTTTGAAATAACGGTGATAAATAACAAGATACGCAAAGTCCAAAAAATTAAGTTTCCAATGAAAGTAGATAATGTAATTTCTACTTCACGTCTAACCATTATTTTTTTAGCTGTTTTAGTAATGATGCTTATTGTCCATAATCCCAAAAACAGAATCGCTAATGAAATAGCAAAATTCGGTAAATAGTCAAAAAATAATATTTTTGCAGAACTGATTAAGGAATCAAATGTATAGGTTTTCATTGTTAAATATTTTTTGGTAAAGATACTTATTGTGTTTTTAAGTTTTCTAAAACAAATACAAAATAGTCTAAATTTATCTCATAAAAAAAGCGTGCTATTTAAAGAACGCTCTTGGTTTTTTTATTTTTCTGCAACTATTCAATTTCAAAAGTTATTTTTAGATTGACTCTAAATTCTACTACTTCATTGTTTTTTACTTGAGCACTTTGCTCTTTTACATAAACCGAACGAATATTCTTTAAAGATTTTGCAGCTTCTGTTACTGCTTGTCTTGTTGCATCTTCCCAACTAACTGTTGAACTCGATAATACTTCGATTACTTTTAATACAGCCATAATAAATAGTTTTAATTTTAATTTAAAGTTAAGGAATTAATTTTAAAACACGGCATTTTATTGTATTTAATAACATTAAGTTAACGTACGAACGAATTTCTTAGAGGACTTTTGTAGAAAATTAATTCATATTAAAAATGGAACAGATTTATATTATAATGTTGATTGCTTTAGCTATTCTAGCGATAACCGATTTGATGGTTGGAGTTAGTAATGATGCGGTTAATTTTTTAAATTCTGCAATTGGTTCGCAAGCAGTTTCGTTTAGAACAATTATGATTGTTGCTAGTATTGGAGTTGCTGTTGGGGCATTATATTCTAACGGAATGATGGAAATAGCCAGGAATGGAATTTTCACTCCCAGTATGTTCAGTTTTAATGATGTTATTGTTATCTTTTTAGCAGTAATGATTACAGATGTTTTACTTTTAGACATCTTTAATAGCTTAGGATTGCCAACATCTACTACAGTTTCGATAATTTTTTCTTTACTTGGAGCTTCTGTTGCAATTGCAGTTTATAAAGTATATGTGAGTGATGGAGATTTTAATACTTTAAGCAATTATATAAATACTGAAAAAGCTACTGAAATAGTATATAGTATACTCTTGTCTGTTGCTTTGTCTTTTGCTTTAGGTACCTTAGTTCAATATGTTTCTAGATTAATCTTCACATTCCATATTGAAAGCAGATACAAATATGTAGGAGCTCTTTTTGGTGGAATTGCTATGACAGCAATTACATTTTTCATTTTAGTTAAAGGATTAAAATCAATTACATTTGTTCCTTCTGAAATTAAAGATTTTATCAAAGATAGTCCGTTCACGATTATCGCCTATTCTTTTTTATTATGGACAACTGTTTGTCAATTATTAATTAGTGTTTTTAAATATAGTATTTTTAAATTCATCATTATAGTTGGAACTTTTGGATTAGCACTTGCTTTTGCAGGTAATGATTTAGTAAATTTTATTGGAGTTCCCATTGCTGCTTTTCAAGCCTATGAAATCTGGTCAGCTCCGGGGCAAACTTTAGGAGCGTCGGAATTTATGATGTCAGGATTAGAGAAAGAAAACCTACCTGCTCCATTTATCTTTTTAGCTCTTGCAGGAGCAATAATGGTTTACACTCTTTGGACATCAAAAAAAGCTAAAGCTGTACTTGAGACTGAGCAAAATTTATCCCGTCAAGGAGAAGGAAACGAAAAATATAATGCCAATTTACTTTCTAGAAATATTGTTAGAGGTATGATGTATATTGGAAATATGATTAGTTTTATTTTGCCAAAAAGATTGCAAAGCAAGTTAGATGCTCAATTTGTTCCTTTAGAATACAAAGGGAAAAGAGATGAACAACCAATGTTTGATGTAGTGAGAGCTTCCGTGAACTTAATTGTAGCTTCTATTTTGATATCTATTGGTACTTCATTGAAATTACCATTATCTACTACCTATGTTACTTTTATGGTAGCGATGGGTTCATCATTTGCTGATCGAGCTTGGGATAGAGAAAGTGCTGTGTACAGAGTTGCTGGGGTTTTTAACGTGATTGGCGGTTGGTTTGTAACGGCAATAGCAGCTTTTTTATCATCAGCAATTATTGCTTACATATTATTTATAGGAGAGGTTTTTGCTTTCTTTGCTTTTATGATTATTGTTGCTGTTTTCTTTTTTAGAAGTAATCAAATTCACAAAAGTAAACTGAAAGAGTCAGAAGAAATTAAAAGTCTAAGAAGAGAAGATATCGGAACAGTAAAAGAAATGATTACTGAAAGTTCGGCACAGATTTCAAAAGTTTTCCGTAAAAGTAGTGCGCTGTATTCGAATGTAATTGATAATTTAGGCTTACAAGATTTAGCTAAATTAAAAGAGAATAAGAAAGATCAGAAGAAATTAGAAAAAGAAATAGATGAATTGAAAAGTAATGTTTTCTACTTCATTAAGAATTTAGATGATAATTCAGTAGAAGCGAGTAAATTCTACATTTTGATTTTAGGTTATTTACAAGATATGGTGCAATCTATTGATTATATTACGGCAGCAAGTCATTCGCATGTCAATAATAATCACAAGAAATTAAAATTCAACCAAATTAGAGATCTGAAAACAATTGATAGACAACTACAAAATTTGTTACAATTGCTTGAAGAAAGTTTTAAAGCAGAAGATTTCTATAAGATTGATCTGATCTTAAAAGATAAAGAAGTTGTTTTAAACACTATTTCTGGATTAATAACAAAACAAATTCTAAGAATTAGAACGACTGAAACGAGTCCGAAAAACACTAAATTATATTTTAGTTTGTTGTTAGAAACGAATGACCTAGCCAAGTCGATTATGAATCTATTGGAATTATTCAAAGAATTTAATCAACTGAATAAACATTAACATTAAAGAATAAATTAAATGTTACAAAAAAGAGCCTAATAGTAGGCTCTTTTTTTATTTAATAAAAGTAAAAGGTTATCCGTTTACAGCTTCCACTATAATGTCGTTGTCTTTTAGCATATCTTTTAACATATTTTCAATTCCGTTTTTAAGTGTAAAAGTAGATGAAGGACAGCCACTGCAAGCACCTTGCAAAATTACTTTTACTCTTTTTTCTGTCGCATCAAACGATTCAAATACGATATTTCCACCATCACTTTGAACCGCTGGTTTCACATATTCTTCAATTATGTTGATGATTTGTTGTGAAGTGGTGTCTAATTTATCAAAATAGCCTTCTTGTTGTTTTTGATGACCTTCAGTTTTAACAATTGCTGTTTCGTCAATCGCAACATTACCGTTTTCAAGATATTCTTTAATGAATGTTCTTAATTCTAGCGTAATTTCTTCCCATTCGTTAACAGCAAATTTTGTAATAGAGATATAGTTTTCGTCAATAAAAATTTCTTTCACAAATGGAAATTTGAATAATTCTCTCGCAATAGGAGCGGCAGCTGTTTCGTCAATGTTTTTACATTCCAAAGCGGTTTTCGTCAGTAATTTATTACTTACAAATTTCAAAACAGCTGGGTTTGGAGTTGTTTCAGCATAAATTGTAATTGGTTGCTTTTTGTTTTGAGCAACTTCATCTATGTTCAATATAACACCACCATCTGAAATGAAGTCATTAATTTGAGCGGCAACATCATCTTGTACATCTTGCCATTCTACTATTGAAAATTTTTCAATAGCAATAAAATTTCCTGAAATATAAACTGTTTTTACAAAAGGTAAAAAGAATAATTGTTTCGCTAATGGTGATTCCTTAGTTTCGTCAATGTTCTTGAATTCGAAATTAGTCGTTTTTATGATAAATTCGTCTAGTTCAAATTTAATTATTGCAGGATTATTTGTTGTTTTTATAGAAATTACTTGCATTTTGTATATTTTTTACAAAGATATAAACAAAATATTCTCAAATGTTTATATTTGTTTTTTTAAATAATTTTTAACAATTCATTAACCATACAGCAAACTACTATAATAATGAAAAAACTTTACTTCTATTTATTCTTATTATCGTCATTTTTTGGAATTTCCCAATCGATTTCGGTTAATACAACAACCTATACCGTGCCTCAGTTGGTTCAAGATGTTTTAGTGAATTCGCCTTGTGCTTTGGTTTCAAATTTCACTTCTTCAAATTCACCTTCTTGTTCGTCGGGTATTGGTTTTTTTCAATATCCTGGGGCTAACTTTGACTTTTCATCCGGTGTAATTTTGAGAAGTGGAACGGCAACTTCAACAGCAGGAATTTTCAACGACAACAATTTATCGACAACTTGTTCCAATGTAGGCGATGCAGAGCTACTTGCTATTTCCAATGCAAATGGCGGTACGAGTTCAATTAATGACGTTACTTTTATCAAGTTTAATTTTACGCCTTTAACAGATCGATTTAGTTTTAATTTTGTTTTTGCATCTAATGAGTATGGATCATTTCAATGTACCTATGGGGATGTTTTTGCATTTATTTTAACTGATTTAACAACTGGAATAGCAACAAATTTAGCAGTTATTCCAGGTACTACTACACCTGTTTCTGTCACTACGATTAGAGACGATGCGAATAATGGGGTTTGTGGATCGGTAAATTCTAATTTGTTTGATAGGTATAATAATACAATTGGTGATCCAACCTCAATAATGAATATGAGAGGATATACATTGCCAATGGTCGCGTTTGCTGATGTAATCCCAAATAGAGCTTATAGTATAAAGTTAGTTATCGGTGATTATCAAGATTCAGCATTTGATTCTGCTGTTTTTATTGAAGCAGGTAGTTTTAATGTTGGGGTTGCCGAATTAACTTACCCTCTTGGTGCTGGTGTTGTTACAGACGATATGACTGAAGCAAATGGTTTTGCTCTTTGCCCTGGTGGTACACGAGAAATTAATTCAGGTTTAAATCCTGCGGGCTTTAATTTTATTTGGACATTAAATGGAACTGTTATCCCTGGAGAATCAGGTCCTACTTTAGTAGTAACTCAGCCAGGAACTTATTGTCTAGAAGCTAGTAATACTGCAGGTGCAGCTTGTACCCAAAGCGACTGTATCGTTGTAGAATATTTATCTGGAATTACAATAAATGCAACTCCAGATGATTTATTCAGCTGTGATTATACATTTAATTTAGATGATAGTTGGCTTTCACTTTTTGGAGGTCCAAACCCACTTGGTTATGATGTTTCATATTATGCTTCTCAGGCCGATGCCGAAGCCGGACTTCCGCAATTACCAATCAACTTTACAGCAACAAATGCGGTTACTCCAATTTTTGTTCGGGTAGAAGATTTTGCAATTCCTTGTCCTGCTTATGCACAATTTGATGCAATTGTTTATAGTGCTTTGCCAACGGCTACTATCTCCGGAACAACTACTATTCCAGCAGGATCAACTGCGACGATAACTTTTGCAGGAACACCAAACTCAGTTGTAGCTTACAATGTAAACGGAGGGACAACACAAACAGTAACCTTAGATGCAGCAGGAAATGCTTCACTTACAACATCAGCATTAACAGTTGACACAACTTATGCGTTAGTAAGTGTTACTAATGTTTGTACAGTAACATTAACAGGAAGTGCTGTGATTACAGTTAGTAATGATCCCACAGCTACTTTTACAGCTAATACAATTTGTTCAGGTACTGTGGGAGTGTTGACTTTCACTGGAACGCCTGGTGCGGTTGTTGATTTTAGTGACGGTACAAGTACTTTTTCAGTAACATTAGATGCATCAGGAAGTGCTACATACACAACGCCGATCTTAACAGCAGATGCCATTTATACTTTAATAAGTGCAACTACTACAACACCGGCAGCTACTGCTCCTTTAACAGGCTCAGCTACTGTAACAGTGACGGCTTTACCAACGGCTACTATTTTAGGAACAGCAACAATTTGTTCAGGAAATACTTCAGTAATTACTTTTGCGGGAACAGCAGGAGCAACGGTTACTTATACCATTAACGCAGGAGCGAATCAAACCGTAACGTTAGATGCTTCAGGAAATGCTACAGTAACTACAGCAGCTTTAACAGCGAATACTACTTACGATTTAGTAAGTGTTGCTTTAGGAACTTGTAGTCAACCACAAGTGGGAAGTGCAGTAATTACTGTTTTACCATTGCCAACAGCAACAATCTCAGGAACTACGACTATTTGTTCAGGAACTGCTGCAACAATTGCTTTTGCAGGAACAGCCAATGCAACGATTACTTATACAATTGATGCAGGAGCGAATCAAACCGTAACTTTAGACGCTACGGGAAATGCTACAGTAACTACACCAACATTAACAACTGCTTCAACGTATGCTTTAGTAAGTGTTGCTAGTTTAAGCGCTCCAGTTTGTAGTGTAAACGTAACGGGAAGTGCAATCATTAGTATTCAAGCCTTACCAACAGCTACTTTTACAGCAAACACAGTTTGTTCAGGAACTGCGGGAACGTTGACTTTCACCGGAACCCCAGCTGCTTTAGTAACTTTTAATGATGGTACAACCAATCAAACGGTAACTTTAGACGCTTCAGGAAGTGCTACTTATACAACACCTACATTAACAGCTGATGTAACTTACACTTTAGTAAGTGCTGCTACCACTACAGCTCCAATTTGTGTTAATCCACAAACAGGCTCAGCTACTGTAACAGTGACACCATTGCCAACGGCTACTATTTTAGGAACAGCAACAATTTGTTCAGGAAATACTTCAGTAATTACTTTTGCGGGAACAGCAGGAGCAACGGTTACTTATACCATTAACGCAGGAGCGAATCAAACCGTAACGTTAGATGCTTCAGGAAATGCTACAGTAACTACAGCAGCTTTAACAGCGAATACTACTTACGATTTAGTAAGTGTTGCTTTAGGAACTTGTAGTCAACCACAAGTGGGAAGTGCAGTAATTACTGTTTTACCATTGCCAACAGCAACAATCTCAGGAACTACGACTATTTGTTCAGGAACTGCTGCAACAATTGCTTTTGCAGGCACACCAGATGCAACTATTATTTATACACTTGATGGCGGAGCGAATCAAACGGTAACATTAGATGCTACAGGAAACGCTACAGTAACTACACCAACATTAACAACTGCTTCAACGTATGCTTTAGTTAGTGTGGCAAGTTTAAGCACGCCAGTTTGTACGGTTAACCTAACAGGAACTGCTGTAATTAGCATCCAAGCATTACCAACAGTTACTTTTTCAGGTAATACAGTTTGTTTAGGTACTGCAGGAACGTTCACTTTCACAGGAACACCAAATGCTTTAGTTACTTTTAATGATGGTACAACCAATCAAACGGTAACTTTAGACGCTTCAGGAAGTGCTACTTATACAACACCTACATTAACAGCTGATGTAACTTACACTTTAGTAAGTGCTGCTACCACTACAGCTCCAATTTGTGTTAATCCACAAACAGGCTCAGCTACTGTAACAGTGACACCATTGCCAACGGCTACTATTTTAGGAACAGCAACAATTTGTTCAGGAAATACTTCAGTAATTACTTTTGCGGGAACAGCAGGAGCAACGGTTACTTATACCATTAACGCAGGAGCGAATCAAACCGTAACGTTAGATGCTTCAGGAAATGCTACAGTAACTACAGCAGCTTTAACAGCGAATACTACTTACGATTTAGTAAGTGTTGCTTTAGGAACTTGTAGTCAACCACAAGTGGGAAGTGCAGTAATTACTGTTTTACCATTGCCAACAGCAACAATCTCAGGAACTACGACTATTTGTTCAGGAACTGCTGCAACAATTGCTTTTGCAGGCACACCAGATGCAACTATTATTTATACAATTGATGGCGGAGCGAATCAAACCGTAACTTTAGACGCTACGGGGAATGCTACAGTAAGTACGCCAGTATTAACGACTGCATCAACGTATGCTTTAGTTAGTGTTGCTAGTTTAAGCACTCCAGTTTGTAGTGTAAACGTAACGGGAAGTGCAATCATTAGTATTCAAGCCTTACCAACAGCTACTTTTACAGCTAATACAATTTGTTCAGGCACTGCGGGAACGTTGATTTTTACTGGAACCCCAGCTGCTTTAGTAACTTTTAATGACGGTACAAGCAATCAAACAGTAACATTAAATGCATCAGGAAGTGCTACCTATACAACGCCAGTTTTAACAGCCAATGCAACGTATACTTTAGTAAGTGCAGAAACAACGATAGCGCCAATTTGTGTTAATCCACAAACAGGCTCAGCTACTGTAACAGTGACACCATTGCCAACGGCTACGATTTCAGGGACAGCAACAATTTGCTCAGGAAGTACTACAGTAATTAGTTTTGCTGGAACAGCTAATGCAACGGTTACTTATACCGTAAACGCTGGAGCAAATCAAACCGTAATGTTAGATGCTTCAGGAAATGCTACAGTTACTACAGCAGCTTTAACGGCAAATACGACTTATGCTTTAGTAAGTGTCGTAGGTGCTTGTACAGCAACAGTGAATGGAAGTGCAGTTGTTACTGTTCTACCATTGCCAACAGCAACTATTGCAGCTAATACAATTTGTACGGGTAACACAGGAACTGTTACTTTTACAGGAACGCCAAATGCAGTGGTAACTTATACAGATGGAACAAGTACGCAAACTATTACATTAAATACATCAGGAAATGCTACTTATACCACACCGGTATTAACGGCAAATACTACTTATACATTGGTAAGTGTGGCTACTATTGCTACTCCAGTTTGTACTCAATTGCAAAGCGCAAGTGCCACAGTAATTGTGAATCAATTACCCGTTGTAACAGCAACACCAGGATCAGCTACTATTTGTTCGGCTACCAACACAAATATTGTATTGAGTAGCACTATAATAGGAACAACGTATTCTTGGACAGTAGTTGCAACAGGAGTCTCTGGCGCTAGTAATTCTAGTGGAGATATTATCAATCAGAGCTTAACTACAACTTCACCAGGAGTTGATGGAACGGTAGTTTATACTATTACACCAAGTGCAAATGGCTGTGCAGGATTACCAATAACAGTACAAATTAATGTAACCTCACGCCCTACAGTTACAATCACTTCCCCAAGCACTTCATATTGTGCTGGCGCCACTACGAATATTACTTTAACAAGTACGGTTCCAGGAACTACATTTACTTGGAATGCTTTGTCTTCTAATTTGGATACTACCCAAGTATTTAGCGGAAACGGTGCTACCATTGCACAAACATTAAATTTAGTAAATGATTTGAATGTTGGCTTTGTAACTTATAGCGTAACACCGTTTGCAAATGGTTGTTCGGGAACACCACAAGAGATTACGATATTTGTAAATCCAACGCCAATAATGACGGCTGTAGCCACTACTAGCGCTATTTGTTCAGGAGACACCGCGAATATTGATTTAACCAGTAATATTTCAGGAGTTACTTACAGTTGGACTTTTTCTGCTACGGGAGTAACAGGAGCAAGCAACGGAAATGGTATAAACATTAATCAAGTACTAACTTCAGCGGATGCTACTACAGGTGGCTTTGTTATTTACACCATTACACCCTCATTAAATGGATGTATAGGTTTACCGGTAACAGTTCAAATAGATGTGAAACCACGTCCAGAGTTCTTCGGAACGATTCCAACTACGGTTATTTGTAGTGGTGAGTCTATCAATATTGGTTTAAGCGCTTCTATTGCAGGAACTACTTTTAATTGGACAGTATTTAGTAGCGACAACGTTACGGGAGCAACAGCGGGTTCAGGAATAGCTATTATAGAAATTCTAGAAGCGCCAACAGTCCAAGGAACAGTGGTTTATACGGTTATCCCAGTATTAAACGGATGTTCTGG